>NZ_JADWYU010000387.1 GCF_016786325.1 Frankia nepalensis | reverse complement strand
ACCTGGGACACCAGCGACCTCTCCTACGCGCGCCCGCTGACCATGGAGACCGAGCCCGCCACCCGCTGGTAGCGCCCGAATGGGCGTGGCCTCGCCGACACCTCCGCCGCGGAGCCGGGGGAGCCGGGGGAGCCGGGGGAGCCGGAAGACAGGTTCGCCGCCCGGCCGCGGCGGGAGGAGCCACTGGGTCCCCGCGCGGCGGGCGGTCCGCCGAGGCAATCCGCTGCGGAGCGAGAGCTCCTCGATCATCGTCACCGGCTCGACCGCTGGAATGATCAAGGGGATGGCGGATGCGACGGACGCGACGGGCGGGGTCGCCTACTCGTTGGCGAAGCAGCTGACCGCCAGGTACCTGGCGGTACTCGCCCTGCGGCTGTGCCACGGCCGGCCGGTGCTGGTGCATGTACGTGGACACCGCGGCGGGAAACTGCGGCGGCACACTTGGCTTTCTCGACCGGCTCCACCGGCGCCGGCCGGCTACCCGGTCGGGTTCGCCCTGCCCGACGACGCGGCCGACCTGATCGCGAAGATCCCGGCAAAGGCCTGGACCCCGGCCCACGACGCTGACTGCCAGCCCCGGCCCAACGCCTGGGGCGGGGAGTCGACTGGGTTGATGGACCTGTCCGGCTGGCCGCCGGGGATACAGATCATTGTCCGCGAGGAGCGGCCTCCCAGCAGGGCCGCGATCCGCGTACACAGCCAGTGTCGACCCACCTGGGGCCGCCCCGGGCGGGGCTGGTCGGCCGGGTCAGTCGGCCCCGCGGTGTCGAGCCGGCCCATCCAGCGCCGCACCGTGGCCGGATAGCACTCCAACAACGCCGCTATCTCGGCCGCAGCCGGCCCGTGCAGCGACAGCGGCACCACCACGGCCCGCCACCGACCCCGCAGATCATCCCGCAGCTTCTCCACGTCGCGGGTGGAGTGGTTGGCGAACACCCTGGGCGGGCGCATACTGACCACGACCTCGCCGGGAACGGACGGGCGGTGCAACCTCGACCCATCCCCGGCGAGGCCAGTATCAACCACCTTCACCCAGCGACCTCGCCCGAGTCAGGCGCAGATCCTCGGGATACGTGCCTAGCAGCGAACCAGATCCATCCCGCAGCCCGTCAGCCCGCGATCGGCGTGTTGCCGAGGACCTTGTACGCGGCCGGCTGGCCCTTGCTGTCCAGGGTCGTTGCTAGGCCGCCAAGGACGCAGACGGCCGGCGCCGCCGGGATGGCCTCGCCGTTGCAGCGGTATTTGATCCCGCCGCCGCCGGGTAGGTCCGTCTCTTCCATCGCCTTGATGGTCGATGCGATGGTCGCCGGGGTGATGTCACCCGAGATGTTCTCCACGGCCTTCTGGAAACCGGCGGTGATCATGAACATGATCATGCCGTCCTGGAAGCTGAGGTCGATGTCCTTGCCGTAGGTCTCGGCGACCTGGGTGTAGAGGCGCATCGACGGGCTGTCTGGGCCGAGCGGTGCGGTGGCGCTGACGACCATGCCCTCGAGGGTGCTGCCGGGGACCGCCTTGCGGGTGGCGTCGGTGATGCACTGGGAGATGGCGCTGATGGTGCCGGTGAACCCGACGGCTCTGAGGCCGTTGATCGCGCTGATGCAGAACGAGTCGTTGCCGATGATGGAGACCTGGTCGGAGCCGTTGCCGACGATCTGCTGCATCTGGGGCGTCATGTCGGCTGTGCCGGGTGCGATCCGGAGGAGCTCGTAGCCGATGCCGGCCTTCTGGAACAGGGGTGGCGCGACCTCCTGGGCGGAGTGCAGCGCGGCGGGGACGTCGATGACGATCGCGGTGACCTTCTTGTTGCCCTTGTCCTTGGCGACCTGAATCGGCATGTCGATGACGGACCAGGTCGGGTTGCCCAGTGAGAAGGTCGTCGGGCTGGCGAGCAGCTCGGGATGATCCGAGCCGTAGAGCATGACGGGAATGTGCGCCTCGTTCAATGGCTTCCAGGCGCTCTCGATGACAGCGGACGTGCCGATGAGGGCGGCGACGACGCCCTCATCGACCAGTTCGTTGCCGCAGTCGGTGGCCTTGGACGGGTCACCCAGGGTCTCGCAGATCGTCAACTCGATGGGGTGGCCGCCGAGGCCGGACTTGTGCTCGTTGAGCCACTTGACAGTGGCTTCGGCCACCCGGTTGTCGTTTCGATGGTCAGCGATCGGGCTGGCCCCGTCCGTGATCACACCAATCTTGACCGGGGCGCCGGTGGCCTTGGCGATCGGGCCGAGCAAGTCCTCGGAACTCGCGGAGCCGTTGGCCGCGGGGGTGGAGCCGCCCTGGTCGTCGGAGCCGCCACAGGCCGAGACGAAGGCAAGACTCGCCGCCAGGACGGCGACGCCAATGAGCTGTAACCCGGCCGGGCGGGTGCGTGGCTGCGGCGCTGTAGCGGACCGTAGCGATGGGGCAGAGGCCCGCTGGGCAGCCTGTTTCCGAATGTGCAACATGTTTCCGCCTGTCATCGGATGTTAGAAATTGCGAAAGATCGCCGAACCGTTCGCGAAGATTGACCGACGGTTTCGTTGAGAAAAACAATTTCAAGATTCAGCACGGACGCTAAGGCTGCCCGTCACGATTCGGCCGAAGGTGCTGCTGGCTCAAGTGCCGACAATGGATCGGGCGCAACGGACATGCCGCGTACCCATTCAAACGATCGCCCAGTCAGGCGACGACGTGTGCACGAGCCGAGAGGATCGTCTAAAAGCTTTCCTCGACGGCACCGGGGTGCTGTGGTTGTCGGTGAAGACGTATCGAACTGTAGGAGTACCGTGGGTTTGAGGCCAAGTGGGCTATCGGCTCGGGGTTTGAGGCTACGAGAGTTGCCAGGTCCCGTGTACTACGAGGTCTAGGATCGGCATCAGCGCGAGGGCGGCACGCTCAACGCGGTCCGCTCGCTTGCCGACTTTGCCTTGAACGAGGACGGCAAGTTCTGCAACCTTGAAGTCTTCCGCCAGCAAGTCCCTGACGGATGGTGTCTCTGCCGGGCTTGTCGATCCAGCATGGGTCGGCCTTGAAGACGTTCCGAGAGGAGTACCTCGAGCCAGGTCCCGATCCGCTCGAACTTGTCCACAGCCACGAACTCCGCGAGCGGGTCAACCCGACGGGAGTGAAACCGAGGTCCTTGGCAGCCGCTACCAGGCTCCGTACCCCAACGTCATAGGGAACTACCTTTCCGCCTGATCTCTTCCGCTCGTGCCGCCAGCGTCGATCGTTATCATGGCCTTCCCCTCTGACATGTTTCCCGTACCGCGCTGGCACCCATTTTTCTCTCTGTACGCCGACGCCGAGCCGCGATGGTCGGCAGGTGAACGCGTAAGGGCGACCGGCTACTCGACTCGCGCCACAGACGGGTAGCAGGTATTTCCCGCATGTACAGTAGGACGTTGCGCACCTGTATAGCAGAGTTTTGCGCGTCTGTACAGCAGTGTGTGGCGGGCGCGGCGGGAGGGCGTCGCGCGGCACCGGGGCGGGTCGACCGAGGACGGCGCCTGGGCCGCAGCCGTTGGGGGCGGTCATCGCGAGCATGACGGCATTGGCTACCTGCCTGGCACTGAGTTCCTGGCCACCATCGGCCAAGTCCTACTACGACCGCAGACGCTCCGAGGGCCAACGACACAGCCAGGCCGTCCTCGTCCTCGCGCGCCGCGGTCAACGTCCTGTGGATGACGCTCCGCGACGGGCGCGGCCACGGGGATCGGCCGCCCCTCAGTGCTCTCGCGGCTTGACAAGCGGATTGAGAAGCACGGACCGACGGTAACGATCTTGCCTGTCGGCGGTGGCCTGGCGTAGATGTACGCCGATCCGCGGCGGCCGACCTGCGCGCAGCACGGCGACCCGGTGGCGGTGGTCATCTCAGTGGTGGTGCACGGCGAGTACTGGCGGACGCCGTCTGTCGGCGATACCAGGTCCACATGCATACCGGCGACCAACCGGGCAGCCGGTCAGGCCGAGGGTGCTCCAGTACCTACGACGCGAGGCCATCGGATTCGCCGGTCCTCGCTGCGGCACGAACTGTCGTAGCCACTCGGTGCGGCCGCGTCGGCCTATGACGCGACGGGCGCGGCAGCGGGTCACTGCGACCAGCGGAAGGCTGCCTGTCACAGGGGCTCGTCGCGCATGGTCGAGGCGGCGAGACCAGGCCCGCCGTACCTGGCTGATCAGCTTTCTGGAGTGCTGGTCCGCAGGACTGGCGAACCACGTGCTCGGTCCCGACCGAAGCGAGTGAGCAGGCCGGGGTGGTAGACCACGAGCCGGTCGGCCGGTTGTCGTTTGGCGGCGTACATTGCCAGGTCGGCTTGGTGGAGCAGGATGTCGGGGCTGGTTGGTCGGCTGGTGGCGTCGAGGGTGACCAGTCCGAGGCTTGCACACGGGTCGTACTGGTGACCGGCCAGCTGGCAGGACGCCTGTATCGCGGTGGTGAGCCGCTCGGCGATGCGGCGCGGGTCGTCGGGGGCGGCGCCGTCAAGGATGACGGCGAACTCATCGCCGCCGAGGCGGGCCACGGTGTCGGCGGCACGAGTTTCGGCGCGTAGCCGCCGTGCGGTGATCTTGAGGAGTTCGTCGCCCGCGGCGTGCCCGAACGCGTCGTTCACCTGTTTGAAGTGATCAAGATCGAGGAACAGGACGGCCATCGCGACCGTCTGGTCGGCGGGCGTGTCGCACCTGCCGGTGGGGTTGGCGGCAGACGTGACTGCGCGCTGCAGCCGTCGGGTGAACAGCGCCCGGTTCGCCAGGCCTGTCAGCGGGTCGTGGAACGCCTGATAGTGCAACTTGTGCTCGCGTTCGCGGATCTCGGCGAGCAGTCGGGTGTTCTCAGCCAAGGTGATCATCTGCCGGAACAGGACCAGCACCAGCAGGCTCACCGTGCCATATATCTCGAACCGATCGACGCGAGCGCCGGTCACCAGCGAGCAGAGGACCAACAGACCCGCCAGGCCGAACACGACGTACGGCAGGACGGCGTGCGCCCACATCATCCGCGGACGAGGCGGCGCCAGGTCGTCCGGCTGCGCCTGGATGGGGACCGGCGCCAACGCGGCGAGGAATATCAGAAGTAGGGCCGCGGCGAACAGGACCAGACTCCATAACGGGAGCTCGTAGGCGCCGTGGGCGACACGGTAGACGAGGGTGTTCTGCGTGAGCCCCAGGGTCAGCAGACCCACGGCTAGCAGGGCGAGCGTCATGGCGGAACGCGGCCGGCGGAAGCTCGCGATCAGCAGGACTGCCGTCGCCAGGATCATCATCGCAACGTTGTGCACCAAGGCAAGCAGGAACAGCGCGAGGTCGTGTGCACTCGATCGCACGACCGGGCCCAGCACCGTGATCCACTCCAGCAGGACGACGGAACCGACGATCAGGACACAGTCCAGCACGGTGATCGCGTGCCAGCGTCCCGGGATGTACCGCCGTCTCGCGCTCTCGTCGGCGAGCGGGTCGGTCGGCAGGCACAGGAGCCCCGCCAGAGCCAGCGCATAGAAGACAAGAAGGGCCAGGGTCGACGATGTCTCACCAGCCAACGGCCGACCCGTCAGCAATATCACCGCAGCCAGAAGGCCTCCGGCCGTCATACCGCCCGCCATCACACCAATCAGCACCCGCCATCGCCGGTCACCAGGGCCGGCGTGACGAGCGGTCCACAGGCAGGCCGCCGCAGCGGCGATGTCGGCGGCGAGGCAGACGAGGACGGTGGCGATCTGGCCGGCACGGTAGTCCAATAGCACCGCGAATGCGACATCCAGCCCGATGAGCAGCGCGGAGGCCACCACGGCACCAAGGAACAGAGGCGGTGCATGGCCGGCACCGAACGGGCGCCGGATGCCTGGCCCCACCGCTCCGACGCCACGGAATCCAGTCATCGCTTCCCCCAACGAGCCCATCGTAACTGGCAGAACTCGGACCGCGACAGTCCGGCTGCTACGGTCTGTCCCGATCGCCGGCACCACGCTCCGATCCGACGGGCAGAGGGTCAGCCGGCGTTGCAGTCCGTGCCGGTCGGCCGTGGTGCCCGCACAACATCACCATCGGCCGGGCACTGCCCAGGCTGTCCGCCAGCCGCCGCGGGGCCTGCCGTCGGCGCAAGCCTCTAGAGGGAAAACAACGTGACCGTTCAGCGGTGTGCACCCGGGTCAGGCTGCCTGGTCGCGTGGTTGTCGCGGCCCGGGTGGAGTGGCGGTGACGTGGTAACCCAGGGCGCCGAGCTGTGTGATGAGTCGCTGGGCGTGGCGGGGGTCGCGGCGTCGGAAGTAGTCGGCGCCGAGGTCCTAGCAGGACTCGTCACGGTCAAGCATGTGGAAGAGGGCGACGAGGATCGAGTGCTCGACGGCGACGCGGGCCTTGGCCGGGCTGCGGCGGGCCTTGCGGCGGCTGTACTGGGCGGACAGGTAGGTGCCCTTGGTTCTGCCGGCGGCACGGGCGGCGTCGTGGAGGTAGAGCCGCAGCCATTTGGAGCCTTTGCGGGTCTTGCCGCCTTTGGTCTTGCCGGCGGATTCGTGCTGGCCGGGGCAGCGCCACGTGGCCGGCTGACGCCGACCCTGATCACTAAAGGGAAATAGAACGTGACCCCCGTGGCGCATGCCGAGAGCGAGGACGGGTGTTGAGCACGTCGACGCCGCGTTCGGTGGGCAGCGGGTCGTTGTCGCATTGCTGGTCCGCCAGTTCCGCTGCGGCGAGTCGGGCTGCGCGACGATGACGTTCGCCGAGCACAATCTGACGAGCGATGCTTCCGCCGCCCTAACTGGCTTCGGGGGCCGAATCGCTGATGGCCACGCGATGACGCCACGATCAGGAGGTTGGGCGTGGGCTTGCCACCTCCACTCGGTTGCGTCCGCTGTTCTTGGCTTGGTACAGCGCGGCGTCGGCGAGGTCGACGAGTGTCTTCACGTCGTCGTCGGGGGCTGGGGTGGTCGATGTTACTCCGATGCTGATCGTGACGATCTGGTCGGGGGGTATCGGGTGTGGTTGGGCCAGTTCCTCGATGGCGGTGCGGAGTCGTTCGGCGGTCCGTCTGGCGGTGTCGAGGTCTGCGCCTGGCATCACGGTGACGAATTCCTCGCCGCCGTAGCGAGCGGTGAGGTCGGTATCGCGGGTGTTGTCGGTCAGGCAGGTGGCGACGCGTTGGAGGCAGAGGTCGCCGGCGGTGTGTCCGTGGCGGTCGTTGTAGGACTTGAAGTGGTCGATGTCGATCATGGCGAGTGCGAGGGGTGTTGCCTGGTGTCTGGCTCGGTGCCATTCGGCGTCGAGGATCTCGTCGAGGCGCCGCCGGTTGGCGAGTCCGGTCAGCGGGTCGGTGATGGAGAGGTGCTCGAGGCGTTGGTTGGCGGCGGCGAGTTGCCGGGTGCGTTCGGCGACCTCGCGTTCCAATGAGGTGTAGACCATGGCGTTCTCGAGGGAGACGGCGAGTTGTCCTGCGATGAGCATGATTCCTTCGAGGCGTTCGGTGGTGAACGCGCTGCGGATCATCCGGTTTTCGAGCAGCAGCATGGCGCGTAGTTCGCCGCGGATCATGATGGGGATGGCGAGCAGGGAGCAGCGGTCGAGGTCGGTGAGATAGGGGTCGCGGTGGAACCGGTCGTCGCGAGTGGCGTCGGCGATGACGAGGGGCTCGTGGGTGCGTTCGGCGTACCGGATGGCCGAGGGGGGTAGCAGGCGCCGCCGACCGGCTTCGTCGAGCGAGATGTTGCTGCTGTCGCCCACGGGTACGGTCCAGCCGTCCTCCCCCTCGTGGTTGCGCAGCAGCAGGTGGACGCTGGTGGCGCCGGTCATCGCCGAGAGGATTCCGACAACTTCGGCCCGCAGGCCGTTGGTGCTGGTCTTGGAGCTGAGGGCCTGGGAGGCGGCGACGATGCCGAGCAGGTCGATGGTGCCGGTTGTGACGGTGGGTTGGGAGACGGCGGCTTCGACCGGTGGTTGCGTGGCTGGCTGAGCGCGGGCGGGTTCGGCTCGTAGTATCGGGTAGGCCCAATCGAGCTGGCTGACCTTGGCGGTGGCGCCCCAGTCCGCGTAGTGGTGGCGGGCTTCGGCGAGCAGCGTGCGGCCGGTGTGCTGCATGCCGTGTGCCAGAAAGAACCGGGCGGCGCGTTCCGCGATGAGCGCCCGGTGCCAGGGACGTGCGCGGGTGGAGGCTTCGCGCTGCGCGACGTCGAAGGTGTACACCGCCTCGTGGAAGTCGCCGACGGCCCAGGCCCGCTCCGCCTCCACCAAGCGCAGCAGGTGCAGGAAGTTGACCGGCGCGTCGGTTGCGCGTGCCGCCAGCCACGCGACCCACTCGTCCAACTCGGCCACCATCGCCTCGTACCGGCCGGGCTCTGTCGAACGGGCTTGCCCTGCCAGCGACAGGGCTCGTAGCAGGCGCGCCGTCGCCACCGTGTATAGCTCCGTGCGGGCTGAGAACAACGGCATCGCGGCCGCCGTGTGCCGCTCCAGCTCCGCGGGATGATCGAGGATGGCTGCGGCGAGCGCCCGGGTGAGGTGCAGATGAGCGGTGGCGTAGGGATTGGCGGCCAGCATGTTCAGCTGGGCAGCCTCGTCGGCGACCGATGCGACGATGTCGCCGCGCAGCATTCTCGTCAGCCGGCGGCAGGTCCGGAAGGTTTCTTCGGCGAGACTGTTGCCGGTGCGGGCGGCGAACGCCAGCGCCGCGTCGGCCTCGGCGTCGAAGTCCTTGAGCGATGGGGCGCAGTCCAACAGGTAGAAAAGCAGCACGCCGTGGCTCCAGCAGGCGTTCTGCAGCTCACCAGCCTGGAGCAGGCCCTCCAGCGCGCGGCGCGCCACGGGCAGGTTGTCCTCCAAGGAGGCGAACCAGTGGCCGGCACCGACTACATAGAGGAACTGCGCCTGCCACAGGTCGGGTTCATAGCCGCGCGTCTGGGCGACGGCGAGGATCCGTCGCATGATGCGGTGCGCGGTGCGGTAGTCCTGCCGGCGGGCGGTGATCACATGCATGATGGTGCTGGCCGGGAGGACAAGGGTGCGATCGGGGCCAAGTCGTTTCCACATCTGCAGCGCCTGCACGGCCAGCCACTCCTGGACTGGCCGGTCGAAGAAGTACGCCGGGGTCAGCAGCCGGTCGACGAGTCTTATGGCGCCGAGTTGCGAACGGTCGGTGATTCTCGGTCGGCGCAGGTCGTCGGACTCGCTGGTCTGGTCGATCCACCGGTAAAGCGTGTCCAGCCGGCGGTCGATTTCGGCGTCTAGATGGTCCCGGTCCGGGACAGCGAGACCGAGCTGTCGCAGCTGGTCGAGGCCGAGCCGGATCGCCTCGCCGCCCCGGACCCGGTTGGTGAGGCTGCTGACCTGGACCACGGTGGCGGGCGTGCGTTGTGCTGGGTGGGTGCACAGCCGGCTGATCGTCTGGTACTCCTCGTCCGCCTCCTCCAGCCGGCCGAGGCTGTAGAGGGCGGCGTGCCGGCCGGTGCGGACCGTGATCAGCTGGTTGGTGTCGGTGGGGCCGATGAGCGTGGCCGCCGCGGTCAGGAATCTCTCCACCAGCGGGTAGTTGCTCAGCACCCGCGCCTGGTCGGCGGCTTGCTGGAAGAGCCTGACCATCAGTTGCCGCTCCGGCGCGGCGTGCACGGCGTCGGCGACGGACAGGTACTGCTCGGCCGCCATCGCGAAGAGCTCGGGTCGGTCGGCGAGACGCCGGGCCAGCCGCAACTGCGTGGCTCGCCTCGCCTGGGGGCTGAGGCTGCCGAGGATGGACTCCTGCGCCCGGTCATGGTGAAACCGCGCGCTCTGCGGGCCATCGGACTCCAGTACCAGCAGCCCGTCGGCGAACGCGGGGGCGAGCCGCCGTTCGACCTCGCCCGCCTCAAGCCCGGTCGCGACCTGCAGGACAGGTAGCTCGACCCGGCCGGCCAGACAGGCCATGATCGCCAGCAGCTGCCTGCTTGTCCGGGGCAATGCGGCGACGCGGGCGGCCAGCAGCCCGGTCACGTCCACGCAGGCCAGCCGGCGACGCAGCGCGGCCTCATCCCATCGCCAACCGGCCTCACCGAACGTGAGCAGGCCCTCGTGGCGCAGCGCGTTGAGTAGCTGCACCGTGTCGTAGGGATTGCCCCCGGCGGAGGGCGCGATCATCTGGGCCAGCCTGGCGGCGGGCCGCGGGGCCAGGCGTAGCAGGTCGGCCACCAGGGCCGCCTGGCTGGCCGGGGCCAGATTGCCCAACCGAATCTGGCGCGGCCCAACTGACTGGCGACGCCAGCGGGCGAGCATCGGTGCCAGCGGATGGGCGGCATCCACCTCGCCTTCCCGGTAGGCGCCGACCAGCAGCAGCCCCTCGACCTGTTGCTCGCCGCCAAGTACCAGGTCGACGATGCCCAGCGGTGTCCGCCCGGCCCACTGCAGGTCGTCGACGAAGAACACCACTGGCCGTTTCCGGGAGGCGACGGCGCGCAGGATCTCGACCGCGCCGCGCTGGGCCCGCACCTGCGCGGTCATCGGCTCGCCCAGCTCCGGGGAGACCTTCAGCAGCGTCGCCAGCTCCGGCACGGTCGCGGCCAGGACGGTGCTTGACCCCAACGCCCGCAGCATCCGGTCCCGCACCTCGGCCAGCTGGTCCTCAGGCTCGGCGAGCAACAGCCGGCCCAGCGCCTGGAACGCCTGCCAGACCCCGTCATGCTCCTGGTCGCGGCGATACTGGTCGAACTTGCCCGCCACGAACCAGCCGTCGGCGCCGGCCACGATCGGCCGCAGCTCATGGGCCAGGGACGTCTTGCCCACCCCCGGCGCGCCGCTAAGGAGGAGGCCGGTGCGGCGGCCCGCCATCGCCTCAGTGAACGCCGCTCCCAGCTCCCCGATCTCATCCTCGCGCCCGGACAGCCGGGACGGCACCAGTGACCACGTCGGAACATCGCACTCGCCGGGACGCACCACTACGGTGCCCTGGCGTACCAGAGCAAGATCATGTATCAGGCCGTCGGCGCTCTGGTAACGATCCTCCGGCTCCTTTTCCAGCAGGTGCATGATGATCGCCGACAGCGCGGCCGGAACCGCCGCATTCACAGCCACCGGCGGTACCGGCACCCGCGCCAGATGACCGTGAATGATCCGCAGCGGGTCCGCGGTACCGAACGGCGGCATGCCGGTAGCCAGCTCGTACAGCGTCGTGCCGACCGTGTACAGGTCCGCCCGCGCATCGACCGGGCGACCGGTCCGGCCGGTCTGCTCCGGCGCCAGATATGGCACCGACCCGACAATCTCCCTGGGATGGACGAACCCGGTCTGGACTGCGGCAACGGTGGTAGCCAGCGCAAAGTCGATCAGGCATGGCGAATCCCGGTCGCCGCTCATCACGATGTTCGCCGGGTTGATGTTCCGATGCACCACCTCCAGGCGATGCACCCCCGCCACCGTGCGCGCGAGCAATGCGGCCAGATCGAGCAGTTTGGCCGGGTCCAGGGGAGAGGCCCGTTCGGACAGAACCGTGCCGCCAACATCGTTCAGCAGAATCGACCCCGGACACCGCAACTGTCCAGCCGCCAGGTGCACAACCCCCTCAACCCCGGACAACCGCTCGAGGATCTCCACCTCATGGCGCAACCGCTGCCGCGCCCCGGGCCCCAATGGCTCCTTCCGGATCACACTCCCAGTAGCTGACACCAGCCGAGTCACCCGGGTCCGCTCCGACTCATGCAGCAACTCGACCCGCAAGACCTCCGGCGGGTCCCGACTAGGCGTCGTTCGCTGGGCCCTCATCTGACAACCTCATCATCACGGCACTCGCTACTCCACGCCGAGTCTTCCCCGATCGTGCCGAGAGCACCCCAGTGAAAGCCTGAGCCTGGATGCACCGATCCGATTCCCGAGCTCTTCAGGCCGGGATGTCAGCCCCGTACGGGGCGATCCGGCCCGCCGCCCCGAATCCGGGCAATCTTCGCTGAAGCGACACTAGTAGACCGTCGCTTCTAATATTCGGCGGATGTGGTAGATCGTAGCGGTGGCCTTCGTTCCTGTTGTCGTGAGGATGTGTCGTGTCGGGGTTGGCGTCGGTGGTGCTCAGTGCCGATGAGCGTGCGTGGTTGACGAGGGTGGTGCGGACCGGGGCGCATCCGGCGCAGGAGGTCCGCCGGTCGCGGATCCTGCTGGAGCTCGATGAGAGCCAGGGCGTGCCGGCTGGCCGTCGGGAGATCGCCGAGCGGGTCGGGGTGGATCCCGACACGGTCACCAACGTCGCCAGGGCCTATGCCGAGCGTGGTGGTGACATCGCGGCGACGATCCAGCGCAGGCGGCGGCTGACACCGCCGATCGAGCCGAAGATCACTGGCGAGGTCGAGGCGCGGCTGATCGCGCTGGCGTGCTCGACCCCGCCGCCCGGTCACGGCCGTTGGTCGCTGCGGCTGCTGGAACGGCAGGTCGCGCTGGTCGCCGACCTCCCGGACATGGACCACTCGACGATCGGACGGGTCCTAAAAAAACGGCGCTTCGTCCTCACCTGAGGAAGTACTGGACCATCCCGCCCCGAGCCAACGGCGAGTTCGTCGCCCGGATGGAAGACGTCCTCGCGGTCTACGCCCGCCCCCACGACGCCCGTGTGCCGGTGGTGTGCATGGACGAGAAGCCCTACCAGCTCCTGGCCCACGCCCGCGACCCGCTGCCGGCCGCGCCCGGCCACGACCTCACGGTGGACTCCGAGTACGTCCGCGGCGGGACCTGCTCGATCTTCGTCTGGGTCGAGCCCCTCGCCGGCCGCCGCCGGGTCACCGCCCGGCCCCAGCGGACCCGCAGAGACTGGGCCCAGGAGATCGACCGGCTCCTGACCAGCGACTACCCCGAGGCCGAGAAGGTGGTCCTCGTCCTGGACAACCTCGGGCACCCACTCCCTCGGCTCGCTGTACGAGGCCTTCGAACCCGCCAAGGCGTTCGCGCTCGCCCAACGACTCGAGATCCACCACACCCCACGGCACGGCTCCTGGCTCAACATCGCCGTGCGACACGAGGTCGCATGAGAACAGTGGTACTCGTTGAGGAGGTTCGACTGATGTCGAAGACGTAGGACCCGGT
>NZ_JADWYU010000386.1 GCF_016786325.1 Frankia nepalensis | reverse complement strand
ATGCCGGCCTCCGCCCCGGCGGTCTCCCGGTGGCAGGGCGTGTCGTCGAAGTACTTCGCCTGGGCCAGCTGCAGGAAGGCGTGCACCGTGCACGGCGCCTTCGCCGCGTCGAGGGTCGCGACCATCGTGCCGAGGCTGGTGTTGATCGTCATCGTCGCCGGCTTGGTGTTGACCGTCGGCGCCGACGGCGGCATCGCGACGTCCCTGGCCGGCGCGGCGCCGGAGTCGTCCTTGGTGTAGACGCAGTCGCCGACCTTGGTGGTCACGCCGGCCGGGCTCGCGCTCGCGGTGGGCTCCGCGGACACCGTGCTCGTGTCGTCGCCGCTGGTGGCCAGCACGATGCCGGTGATCGTGCCGCCGAGCGCGAGCACGACCAGCACCGAGACGAGGGCGGTGATCCGCCGCCGACGGCGCTGGGCGGCCCGGCGGCGCTCGGCCTGCCGTTGCGCCCTGGCGATCTCCAGCTCGCGCCGACGCCGCGTCTTCGAGTTGCTCACCGACCGGGCCTCCCTGCCCTCCGCACACCTGCCACCTGCGTGCCCGCGTCCCATGGGTCCGCCGCCACAGCCTGTGGAGCGCGGCTATGCGTTGCCTTGAAGTGGCCTTAGCGGAACCTTGGAGCCGTCAGACCGTCCGAAGGTATACGGCGCTCGCCAACTGCCGGTCAAAGGGTGCGCGATCGGCCCCCGCGCGCCGCCCCTGGGCGGGTGACTCGACGGTCGCGCGACCGGCGCCGCGCGCGGGTGGCTCCGCGCGGCGGAGCAGGCCGTTCCCAGACGCCCCGGGGCGCCGCGGCCCGGCTACAGGGTGTCGCGGCCACCGAGATAGGGGCGCAGCACCTCGGGAACCCGGACGCGGGCGTCGGCAAGCTGACAGTTCTCCAGCAGGGCGGCGAGCAGCCGGGGCGTGGCGACCGCGGTGTTGTTCAGCGTGTAGGCGAACCGGACCTCGCCGTCGGCGGTCCGGTAGCGCACGTTGGCTCGCCGGGCCTGCCAGTCGCGCATCGACGAGCAGCTGTGCGTCTCCCGGTACAGGCCCAGCGACGGGAACCAGGTGTTGATGTCGTTCATCCGGTACTTGCCGACGCCCATGTCGCCGGTGGAGCATTCGACGACCTCGTAGGCCAGGCCCAGCGCCTGCAGGATCGTCTCCGCGGTGTCCAGGAGCTCGGCGTGCCAGCGGTCCGACTCCGCCTGGTCGTCGGCGCACACCACGAACTGCTCGACCTTCTCGAACTGGTGGACGCGCAGCAGGCCGCGCACGTCCCGGCTGGCGCTGCCGATCTCCCGGCGGAAGCAGGGCGAGATGCCCGCGTAGCGGACCGGCAGCTTCGCGGCGTCGAGGATCTCGCCCGAATGCAGGCCCACCAGCGACACTTCGGCGGTGCCGGCGAGGTAGGCGTCGTCCGCCGGGATCTCGTAGATCTCGGCCCGGCCCTTCGGCAGCATGCCGGTGCCCACCAGCGGCGCCTCCTTGACCAGCGCGGGCACCGCCATCAGCTGGAAGTCGCGTTCGCGCAGCAGCTCGAGCGCGTAGGAGTGCAGCGCCCGCTCCAGCAGCACCAGATCGCCGCACAGCACGTAGGCGCGCTCGCCGGCGACCCGGCGGGCCCGGGCGAACTCGGCCCAGCCGCGCTTCTCGGCCAGGTCCACGTGGTCGAGCGGGGCGAAGTCGAACGAGGGCGGGGCGCCCCAGGCACGCACCACCGTGTTCGCCGACTCGTCCGGCCCGACCGGTGCGCCCTCCCACGGGACGGTGGGCGTGAGGAGCATCAGCTCACCCAGGCGGGCGCTGGTGGCGGCCAGCTGCTCGCGCAGCTCCTTGAGCCGCGTGTCGAAGTCGGCGTGCTCGGCGCGTAGCTCCGCGCGGCGCGCCTCGTCCGCCTTCGCGAACTCCTTGGAGAAGGACTTGCGGCGGGACTGGGCCTGGTCGACCTCGAACTGCAGCTTGCGGTTGTCCTGGTCGAGCTGGAGCAGCTCGTCGACGTCGAGGTCGAGCCCCTTGACGCGCACCGCCTGCTTCACCACGTCCGGGTTCTCCCGGATGAAGCGCTTGTCGAGCATGGAGTCCCGTCGTTCCTGATTGGATTCTGGTCGGCGTCACAGGTCTGGCCGAGCCAGCCACCGGCGGGCCGATCGCGAGAACCTGGTACGCCGAGTACCGAATACGTATGGCCGATGTACGCCTGATCAACCTACGCTTGATCAACTTGCCCTTGATCGATGTGCGTCGGATCGATGTACGTCTGATCGATCTACGGCCACGCTACCAGCCAGGTCCTCGACCTCGTTCCCGCGTCGGCGGCTGGCCGGCGCGTCAGCCGCGGGGCCGGTGGCGCGTCAGCGCGGCGTCGGGGCCAGGCGGCGGGCCTGGCTGCGCAGCAGGGCGCCGCCGGCGACCGCGATCCGCCGCGGCGTGCCGACCGCCACCCGGCGGTGCAGGACCTGGTAGTCGGCCCGCTCCACCTCGCCGAGGATTCCGCCGTAGAGCCGGGCCGCGGTCCACACGCAGTCCCGCGAGGTGGGATGCAGCAGCCGGATGCCGGGCGTGGCCGCGTGCAGCAGCTCGCGTGCCCGCCCGATCTCGTGCCGCAGCAGCCGGCGCACGGCGCCGTCGACCACGCCGCTCGCCAGCCGTTCCCGGGTGACGCCGAACAGCTCCATCGACTCGCGCGGCAGATAGACCCGGCCGCGGCGCAGGTCCTCGCCGACGTCCCGGATGAAGTTGATCAGCTGGAACGCGGTGCCGAGATCGCCGGCGTACGGAGCGGCCGCCGGCGAGCTGGGTTCCAGGATCGGCAGCATCTGCAGGCCGATCACGGAGCCCGAGCCGTAGACGTAGGTCATCAGGTCGTCGAACGTGTCATAACCGGTGACGGTGAGGTCCATGGCCATCGACGCCAGAAACGCCTCGAAGTGGCTGACCTGCAGATTCCAGCGGCGGATCGTGTGGATGACCGCCGGCAATACCGACACATCGGCCTGGTACAGCGGCCGCTCCAGCGCGTCATAGCCGCCCGTGCCGCCCGTGCCGCCGGTGTCGTCGGTGCCGCGGCGCAGCGCGTCCACCAGGCGCCCGCCCCAGTCGGCGAGCCAGCGCGCCCGCTCGGCGGCGGGCAGCTGGGAGTCGAGGCTGTCGACGATGTCGTCGGCATAGCGGGCGAACCCATAGAGCGCGTGTACGTACGGCCGTTTCCACGCCGGCAGCAGCAGCGTGGCCAGGTAGTACGTCCGCCCGTGCTCGGCGTTGAGCCGGCGCGCCGCCGCGTACGAGCGACGCAGCGCCGGGTCGGCGTTGATCTCGGCCAGGCCGCGGTCCACCCCGGCGCCCCGGGCCGGCGATCTCCCGGACCGCCGGCCCACCGGACCGGCCTCGCCGATCCGGTGGGGACCCGGCCGTCGCCGCGGCGGGAACCTCCTCGCCGGCCCGGAAGGAACCTCGGCGGGCGCGCTCACGGGAGCCGGCGGCCGAACGCCAGCGCGAACGCCGCCGCGGCGAGGCCGAGGCCGAGGCTGGCCCCGACGAACGCCGGGGTGACCTCGCGGAACTCCTTGCGGTAGCCGATCGAGCTGCCCAGCCCCTTGTAGATCGAGGTGAGCTCGTCGCCGGAGGTCGCCTTGTGGTGCGACCCGCCGGTCTGGTCGGCGATCTGGCGAAGCGCCGGCTCGTTGACCGGCACCGGGATCAGCTGCCCGCCGACGTCGAGGGTCCCGTTCGGGGTGCCGTAGGCGATCGTGTCGACCGGGACGTGCGCCTCCTTGGCCGCCTGAGCCGCCTGGGAGTTCGGCCGGCCGCGGGTGGTCTCGCCGTCGGAGATCAGCACGATCGCCGCGGGCGGCGGGGTCTGGCCGGTGTCGGTCAGCCGCTCGCCGATCGTGGTGATCGCCTGCAGGGAGGCGTAGATGCCCTCGCCGATCGCGGTGGCCGGGCCGAGCTGCAGGCTGTTGATGGCCGAGCGGACCGCCTCCCTGTCCGTGGTCGGCGGCACCAGCACCGCGGCGCTGCCCGAGAACGACACCAGACCCAGGTTGATCCGCGGGGGCAGCTGGTCGACGAACGCCTGCGCGCCCTGCTTGGCCGCGGCCAGCCGGTTGGGCGAGATGTCGGTGGCCGCCATCGAGTTCGACACGTCGATCGCGAGCATAATCGTCGCCCGCTCCCGCGGCACCTGGGTGGACATGGCCGGGCGGCCGAGGGCGACCACCATCCCGGTGAGCGTGAGCAGCAGCAGCGCGGCCGGCACGTGCCGGCGCCACCACTGCGGCCTCATCGGCAGCACCGAGGCGAGTGTCGACGCCGACGCCAGCCGGGCGGCGTACCGCTCCCGACGCAGGGAGACGACGATGTGCCAGGCGAGCAGCGCCGCGACGGCGAGCAGCAGCCACAGCCAGTGGGCGGACAGGAAGCTCATGTCTTCTCGCTCGTTCGGATCGGGCGGACCGCCGTCGACGCGCGGCGCGAGGCCGGCCCCGCCGCGGATGCCCGGCTCGCGCCGGACGCCCGGGGGCCCGCGGCGCGCAGCGCGGCCTGCCCGCGTCGGTTGGCCGCCGCGTACCGGGCGATCTCGATCAGCCAGTCGGTGTCGGTGCGCAGGCGCAGGTGCGCCGCGCCGGCGCCGCGCAGCGCGGCGTCCACCTCGGCCCGGTGACGCGTCGCGGCCTCCTCGTAGCGGGCGCGGAACCTGCGGGAGTGGGTGGGCAGCTCGAACAGCTCGCCGGTCTCCGGATCGACCACCGCGAGCGGCCCGACGTTCGGCAGGGCCAGCTCCAGCGGGTCGACGATCTCGACGGCGAGCACGTCGTGCCGGCCGGCGATCGCCCGCAGCGGGCGCTGCCAGCCGAGGTCGACGGACAGGAAGTCGGAGACCACGACGACGAGCCCACGCCGGCGGACCGGGCGGCGCAGCGCCTCCAGGGCCGCCGCCAGGTCGGTGCCCCGCCGGGCGGCCGGGCCGGAGCCGGCCGCCCGCGCGGTTGCCGGCAGGGTCAGCAGGGTTCGGAGCAGGGCGCGCAGCCCGGCGCGGCCCGGGCGTGCCGGGATCAGCCGGGTGCCGTCGTCCGTCAGCGCGATCGCGCCCATCCGGTTGCCGGTCCGCGCGGTCAGGAAGCCGACGGCGGCCGTCGCGGAGATCGCGAGCTCGCGCTTGCGGTACCGGGCGCTGCCGAAGTCCTGGCTGCCGGTCAGGTCCACCAGCGCCCAGGTCTCCAGCTCCCGGTCGGCGATCAGGTCGTGGACGTGCGGGATCGTGGTGCGCGCGGTGACCGCCCAGTCCATCCGGCGCACGTCGTCGCCGAACTGGTACTCACGGCTCTCGGACTTCTCGCTGCCCTGCCCGGGCAGCAGGCCGAGATAGTCGCCCAGCAGCAGCCCGTCGAGGCGGCGCAGCACCGTCAGCTCGAGGTGGCGCAACGTCCGCTCGACCACCGGGTCGGTGGCGGCGACGTGCCGGTCGGGCGGGCCCGCGCCGGGCGGCGGCCCGCCGTCCGGCCCCGCCCCGCTCCTCTCCTCCCCGCCCCGCGCGGCCCCGCCCGGCGCCGCGCCGGCTCCTGGCCGGGCCGCGCCGGCGGGCCGGGCGAACTCGCCCCCGGGTGATCCCGGAGGAGGACCGCCGCCGTCGGCCGCCGACCAGGAGCCGAACAGGGACCGCCAGCCGGAGCCGGGCGGGCTCATGCCGGACGTTCCTCGGTGTACTCCGGGAAGCCGGACTGCAGGTTGGGCGACCAGCGGCCGTGCGCACCCACGGGGACGCGCGCGGATGGCTGCTGGCGCGGCGCGACCTGCGGCGCGGCGACGCCGGCGACGATGCGGGCGGCGATCTCGTCGGCGGTCAGCCCGTCGGCCAGCGCGTCGTAGGACAGCACCAGCCGGTGCGGCAGGACGTCGAGCGCGACGGCCCGCACGTCGTCCGGCACGGTGTAGTCCCGACCGCGCAGCAGCGCCAGCGCCCGCGCGGCCGCGACCAGGCCGAGCGAGGCCCGCGGCGAGGCGCCGTAGGTGAGCAGGCCGGCGAGGTCGGGCAGGCCGTGCTCGGCCGGCGCCCGGCTCGCCAGTACCAGCCGCACGGCGTAGTCCATGATCGCGTGATGGACGAAGACGTCGTCCGCCCGCTCCTGGAGGCGGACCAGCGTCTTCGGGTCGAGCACCCGGTCGGCCCTGGGCGGGCGTACCCCCATCCGCCGGACGATCTCCAGCTCCTCCGCCGAGGTCGGGTACGGGACGTTGACCTTCATCAGGAACCGGTCGCGCTGCGCCTCGGGCAGCGGGTAGACGCCCTCGGACTCGATCGGGTTCTGGGTGGCCAGCACGAGGAAGGGAACCGGCAGCCGGTGGGTGACGCCGCCGAGCGACACCTGCTTCTCCGACATCACCTCGAGCAGCGCGGACTGGACCTTCGCGGGCGCCCGGTTGATCTCGTCGGCGAGGACGAAGTTCGCGAAGATCGGCCCCAGCTCGATGTCGAAGGTCTCCTTGCTCGCCCGGTAGACCCGGGTGCCGACGATGTCGGAGGGGACCAGGTCGTTGGTGAACTGGATGCGCACGAAGCTGCCGCCGACGACGTCGGCCAGTGTCTGCACCGCCAGCGTCTTCGCGACGCCCGGCACGCCCTCCAGCAGGCAGTGGCCGCGGGCCAGCAGCGCGACGAGCATCCGTTCGACCATGTGGTCCTGACCGACGATGACCTTCTTCACCTCGAACAATGCGCGTTCGAGCAGTGCCGCGTCGCTCGTCGTGTCCGGTGCGGCCAGCACCTCCGCTCGTTCATCCATAGCCGCATTCTCCCAGCCGGGCCGGGAAACCGGCACGGAAAGCCGGCGCTCGGCCGCGCTCGTCCGGATTGTTTACGGTTTCTTAAGGCGATTACGGTTTCTTAAGGCGGTTGCGGGCAGCGCCGCCCCGGCGGGGAGCGGCCGGAAACGGCGGGTCCGAGCCGGGCCCACCACCCGTTCCGCCGCCAGCCGCCCGGAGATCAATACCATCGGCACACCGACGCCGGGCCGGGTGCCGCTGCCGGTGAATACGACGTTCTCCAGCCCCGGCGCGCGGTTGCTCGGCCGGAACGGGCCGGTCTGCCGGAAGGTGTGCGCCGCCGCGAACGGTGCGCCAGCGGTCATTCCACGTGTCAGCCAGTCCGCGGGCGTAGTCACCTGCTCCACCGCGATGGACGCGCCAAAACCGGTGTATCCCCGTTGTTCCAGGGTCGCGACCACCTCGTCGCGGTACCGCCGGCCGAGGACCGACCAGTCCAGCGTCGCCCCGGCGAGCGTGTTCGGGGTGGGAAACAGGACGTGGAACGCGTGCCCGCCGGCGGGCGCCAGCCCCGGCTCGGTCAGCGACGGGGCGCTGACCAGGAAGGACGGGTCCGTCATCAGCTCACCCCGGCTGATGATCTCGGTGAAGGTGCGCCGCCAGGCCTGACCGAAGTGGATCGTGTGGTGCGCCGGGTCGGGCCGGCCCGCGTCCGGGTGGGCCGCCTCGCCCGCGCCGGCGAGCAGGAGGAAGCACGACGGCGAGTAGCGCAGCCGGGCGAGCCGGCCCGGCGCCGCCGCCGGCGGCAGCAGCTCGCGGTAGGCCGTCGGCAGGTCGGGGTTGAGCACCACCACGTCGGCCGCGACCCGGTCGCCGTCGGCGGTGCGCACCGCCACCGCCCGTCCGCCACGCACCTCGACCTCGGTCACCGTGGCGCCGTAGCGCACCGTCACCCCGTGCTTGGTGGCGGCGGCGGCCATCGCCGCCGGCACCGCGTGCATCCCGCCCTCGGCGTGGTACACGCCCGCGACCGAGTCCATGTAGGAGATCACCGCGTACACCCCGAGGGCCTGGTGCGGCGCGAGCCCGGCGTACATCGCCTGGAACGAGAACAACCTGCGGGTACGCGGGTCGCGCAGGTGGCGCCCGACCAGCCCGTCGAGCCGGCGGAACGCGCCGAGCGCCGCGAGCCGGGCCAGCGACGGGCGCAGCAGAGCCAGCGGCGAGTCCAGCTGCGCGTCGATGAAGTCGCGCATCTCGGCCCGGTAGAGCGCGCTGACCAACTCGACGAACCGCAGATAGCCGGCTGCCTCCGCCGGGCCGCAGATGTCCTCGATGCCGGCGGCGGTGGCCGCCGGGTCGGCCCGCACGTCGATCGTCGAGCCGTCGGCGAACCGGGCCCGGTACATCGGGTCCAGCCGGCGCAGCGTCACCCAGTCGGCGAGGTCCTCACCGACGGCGGCGAACGCGTCCGCGAGCAGGTCCGGCATCGTCAGCACGGTCGGGCCGGTGTCGAACTGGTAGCCGTCGGCGCGCCAGACGCCCGCCCGTCCGCCGGGTACGTCGGCCCGCTCCAGGACGGTCACCCGCCGGCCAGCGCCGGCCAGCCGAAGCGCGGCGGACAGCCCGCCGAGCCCGGCGCCGACGACCACCACGTGGTCCGTCGGCCCGGTCACCGTCCGCACGGGTCACCGTCTCGCCCCGCCGCCGGCCGCGCCCCGGCCCGTGCCTCGCCCGCCTGTGACCTTCCCCGCCCCGCGTCCACCTCTGGCCCTCCTCGCCGGCGCCGAGCCGCGCCCTCCCGCCGGTCGCCACCTGATGATCCCCGCGCGCCGGCCGGTCCGCGACCCCCGCCACGACGGCGCCGGACGCGCGGCCGCTGCCCGTTCGAGGCCATCCGGGACCCCCACGCCGGCGCGCTCGTCCCAGGCGGCCCGGACGTCCGGCGGCGCCGGCGCCCACCGGCATCCTCCCGGGACGCTCCTGCCCCGCCGCGCGGCGGGTACCGTGCGTGCGTCCGTCCGGTCCGTCCCCGCGTGGAGCGCCTCCGTGCCCGATCTTCCCGTCTCCGACGTTCTCGTCGTGGTGGCCGGCGTCGTCCTGCTCGCGCTCGCCGCGGGCGGGCTGGGCCTGCTGCGCCGCCCCCCGCTGTCCGCGGTGCGCGTCGTCGAGGGCGTGCGCGCGGTCGAGATCCGGCTGGCCGCCGGCCGGGTGGAGATCGGTGAGGACGACCGCGCCGACGCCCGGGTCGACCTGACGGTACGCCGCCGGGTGGGGCGCCAGCCGCCCCGGCTGACCGTCGCCGACGGCGTGCTGCGCCTGGACGGGCGGGCGAGCGAGGCCCGGCTGCGGCTGCGGCTGCCGCGCGGCACCCCGGCGCGCGTCGAGCTGCGCGCCGGCGAGGTCAGCCTGTGGGGGTCGGCGGGGGATCTGGAGCTGCTCACCGAGACGGCGACGATCGCCGGCCGGGAACTGTCCGGCGCCGAGATCACCACGCGCAGCGCGGCCGGCGACATCAGCCTGCACTTCACCGGTCAGCCCCGCCGCCTCGCCGCGACCGGCGGTCCTGGCGCGATCACCGTCGTGCTGCCGGACGGCCGTTACGCGGTCGAGGTGGAGTCGGCCGATCCGGCGAGCCCGGTCCGCGTCGACGTGGACACCGACCCGGGCGCGCCGTCCGCCATCCTGGTGCGCGGGGGAGGCGGCCCGGTCCGCGTCGGCACGCCCGCGACGGGGGGCACCCGCCCGATCTGAGGGTGGCCGCCGCGGCCGGGCAGAGCGTGACGGATGACGCATCGCCGTCACCGGTCACTGATCACCGGCCATCCGGACATATGACGCATAGCGGCTGGTGGCCGTTCTGGAGCGAGTCACAGGCCCGGTGGCCCGCGACATGCCCGGTGACGCGCGGGGGCGACTCCGGGAGGATCATCCAATCCGGCTACCCTCATCGACATGACAGCGGTAGGGAGCGCCCCTGTGACCACGCGTCCCACGGCCGAGCGTCCGGCCGCGCCGCCTGCTGGAACCGCGCGTCCGAGTGCCCAGCGCGCCAGGACGGTGCGGGAGATCCTCGACGCCGGCGAGATCTCCTACTCGTTCGAGTTCTTCCCGCCGAAGACCCCGGACGGCGAGAAGGCGCTGTGGCAGGCGCTGCGCGAGATCGAGGCGCTGCACCCGTCCTTCGTGTCCGTGACCTATGGAGCCGGCGGGTCCACCCGCGACGGCACGATCCGGGTCACCGAGCGGATCGCGACCGAGACGACCCTCACTCCGCTCGCGCACCTGACCGCCGTCAACCACTCGGTCGCCGAGCTGCGCCAGGTGATCGGCAACTATGCCGGCGCTGGCGTGCGCAACGTGCTGGCGCTGCGCGGCGACCCGCCGGGCAACCCAGGGGGCGAGTGGCTGCCCCATCCGCAGGGCCTGAGCTACTCGTCCGAACTGGTGGCGCTGGTCAAGTCGCTCGGCGACTTCTGCGCGGGCGTGGCGGCGTTCCCGGACAAGCACCCCCGCTCGCTGGACCTGGAAAGCGACGCGGACTTCCTGGTCCGCAAGTTCGACGCCGGGGCCGACTACGCGATCACCCAGTTCTTCTTCGGCGCCGACGACTACTTCCGGCTGGTGGAGCGAGTACGTCGGCGCGGGTACGAGACCCCGATCATTCCGGGCGTGATGCCGGTGACCAACGTCGCGCAGATCGAGCGGATGGCGCTGCTGTCCGGCGCCGACTTCCCCGCCGACCTCGCCGAGCGGCTGCGCGCCGTCGCCGACGACCCGGCGGCGGTCCGCGAGATCGGCATCGAGGTCGCCACGGACCTGTCCGACCGGCTGCTCACCGGCGGCGCCCCCGGCCTGCACTTCATCACCCTGAACCGATCCAGCGCGACCCGTGAGGTCTGCCACGCGGTCCGCGTCCGGCACAGCCGGCTCGGCGCGGGCCACTCCGGCGGACCTTCCTGAGCCACCAGCGGGCGGGGCAGTCCTGCCTGGTGGTCTCGGGTCCGGCTGCCTTCACCAGAGCCAGGCGGCCTGTCCGCCTGGGGATCGTTCCCGCTCGGTTCCGCCGGCGTGGATCCGATCCGCCGGCATGGATCCGAGCGGATCGCCACGCTCTGGGGTTTCTGTGCCCGGGGAACAGCGTCACTGTGTCCGGGGAACAGCGTCCCCGGCCCCCGGTAGTTCGCGTCGTGGTGGTTCGCGTTTCGCCCCGGCCCGCGCGGGCGGGCCGGGGATGCCGGCGCGGTAGTCCGTGAGCCTTCTTCCGCTCCGGCCGGACGCGCCGAGAACGGCGCGCCGCGCGGCGGTGTCGGAAAGGGATCAGTCCGTATCGTCGTAGGCGTCGAAGACGCACAGCAGCCACTCGTCCCGCAGGGGCTGCTCGCGGACGAGGGCGAACCCCGCCTCGTTGGCGGCGTCCACGACGGCCATCACCAGGCCGAGGTCCAGAGTGCCGAAGACGGGCGTGATCCGGATCGCGAGAACCACCTGATCGCGATGGGTGCTGAAGAACTCGGCCGGGTCAAGGTCGTCGAGGGACTCGACGACTCCCGAAATCTGCTCGCTCACGCCGGCACTCTACGGGGAGGCGACGATAGGCCGCGTGCAGACCCCCATACCCGGGCGAGATGACTACTTTAGTGCATGGGCGGTAACCCATGGTGGTTATGACCCCGCGACCGGGAGCGCGCTCGTCCGCCACTGGCTGGGGCTCACCTACCGGCTTGCCCGGCCGCTGGCCGCGCATTCGGTGCCCCCGGCCGCCGTCACGGCGGCCGCGGCGGCACTGCCGGCGCTCGCCCTGCCCCTGGCCGCGGCCGGCGGTCGCTGGCCGCTGCTCGTGGCGCTCGTCGTCGCGGCGAGCGGCCTGCTGGACAACCTCGACGGCGCCGTCGCCATCCTGCGCGCCCGCGCGAGCGCCGCGGGGTTCGTGCTGGACTCGGTGGCCGACCGGGTCGCCGACGGGCTGTACCTGATCGCGCTGTGGCTGCTCGGCGCGCCCGGCTGGCTCGTCGTCGCCGCCGGCGCGGCCGTGGGCCTGCTGGAATACACCCGCGCCCGTGCCGGCAACGCGGGCCTCGGCGAGATCGGTGTCGTCACGGTAGGGGAGCGCCCCACCCGGGTGATCATCGCGGTGGCCGGCCCGCTGGCCGCCGGCTGCCTGCCGGGCCTGCGCGAGCCGGTGGCGGCGGCCGCGGCGGCGGGCACTCTCGCCGTGGCGGTCGTGGGCCTCGGCCAGCTCACGGCGGTCCTGCGGCGCGTCCTGGGCGGCCGGCCGGAGCGCGCCGGCCGGCGTGGGCCGGAGGACGTGGCCGGCGGGAGCGGGAAGAACGGCGGCGGGCCGCCCGCTCGCAGATCTTGAGAATCGCATGATCGAGGCCGGTATCGTCGCCCCGTGGCGAGGATCGTGGTGGTGGGCGCGGGGGTCGGCGGGTTGGCGGTGGCGGCCCGGCTGGCGGCCGCCGGACATGTCGTCACGGTGTGTGAGCAGTCCTCCCGGATCGGCGGCAAGCTCGGCTGGTACTCCCGGGACGGGTTCTCCTTCGACACCGGGCCCTCCCTGCTGACCATGCCCGAGGTCTTCGAGGAGCTGTTCACCGCCACCGGCGGGCCACAGCCTTCCGGCCTCGTGCTTCGCAGGCTCGACCCGATCGCCACCTACCGGTTCGCCGACGGCTCTGGCTTCGCCGCGCGCGCCGCCGACGACGAGTTCCGCGCCGAACTCGACGACGCGCTGTACTCCGGCGCCGGCGAGCAATGGGCGAGATTCGACGCGCACGCCGCCAAAGTCTGGGAGATCACCCGGGACACCTTCCTGTCCCGCCCGATGTCGGCGCGTCGCCTGCTGCGGCTCGCGGGCTCGCATCCACGCGGTATCGGCGCGGTGACCGCCGGGCGGACGCTGCGAGGGCTGGCGCGCCGCCACTTCACCGACGCCCGGGCGCGGATGTTCGTCGAGCGCTACGCGACCTACACCGGTTCCGACCCGCGCCGGGCGCCCGCCGCCCTTTCCGTGATCGCGCACGTCGAGCGCCGCTACGGCGGCTGGTACGTGCCCGGCGGCCTGTACCGCCTCGGCGAGGCCATCGCCGACCGGGCACGGGAGCGCCACGTCGAGATCCGGCTCGACACCCCGGTCGTGACGATCAGCCGTTCCGGTGGCCGGGTCGACGGGGTGGTGCTCGCGGACGGCGGCCAGCTGCCGGCCGACGTCGTCGTCGCCAATGCCGACGCGTCGGCGGTCTACGGCGGGCTGCTCGGCGGGACGGCCGGCACCGGCGCCCTCGCCGGCCGGCTGGCGCCACGCCCGACCCCGTCCCTGTCCGGTTTCGCCCTCCTGCTGGCCCTCGGCCCGGACACCACCCAGACACCCGCCGAAACCCGCGACCAGCACCAGCCGTCCCTCGACCCGGACACCAACCCAGCCACCGCCGAAACCCGCGACCAGCGCCACCCCCCGACGCACGGACCGACCCCGAACCAGGTCGGTCGGGGCGCTCAGCGCCCCGACCGGGGTCCCTGCCGGATCGGCGAAGCCGATCTGGGAGGTCCGGGAGCGGGCGGCCGGGG
>NZ_JADWYU010000140.1 GCF_016786325.1 Frankia nepalensis | reverse complement strand
CCCGGCCCGCGAGCCGGGCCGTCAGTCGTGGCGCGGCCCGCGCGGGCCCCGGGCGGCCGGCTAGCGCGTGACCCTGACGTAGTCGATCACCATGTCCTGCGGGAACGCCTGGCCCCGCGGCGGGTCGCCCGGCCAGTCGCCGCCCACGGCGAGCGAGAACAGCAGGTAGAACGGCTTGTCGAAGACCCACCGCTCGCCGGGGGCCAGGTCCGCCCGCGCGACCACCGCGTAGGGCTGGGAGTCGACCGAGTACACGATCACATCCGGGTACCAGTCGACGGCATAGGTGTGGAAGGCGCTCGCCACGTCCGCGGGCGGAGGGCGGCGCCCGCCGTAGCTGTAGCCGGCGGGGGTGCCGTCCGGGCCGTGCACGATGCCGGCGATCGACCCGATCGCGCGGATCGGCGCCTCGACCACGTCCAGCTCACCGGCCTCCGGCCAGCCGGCCGTCGGCAGGTCGACGCCCATCGCCCAGATCGCCGGCAGCAGCCCGATCCCGTCCGGGATCCTGGCCCGGGCCTCGATCCGCCCGTATGTGAACGAGAAGCTGTTCTCGGTCGTCAGGCGCGCCGAGGTGTACGGCGCGGTGACTCCGTCCGCGCCCGTGTAGGACTCCCGGCTGGCCCGCAGCACGAGACCGCCCGCGCCGTCGAGCGCCGCGTTGGCGGTGCGCCCGGTGTAGTACTGCAGTTCGTGGTTGCCCCAGCCGCCCGCGCCCACCGCCGCCGTCCAGGCCGCGCCCGGCGGCCGGCCGGCGGGGCCGTCGAACTCGTCCGCCCACACGGTCGCGGCCGGGCCGGTCCCGGAACGAACCAGCGAGGCCGACACGGCGGCCACCGCCGGGCTGCCGGCGCGCGCGACGAGCCGCACCTCGACCAGGTCGGTCGACGTCGACGCGTACACCGCGAGCCAGTCCGCGCGCAGCGGCCCGACCCGGGCCGCGACGTCGACGCCGCTCGCCGCCGTCCGCCCGTCCACGGTCACGTCGAACACCCGGCCGCCGGCACGCGCGCCGGAGGTCTCGGCGAGGTGGAACAGCACGAGGTAGCTGCCCGGGCCGGCGACCGGAAGCCGATAGGCCAGCGCGCCGACCCGCTGGCTCTGGTAGAGGCCCGGGTTGCCGGTGCCGTCGACGACGGCGTCGGTGCTCGCGAGCGTGCCGCCGACGGCGACACCCGCGTCCGGCTTCCAGAGCAGTCCGCCCGCGTCGGTGTAGTCGCCGGTGCCGGCGCGCCACCGGCCGATGCTGGCGGGGTCGGCGGGGCTCACCGCGCCGGTGGGCCCGGCCGTCGGGGCGGTCCGTTCGTCGCCGTCGCGGCCCGTCAGCGCCCGCGGGCCGATGAGAACGCCGACGACGACGGCGAGCACGGCGAACACCGCCAGCCGCGGGCCCCAGTCCAGGGCTCGCCGGACGGGCGAGCGCCGCGGCCGGCCGGGGCGAGCGCCGGGGGGTAACGGGGCGGGCGGCGCCGGCGACCGGTCCGCGGTGGGAGCGGAAGCGGACGCCCGGTCCCTGGCGGCCGGCCGCGCGGTGGAGCCAGCGGGACGAGGCTCGTCGTTGACGGACTTCAGGGCTCGTCCCTTCGACCAGACGCCCTGGCGCACATGAATGACCCCTCGCCGAGCGGGGCTCGACGAGGGGTCGGGGTTCGGGTGGGTCGCCCCGAGCCGGCGGCACGGGGCGGGTCGCCCCGGCGCGCCGACGAGAGGTCAGCCGGCGGCGCGCTCCTTGGCGCGCATGTCACGGCGCAGCTCGGGCGGCAGCGCGAACAGGAGGTGCTCCTCGGTGGAGGTGACCTCCTCGACGTCGTTGAAGCCCCGCTCGGCGAGCCAGGCCATGAGCTCGGTGACGAGCTCCTCCGGCACGGAGGCTCCGCTGGTGACGCCCACGGTCTCCACGCCGTCCAGCCACTCGTCCTTGACCTGCTCGCTGTTGTCGACCAGGTGGGCGGCCGGGGCGCCGTGGTCGAGCGCGACCTCGACGAGGCGGACCGAGTTCGACGAGTTCGGCGAGCCGACGACCAGGATCAGGTCGACCGAGCGGGCGATCTGCTTGACGGCGACCTGACGGTTCTGGGTCGCGTAGCAGATGTCCGAGTTCGGCGGGCCCGTCAGGTGCGGGAACCGCTCCCGCAGCGCCTCGACGGTCTCCATGGTCTCGTCGACCGAGAGCGTCGTCTGGGAGAGGTAGGCGACCCGCTTCGGATCCCGCACGGAGACTCCGGCGGCGTCCTCCGGACCGTCCACCAGGTGGATCCGGTCCGGTGCCTGCCCCGTGGTGCCGACGACCTCCTCGTGGCCCTCATGGCCGATGAGCAGGATGTCGTAGTCCTCGCGAGCGAACCGGCGCGCCTCATGGTGCACCTTGGTCACCAGCGGGCACGTGGCGTCGATGGTGCGTAGCTTCCGCTCCGTCGCCTCCTCGTGCACGGTGGGTGCTACCCCATGCGCGGAGAACACGACGGTGGCGCCATGCGGCACCTCTTCCGTCTCCTCAACGAAGATCGCACCTTTTGCCTCCAACGTCTTCACGACGTGAGCGTTGTGCACGATCTGCTTACGTACGTAGACCGGAATGCCGTACAGCTCCAGTGCCTTCTCCACGGTCTGAACCGCTCGATCGACACCAGCGCAGTAGCCGCGCGGCTTGGCCAGCAGGACCCGCCCCATGTCTCGGCAGTCTACGCGGCGCCGGCCAGCCGGGAAGACCGGCCGTCGGTGCGTCACGCGTTGCCGGTATCCGTCCCACTCAGCGTTTCCACCTGACGTCGCTGCTCAGCGGGCTGTCGCGGCCCCCGGTTCCCCCCGGGTGTGTCGTCGTTCCGACGGCCGCCCAGGTCACCAACCTCCCCGACCGCCTCGCGACCAGGCGGCGCGCGCTGCCCTACGGTGCACACGTGGCCCTGACGTCGAGCCCCGAACAGCCGCTGCCGGTGCGGACGGTCTCCCGCGCGCTCGGCGACTGGATCAACCGGCTCGGACGGGTCTGGGTCGAGGGCCAGGTGACGGAGATCTCCCGCCGGCCCGGCATGAACACGGTCTTCCTGACGCTGCGCGACCCCGTCGCCGACGTCTCCCTGCGGGTCACCTGCGCCCGGGCGGTGTGCGACGCGGTGGGACCGGCGCTGGCGGACGGCGCCCGGGTGGTGGTCTGGGGCAAGCCGTCGTTCCATCCCGGGCGGGGCACGCTGTCGCTGGCGGTCGTGGAGATCCGGCCGGTCGGGGTCGGCGCGCTGCTCGCCCGGCTGGAGGCGCTGCGCCAGCTGCTCGCGTCCGAGGGGCTGTTCGCCGCGTCCCGCAAGCGCCGGCTCCCCTTCCTGCCGGCGGCGGTGGGGCTCATCACCGGCCGGGCCAGCGCCGCCGAGCGAGACGTGGTCGAGAACGCGCGCCGCCGCTGGCCGGCGGTGCGGATCGTCGTCCGCGAGGTCGCGGTCCAGGGCCCGCTGGCCGCCGGCCAGGTCATCGACGCGCTGCGCGAGCTCGACGCCGACCCGGAGGTCGACGTCATCGTGATCGCCCGGGGCGGCGGCTCGCTGGAGGACCTGCTGCCGTTCTCCGACGAGGCGCTGCTGCGGGCCGTGGCGGCGGCGCGCACCCCGGTGGTGTCCGCGATCGGGCATGAGCAGGACAGCCCGCTGCTCGACCACGTCGCCGACGCGCGCGCGTCCACCCCCACGGACGCGGCCAAGCGGGTGGTGCCGGACGTCGCGGAGCAGGCGGCGCTGGTCGCGAACCTGCGCGCCCGCGCCCGGAGGGTTCTCGAGCAGCGCCTCGACCGGGAGGGCCGGGCGCTGGCCGACCTGCGTGGCCGGCCGGCGCTCGCCGCGCCGCGCCGGGACCTGGACCGGCGGGCGGAGGCGATCGAGGCGCTCGCCCGGCGCGCCAGGCGCTGCGTCGCGCACGCCGTCGACGTCGCCGGGCGCGACCTGGCCCACGCGACCGCCCGGCTGCGGGCACTGTCGCCGGCCGCCACCCTCGACCGCGGCTACGCGCTGGTCCAGGACGCCGCGACGGGCGCCGTCGTGCGGGACCCGGCGACGCTCGCCGCCGAGCAGGCGCTGCGCGTCCGGGTGGCGGCCGGCGTCTTCGGCGCCGTGGTCACCGACCCGACCGGCGCCGCGCCGCGGGGATCCCCCACCTCGTCCACGGCGCCGCCATCCGCCGTCCTGTCGGTCCCGGGCCAGGACCCAGCTCGCGAAGGAGCGTCCCCATGACGGAGCCAGCCACCGAACGGGCCGCCGCGCGGCCCGGGAAGGCCGCGGGCGGCGCGCCCACCTTCGAGAACGCCCGCGCGGAGCTCGAGGACGTGGTCCGCCGGCTCGAGGCGGGGGGCATCACCCTGGAGGAGTCGCTGGCGCTCTGGGAGCGCGGCGAGGAGCTGGCCAGCACCTGCCAGGCGCTCCTCGACGGGGCCCGTGCGCGGGTCGCCGCGGCGCGGCCGCCGGAGGCGCCAGAGCCACGGTGACGCCCGGCGCCGGCTAGCCGGCGCCGGTGGCCGTGCCGCGCGACCCGCCCCGGAACAGGTAGATGGTGGCGTTCGGGTTCTCGTAGATCGGCTCGAACCGCGGGTCGGCCGCGACGCCCGCCTCGATCCGCGCCATCGTGCCCGGTCTGACCAGTCCGGTCAGGTCCGCGTAGGTCCGCATGGACCTGCTGAAGACCACGTACCCGTCGCCACCGAGTTCTTTGATCAGTTCGACGATGCCGGCGACCTCGGTCTGCTGGCCCTTGTAGAGCGAGTTCCGCCGGTACTCCGAGTCCTCCAGCAGCGAGAACGGCACCGGGAACCAGCTGGTGAACGGCGGGTACCCGGGGCTGAGGTTGCTCGGGAAGTCGCTGTCGCCGACGATGATCTGCAGGCGCGGGTCGGCGTTGTCGTAGAGCCACTCGGCGGCGGCGACCTCGTCGCGGGTGAGCCGGCCGGTGGCGTACGGGATGTAGAACGCGCACATCCACAGCGCGGCCGTGACGGCGAGGACGACCCCGGCCGTCAGCTTGTGACGCGCCTTCACCACCGCCGAGGCGAGCCCTCGCTCTGGCAGCAGGACCGACGCGAGGGCGATCGCGCCCCACGGCAGCGAGAACAGGTACACCCGCAGCCGGCCCTCGCCGCCGTAGGTCTGCCCGAAGAAGATCAGACTCGAGGCGGCCATCACGGCGACCGGGATGACGGCCGCGCGCAGGCGGCCCCGGCGCAGGTTCACCAGGCTGGCGCCGAACGCCGCCAGGAACGTCAACACCACCAGCAGCAGGCCGGCGCGAGCGTAGAGGAGCCTGGCCCCGGACTTCACGGCCCCCGCGTCCGACACCTCGCCGTTGTCCGTCGCGTTCGCGAGCGGGTCGAGACCGCTGAGCAAACCGAAATGCTCGTTGACGAAGCTCGCGTTCGGCACGAGATAGGCCGCGGCGATCGCGGCGAGGGCCAGCAGCAGCCAGCGCGGCCGCACCATGCCCAGCGCGGTCAGCACGCCCACCGCGAGCAGGATCAGGTACGGGCTGAGCTGATGGGTGCCGACGACCGCCGCGTAGCACAGGAGGCAGACCAGCACGGACGCGGCGCGCGGCCAGCCGGGCATCATGACGCCCCCGTCGCCGTCCTCGTCGACGCCCCCGCCCATGCCCCCGTCAGCGCGCTCGCCGGCGCGCTCGCCGAGGAGGCGTCCGCCGGCGGGCGGGGGCACCCCACCGCGCCGGCCACCCACCCGCTCCAGCAGCCTCACCAGCCCGGCGGAGGGCGGCGACGTCAGCTGGCCGATCATCACCACGTACAGCGCGAGGCCGAGGCTGATCCCGACCGCCTGCGGCGCGAAGTAGGTCTGGCCGATCCAGTTGGCGGCGGTGAACAGGTACGCGGCGAGCCAGGGCACCCGACGGCCACCGACCAGGGCACGCGCCAGGGCGTAGACGAGCAGCAGCAGCAGGAGCGCGAAGAACGGCTCGGCCCACGCCGCGTACGCCACCGGGTTGTCCTCGCCGCCGAGGGCGCCGAACGACGCCGCCGCCGCGAAGAAGCCGGGCCAGCGGTGGTAGATGTCGACCGACGGGTCGACCGTGCCGTGCAGGGCGATGTAGCGGGTGACGCCCACGTGCTTGTACAGGTACGCGTACGGCGGCGCCTCGCTGAACGCCGGGATGGTGGCGAACAGCACGATCACCAGCGTGACGCCGTAGGCCGCGAGCTGGCGGCTCGAGGCGTGTGGCGCGCCGAGCGCCAGGACGGCGCCGACGAGCACGAGGCCGACGCCCCCGTACCAGGCCGGCGGCAGCACGGTGAGCAGGCCGTAGTCACCGAGCCGGTCGACGTCCGTCGAGGCCAGGCCCACGCCCCACAGCACGAGCCCCAGGACGAGGGGCAGCCAGCGCGCCGTGGCCCGCCGGGAGTCCACCGGCCGCGCCGGCCGCCCATCCGTCAGCGCGGCCCCGGCCCCGGCCGCCGGGTCGGCCTCGACCACCGCGCTGGCCTGGACGCCCGCGCCGGCCTCGACCCCCGAAGCGGCGTCGGCCGGCGGCCGGCCGGCGTCGGCTGCCCGGTCGGTCCGAGCCGGCCAGGCGAGCCGTTGGGTCTGGTCCGCCCCGGCCTGAGCGGCTCGCCGGTCGGGGCGACCTGGCCAGTCCGGCGGCCCGGGTCGGCGGACCGAGGGCTGGGCGCGGTCGTGCCCCCGCGCCCGCGGGTCCCCGGCGGTGGTCGGTTGAGCCCGGTCGGCCCGGCCTGGCCGTTCCTGCTGGCCGGCTCTGGCCGCCGGGCCGGTCCGGGGGATCAGCTCGGTGGCGTCCGCCGGCTCGGTCGCGGGCACTCGACGCGGCCCGGCCGCCGGCGCGCGGCCGGTGACGTCGCGGTCGGGGCGGTCGGGTGGCTGGAACCAGCTTCCGCCGCCGTGGCCAGCGGCCGGCTCCGGCACGGGCGGGCCGGGCGCGGACGATCGCCTCGCCGGCCCGGCGCGGTCGATGACGGCCGTGTGTTCGACGTCCAGGTGTCCGACAGCCGAGGGCTCGTCCTCCGAGCGGTGCCGCGTCCCGGAAGCACCCCGTTCCTCGGGTTCGATGGGCCGGCTCACTCAGGCGTCCGGCGCGTTCGCCGCCAGGGTCCCTCCCGGGTCGGTTCCGCCGATCCGGGAGATCGGGGCCGGGCCGGCGAGCCGGCGGGCCTGCGCGTACCGCAGCGGGCCCACGACCATGCCGGCCCATTCGCGGGCGACCAGCCCGCGCGGCAGCGTCTGCTCGGAGCCGTAGCTCTCCCTGGTCTCCGTCCCGATCCGGGCCAGCCGCAGCAGGCCGCGCGGCACCCGGCGCAGGACGTCGGCGCGGACCCGCCCGTCCGCCAGGTGCTTCGCGAGATAGGCCGTCAGGCCGGTGCCATAGCCCCACATCTGCTTGCGCAGGCCGGCCAGGTCGCTGCGGTGGCTGTGCCAGACGATCGCCGAGGGCTCATAGGCGAGCGCTCGCCCGGCGAGCACCACCCGGACGAACGCGTCGAGATCCTCACCGCCGGCGGGCGGTGTGCCGGCGCCGAGCGCCTCGTCGAACCCGCCGAGCGCGAGCATCACCGACGCGCGCACCGCGAAGTTGGCTCCGGTGCCGAACCGGCCGGCGGAGTAGGGATAGAGGGGATCGGCCGAGCGGTGCTGGTCGAGGTCGTAGAGCCGGGGGGCGCAGGAGACGCCCCAGTCCACCCGGACGTCGAAGTACTGCTCGGCGATGGTCTCCAGGCTCGCGGTGCAGACCAGGCCGGTCACGCACGCGACGTGCTCGGCGGCCCGGAAGCCGCGCAGCAGGCCGGCGATCCAGTCGGAGTCGACCGTGACGTCGTCATCGGTGAACGCGACGATGTCGTGGCTCGCGGCGTGCAGGCCGCGGTTGCGCGCCTTCGACAGGCCCGGGGCGTCCTCCCGCACGTAGCGGAACCGCTCCAGCTCGCCGACGGTCTCCTCGAAGACCCGCCTGGTCGCGTCGTCGGACGGCGCGTTGTCGACGATGACGACTTCCAGGCGCGGGTGCGGCAGTGCCCGCAGGCCCTCCAGGCAGGTCCGCATCGCCTCGGCCCGGTTCCGGGTGCACACGACGACGGTCACCGGCGTCGGGTCGGTCACGCCGTACGGGCAGGCGGGCACCTCGGTCCTGGCGGGGACGGCGTCCGGGCCGAGAGCCCCGACCATCTCGAGGCCGTCACCATGCAGGTGGATCCTGATCCGGCCGGCGAACGCGTCGAGCGCGGCGCGGTAGACAGCCGACGCGTCCGGCCTGCCATCGGCCGGCAGCGGCACGGACAGCGACCCGAGTGGCTCACCATGCAGCCGGACCAGGAAGCGGGCGGCCTCGCAGATCCGGCCGTCGGAGGCGCGCAGGGGGCCGGACGGCGGCCGCCCGCCACCGAGTTCCAACGTGCCGCACCACGTCGGGATCGGGTCCACGGTCGTGGGTAACGCGGCTGTTGTCCCTGGTTCCATGGCCTCTTCCTCACGCCCTCGATCGAGCCGGCCCGGGCCCGCGACGACGCTGGAAGGGCTCAGATTGCCCGAGGCACGCTACCAGCCACTTTCCTCGCAATCTCGGACGCCCTGGGACGACGGCGGCGAAGGCCACCACAACCGCTGCCGCCACGCGCCCAGGACTCGTTAGCCTGCCGTAAGCAGCACGCGTCCGGTCGCCCTGTGCGCAGTCGGGACAGCACCACGGCAGGCGGCGGGTACCAGCACGGTGGGTGCCACGGCAAGGACGTCGGCCGGCCAGAGGCCCGCTCCTGGCCACCGAGGACACAGGCCCGCCTTTGGCCACTGCCAAAGGACCCGGGCCCGCCTTTGGCCACTGAGGACACAGGCCCGATTTGGGCCACTGAGGACACAGGCCCGATTTGGCCACTGAGGACACAGACGAGGAGCCAGCATGACCGAGCAGGAGTACCGGATCGAGCACGACAGCATGGGCGACGTGCGGGTCCCGGCCAGCGCGAAGTGGCGTGCGCAGACCCAGCGGGCGGTCGAGAACTTCCCGGTCTCCGGGCAGCGGATCTCCCGCGCTCACATCGCCGCCCTCGCCCGGATCAAGGCGGCCGCGGCGACCGTGAACGCGAAGCTCGGCGTGCTGGACGGCGACATCGCCGAGGCGATCGTGTCGGCGGCGTCCGAGGTCGCCCGCGGCGACTGGGACGACCACTTCCCGCTGGACGTGTTCCAGACCGGCAGCGGCACGTCCTCGAACATGAACACCAACGAGGTCATCGCGACGCTGGCGACCGAGCGGCTCGGCCGGCCGGTGCACCCGAACGACCACGTGAACTGCTCGCAGTCGTCGAACGACGTGTTCCCATCCTCGATCCACATCGCCGCGACGCAGGGCATCGTCTCCGAGCTGATCCCGGCGCTCGAGCACCTGGCGGCGTCGCTGTCCCGCAAGAGCGAGCAGTTCGCCGACGTCGTCAAGTCCGGCCGGACGCATCTGATGGACGCGACGCCGGTCACGCTCGGCCAGGAGTTCGGCGGCTACGCGGCGGCGGTGACGCTCGGCATCGAGCGGCTGAACGCGGCGCTCCCCCGGATCGGCGAGCTGCCGCTGGGCGGCACCGCGGTGGGTACCGGGATCAACACGCCGCCCGGGTTCTCCGCGACGGTCATCTCCGAGCTCGCGGCGAGCACGGGGCTGCCGCTGACCGAGGCGCGCAACCACTTCGAGGCGCAGGCGTCCCGGGACGGCCTGGTCGAGGCGTCCGGTGTGCTGCGGGTCATCGCGACGTCGCTCTACAAGATCTCCAACGACCTGCGCTGGGCGTCGTCGGGCCCGCGCGCCGGCCTCGGCGAGATCCACCTGCCCGACCTGCAGCCCGGATCGTCGATCATGCCCGGCAAGGTGAACCCGGTCATCCCCGAGGCCGTCTGCCAGGTGGTCGCCCAGGTGATCGGCAACGACGCCGCGGTGGCGTTCGGCGGCTCGGCCGGCAACTTCGAGCTGAACGTGATGCTGCCGGTCATCGCCCGCAACCTGCTGGAGTCGATCCACATCCTGTCGACCATCAGCCGTCTCTTCGCCGACCGCTGCATCGACGGCGTCGAGGCGAACGTGGAGCGTTGCCGCCGGTACGCCGAGTCGTCGCCGTCCATCGTCACCCCGCTGAACAAGTACATCGGGTACGAGGAGGCCGCGAAGGTCGCCAAGCTGTCGCTCGCCGAGGAGAAGACGATCCGCGAGGTCGTGCTGGAGCGCGGCTACGTCGAGGCCGGCAAGCTCACCCTCGAGCAGCTCGACGCCGCCCTCGACGTCCTTTCCATGACCCACCCGTGACCCACCCGTGACGCACCCACTCATGACGCGGCCCGGCCGTCCCGGCCAGGTCTCCTGACGGGACAGCCGGTTCGGCGAGTTCGCCCGCGGGATTCCCCGCCGAGCCGCCGCACCCCGTGAGAACGGCCGCCCGTCCCCGGCGGGCACGGGCGCCGGCGGCGGCACCACTCCCAAGGTGCCGCCGCCGGGACCGTGTTGGCAAAATGCGGGTAACGAGACCGGCATAGGGGCCTATGCCACCGTCCGTGGCGGTTACCCTCACGTCGCAGGGTCCGGCGCGACAACGGGGAGCCCGATGTTCGAGTACGACGTCCTGGTCATCGGGTCCGGTCCAGGTGGACAGAAGGCCGCGATCGCGGCCGCGAAGCTTGGCCGCCGGGTGGCGATCGTCGACCGCCGCGACATGATCGGCGGTGTCTGCATCAACACCGGCACGATCCCCTCCAAGACGCTGCGCGAGGCCGTCCTCTATCTCACCGGCCTCTCCCAGCGCGAGATGTACGGCCAGAGCTACCGGCTCAAGGACGACATCACCGTCGGCGACCTGTCGGCCCGCACGCAGCACGTGATCAGCCGTGAGATCGACGTCATCCGCAGCCAGCTGTCCCGCAACCGGGTGACGACCGTGACCGGGACGGCGAAGTTCCTCGACCCGCACACGCTCTCCATCAGCGGGCCGGACGGCCTCGAGACGAGGCGCGTCACGGCCGAGAAGGTCATCATCGCCACCGGCACCCGCCCGGCCCGGCCGGACTCGGTCGACTTCGACGGCCGCACCGTCGTCGACAGCGACCAGATCCTCAACCTCGACAAGCTGCCCAGCTCGATGGTCGTCGTCGGCGCCGGCGTCATCGGCATCGAGTACGCCTCGATGTTCGCCGCGCTCGGCACCAAGGTGACCGTCGTCGAACGCCGCGACCGGATGCTGGAGTTCTGCGACCTCGAGATCGTCGAGGCACTGAAATACCACCTGCGCGACCTGGCCGTGACGTTCCGGTTCCGCGAGTCGGTGGTCTCGGTGGAACGGCACAACGGCGGGACGCTCACTCTGCTGGAAAGCGGCAAGAAGATCCCGGCCGACACCGTGATGTACTCCGCCGGCCGGCAGGGCCTGACCGCCGCGCTCGCGCTGGAAGCGGCGGGGCTCGCCGCGGACAGCCGCGGCCGCATCAAGGTCGGTGCCGACTTCCGCACCGAGGTCGATCACATCTACGCCGTCGGCGACGTCATCGGCTTCCCCGCGCTCGCCGCGACCTCGATGGAGCAGGGCCGGCTCGCGGCCTACTCGGCCTGCGGCGAGGAGGTGCACGCGATGCGGGCCGAGCTGATGCCGATCGGGATCTACACCATCCCGGAGATCTCCTACGTCGGGAAGACCGAGGACGAGCTGACCGAGAGCTCGATCCCGTTCGAGGTCGGCATCGCGCGCTACCGCGAGCTCGCCCGCGGCCAGATCGTCGGCGACTCGTACGGCATGCTGAAGCTGCTGGTCAGCCCAGAGGACCACAAGCTGCTCGGCGTCCACGTCTTCGGCACGGGCGCGACCGAGATCGTGCACATCGGCCAGACCCTGATGGGCTGCGGCGGCACCGTCGACTACCTCGTCGACAGCGTCTTCAACTACCCGACCCTGTCCGAGTCGTACAAGGTCGCTGCCCTCGACGCCATGAACAAGATGCGCGCCGTGGCCCGCTTCAGCGGCTGACCCTCCCGGAGGCACCCGCGTCCCTGCCCTGGCGACCGCCGCCCGACGACGCCGAGTCCCGGCCAGCGCCCGTACGCCAAGATTGAAGACCTTCGGTCGAATACGATCACCGCGAGCCAGATGACCCGGTTAGGCGACGCCATACGGGGGGCGCGGTGAATCGGCCAGTCGTGTTCGTCAGCTACACCCAGGTCGACCGCGCCTGGGCCGAATGGGTCGCCTGGTGGGTGGAACAGGCCGGCTACGAGGTCCGTGTCCAGGCCTGGCACGCGGTCCCCGGCACCAACTGGGTGTCCTGGACCTGGCAGGCCGCGCGGGATGCCCAGCACACGCTCCTCGTGGTCTCGGCCGAGGCGCTGCGCTCCGAATACGTCGAGTCCGAATGGACCGCCGCGTTCCGAGAGGACCCACGGGGGACGGCGCGGCGCCTGATCCCGGTGCAGGTGGCCGCCTGCCCGCTTCCCGGGCAGCTCGACAGCCTCACCCGGATCGACCTGACCGACCTCGGATCCGAGGAACGGGCGAGCGAAGCCCTGCTCGCGGGCCTGCGCGCCGCGGTGACCGGCAGCGGGCGGCCCCTCCAGGCGCCCGGCTTTCCAGGCGGGCCGGCGCCGGAAAGCCCGGCCGAACGGCGCTCCGACGCCGCCCGCCCGCCGTTCCCGCGGGCCACCGGCACCGCCAGCTTCGCGGACCGCGTCCGGGAGGCCTGCGCCGACCGCTACCCCGGCGCGGACATCCAGCCGGTCGCGCCGACCAGGGACGCCGCCCTCCACCTCGACGTCACCTGGGACAACGACGGCTACCGCCGGCGTTGGCCGGTCGGGCTCGCCCCGGCCGGAATGGACCAGGCCACCCTGACCGCCTTCGTCGAGCAGGTGCACGCCCGGTACGAGCAGACCGACCGACGGGTCGAGTCCGAGCTGGTACACGGGGGCGACCTGCCCGAAGACGCCCTCGTCCGTGCGGCGCGTCGCCGCGGCGTCCTCGTCCGCAGCCTCCGCGAGTACCAGCGGCTGTGGGATCCGCGCCGCTACCTGGCCGCCCAGCGGCGCCGGCTCGAGGCCGACCCGGAGTACGCCTCGGCGATCTACGTTCCGCAGCGGTTCCTGCGACTCGACGACCCGCCGGACGCGCGACCGCGGCCGGACGTGTTCGGCGAGGTCGTGGACTGGCTGGACGCCGAGTCCGCACGGGTGGCGCTTGTCCTTGGCGACTTCGGCCACGGCAAGACCTTCCTGCTGCGCGAGCTCGCCCGCCGGATTCCCGCGATCCTGCCGAACCTGGTGCCGGTGGTGATCGAGCTGCGCGCGCTGGAGAAGACGTACCGCCTCGAGCAGTTGCTCGCCGCGCACCTCAGCCGCAACCGCGAGGACGTCATCGATGTCCGGGCGGTCCTGCACATGCTCGCCAGCGGCCAGCTGCTGCTGATGTTCGACGGCTTCGACGAGCTGGCGCTGCGCGTCGACTACGACCGGGCGGCCGAGCACCTCGGCACGCTGCTGTCGGCGGTGGCCGGCCGGGCCAAGGTCGTCATCACCAGCCGCGTCCAGCACTTCGCCGCCGACCAGCAGGTGCGCTCCGCGCTCGGCCAGCAGGTACACCTGGTCACCGGCAGCAGGCTGCTGCGGCTCGCGGACTTCGATCAGGCCCAGATCCGCGAGTTCCTCGTCCGGCTGCACCAGGGCGACGAGGCGCAGGCCGACGCCCGCCTCGGCCTGCTCCACGAGATCAAGGATCTGCTCGGGCTGTCCCGCAACCCGCGGATGCTGTCCTTCATCGCCGACCTGCCCGTCGCGGAGCTGACGGCGATCAGGGACAGCCGCGGTGAGATCAGCGCGGCCGCCCTCTACGAGAAGCTCCTCGACCGCTGGCTGCGGTTCGAGACGGCCCGCCGGCTGCCGACCCGTGCCACCCCGCTGACCCTCGACCCGACGCAGCTGCGCCAGGCCGCGACCGCCGTCGCGCTGGAGCTGTGGCGCTCCGGCGAGGACGGTGTCGACCTGCCCGTGCTGGCGACGGCGACCAGGTCGGTGCTGGCCGATCTCACCCGGCTGCGGATGGAGCCGGGCCAGGCCACCCACACCGTCGGCTCCGGCAGCCTGCTGGTCCGCCAGGACGACGACCGGTTCGGCTTCGTCCACTCGTCGGTGCAGGAGTACCTGATCGCGGACGAGACCGCGCGGCGGCTGGGTGCCGGCGAGAGCGCCGGCACCGGCCCGCTCGGTGGCCGCGAGATGTCCCCGCTGATGGTCGACTTCCTCTGCGACGCGCTGCGGCGCGACCCGGCGGCGCGGGAACGGGCCGTCGGATGGGCCGCGACGACGCTGAGCACGCGCGGCGCCCCGGACGCCGCGGTCGCGAACGCGATCGCGATCAGCGGCCGGCTTGAGGTGCGGACGGGCCGGCGCCGCGCCAGCCTCGCGGGGCAGGATCTGCGTGGCCGGGATCTTTCTGGCCTCGACCTGCGCGGCGCCGACCTGTCCGGGACGGACCTGCGCGGCGCCCGCCTCGCCGGCCTCGACCTGACCGAGGCCAGCCTGCGCGGTGCCCAGGTGGTCCGGGCCAGCCTCGACGAGGTGACGCTCGCCCGCGCGGACCTCAGCCACGCCGACCTGACCGGCGCGGTGCTGCGGCACGCCGACCTGGGCGGCGCCGATCTCAGCCAGGCGGACTTCACCGGCGCCACCGTGCTCGGGGGCTCGCTCGCGGGCGCGAAACTCACCGGCGGCCGGTGGGCCGAGGCCGCGGTCATCGGCGCCGCCCTCGACGCGTCCGCCCACGACACGCCGGAGCTCCGGCCCGCCCTCATCGCCAACCGGGAACGACTGGTCCCGCAGGTGCATCCCTACCACGAGGCCGGGGATGTCGTGTACCTACTGGGCGGGCGGCTGCTCGCCGCCGCCCACGGCCCGGTCGTCCTGCTGATCGATCCGGTCGCCGCCCGGGCCCTGCGGGTGCTGCCGCTCGCCGCCGACTCGCCGACGCGACTGGCCGCGACGGCGGACGGCGGACTGCTCGTGATCGCGACCGGTGGGACAGTCCGGATGTGGGACCTTCGGCCGGATGCCGCCGCGCCCTCGGCCGCTCCGGCCGGCGACGCGGGTCCTCACAGCCTGCCCGGGCGCCTGGTCAGCACGGTCGACCTTCCCAGCCCGGTCGTGGCTCTGGCGGTCGACCGGTCCGGACGACATGCCGTCGCGGTGGACCAGCAGGAGGGCGCCGCGCGGCTACTGGACCTTTCGGCCGGAAAGATGTTCGAGAAGCCCCTGGGAGGGGGCGAAACCGTCGCCGTCAGCCCGGACGGCCGCCTCGTCGCCCTGGGCCTCCGCGACCGCGCCTCGCGGACCTACGGGGTACGCGTTCAGGAGCTGCCCTCCGGGCAGGAGGCGCACTGGCTGCCACACGAGGGCCGGGTACGGGACGTCCAGTTCGGCCGGGACGGCGGGATTCTCGTCACGGTGTCCGACGCGGCCCCCGGGAGCGGCGACACGCTGACCGTCTGGAGGCTGGGCCCCCAGGTCACCCGGAGCAGCCACCGCACCCAGTGGTCAGGCCCGGTGGCCTTCCATCCGACCAGCAGCCTGCTCGCGCAGGCCGAGTCGAACGGCGTCGTCGTCTGGGACCTCTCCTCGGGACAGAAGGTGGTTGAGCCGAGGACCAGCGGTTCGATCCGGTTTGGGTCCGGCCTCGCCTTCCACCCGGACGGGACGGAGATCGCCTGTTCCACGGCCACGGGTGTCGAGCTGATCCCGCTCGTCGTGCCCGGAGCCGGGGACGACGCCGTGGCGCCGGTTGGCCAGCGTCAGAAGGTGTACGTCGGGCGCGGACGGCCAGTTGGGCCCGCCGCGCGGACCGAGAACCTCACCTTCAGGTCCTTCGCCGGTGTCGCGTTCGTCGACGAGGGCCGGCGCGTGCGGACGCTCGGCCCCGGCACCATCGTCAGGACCTGGGACAAGCGGACCGGCGCGCTGCTGTCGTCCCGCCGGGTCAACTCGCCGGGACGCTACCGCGGCACGTCGCTGTTGAGCGGCGACGGGCGGACAGCGGTCGCCGCCGGCGACGGCCAGGTCGTGGTCACGGACTGCTCCGGCGACGAGATGGAGAAGATCGCGGAACATCGGCGACCGTTCGGGCAGGCGGCCGCGGCGCTGAGCCCGGACGGTTCGCTGCTGGCGGTGACGTCGTACGACGAAGTGGCCGTCATCCGTACGGCGTCGGGGCGGCCTCCCTGGGGATGGGCGGGCCCGATGCGCCGACGCAGATTGCGAAGCACACCCAAAGTGTCGTTCAGCCCGGACAACCGCCATGTGGCGATGACGGACTTTCGTCGCACCACGGTCAGCAGGATCGGCACCCGTGCCGGGTCAAGAACCATCCCGCTGGCGGGTCCGATCGCCTTCAGCCCGGACGGGCACACGCTGGCAGGGCTCGGCCACGACCGGGAAGCGATCGAGCTGTGGAACCACCGCGACGGGCGTGCGACAGGCGTGCTCACGGCCCCGGCCGGCTCGGCAGCCAACCCGCACGCGCTGGCCTTCAGCTCCGACGGCGGCCTGCTCGCCGCCGCCGTGCACGACCGGATCCACGTATGGGAGGTCGCGGCCGGCGCGTGCCGGCATACCCTGGCCGGCCACCTCGGCCAGGTGCGGGCCATCGCCTTCGACCCGGCCGGCGCCCTGCTCGCGAGCACCGGGGACGACGGGACCCTACGCCTCTGGGACACGGACACCGGGCGTGAGCGGGTCGCGCTGCTCGACCTGCCGGACGACGGCTGGGCCGCCCTGCTGCCGGATGGCTCCTACAAGCTCGCGGGCGACCCGGCCGGGGTGTTCTGGTGGGCGCTGGGCCTGCGCCGGTTCGAACCGGGTGAGCTCGACGCCTACCTGCCGTCGATCCGCCGGCTGCCGGACGACGCGCCGCTGGACCTGCCCTGACCGCCATCCACGCGCGGCAGCCGCCGGCCTCCCAGCACCGCTGAGGGAAACGCCGCGGCGTCCCGAGGGCGGTTCCGCGGAACCGCCGCCGCCGTCTTACGAGGCACAGCCGCCGGCGGCGCCCCGTCTCCACAAGCCTCGGCGGAGGCCGGGCGGGAGCCAGCTCGCGCCGGTTCCAGGGGCCTCCTCGGCGGCACGTCGCGGCCGATCATGGCCCCGACCTGCGGCGACAGTCGAGAATTGTCGGACCCGGGTGGGATCCTGACGGTGTCGGTGGCCCCTGATTCCTGGCTGGTGGCGATGCACATGATCACGATGACCGCGTCCGAGCAGCCGTCCGAGCCCGCAGCCGGGCTGGCGGTGGACGTCGAGGCCGCCGAACTGGCGGCGCTGGAAAGGGAGATCGTGGCGTGGGCGGGCCGGCTGGCCGCGGCGACGTGCGGCTGGCTGGTCCTGGTCGCGGCGTTCGACCGGCGCGGCGGCTGGCGCGGGCAGGGGTTCGCCTCCTGCGCCCACTGGCTGGCCTGGCGATGCGGCGTGGCGGTGCGCACGGCGCGGGAGCACCTGGCGGTCGGGCACGCGCTGGAGACGCTGCCGGCGGTGCGGGCCGCGTTCGCGGCCGGCCGGCTGTCCTACTCGAAGGTCCGGGCGGTGGCCCGGGTCGCCGAGCCGGACAGCGAACGGGCCTGGCTCAACCACGCCCAGTGCTGCACCGCCGCGCAGCTCGAACGGCTCGCCGCGACCTGTGAGCGGCTCAGTGGCGACCATCCGGCCCAGCGGGCGGGCCGGCGGGTGTCGTGGCGGACGGAACGGGACGGAACGCTGCGCCTGTCGGCGGTGCTGCCGGCCGACGAGGGCGCGCAACTGGTCGCGGCGATCGACGCGGCCCGGGCGAGCCTGGCGGACACGTCCCCGCTCCCGGCCGCGGGCGAGCCGGACCGGCCGCCGGCGGACGGGGAGATCGTCGCGGCGCCGCGGGACCGCCGGGCGGACGCGGACGCGCTGGTCGCGCTCGCCGCCGGTTTCCTCCACCGACCCGCCCCTGGCCTGCTCCTGCCGTCCCACACGGTCACCGTCCACGTCGACGTGGACACCCTTCTGCGCGCCGACCAGCCCGCCGCGGGCCCCGACCAGCCGGACGGCGCCGGCGGCCCCGTCGCGGCGGCCGACGACACCGACGAGGCCCGTGGCCCGAGCACGCGCGACGACGCCGGCCCGGCGCCCGCAGGGGTTCACCGACGGCTGTTCCGCGCCGACGTCGAGCCCGGGATCGGGCTGTCCGCCGGCGTGCTGCGCCGGCTTGGCTGTGACGGGCTCCTGCGGGCACTGCTGTCCGACGCCGACGGCAACCCGCTGTACCTCGGCCGGCGCCGCCGCTTCCCAAGCCGGCGGCTACGCGACGCGGTCTTCGCCCGCGACCACGGGATGTGCACCTATCCGGCCTGCGAACACACGCGTTGGCTGCACATCCACCACCTGGCGGAGTGGGTCGCCGACGAGGGTGCGACCGACATCGACCTGCTCACCCTGCTCTGCGGCACCCACCACCGCACGGTTCACGACGAGGGCATCACCCTCGAACGCGGCCCCGACGGCACGATCATCGCGATCCTGCCCGACGGCCGGGTCCTGCGTCCCGCGCCGCCCGTCGACCCCGGCCCGCGGGCCACCGAGATCCTCGCCGCCACGACCGCCGACCTCGACGACGACGCGATATCCACCCGCGACGGCGGCCGGCTACACCTCTCCGATTCGGTGCTCGTCCTCACCCAGCACCGTTGGAACCCGGCCGCCAGGGCCTCACGCGGCGAGCGGGCTGTCGAAGACCTTCCGCGCGTCGAAGACCTTCCCGCGCCGGCCCAACCCGCCGACGGTGGCGATCCGGAAAGCCCTCGACCTGGCGGGCACCGGGAACGACCGCCAACCCGGCACCCCCACCACAGCCGCCGCCCGGTCACCGGCGGCCGCGGCGCGCGGTCAGACAAGCGGAGGTCGGCCGCGCGCAGGTATCGAGGGTGACTGCGCGCCGAGAATCGACGTCACCGAGCAGGCGGGTGAGGCGCTGGTATCACGCGCGACGCGGTGTCGGCGCCTCGGCCGGCCTGACCGCGCCGGCGGGCACCATGCCGCGAGCGGCTCCGGCTCAGCGGCTCCGGCTCAGCGGAACCGGCTCAGCGGAACCGGCTCAGCGGAACCGCCGGTCACGACGGCGCTCCGCGGCCTTCGCGGCCGTCAGAGCGCCGTGGGCAGTGGGAGGACGTCCAGCAGGATCTCGTGCGGATGCGGGCGGCGGCGCGGAGCGGGGCTGTCGTAGGCGACCAGCAGGGACGACTCGTCACCCGGCGCGTGGGTGATGCCTTCGGCATGGTCGTCGCCGTCGCCGTAGGGAATGTCGACGACGTGCTCGATCTGCTCGTCGGTGACGACCACGCTCGTCGTCGCGTGCGCGGCGCCGCGCCAGCGGTAGACCCTGACCGGGCCGTCGAGGTCCATCGTCGGCCCGGCGAGCAGCAGCAGGTCGTCGCCATGGGCCAGGATGTCGCGGACACCGAGGCCGTCGAGGTCGAGGAAGTGCTTGCGGTAACGGTCCGGGCTGGCCTTGGGGTCGACGGGGGCGAGCACCAGGTCCTGGCCAGCGCCCTCTGCCAGGCGAAGCTCGAGCACGATCGCCCAGCCGCGCAGGACGGGGCCGCGCAGGCCCACATAGATCTTCTCACCGACGACCGCGAGACCCTCGATGTCCAGGCCGTTGTCCTTGCTGGGGATCTTCAGGAACCGGCCGAGGTGCTCGTCGTCGGCGAGCGCGGTGGTCAGCCGGGTCTGCTTGCGCAGGCCGGTCGCCGCGGCGGTCAGCTTCCCGCCCGGGCGGTCCGGGTCGGAGGCCGTCGCGACCAGCACCGGCAGGCCAGCCGACATGACGACGGGGATCCGGCCGATCAGGTACCGGTTGCGGTTCTTGCTGACCTTCGCGAGCCGCAGCAGCGCCTGCTCCGTCGCGTGGTGCGGCTTCACCCGCTTACGGGTCAGGCTGTGCGAACCGAGGAACCACAGGTAGCCGCCGTCGCGGTCGAGGCCCTCGATGTCGATCTCCGGAACGACCCCGTCCTTGTCCGGTCCCTCGGGCAGAGGCAGGAAATCGCTGATCGGGTAGGACACGTGGTCGCCGTACGCGTCGCCGGCCCCGTTCAGGGTCACCCGCTCGATCGCGACCGTCTCGTCGCCACCCAGCCAGAGACAGCCACCCTCGGCCTTGAGCGTGGACAACGACTCGGCGATGTCGACGATGCCGAGATCACCCTCGTCGGCGCCGTGGGCGGCCGGCTCGCCGAAGCGAACCGAGACCGTACGCGCCGCGCTCTCGCCGCCGTGCCTCGTTCCCCCGGGGACCGCCTCGTCCGCCGTCATCCGCCCCGCCCTCCCCAGCCCGCTAGCAGGTCAGCGTAGGCCCTGACGCGACCAGATGTCCCGGTAGTAGGCCACCGCGCATTGTCGGCCACCGCACAGCCGCGCATTCGTCCGTCAGCCGCGTCGCGGACCGGCGGGCGCCTCGCGGCGCGGCGCCATGGACGGCCCGCGCGGCCCTCCTCAGGCTGGCGGCACTGCCTGCCAGGCGAGGCGGGACAGGCCCGAGATCGTCTCGATACCGACGCCCATCGTCGGGCTGTTCCGGGTGTAGACGGCCATCACGTAGTCCTTGCCGGCGCCGTGCACGTGGGCGAGGCTGTTGATCACCCAGCCGCCGTCGTAGGGTAGCCAGCCGTTCTTGATCTGGACGGCGACCCCGTCCGGGACGCCGGCGGTCAGGCCCCAGCGCTGGGACGAGACCACGGTGTCGAGCAGGCCCGCGGCGGTCGCCCGCGCGTTCTCGGACAGGACCGGGCCCGGGTAGGAGACCGCCCGCAGCACACGGAGCTGATCGAAGGCGGTGGTCTTCGTCAGCCCCCATTTCCCGCCCATCCCGGCGGTCGTCGAGGACATGCCGAGATTGCGGAAAAACCCATCCATTCCCCCCTGCCCGCCGGCCTGCCGCCACAACGCGCTCGCCGTCGCGTTGTCGCTGACCGAGATCATCGGCCGGGCGAGCCTGAGCTGCGCGGCCGCCAACTGGCCGCCTTCGCCGGTTTGGGTCAGGAGGGCCGCCAGAATGTCGAGCTTCACCGTGCTCGCGGTCTCCCAGCCTTTCCTATCCGAGTTCGAGACATCCACGGTGAGCCCGGTGTTCCGATCGTAGAGGGCGACGCTTACGGCGCCTGGGCGCATGGCGAGGTAAGAGCGGAACTCGGCCGCGAGGACCGGCGCGAACGACGACATCGGACCGGACGCGGCCATGGGGATCCTGGCTGGGTCCTCCCCCACCCACGCCCCCGGTGCCGACGCGTCCGGCTCCGACGCGTCGGGCTCCGGAGCGGCGGACGCGGCGGACGCGGCGGGGGCAGCGGGCGCATCGGACGCGGCGAGGGCGGCAGCGGGCGTCGGTGACGAGGGCAAGCCGGTCAGGTCGTCGCGCGTGGGGAGAAAGCCAAGAATCCCCGCCGCGCCTACGGGTGTCCTCGTGGAAGCGGACGTCGGCCGCGACCCGCCGCCGGTGGGTCCGGCGGCGAGGACTCCCGAGGCGGACGCGGCTCCGGCCAGCGGCGGCATCCCCACGGCGGACGCGGCTCCGGCCAGCGGTGGAGCCCCCATGGCCGCGAGCGCCGCCGTCGCCGCCACGACCACCAGCCCGACGAGCCGCCGCCCGCGACGCGCCGGGACGCGCTCCCGCCGAGAAGCGCCCGAAAAGGCGGGGTGAGTCGCCATATCCGGATTTGTACGTAGCGAGAGTTATCCCGAGGGTTGGGCGGGGTTACGGACTCTGAAACTCATGTTTCCGGTCGCGCCGCCGGTCACGGCACCCGCGGGCCCGACCGCGGATCACGATCGTCTGTCCTGGCCGAGACGCGAGCCGGTCATGCCCGGCGAAGACCGGCCGCGCCGCGGAAAGTGACCGACGGCCGTTCCTCAGGCCGCGGGGACGGTGGACCAGGCGAGGCGCGAGAGCCCGGAGATCGTGGTGATGCCGGTGCTTTCGGTGACGCTGTCGCGGGTGTAGACGGCCATCACGTAGTCCTTGCCGGCGCCATGCACGTGGGCGAGGCTGTTGACCACCCAGCCGCCGTCGTAGGGCAGCCAGCCGTTCTTGATCTGAACGGCGACGCCCGCCGGCACCCCGGCGGTCAGGCCCCAGCGCTGGGACGAGACCACGGTGTCGAGCAGGGCGGTGGCGGTGGCGCGCGCGCTCGCGGACAGCGCCGACCCCGGGTAGGAGACCGCGCGCAGCACCTTGAGCTGGTCGTAGGCCGTGGTCCTCGTCAGCCCCCACTTGCCGCCGGGGCCCGCCGCCGAGGCGGTCATTCCGAGCCGGCGGAAGAAGGTGTTCATACCGCCCTGCCCGCCGGCCTGATTCCACAGGGCGCTGGCCGACGCGTTGTCACTGACCGAGATCATCGGCTTGGCGAGCTTCTGCTGCGCGGCGGTGAGTTTGCCGCTCTGGCCGGTTTTCGCCAGCAGGGCGGCAAGAATGTCGAGTTTGACGGTGCTCGCCGTCTCCCAGCCCGCGCTCCGGAGCGACTTCGTGACGTAGACGGTCTTGCCGGTGTTCCGGTCATAGAGCGCGACGCTGACGGAGCCAGGCCTCGCGGCGAGGTACGACCGCCATTTCGAGGCGAGGGCCGAGGTGAAGGAGCTGCTGGTCGCGGCCGAGGCGGGGCTGGTCAGCGACGAGGCGCCGACGACGCCCACGACGGCGATCACGGTACTGACCATCAAAGCGGTGAGGCGTATCCGGCGCGCCGGACCGCGCGAGCGGCGAACAGGGGCCGAGCGGTCACGCGAGAAACCCATGCCGCGTTTCTACGCACGCCACCCACCCTCGGCGTTTGGCGACGGTTACAACTTTCGAAAATATTAACCACTTTCCGTGACGATATTTCTTCGGTGCGCGGAAATCACCACGAAAAGCGACGTGACGGCTCGAATTCGTCACCGCGGCGCGCGGCGGCGCCACGATCGGCCGGCGCGGGGCGCCGCCAGCAGACGCTCGGCGCCACCCGGCCCGCGCCGGTAGTCGGCCTGGGCTGGTAGAGCCGGCTCGCGCTGGTAGCCGGCCCGCGGCCGCGGGCGGCGGGCCCGGTCCGAGACCGTTCAGAAGAGGAACGACGGTCCGGGCCGCGGGGCCAGAGATCAGCGGTTTGGCGTGGACCCGGGGGCCGGCGACGGCGACGACGCGCTTGGAGTCGCTCCCTTGGACGCGGCGGCGGCCAGACGCCGCGCGAGCGAGTTGACCACGGTCACGGCGACCAGCCGCAGCAGCGGACCCGTGCCCCGGTAGGCCGGCACGAAGCTGCCTCGCCAGCTGATGCGGGTTCCGCCACCGGGCAGCGGGTCGAGGTCCACGGTCGCCCGGTAGTCGCGTACCGGGATCCCGGACAGGATCGTGTAGACGAGCCGGCGTGGCGGCACGTACTCGAGGATCTCCTCGCGGGACAGAAACGGGAGGCGACCGACCTCGCGGATCGCGCCCACCCCACCGGGCGCGGGCGTTCCGGTGCGGTACCACCGCGAGCGCCCGACGAACGGCCCGGCCCACGCCGACCAGCCCGCGCCGTCCGCGAGCAGCGCGAACACGGCGCTGGCCGGCGCGTCCGACTCGACGACCAGGTCGTAGGACTGCGCGCCGCGCCCACCGTCACCGTGCCCCATGCCAGGACCTCCCGCCGTGCTCCTCGTGGCCAAGCCCGGGCCGTGCTCCTCGTGGCCAAGCGCGGGCCGTGCTCCTCGTGACCAAGCCCGGGCCGTGTTCCTCGTGACCAAGCCCGGGCCGTGTCATGGCCGCGCGCGGGCCGTCGCGGACAAGTGCCAGCTATGGCGACCGACCCAGCGACTATCGCGAGGCGGCCGCCAGCTGGGAGCCACGCCGCAGCTTTGTCCCCAGTCTTCCAGGAACCTCGTTCGCCGGGACCCAGCGCGCGTCCGTGCCGGCGGCGAGCGCCATCTCGGGCATGAGCTCCCGCGCGGCGAGGTGCAGCAGGTAAAGGAAGTCGTAGTGGACGTGCTCGGGCTCGTCGAGCTCGGGCACCGGGTCGACGGGCATGGCGGCGAGGTCCCAGGGCAGGGTCGACTCGGGACGCAGCAGGTTGGGGTCGATGCCGGTGAACTCGTGGAGCTGACGCAGGGCCGAGCCGAGCAGGGAGCAGTCCTCGTCCGCGACGTGCCCGCCGGGGAACTGCCAGCCGGGCAGGACCGTGTCGTTCGTCTGCAGCACCCGCCAGTCCGGTGTGACGACGACGGCCCGGCAGGCCAGGTGGGCCGGCAGCGTGCCGCTCAAGGTGATCGGCGGCCCGAGCAGGGCGAGGATCACGAGGTCACGGACGACGTCCAGCTCGGCCGGGTTGGCTTCCACGTAGCCGAGCGCGGCGCTGACCACTGCGTTGTTCGTCACCGACACGAGGGGGAAGGTACCGCCGCTCCGCCCCGATATAACCCCTTCGCCGAGTGTTATGGGCAACCTTTAAGGTGGCGACACCGTAACGCTACGTGGCCACAACTCGGCCACCATGCACCTAATCCTGTGGAATCTGAGCCGAAATACCCATTGATGGCTCACCAGACCTGCTTCCAAGCCATCCGGCGTGACGACGGCGCATCACTCGGCATGGCGCGCCGGTGGGCCGGAGGACGACGGAAGTCGGAGCCGCTCACGGATCTCCGCCTGCACGACGGGCACGGGCTGGCTCGCGTCGACCACCGCCACGTACTCCTTGCGCTGGAAGATCTCCAGTACCGGACGGGTCTTGCTGTGGTACTCCCGCAGTCGGACCGCCAGCGCCTCGGGGTTGTCGTCGGCCCGCGTCACCAGCGCGCCGCCGCACACGTCGCAGACGTCCGCGACCTTCGGACGGCTCGCGATCAGGTTGTAGTCCAGGCCGCACCGGGAGCACAGCCGGCGGGCCAGGACCCGGCGCACGACCTCCTCGTCCGGCAGATCGAGGTAGACCACGCCGTCGATGTCGTAGCTTTCCAGGAAGAACTCGGCCTGCCGGGCATTGCGCGGGAACCCGTCGACGATGAAGCCGTAGTTCCAGTCGTGGTTGGCGAGCCGCTCGCGCACCACCCGCTCGACCAAGTCGTCATCGACCAGATGACCGCCGTCGACCGCGCGGCGCACCTGAGCGCCGATCTTGGTGTGGTTCTGCACGTTCCAGCGGAAGATGTCGCCGACGTTGATATGGACGAGGTCCAGGTCAATAGCCAGCAGTCGCGCCTGTGTTCCTTTCCCGCTCCCCTGGACGCCCATAACGACGTACTTACGCACCGCTGCACCCCCTGGTCCACAGGACTTCCGACTGGTCGCGGGCAGGCGACATGGTCGCACGCCACGCCGCCCTCACCGCCGCGACGACGGGCGCGCGGCCGCGTCGCGCCCACCCCGACCGGCCAAGCCGGAAAGACCGGGCAGCCGCGTCCCGGTCATGCCCCGCGCGAGCGACGGGTCAGCCAGGGCGATCACCAGAAACGCCATATCGACCCGATGCGCCCGAGTGGATACCACCCGCCACGAAGCTGAGGGTCCGGGACGGCCACCCGACCTGACGCGCGACAGTCGGTGACATTCGTAACCAACGGCTCGTAAACCCAGGAGCCGCCTGAAGTGGTCAGCCAAGGACAGTCCAGGATGAAGTGCGGTGTAGGGCGCCAAGGCGGAGGGCGGAACCAGTGACCGGGACAAGGGTGGCCGGGGCGACAGTGACCACCAAGGCCGTGACCGGACGCCTTCCGACCCGCGGCCGCGCCACCCTTCGCCTGCTGGGCGCCGGGCTCGTCGCGGGCATGCTCGCGTTCACGGTCGCGGCCTGCGGCGGTGACGAGGACAAGCCAGAGGGCCCGCTGGGCGTCACGGTCGCCCGTGGCCAGGAGGCGTCGGTCCCCTTCAGCTCGACCGGGGGCGAGGTCGTCCTCGACCTGAAGACCGCGTCGCCCGAGGCCTCCTGGGGCACCGCGGGCAGCGAGTCGGCCGTCGTCTCGCTGTTCGTCGACGACACCTACACCACGGATGTGGTCGTTCCGGCCTCGTTCGCGATCCCACGCAGCCTCGACCTCGGCAACGTGCCTGCGGGCGAGCACACCCTGAAGGTGAAGTTCGCCGACGACCGCTCGCCGGCCGGGACCAAGACCGTCAACCTGACCGAGATGACGTTTCGCACCGTCACCCCGGACGACGACGGGTACGCGGCCGCCGAGTACGCCCCGATCGTCTACGGGCGCTCCGGGACGGGCGCGACGGCGGCCGCCAGCGGGCCGTTCCAGAGCGCGGTGACCGACACACCGCTGGTCGCCTTCCACACCGCGACCAGCGCGCCGAACGGCAACAAGATCTACCGTTACTCGCTGGTGTACTCGAACTCCGACGGCACCGAGTCCATCCCCGAGTCGCTCGCCCAGTGGGGCCGCAGCACCGAGATCTCGTGGGTGTACCAGGTCGAGGTCGACGGCGCCGGCCAGCCGGTCCCCGGCACCAACGTCGTCCGGGGCCAGGACGGCTCCACCGTGCCGTTCACCGGCGGCTACGAGGGCACCCACCCCGTCATCCAGACCTGCAACGCGACCAACAACGTGTGCGGGAAGACCGACGGGCAGATGCGCTTCACCCTCTCCACGCTCGTCAGCCTCGACCCGACGAGCGAGGCGCCAGAGCGGATCATGGACCGCAATCCCTGGACCTACTGGGTGATGTCGCAGGAGCTCATCCGCGAGGGCAAGACGGCCGACGACGTGATCGTCGACCCGTCGGCGGACCCGACCGAGACCGCGGGCGACCCGCGTTCCTACCTCTACCTGGTGCTCCGCAAGACCACCCAGGGCCAGGCCAACACCGATTCGGCCTGGGTCGGGACCTCCATCGGCGTGAAGCTCGCCGGCAACCCGACCATCTACCGGTCCGACCTCGGGGTGCCGAGCTGGTCGCTGCGGCGCGACGAGCCGGCGGCCACCGCGATCGCGCTCCCGCCGGGCACGGTCGCCGAGGACATCGAGCAGATCCGGGCGATGCGGGTCGTGGGCGCGGGCCGCGACACCCGGGCCACGGTCCAGGTCGAGTCGATCGAGCGGGCCTTCTTCCTGGACGCCGAGTTCCTGCCCACGGAGTCGTTCCTGTTCGCGCCGGTCAAGGCCACGCTGACCGCGGCGAGCCCGGCGGTGACGCTGCTCGACCGCGCCAACGGACCGATCATCCGGACGACCGCGTCACCCACGGGAACGCCCGACCCGAACGCGACCGCGTCCCCGACCGACGTCGGGGTGCTGCCCGGCATCACGATCGGGCCCAGCCTGCCGGTGGTGCTGCCGGGCCTGGGCACCGCGAGCCCGACCGCGCAGCCGACGGCGTCGCCAAGCGCGACCACCGGCACCGCGCCGGGCGGCGGCGGGATCGGGCAGGCGGGCTAGGGACTCGCCCCTAGGGCGTGCCTCGAGGCACGCCCTAGCTGGCCGCGGCGCCCGCGGACGCCGGAACCCCCGCGCCGGCGGCGGCGCTCGGGACCGCCAGCGTGGCGTCGTCCCCGTCCGCGGTGGCGTCGGTGAGGGGCGCCAGCTTCGCCCAGGCGGTGTCGGCGGCGTCCAGCGAGGTGGTGGTCTCCTGGAGCAGGGTCGGCGGCGGGATCTGGGTGCCGTCGAACAGCTGCGCACACCACCGGGTGGCCTGCTTGAACGCCCGCAGGCCCTCGGACCACGCCTCGCCCGGCTCGCCGGCCGGCGTCGCGACCGCGACGCCGTCGGCCGCGGACGCCTGGGTCGAGAGCAGGGCGCACGCCGGCTGCAGCGCGACCCCGTTGGCATCGGCGATCGCCCGGCGGACGTCGACCTCGGCGGCGCCGATCTCCCGGCGGTGGCCGTCGATCGCCGCGTACCACTCGTCGAGGCTCGGGCCGGCGTCCCGCGTCGCGGCCACCTCGACCACCGCCGCCCCGGTCGGGGGCGCCGGGGCTCCCCTCGGCGTCGTGGCGCTGGTGTCACCGAAGAGCCAGACGACCGCTCCGACAGTGAGCAGCCCGATGCCGCCCAGGACGGTCAGCCCGCGGCGCCGTTCGGCGACGCTGAGCTCATCCCAGGTCCGATACTCCTTGCGGCGTCCCGCCACCCCGGCTCCCTGTCATCATGCCCATCGCGCCCCGCCCCGCTCCGGCCGCCGTGACGCTTCGATCACGCGCCGCGGGGCCGGGTGTCGTCCTCAGGACAGACGCACAGCCCTGGACCTACGTTGTCCCACACCGGCTATGCCCGACGACGTCCACAGTTGGGTGTTTTGCTCACGTTCCAGGAATGATGGTTTCGGTGACACTCTCTTGGGAGAGAGCCGCCTCTTGGGAGAGAGCCGCGCGGGGGACGGGCCGCGGTGGGCCCGGCGATGGCGGGACCAGCGAGGACGAGCTCAGTCGAGCAGGTCGGGCTCCCGACGCAGGATCTGGTCGTACAGCGGCTGGAAGTTCAGCCAGCCGGTGAGCGGGTTGCCGTTCAGGTCGTGGGTGAGCCTGGCGTTCTCGTGCGCGATGTGCTTCACGGTGCCGGCCGCCTTCGCCACCAGTTGCACCTGCGCCGACCGTTCCATCGTGATGAACCACCAGGCGGCGGTGTCCACGCAGTCGCCGACGGTCAGCAGCCCGTGGTTGGCGAGGATGACCGCCTTGTGGCCGCCGAGCGCCGCCGCGATCCGCTTGCCCTCCTCGAGGTCGATCACGACGCCGCCGAACTCCTCGAACAGGCCATGGTCCTCGTAGAAGGCGCAGGCGTCCTGGGTAATGGGCTCGAGCAGGTCGCCGATCGTCGAGAGCGCCCGGCCGTAGGGCGAGTGGGTGTGCGCCGCCGCGACGACGTCGGGACGTGCCTGGTGCAGCTGCGAGTGGATCGCGAACGCCGCCGGGTTCACCGGGTAGCGGCCCTCGACGGTCTCACCCCGCTGGTTGACCAGGATCAGGTCGCTGACCCGGATGTGCGAGAACGAGACCCCGAACGGGTTGACCCAGAAATGATCGGTCAGCTCCGGGTCGCGGGCGCTGATGTGCCCCGCGACCCCCTCCTCGAAGCCGAACCAGCCGAAGATTCGGAAGGCCGCCGCGAGCCGCTGCTTGCGGTGAAGGCGCTCCTCCCCGACGGTCTCGAACGTCGGCGGCAGCCGGAAGATCAGATCGTCAGCCATGTCACTAGAGCATCACACGGCCCGGGCACGGCCGGCACCGGCTCGGCCATCGGCGCTGGTGACGTGCCCAGCCGACCCGGTGCGGGCATCCTTTGGTCGCCACGGGCAGAATCCCGGAGTCGTGGGCACTCGGGTCATTGAGAACTACCTCATCGACATGGACGGCGTCCTCGTTCACGAGGCGCACCCCATTCCGGGCGCGGACCGGTTCCTCGCCTCGATCACCGAGGCAGGTCTCGGTTATCTCGTCCTGACCAACAACTCGATGTTCACCGCGCGGGACCTGCAGGCCCGGCTGCGCGGCTCGGGCCTCGACATCCCGGCGGAGCGGATCTGGACGTCGGCGCTGGCCACCGCCAGGTTCCTCGACTCCCAGCGCCCCGGCGGCACCGCCTACGTCGTCGGCGAGGCCGGGCTGACGACGGCGCTGCACGAGATCGACTACGTGCTCACCGAACGCTCGCCCGACTACCTCGTGCTCGGCGAGACCCGGACGTACAGCTTCGAGACGATCACCAAGGCGATCCGGCTGATCCGCGACGGCGCCCGCTTCATCGCGACGAACCCGGACCCGACGGGCCCGTCCACCGAGGGCCTGCTGCCGGCGACCGGCTCGGTCGCCGCGATGATCACCAAGGCGACGGGCATCGAGCCCTACTACGTCGGCAAGCCGAACCCGCTGATGATGCGCACCGGCCTCAACCGGCTGGGCGCGCACAGCGAGACCACCGTCATGATCGGCGACCGGATGGACACCGACATGATCGCGGGCCTCGAGGCCGGAATGGATACCGTGCTGGTCCTGTCGGGTATCACCGCGCGCGCCGACATCGAGCGTTACCCGTTCCGTCCGACCGCCGTCGTCGCCAGCGTCGCCGACATCCAGGTGGGTCAGGACCTCCGCGCCCTGTAGGGATGGCGCGGTCGGCGCGGACATCTCGCCGAGGACCGGCGGAGAAGCTCACCGAGGACAGACGGAGAAAGGAAGAGGCCGTGCCCGAGAAGCACCGACCCGACCCGGCTGGCGCGAACGCGGCCGCCGGCGGCGGCGGGAACGCGGCCGGCGCAGCCGGCGCGGCGGCGGCCCACGAGGCACCGGCCCGACTGTCGAAGCTGGAGGCCGACCAGGAGCTCGCCAGGCTCCAGGTCGAGCTGGTGCGCATGCAGGAGTGGATCGTCCACACCGGGCTTCAGGTCGTCGTGGTGCTCGAGGGGCGGGACACGGCCGGCAAGGGCGGCACGATCAAACGGATCATCGAACGGCTCAACCCGCGGCACTACCGGGTGGTCGCGCTCACGATCCCGACCGAGCGGGAACGGACGCAGTGGTACTTCCAGCGGTACGTGGCGCATTTCCCGTCCGCCGGCGAGATCGTGTTCTTCGACCGCAGCTGGTACAACCGCGCCGGCGTGGAACGAGTCATGGGCTTCTGCACGGACGCGGAGTACGAGGAGTTCCTGCGCACCTGCCCGCAGCTGGAGCGGGCGCTGGTCCGGTCCGGGATCATCCTGCTCAAGTACTGGCTGTCCGTCAGCGACGAGGAGCAGGAACGCCGCTTCCGCGCCCGGATGAAGGATCCGGGCAAGCGCTGGAAGCTGTCACAGATGGACCTGCAGGCCCGCGCGCACTGGGTGGACTACGCCGAGGCGAAGGACGAGATGTTCGCCTACACCGACATCCGCGAGGCGCCGTGGCACGTCGTCGACGCCGACGACAAGCGCGCCGCCCGGCTCAACCTGATCTCCCACCTGCTGTCCCAGGTCCCCTACGAGGAGGTCCCGCACCTTCCGGTCGTCATGCCCGACCGGCAGCGCCGCGCCTACAAGCGCCCGCCGCTGGACAGCCAGACCTGGGTCCCCCGCCGCTACACCGTCGGCTGAGCGGGGGCGGCGGGACCGCGCTCACTCGACCCGCAGCGCCATGCGCAGGAAGTCGCGCTCGGGCGGCAGCTGGGAACCGGCGTCGATGCGCACCTGGTGCAGCGTTCCGGTCCATGGGAACGGCGGGCGGTAGCCCTCGCTGACCGGCAGGCCGCGGTCGGCGCCCAGCGTGATCGACGTGCCGCCGTGCTGCCAGACGAACGGCAGCGTGTGGTCGACGCGGGTGGTCCCGACGGTCTCGCCGTCGACGACCGCGTCGACGTGCAGGCCACCGGTCGGGTCGGGCCGCAGCACCAGGCCGGCCCAGTGCCGGCCGGCCGGCAGCGGCCGGTCAGCCGCCACCTCGACGTCCACGCCCGGGATGGCGGCCGCGACGCGCAGCGTCCCGTCCACGACGTAGGCGGCGAACCCGCCCGTCCAGTCCCCGAGGGCGAACAGCACCCCGGCGGCCTGCCCGGCCGGCTCCGGCACCTCCACGTCGGCGATGACCCGGGCGCCGCCGAACATCAGCGGCAGCGAGTCGTCCGAGACGGGCCCACCCTCCGGGTACAGCACGACGGTCTGCGCCGGCGGGTACTCGCGGGGCAGCAGTGAACCGATCCGCTTCACCAGGCCGTCATAGAGCGGGAGCACGTTGTTCGCGCCGGCCTCGGCGAACCACAGCCGTTCCAGCTTCTTCACCACGTCGGGGTGCTCGCCCGCGACGTCGCGCGCCTCGGAGAAGTCGTCGTCCAGGCGGAACAGCGACCAGTGGTCGTCGTCGAAGTGCCGGCTGCCCTCCATCAGCCGCTCCTCGTCGATGACACCCTCCGAGACGTGGTCGGTGGTCGCCTTCCAGCCGTCGGCGATGATCGAGCGGGAGCCGAGCATCTCGAAGTACTGCGTCGTGCGCGGGCTCGGCGCGGCCGGGTCGGTGAACGTCGGCCGCAGGCTCGCGCCCGCGACCCGCTGCTGATGCACACCGTCCACCGACTCGGGCAGCTCGATCCCGCAGGCGTCGAGAACCGTCGGCAGGATGTCGACCGCGTGGCCGACCTGGCCGCGCACCCCACCCGCGGCCCGGCTCGCGGCCGGGTCGATGCCGGCCGGCCAGTGCACGATCATCGGGACCCGCGTGCCGCCGAGCCAGGTGTAGCGCTTCCACAGCCGAAACGGCGTGTTGCCGGCCCACGCCCAGCCCCACGCGTAGTGCGGGTAGCCCCGCTGTCCGCCCCAGTCGTCCAGGCGGGCCAGGTTGTCCGCGAGGTCGTCGATCACCTGGTGGGTGAAGGTGTGCTCGTTGGAGGTGCCGCCCACGCCGCCCTCGGCGCTCGCGCCGTTGTCGGACATCACGAACAGCAGCGTGTTGTCGAGCACCCCGAGCCGTTCGAGCGCGTCGACGACCTTGCCGATCTGCGCGTCGGTGTGCGAAAGGAACCCGGCGTACACCTCGTGCATGCGCGCGAAGACGCGGCGCTGGTCGGCGGAGAGGTCCGCCCAGCCGGGGACCCAGGACGGCCGCTCGGTGAGCGTCGTGCCGGCCGGGACGACCCCCGAGGCGAGCTGGCGGGCGAAGACCTCCTCGCGCCAGCGGTCCCAGCCGAGGTCGAAACGGCCCGCGTAGGCGTCCGCCCAGGACCGCTCGACGTGGTGCGGGGCGTGCATCGCGCCCGTGGCGAAGTAGAGGAAGAACGGCTTGCCGGGCGCCGACTCCTGCTGGTTCACCACCATCCGGACCGCCTGGTCGGCAAGGTCCTCGGTCAGGTGGTAGCCGCCGAGCGGGCCTGCCGGCGGCTCGACGTAGGAGTTGTCACGGACCAGCTCCGGCGCCCAGTGGTTCGCGTCGCCGCGCAGGAAGCCGTAGTAGCGCTCGAAGCCGAGCCCCAGCGGCCAGCGGTCGAACGGGCCGGCGGAGCTGCGCTCGCCGGCCGGGACGAGGTGCCACTTGCCGACCGCCATCGTGTTGTAGCCGGCGTCACGCAACAGCCGGGGCAGCGTGGCCGCGGAGCGCGGGATGCGGGCGGTGTAGCCCGGGTCGGTGGTCGGCAGGTCGGCGAGGAAGCCCATGCCGACCCCGTGGTGGTTGCGCCCGGTCAGCCGCGCGGCGCGGGTCGGCGAGCACAGCGCGGTCACGTGGAAGCGGTTGTAGCGCAGCCCGCCCGCGGCAAGCCGGTCGACCGCGGGCGTGGCGATGTCCGAGCCGTAGGCGCCGAACTGCGCGAACCCGAGATCGTCGAGGAGGATCACGACGACGTTCGGCGCGCCCCGCGGCGGCCGGGTCATTCGCCGGAAATGACGTCTTGCACGGTGACCGCGGTGAGCGCGCGGCGCTGCCAGCGACGAATCTGGTCGAGGTCGGCGCAGGCGAGGATCGTCTGGCGGATCGAGTCGGGAACCGCCATGCCCCGGTCCCCAAGCAGGTCCAGCACCGACTGTGCCTTCCCGCGGGCCTCGCCACGTGCCTCACCACGAGCCTGGGCCTCTCGGTCGATCGTGTTGTAGATCTCCGTGTGGTACCGCTGGCCAGTGGCGGTCGTCATGAGGAACATCTCCCATCGTGTCCGGGTCGCCGGAGAGAACCCGCCCGCTATCACGTCATCGTAGAAGAGCTTCTGATCGCGCTCCAGGCCGGCGAGGGCGGCGAGCAGCGCGCCGAACATCGCGGCCACGGTGTCCTTGCCCCGGTGGCAGAACGCCGAGAACAGCACTCGCATGGGGTTGGTCGCGGCCACCGCCGCGTCGACGATCAGATCGATGTCGGCGGGGGTGACGAACCGCGGGTGGAGCCGCACGGCTGAGGTGTCCTGCGCGATCTCGGCCCGGTACCAGGCGGCGACGGCCGGATGGGAGAAGAAGACGACCAGCGTGCTGCGGACCGTGACCGGCTTCTTCCTCCGGACGGACTTGGTGAGCTCCGCCTCCGCCTGCGCGCAGTAGAGCTTCCAGGTCGCCAGCTTGCCCGGTTCCGCGGCGCCCTGCACCTCGACGACCGTGGCGCGTGTCGGGTCGTCGGCCTCGTCGGAGAGCACCACCACCGTGTCGGCCTGGAACATGTGTGGGCGGACCGTCGGGTCTGACAGGCGCGCGTGATGACAGGGCGCGACCGGGTCGCCGAGCTGGGTCTGTATCCAGTCGGGCAGGGTGGGGTCCGCGCGGGTCATCACGAGGAGCGCCTCATGAGCGTGGGAGGGCATACCGGCATCATCACTGATGGGTCCGACAGCCCCGGACCGGGGTCACGCAACCGCCAACATTGGGAGAGGTCACGCGTCGAGTGCCTGCTCGATCAGGTCGGCCATGCGGAGTAGACGAGCGAGATACCTGGCCCCATCGCCTCGCGGACGCCGGCGGAGCGACCTCAGGTCATGGGCGCAGTCCCGAAGGATCCCCCGTTGTTCCGCATCAAGAGCGCCGCGGTTGGCGATGTAGGTCGCGACACAACCGGCCATGAAGGTGTCCAGCAACGGGACAGCATCGCCGTTCGGCGCCTCCAACCACCGCAGGCTGTCTGGGAACGTCAGCCCACGATGTTCCGCCCAGAGGGTCGTGACCTCGTCGAGAACCGACCAGCCGCCACTCAGAGCCACATCCGCCCCCATCGAAAGACCTAGACCAACCGCTGAGAGCTGTCAGTCCCAGGCGCTGGCCACGCGGGCGAGGTCGGAACGGTACTCGATGCGTTCGGCCCACGAAGGTGGCCAGGCGTCCAGGCCGTGGGCGGCGCCGGCGAAGGCGCCGGCCAGGCACGCGATCGAGTCAGAGTCACCGGAGGTCGCCGCGGCCCGGCCCAGCGCGGCCACCGGGTCGTCGGCATGCAGGAGGAAACAGAGCGCGGCAGTGGCGAGTGCCTCCTCCGCGATCCAGCCTTCGCCCGTGGCCAGACATGGATCGCCGCCCGCATCCGGGCGCCGCAGCGCCGCGTCCAGCCGGTCGAGCACGGCGAGGCACTCGTCCCAGCCCCGGGCGATGAACTCCTCGGGACCCGCGATCGCCGGGCCCTGCCAGAGGTCGCCGAGCCAGTCGCCGTGGTAGACGGCGCGCTGGGTCCCGCAACGCTCGCGCAGGGCCGCCGGAAGATCCGCGGGGAGCAGTCCGGCGCGCAGCCAGTGCACGGCGAACGCGGTCAGCTCGCTGGCGGCCAGCGCCGTGGGATGGCCGTGCGTGAGGGCCGACTGGAACTGGGCGACGGCGGCGCGCACCTCGTCGTTCAGGCCCGGCAGCAGGCCCACCGGCGCAACCCTCATGTTCGCGCCGCAGCCCTTCGACCCATGGTCGGTCGCCTCGGCCCAGGGCAGACCCTCGGCGAGCCGACCGATGGAGCGCAGGCAGGTCATGCCCGGGGCCCGGTTGTTGTCGGGGCTCATCGCCCAGTCCAGGAACCGCTGGCGCAGATGCGGCTCCAGTCGGTCCGCGGTGACCGGCAGGCCGGTGTCCAGCAGGGCGCCGGCCACGCTCAGGGTCATCTGGGTGTCGTCAGTGACCAGCGCGGGGTCGCCCGTCAGCTCACGGGGACCGCCCGGGCCGTAGACGGCCACGATCTCCTCGTAGCGCTTGAACTCCGTCGGCCGCCCCAGCGCGTCGCCGTAGGCCAACCCGAACATGCACCCGCTGGCGGACAAACGCCTGTTCACACCCATCCCCCTTTCCAGGTCCGATTGTGGACCGACAGCTCAGGAGGCGGAAGGACGAGTAGTTCCGTACCGGCGTGCTCTCGCGTCCGCCGCGTCGCCGACAATCGCCCTCACGGCCTGCCATGCGACCGGTGAGGTTTGCGGCGGAGCGGTCAGTTTGGTGACGGCTCCTGGAGCTTGTATCCCAGTTCGCGCAGGATGCCGCATGCGACGGGCTGGTTGCGCCGGATGGCGGCGCGGAGCTGGAGAGCTTGGAACGAGTTCCGTGATGCCTCCACCCGACCGTGCCAGCCGGGGTGGGCGTCGGCCAGGTTCTCGACGATCAGGAACTCGACGATGTCCTCGACGGTGGGGCGGAAGCGACGTCCGCCGACCGGCAGATGCAGCTTGGCCAGCTCATCCTTGGCCCCAGACGCAGATGAGAGAAGCTTCCGCCAGCTGTCGGAGGCCGCCTCGACCTGCAAGTGCGCCTCCGGATAACCGTCAGGCTTGTTCCGCTCGTAGTCGTAGTGGAACAGGCACTCATCCAGGTCGGGACCAAGAAAGATCCCGAGCATCGAGCTTTCGACCATCAGGTAGCGGTGCGCGTCGTCGGGGACGAGCTGGTAGGACAGCCCCAGGTAACAACGGACAGCCCTGCCCCGCGTGATCGGAATGCCGGCGGGCACGTCCCAGTCACGGGCGTTGACCCCGTAGCCGACAGCCACACGCTGGTTGTCGCGCAACGTCGCGACCCCGAGCCTGACACCAGCGCAGATCGTGCCATTCAGAAGATCGGACATCTCGGCGGCGAAGCGGACCGCCTCACGCGTCAGCGCGAGCTCGTTCCTCGAGGCACCTGAGGAAGACCCACGCGATGTAGGCCCTGGACGACCGGAACTCTCCCGTACGCGCCTGCTCACGAAGCTCCTCCAGCGTGCAACCGGCCCGCCGGAGCGCGTTCGCCTTCGCCGCCTGGAAGTCCTCCTCGGTTGCGATGTACAGGTCGACATCGGGCGTAGGCGGAGCCGTCATCGTCGATTGCCTCCTCTCGTCGTGCGGCGCAGACCGCCGCAATCGGATCCGCCCTGCCGTCGCGCGCCCTCAGAGTAAGGCCGCCGCCCGACAGTTTCAGCGGTTCGACGTGGACCTCACTCGCCGGAGCGCGACCATCTACCAGATCAACCGCCATCCATTGCCCCCAGGTTGGGCAGGTCGGGATGCACGTGTCGATCGTACCCGGTGGTGACGCACCAGACACTGTCGACTCGTACAGTCACCCATGGGCGGCGCTGATCTCGACCTGTTTGACAACACTCCCGGCATGTGTCGCGGCCGGTGTACGGACCACGCAGCCACTGCCCGCTGGGCCACTTGAGCCCTCGGGCGCACATTGAGGACGATCCTCCTTCGAGTGCGCGAGCGCCGACAAGTCCGGTTCGCGAGGCATCGCGGGACGGGGCGAATGCGTACGGGACAGGGCAACGGTGGTTTTTTCAGGGAGACGAGGCGTGCCCGCCGACGATGCCAGCTTTGAACGCTTTGTCGCCGACTGCGCGGATCGACTGCTGCTGAGCGCCGTGTTGCTCGTCGGCGGGGACTGGGCGGCGGGCGAGGACCTGCTGCAGGGCGCGTTCGAGCGCACCTACCGGCACTGGGGCCGGATGAACGACCCGAAGCCGGAGGCCTATGTCCGCCGCGCCCTGGTCAACGCGGCCACCTCCCGCTGGCGCACGCTGCGGGCGCGGGTGGGCGAGGTACCGCTGTTCGTTGACGGGGAGTGGACCGCCGACCCGGCCGACCCCGGCGCCGGCGACCCGGCCGACCGGCTCGCCGCGCACGAGGCGCTCATCCGGGCGCTGCGCGCCCTGCCGCCCCGGCAGCGGGCGGTGCTGGTACTGCGCTATTTCGACGACCTGCCCGAGGCCGACGTCGCCGCCGTCCTCGGCTGCACCGTCGGCACGGTCCGCTCCCAGGCCTCCCGAGGGCTGGCGAAGCTGCGCGACAGCCACCCGTTGCGCGGCTTCGCCCCATCGAGCCGCGCACCCACACCCCCCGTCGGTCCACTGGCCGACGTCCTGACCAACGAGCCCGCGGACACCGTCACCAAGGAGCTCGACTCAACGACCCGTCCCGCGCCGGCCCGCCGCGCTCGAGGGGAGGCACAGTGACCCCCACTGGCCGCACGCCAACCGACCGCACACCGACCACCGATGACCTGGCCGAAGGTATCCGCGCTCTGCGCGGGCCGCTCGCCCGCCGCCGCGCCCTCATCGAACCGGCCGCGTTCGCCGCCGGCGTCCGTGCCCGAGCCCGCCGGCGCCGTGCTCGGGTTCTCATCGGCGGCGTCGCCGGTCTTGTCGTCCTGGTCGCCGCGGGCGTCGCGATTCCCACGCGCCTGCTCGGCGATGGCTCCGCCACCGTCGTCGCCGCGACCGACCCATCGGAGGCCGACCCACCGATGTCCATGCCGCTCTACGCCCACGGCGGCTTCACCGTCGGCTGGCTGCCCGCCGGCATGACCCACCGCGGCGACCTGGCGGCCCGGGTCTACGCCTCCGCTGGTTCGAATGCGCCCAACAATCTGGCCTTCGCCATCGACGGCCTCGGCGACGACTTCCCCCTGCTGACGCAGGCGGCCGGCTTCTTCGGCCCGTTCAGCTACATCAGCCAGTTCGCGCTGCCTGGCGCCACCGACCCAGCCACGTTGGCCAGGTCCGGCTCCACAGCGCTGGTGACGCCGGCCGCCGGCCTGGCCTCGCCAGCGTTGATCTGGGTGACCGTCACCTGGGATCCCTACGCTCCGCCGAACGCCGCCGCCCAGCTGAGCAGCGACAACCACTATCCCCTCGACCAGGTCGGGACGGTCGATGTGGCCGAGACGATCGTCGCCAGCAGGCCCGCGGTCCTGGCCCGCGCCGACTCCAACACCGCCTCCGACCCTGCCCGGCGCCCGACGCCAGCTGATCATCGCTACCGTGCCGCCCTGCTGTGGACGGCGCCGGACGGCACCCTGGTCACGGTCGAGGCCGCGGGCCCAAGCCCGGTCGACCCGGCGGTCATCGCCCGCGTCGCGGAGGGCATCGAACTCGTCGGGCAGCCGGCGCCGCCGGCGCCACCGGACGAGACGACGGCGGACGCGGTCCGCGCCGCGTTCCACGACGCCTTCGCCGCCGGTGTCCCCGACGACCAGTTCGCCGCCGCGGTGCAGGACGGCCCGGCGCTGGCGTCGCTACGGGACAAGGTGGCGGCCCGGTATCCCCGGTTCGCGGCCACCCTGTCGGTGCGGGTTGACCAGATGCTCGTCGTCGCTCCGGGCACCGTCTCGGCGGGGCTGTGGGTCTCGTTCACCGACCCGACTGTGTCTCCGCGGGCCTTGCTGGCGGCGCGCAACCCCACGGACGCCTTCGGCGAGGCGGTACTCACCCCGGCGGGCTGGCAGGTCACCCGGGCCGCGTACTGCGACCTGATCATGGGTCTCGGGACTCCCGACCTGCGCTGCCCGCGCTGATCCTTCCGGCGCCCGCACGGGGCGGGACGCCTTGGCCGCCGGCCGGTCAGAGCGCTTGGTCCGACCGGCCGGCGATCGGCTCAGGACTCCGCCGTCGCGACGCCCACCGGGCAGGAGACGCCGGTGCCGCCGAGGCCGCAGTAGCCGTTCGGGACCTTGTGCAGGTACTGCTGGTGGTAGTCCTCGGCGTAGTAGAAGGGACCCGCAGGGGCGAGCTCGGTGGTGATCGGGCCGTAGCCGGCTGCCGTCAGCCGCTTCTGGTACGCGTCGCGGGAGCGGGCGGCCGCGGCGGCCTGCTCGTCGGAGTTCGTGTAGATCGCCGAGCGGTACTGGCTGCCGACGTCGTTGCCCTGGCGCAGGCCCTGCGTCGGGTCGTGCGCCTCCCAGAAGACGCTCAGGAGCTGGTCGTAGCTGACCTCGGCCGGGTCGTAGACGACCTGGACGGCCTCGGTGTGCCCGGTCAGCCCGGAGCACGCCTCGTCGTAGGTCGGGTTCGGCGAGTACCCGCCGGCGTAGCCGACGGCGGTCGAGTAGACGCCGGGGGTCTGCCAGAACTTCCGCTCGGCGCCCCAGAAACAGCCGAGGCCGAACACCGCGACCTCGAGCCCGTCGGGGAAGGGGCCCTCGATCGAGGTGCCCAGCACGGCGTGCCGCTCCGGCACGGAGTACAGCCGCCGCTCGTGCCCGGGCAGCGCCTGCTCGGGCGAGACCATGGTCGCCGCGCGCCGTCCGAACAACATGTCGCACCACCTCCGGTGGCTTTGGGGATCTCGCCTAGCGCAACACCCCGAAGTCGCGTTCAGTTCCCCGCGCCACCGGACCGCGACAACCATGCCCGCCGCCTCCGCCGCCACCGCCGACGACGGACGGGCCTGGCCGTGCGCTGTCCGAGGACCTGAGACCGGGCCGCGTGGCCCTCGGACAGCGCGTGGCGAGTGACCCCGCCGGGTTACAGGACGAGGTCCTCCAGCATCGTCGTCACCAGGGCGGCGATCGGCGAACGCTCCGAACGGGTGAGCGTGACATGCGCGAACAGCGGGTGGCCCTTGAGCGTCTCGATCACCGACGCGACGCCGTCGTGCCGGCCGACCCGCAGGTTGTCGCGCTGCGCCACGTCGTGCGTGAGCACGACCCGGGAGCCCGCGCCCAGCCGGGAGAGCACGGTGAGCAGCACGCCGCGCTCCAGCGACTGCGCCTCGTCGACGATCACGAACGAGTCGTGCAGCGACCGGCCGCGGATGTGCGTCAGCGGCAGTACCTCGAGCATCCCGCGGTCGACGACCTCGTCGATGACGGCCTCGGAGACCAGCGCCCCGAGGGTGTCGTAGACGGCCTGCGCCCACGGCGCCATCTTCTCGTTCTCGCTGCCGGGAAGGTAGCCGAGGTCCTGGCCGCCGACGGCGTAGAGCGGGCGGAAGACCACGACCTTGCGGTGCAGCCGGCGCTCCATCACCGCCTCCAGGCCCGCGCACAGCGCCAGCGCCGACTTGCCGGTGCCGGCCCGCCCGCCGAGCGAGACGATCCCGATCTCCTGGTCGAGCAGCAGGTCCAGGGCGACCCGCTGCTCGGCGCTGCGGCCGTGCAGCCCGAACGCCTCCCGGTCGCCGCGCACCAGCCGCACCGACTTGTCCGCGCACACCCGGCCGAGCGCCGAGGCGCTGCCGCCGGCCGAGGTCAACACCAGACCCGTGTGGCATGGCAGCTCAGCCGCCTCGACCAGGCGGAGCTGCTCTCCGGCGTAGATCCGGTCGAGGTCCTCCTGGCTGACCGTGAGCTCGGCCATCCCGCTGAAACCGGTGTCGACGGGCGTCAGCGCCCGGTACTCCTCGGCGGCGAGGCCGACCACGGAGGCCTTGACCCGCAGCGGCATGTCCTTGGTCACCAGCACGACGTCGTCGCCCTCGGCGGCCAGGTTGAGCGCGACGGAAAGGATGCGCGAGTCGTTGTCGCCTACCCGGAACCCCGGCGGCAGCACCGTGGGGTCGGTGTGGTTGAGTTCGACTCGCAGTGTGCCGCCGCTCTCCAACGGCAGCGGGTGGTCCAGGCGCCCGTGCTTGATGCGCAGGTCGTCCAGGATGCGCAGCGCCTCCCGGGCGAACCAGCCCAGTTCGGGGTGGTTCCTCTTGGCCTCCAGCTCCCCAATCACAACGAGGGGGAGCACGACGTTGTGCTCCGCGAATCGCAGCAGCGCGCGAGGGTCAGACAACAGCACGCTTGTGTCGACGACATGCGTTCGTGGCACACGCCCACCCGCTTACTCGGAGTTGTCCGGGATCGGGCCCCTCAGGGGCCGGGTCCCGGCCTCCTGGCGTTGTCGCGACAGCGGCACCGAGGGGCCTCCCAGCGGTCCAGCCCAATGCCAGACCACGACTTGAGACATCGGGCATCACGGTAGCCGCAGGTAGCAGCGTTGGCGACCAACTTTGCCGAACACGTCGGGAAGGTATATCGGTGCCTTCGGTAACGCGGATGGCAAGAAGGGCGCGCAACCGCCCGCACGGGTCACAGATCGTCACAGTACGCGTCCGTCACAAGTCGCGATGTCGTAACCCCGCCCGTCAGGCGGCTGACCCGCCCGCCCCTTGGTCACAGTGAGTTCCGTCACGCGAGAATCACATCCGGATCACAAGAAGATCACACGCCGGCGGCCCGGGGCTACCGTCCGCCGGCGACTCTTCGTGACCGTGGCCGCGGGTTGACTGGAGGTCAGCCGGGAAGGCGGACGCCGAGCAGGCGGCGGACCTCGTCCTCGGTCCTGGCGGGACGTTCGCAGACGAAGTGCCGGCAGACGTAGACGCCGGGCTCGGGGCGGTCAGCGGTCAGCGGGCCGGCGGTCACCACGACCGCGCCGGGCGCCGTGCCCAGCCGCGCGAGCCGTTCCAGGTCGGGGCGGCCGACGACGGCGACCTCCGCGGGCCCGGCGAGCAGCGCCTCCGCGACGGCGCCGGCGTGCCCGGCGAACCGGGCGTCCCGGGCGAGCAGCGGGGCGAGCAGGCTGATCGTCGCCTCGGCGTCCTCGCGGTGCTCGGTGGAGCCGGTGAGCGCGGCATAGGTCAGCAGCGCGCCGGCGAGCGCCGCCTGGCCGGACGGGGTCGCCGAGTCCGAGGACTCCCGGGGCCGGCGCAACAGCGCCGGCGCGTCGTCGGCGGTGTCGTGGAAGCCGCCGTCGCCGGCCCGGAAGTGGGCGCGGGCGACGTCAAGCAGCGTGCCCGCGAGTTCCAGCCACTCCAGGTCGCCGGTCACCTGGTGCAGGGCGAGCAGCCCGTCGGCGACGTTGCCGTAGTCGTCGAGCACACCCACGTTCGGGCCGACCCGGCCGTCCCGGCTGGTCCGGCGCAGCCGGCCGTCCACCAGGTGCACGTCCCGCAGCAGCGCCGCTGCCCCGGCGGCGGCCTCGACCCACGCCGGCTCCTCGAACACGGCGCCGGCCTCGGCCAGCGCCGCGATCGCGAGCCCGTTCCAGCTCGCGACCACCTTGTCGTCCCGGCCCGGCTGAGGGCGGCTCGCCCGGGCGGCCAGCAGCGCGGCCCGCACGCGGGCGTAGCGCCGCGGGTCGTCCGGGTCCGCGCGCAGCGTCAGCACGGACGAGCCATGCTCGAACGTGCCCTCGGCGGTCACCTCGAGCAGCCGGGCCGCCCAGGCGGCGTCGTCCGGCTCGAGCACCGCGGCGAGCTGCGCCGGGGTCCACGCATAGCTCGCTCCCTCCACCGGCAACGGGGGGTGCCCGTCCGCGGACGGGGCCGCGTCCGGGGGGACCGCGTCGGCGTCGAGAGCGGAGGCGAAGCCGCCCTGGGGGGTGCGCAGGTCGGCGAGCAGGAACGCCGCGGTCTCCCGGACCACCCGGGCCGCGAGCGGGCTCCCGGTCGCCCGCCACAGGTGCAGGTAGACGCGCAGCAACTGGGCGTTGTCGTAGAGCATCTTCTCGAAGTGCGGGACGGTCCAGGTCGCGTCGACGCTGTAGCGGGCGAAGCCGCCGGCGAGCTGGTCGTAGATCCCGCCCCGGGCCATCCGCTCGCAGGTGAGGGCGACCATGTCGAGCGCGCGCTCGTTGCCGCGGGCGGACTCGGCGGGCTCGGCGGCCACGGGCCGCGTCCTGGCGTCGTGGCGCAGCAACAGCTCGGCGACCATCGACGGCGGGAACTTCGGCGCCCCGCCAAAGCCGCCGTGGCGCGGGTCGAACCGGGCGGCCAGCTCCTCGACGGCGGTGTCGAGCAGGGTGGCGCTCAGCCGGACGGCGGGCCCGCGCCCACCGCCGACGGGCATCTCGGCCGCCTCGGCGAGCTTGCGGGCGATCTCCGCGCCGGAGGACTCGATCTCCTCCCGCCGGCTCGTCCACGCGCCGGACACCGCGGCGAGGACCTGGCGGAACGAGCCCATGCCCGGCCGCGGCGTCGGCGGGAAGTAGGTGCCCGCGAAGAACGGCTCCCCCGTCGGGGTGAGGAACACCGTCATCGGCCAGCCACCGTGCCCGGTCAGCGCGACCGTCACGTCCATGTAGACGGAGTCGACGTCGGGGCGTTCCTCCCGGTCGACCTTGATGTTGACGAAGTGCTCGTTCATGAAGGCCGCGGTCGTCTCGTCCTCGAACGACTCGTGCGCCATCACGTGGCACCAGTGGCAGGAGGCATACCCCACCGAGAGCAGGACCGGAACCTCCCGGTGGGCGGCCTCGGCGAACGCCGCCGGCTCCCACGGCCACCAGTCGACCGGGTTGTCCGCGTGCTGCAGCAGGTAGGGAGAGGTCTGGCCCGCCAGCCTGTTCGCCACGAAATGCTCCTTCTTGCCCGGTCGCCGACCCGGACGCCATTGCTTGCCGGATTCTGCCCCGCGACGACCGTGTGTATGTCGCGAACCGGGTTGCGCCGGCCGCTGGCGCGCGGCGGCCGGACTGTCGATGTAGTCAGTGGGTCGATGTCATCAGTAGGTAGGACGTCGGTCAGCGGCAGGACGTCAGCGGTAGATGGCGAACATCAGGGCGATGTAGTGGCAACATGCCGCGACCAGGGTGAATGCGTGGAAGACCTCGTGATAGCCGAAGATCCTCGGCGCGGGGTCGGGCCGGCGAAGCGCGTAGACGATCGCGCCGGCGCTGTAGCACACCCCGCCGGCGACCAGCAGGGTCAGCGTGGCGACCCCTGCCGTGTGCAGGACCTCGGGGAAGACGAAGACCGCCACCCAGCCGAGGGCTATGTAGAGCGGAATGATCAGGTAGCGGGGCGAGTGCAGCCAGAGCATCCGCAGCACCACGCCGAGCGCGGCGCCGCCCCAGACGACAGCCAAGATCGGCCGCGCGATGTGCGACGGCATCGCCAGCAACGCGAAAGGCGTGTAGGTACCCGCGATGAAGACGAAGATCATGGAGTGGTCGAGCCGCTTCATGACCGAGCGTGCCCGGGCCGTCGACCACAGCGTGCGGTGGTAGAGCGCACTGGTTCCGAACAAGGCCGTAATGCTGATCGCGTAAACGCCGACCGCTAGCCGGGCGCCGAGCGTCGTCGGGAGCGCCACGGCCACCACGCCGAGCGCCAGGCTTACCGGAAATGCCCCCGCGTGTAGCCAGCCCCGCATGCGCGGTCGCACGATGTCACGCGGATGCGTGCCGCGGGCGGCGCGGTCGTCGTCCGGCTTGTCTGCCGGGTCGGGGGCGGTCGGATGCGTCGCTGCCTGAGTGACCACGTGAGAACGATAACCGCACCTGCCGTGACCATGCGGTGCTGGTCGGCCGCGTCGCGGGGGCGATCCGTCCCGATGCGTGATGGAACCAACGTTTCCGCCCCGGCCGTACCGCGCGACTGCGCACGGAAAGAGCGGTACAGTCTAATGATCCTGAACGCGGCCTCGAACGCACCCTCTTGTACCGGTGGCCCAACCGGTTGTGACCTCCGGTACACGAGGACGTTCGGGTGCGTACGCTGCACGCAAGCTGCACCTGTATACCGAGGCGAGAACGCGTCAGGTTCGACGCGACCGGAGGTGTGAGCTGTGACGACCGCGGCACAGATTCCCGGGCTGGATGCCGCCCCGACCAAGCACGCCAGGCTGATCGCCTGGGTGCGAGAGATCGCCGAACTCACTCAGCCGGACAAGGTGGAGTGGTGCGACGGCTCCGCCGAGGAATTCGAACGGCTCACCGACCTGCTCATCGAGCGGGGCACCTTGGTGAAGCTGAACGAGGAAAAACGTCCCAACAGCTTCTACGCCGCCTCCGACCCGAGCGACGTCGCCCGGGTCGAGGACCGCACCTACATCTGCTCCGACAAACGCGAGGACGCCGGCCCGACAAATAACTGGGTCGAGCCGGCGGAAATGCGTGGCACGCTTCGCGGCCTGTTCAGCGGGTGTATGCGTGGCCGCACCATGTATGTCGTCCCGTTCTGCATGGGGCCGCTTGGTTCGCATATTTCCGCGCTTGGCGTCGAAATCACCGACTCGGCCTATGTCGCCATCTCGATGCGCACGATGACCCGTATGGGTGCCCCCGCGCTCGAGCAGCTTGGCGAGGATGGCTTCTTCGTCCCGGCGGTGCACTCGCTTGGCGCCCCGCTGGAGCCTGGTCAGGCCGATGTTTCGTGGCCGTGCAACAGCACGAAGTACATCGTCCACTACCCCGAGACCCGGGAGATCTGGTCATACGGCTCGGGTTACGGCGGCAATGCCCTGCTCGGTAAGAAGTGCTACGCGCTGCGGATCGCCTCGGTGATGGCCCGGGACGGCGGCTGGCTCGCGGAGCACATGCTGATCCTCAAGCTCACCTCGCCCAAGGGCAAGGTCCACTACGTCGCCGCCGCGTTCCCGTCGGCCTGCGGCAAGACCAACCTGGCCATGATCATTCCGACCATCCCCGGCTGGAAGGCCGAGACGGTCGGTGACGACATCGCCTGGATGCGCTTCGGCGAGGACGGCCGGCTCTACGCCGTCAACCCGGAGGCCGGCTTCTTCGGTGTGGCCCCCGGCACCGGCGCCGACACCAACCCGAACGCGGTCGCGACCCTGTACGCCAACGGCGTCTACACCAACGTCGCCAGGACCGACGACGGCGACGTCTGGTGGGAGGGCCTGACCAAGGACAAGCCGGCCCACCTGATCGACTGGAAGGGCCGCGACTGGACGCCGGACTCGACCGAGCCGGCCGCGCACCCGAACGCCCGGTTCACGGTGCCCGCCGGCCAGTGCCCGACGATCGCGTCCGAGTGGGAGGACCCGCGCGGCGTGCCGATCTCGGCGATCCTGTTCGGCGGCCGCCGGGCCACCGCGGTGCCGCTGGTCACCGAGGCGCCGGACTGGCAGCGTGGCGTGTTCTACGGCTCGATCGTGTCCTCGGAGACGACCGCGGCGCAGGCCGGCGCGATCGGCCAGCTGCGCCGCGACCCGTTCGCGATGCTGCCGTTCTGCGGCTACAACATGGCCGACTACATGGCCCACTGGCTCTCGATCGGCCAGAAGGCCGACGCCTCGAAGCTGCCGCGGATCTACTACGTCAACTGGTTCCGCAAGAGCCAGGAGGGCAAGTTCCTGTGGCCGGGCTACGGCGAGAACAGCCGGGTCCTCGCCTGGATCGTCGGCCGGCTGGAGGGTGAGGCCGACGGCGTCGAGTCGCCGCTCGGCGTCCACCCGACCAGGGAGTCGTTCGACACCGCGGGTCTGGACGTCGCCGAGGCCGACCTGGACGCTCTGCTCACGCTGGACGTCGACGTCTGGAAGCAGGAGGCGTCCCTCATCCCGGGGCACTACGAGACCTTCGGCGACCGCCTCCCGGCGGAGCTCTGGTCCGAGCAGCAGGCCCTCGTAGAGCGCCTGGGCAGCTGAGCTCGCCTCACGTAGTTCAGCGGCCCGCTCTTTGACGATCGCCCCCGTCGGTCCCGCCGACGGGGGCGATTGTCATGTGGGTCCCTGGTCGAATGCCCGACCGAGGGATCCCCGGACGAAACTAGTGATCACGGTCCCGGGGCACGCGGCGGGCACTCTTGGCTTCCGAACGGTGGCGTTTGGCGGCCAGGCGGCGTTCGACGGAGCCCTTGGTGGGCTTGGTGGGACGGCGGCTCCGGGGCGGCGGGGCGGTCGCCTGCCGCAGCAGCCCCACCAGACGGTCCAGCGCCGTTTCTCGGTTGCGCAGCTGGGAACGCTGCTCGGACGAGGTGACCGCGAGGACTCCGTCGACCAGGCGGCCCTCCAGCCGGGCGAGCGCCCTGGCCCGCAAGGGCTCGGGGACGCTCGGCGAGCGGGCGAGATCGAAGCGGACCTCGACGCGGCTGTCGGCGGTGTTCACTCCCTGCCCGCCGGGGCCCGATGACCGGGAGAACCGCCACTCCAGCTCGGCCCCGGGCAGCACGAAGCCCGATCGGATCTCGCGCGTGGCGCGCGCGCTCACCTCGTCAGGCATGGGCCCCATGGTGTCACCGATGACACGGCGCGCAAAACGGAAAAACCGACATCGCCTGTCTGTCGGGCGTCCTGGACCGAGCGCCGCGCTCGGTCCAGGACGCCCCGCGGAAGATCCCCCTAAGCGACGGCGATGTTGACGATGCGACCAGGGACGATGATCAGGCGCTTCACCGTCTTGCCGTCGGTGTACTTGGCATAGTCCTCGTGAGCCGTCAGCGCGGACCGGATGTCGTCCTCGCCGGCAGCGGCGGGGACGGACAGCGTGAAGCGGACCTTGCCGTTGACCTGCACCGGCAGCGTCACCGTCGACTCGGCCGCCAGTGACTCGTCGCCCACCGGGAACGGCTCGCGGACCAGCGACCCCTCGTGCCCCAGCCGGGACCACAGCTCCTCCGCGACGTGCGGCGCCAGCGGGGCGATCATCAGCGCCATCGCCTCGGCCAGCGCCCGCGGCGGGCGCCTCGCGTCGCCGTAGTGCTTGCTGACGAAGTTGGTCAGCTCGATCAGCCGGGCGACGGCGGTGTTGAACCGCAGGCCGGCGTAGTCGGCGCGAACCGCCAGGATCGCGCGGTGCAGGGCCCGGTTCGCCTCGTCGTCCAGGTCGGCGTCGACGAAGCGGGGCTCGCCGGTGGCCTCGTCGACCAGGTTGCGCCACAGCCGCTGCAGGAAGCGGTGCGAGCCGACGATGTCGTCGGTCCGCCAGGGCCGGTCGGCGTCCAGCGGGCCCATCGCCATCTCGTAGACGCGCAGCGTGTCGGCCCCGTACATGTCGTACATCTCGTCCGGCGTGACGCTGTTCTTCAGGCTCTTGCCCATCTTCCCGGAGCGCCGGGTGACGGGCTCGCCCTCGTGGCGCGGCGCGCCGTCGGGATCGATCGTCACCTCGGCCGCCGGGACGTACATGCCCCGGGAGTCCAGGAACGCGTCCGCCTGGATCATGCCCTGGTTGAACAGCCGCTTGAACGGCTCCTTCGTCGACACCAGGCCCAGGTCGTACAGGACCTTGTGCCAGAACCGGGCGTACAGCAGGTGCAGGACGGCGTGCTCGACGCCACCCACGTACAGGTCGACGCCGCCGTCGCCCGCGGGCCCGTCGGCCGCCTGCATCCAGTAACGCTCGATCTCCGGGTCGACGAACCGCTCGGCGTTCGTCGGGTCCAGGTAGCGCAGGTAGTACCAGCAGGAACCGGCCCACTGCGGCATCGTGTTCGTCTCGCGCCGGTACTCGCGCGGGCCGTCACCCAGGTCCAGCGTCACCGTCGTCCACCCGGCGGCGCGGGCCAGCGGTGGAACCGGGTCGGAGGTGTCGTCCTCGGCCATCGGGGTCGGCCGGAAGTCCGTCATCTCCGGCAGCTCGACGGGCAGCACCTCGTCGGGCACGGCGATCGGCAGTCCCGTCTCGTCGTAGACGATCGGGAAGGGCTCGCCCCAGTAGCGCTGCCGGGAGAACAGCCAGTCGCGCAGCCGGTAGGACCGAGCGGCCCGGCCACCGCCGGCGGCCTCCAGCCAGGAGACGGTGGTCTTCACGGCGTCGGCCTTGGACAGGCCGGTCAGCACCGGGGCGCCGGGCGGCGCGGGCAGGTACTCGCCCTCGCCGGAGAACGCCACCGGCCAGGCGTCGACCGGGTCGTTCGAGGACAGGCCATGCTCGGCCAGGAACGCGTCGTCCGGCGCCAGCACCGGCGGCGTGGGCAGGCCGAACGTCCGGGCGAACTCGAAGTCCCGCTGGTCGTGCGCGGGAACGGCCATGACGGCGCCGGTGCCGTAGCCCAGCAGCACGTAGTCCGCCAGGAAGATCGGGATCGCCGCGCCGGAGATCGGGTTGCGGGCGTAGGCGCCGGTGAACACGCCGGTCCGGTCGAACTCCTCGCCGCGCTGGCGGTCGCTGCGCTGGCCGGCGAAGTCCCGGTAGGCGGCGACGGCGGCGGCCGGGGTCCAGTCCACGCCAGCGGGCCGGGCCTCGCCGAACTTCCAGCCGTCGGGGGTGTCCCCGGGCCAGGCGGCGGCGGTCAGGGCGTCTACCAGCGGGTGCTCCGGAGCCAGGACCATGAAGGTCGCGCCGGGCAGGGTGTCCGGACGGGTGGTGTAGACCTCGACGGCGGGGCCGGCCGGAGCGCCGGGGCCCTCGGCGGAACCGACGACGGTGGCGAACGTGACGTGCGCGCCTTCCGACGGGCCGATCCAGTTGCGCTGCATCTGCTTGATCGAGTCCGGCCAGTCGACCAGGTCCAGGTCGGCCATCAGCCGCTCGGCGTACGCCGTGATCCGCAGCGTCCACTGGCGCAGCGGCCGGCGGAACACCGGGTAGTTGCCGATGTCGCTGCGGCCCTCGGCGGTGACCTCCTCGTTGGCCAGCACGGTGCCCAGGCCGGGGCACCAGTTGACCAGGCCCTCGGCCAGATAGGCCAGGCGGTAGCCGTCGACGACCTTCCGGCGCGCCGCGGCGTCCAGCTCGGCCCACGGCCGGCCGGACGGGTTCGCCTGGCGGCTCGGGACCCGCGTGCCGGCGTCGAACTCGGCGGTCAGCTCGGCGATCGGGCGCGCCCGGTCCAGGTCCTCGTCGTACCAGCTGTCGAAGATCTTCTTGAAGATCCACTGCGTCCAGCGGTAGTAGGGGACGTCGGTCGTCGCGATCTCGCGGCGGGTGTCGTGACCCAGGCCCAGGCGGGCCAGCTGGCGCCGCATGTTCGCGATGTTCGCCTCGGTCGTCACCCGCGGGTGCTGGCCGGTGTTGATCGCGTACTGCTCGGCCGGCAGCCCGAAGGCGTCGTAGCCGAAGCTGTGCAGCACGTGCCTGCCGGTCATCCGCAGGTAGCGGGCGTAGACGTCCGTCCCGATGTAGCCCAGCGGATGACCGACGTGCAGGCCCGCGCCACTCGGGTACGGGAACATGTCCAGGACGAAGAACGGGGCCCTTCCCGTGATGTCGTCGAACCCGTCGGACAGCGGGCCGGTCGGGTTCGGCGACGCGTACGTGCCGTGCTCCCGCCACCAGGTCTGCCACCGCTGCTCGATCTCACCCGCCAGCCGCGCGCCATACCGGAACGGCGGCTCGGCATCGGTGACGGGTGGGGTCGTGGCCTCGGCTTTGTCGGTCATTCTCGTCGCATTCACTCGGCTGGTCGTCATCCGTGCCGTCGCGGGATGTCGCGGCTCCGCGGGCCGCTCCGAACGGGGCGACCACCCGGCGCCGATGGGCACGGACAGTGTCGATCGTCTTCGTCCGAGGGTACCGGCGCCACCGAAAATCGAGACGGCACGCCAACCCGTCCCGGCGCGCGGCGGGCTCGGTCAGGTGTTGGGGCCGGTCAGGCCTTGGGGTCGGCGTCCGCCGAGCCGTCGGACTGCCGTGGCACGGCGGGCACGGCGGGCGTCTCGGCGGCCTTCGCGGTGGCGGTCGAGCTGACGGTCGAGCCGACCGCGGAATCGGCGCGGCGGCGGGTGTCCGCGGCGCCGAACTCGCCGCGGGCCACGTTGCCCCGCAACCGCTTGAAGCTGCCGGACATGAAGTAGAAGAGGAAGCCGGCCGCGACGCACAGCACGAGCACGGTGAGGAGCCCGCCCACCGCGTTGATGTCCTCGAGAAACTCCGAGTCGGCAAGCACCTGGTTCACATCATCGACCCTACGTCACTCCCCACCCGAGAGCGATGATCACCCGCGCGGGCGGCCCTGTCGGCGACCGCCTCAACGCAGCCCGGCGAACAGGTCGTTCTCCGGCATGGTGCCGACCTCGATGAGGGAACGGGCGAGCTGGTAGTCCTCCGTCGGCCAGGCCTCGCGCTGCAGGTCGAGCGGCACCCGGAACCAGGGGCCGTCCGGGTCGACCTGGGTCGCGTGCGCGAGCAGCGCCCGGTCGCGCACCTCGAAGAAGTCCGCGCACTCGACCTGGGTGGTGAGCCGGCCGCTGTCCTCCGCCCGGTCGATCCAGTTCTCCAGCCGGTCGCCGTACGGCGACTCAAGGCCCTTGGCCTGCATCGCCGCGTGCAGCGCCAGGATGCGCGTCTTGTGGAAGGTGAGGTGGTAGTAGAGCTTCAGCGGCTGCCAGGGCGCCAGGCCGGCGTCGACGCCGTGCTCCGGGTAGCGGCCGGGGTCGCCCGCGGCCTCGAACGCGACCGCGCTGATCTTGTGGGTCATGATGTGGTCCGGGTGCGGGTAGCCGCCGTTCTCGTCGTAGGTCGTGATGACCTGCGGCCGGAACTCGCGGATCAGCCGGACCAGCGGCGCGGCCGCGGCCTGGGGGTCGAGCGTGCCGAACGAGCCCTCCGGCAGCGGGGGCAGCGGGTCGCCCTCGGGCAGGCCCGAGTCGAGGAAGCCCAGCCAGGTCTGCCGGACGCCGAGGATCGCCCGCGCGCGTTCCATCTCCTCCCGGCGCAGCTCGATGATCCGCTCACGGATCTCCGGTTTGTCGAGTGCCGGGTTGAGGATGCTGCCCGCCTCGCCGCCGGTGCAGGTCACGACGAGGACCTCGATGCCCTCGCCGACGTAGCGCGCCATGGTGGCGGCGCCCTTGCTGGACTCGTCGTCGGGATGGGCGTGCACGGCCATCAGCCGCAGCCCGTGGTCCGGTCCCGGCGACGCGGCCAGAGCCGAGGAGGAGGACGCTGCCCCAGGGTTCACCGGCATGTCGCCATTGTGGCTGACCGCCGCGCCGGCCCCGCCCTCCTGAAGGTCGATTCCCAGCTGGCGCACCTCGATGTGGCCTAGCTCATGTTCCATCCGTGCCGTCCCCGGAGAGATCCGTCAAGGCTTTTATGCCGGACTTCAACCAGCTACGGGGTCCCGTCCTTCCAGGGCGGTCGTCCCGTCCTCCGGCCGGGGACCATCCGGGCGGGTCAGTCGTTGTTCACTGTGCGCGCCGTCTCAGGGCCTCCGCCCGGCCATGCGGGCGGCACGCGAACGGTCCCGGCCCGGCTCCCGGGCAGGGGCCTCGGGTGGGCTCGCGGTGGTCGCTGTCCGCCGCGAGACACGCGATCACGTGACCAAGTTCATGTCCGGTGTGGAAAAGTCACCGAACGCCGTGGCAGAATGCACCGTCCGCGCACGCGCTCCCTGGACAGCGAGGTCTTGGGCTAGGCCGCGAGGTCGCGACGCGGCGCGGCGCGGCGATGCCACCTACCGTGTTCGGGCGACCGCGGCCGGCTGCCCGGAAGTCGGGGTGCCGTCCGGACACGGCTCCCGGACGCTGGGGGCGGGCTGGACCCGACACCGGTGTCGCATCCCCGCACCCCAGGGGAAGTGATGGAGGGTGGCGTCGAGGCGCCCGGCGCACCCGCCAGCCGCCGGCGTCACGGGCGCGTGCCCACGGGTCGTCTTCAGGTTTCCAGATCTTCCCGATAGACTGAACATTTGCTTTTCAACGAGGAGCGTGACGCGTGACCCAGCAGACCTGGCTCACCCAGGAGGCTTACGACCGGCTTCGCTCCGAGCTCGACTACCTCACGACGGTTGGCCGGACCGAGCTGGCGAACAAGATCGAGGCCGCCCGCGAGGAGGGCGACCTCAAGGAGAACGGCGGCTACCACGCCGCCAAGGAGGAGCAGGGCAAGCAGGAGGCCCGCATCCGCCAGCTCACCGACCTGCTGCGCGACGCCAAGGTGGGCGAGCCGGCCGCGGGCAGCGCCGGCGTGGCGGGCCCGGGCATGGTCGTCGAGGTCCGGTTCCCCGGCGAGAAGGCGACGGAGCGCTTCCTGATCGGCTCCCGCGAGGACCAGAGCGCGGCCATTGACATCTTCTCCCCCGCTTCCCCGCTCGGCGGCGCGGTGACCGGTCACAAGGCCGGCGAGAAGGTCTCCTACACGCTGCCGAACGGCCGCACCGCCTCCGTCGAGATCATCTCCATCGCCCCGTACGCGGCCTGAGGCGGTCGCCGCGGCGGGCGCGGAGCGCCCGTCGGCGGCATGACGCGTCCACCCCGGCACCCCCACGCAATCGGGGCGACTTTGCGAACCGCGCTGGTTGACCATTCGACGGGCGGTAGCGTCGGTGGGGTGGTAGACCCGCCGGTCCCGTCCCGTCCCACCCCGTCGGCCCGGGCCTCCCAGATCGGCTCCACCGATCTGGCGGGGACCCCGGCCGCGCCGTCGACGCCCTCCCGGAGTGGCCCCGCCGATCCGGGGTCACGGCCAGCGCCCACGACCCTGGGCGGCCTGCGCGCGTCCGGGCACGTGTACCGGACCGTCCGTGCCGAGCTGCGGGACAACCTGCTCGGCAGGCTGGCGGCGGGCGAGTCCCGGTTCCCGGGCATCGTCGGCTTCGACGACACGGTGCTGCCACAGGTCGAGCGCGCCCTGCTCGCCGGGCACGACATCGTCTTCCTGGGCGAACGAGGCCAGGGCAAGACCCGGCTCATCCGCACCCTCGTCGGCCTGCTCGACGAGTGGTCGCCCGTGATCGCCGACTGTGAGATCAGCGACCACCCGTACGCGCCAGCCTGCGGGCGCTGCCGGGCGCTGCACGCCGAGCTCGGCGACGACCTTCCGGTCGGCTGGCGGCACCGCGACGACCGGTTCGGGGAGAAACTCGCGACCCCGGACACCAGCGTCGGCGACCTGATCGGCGACGTCGACCCGGTCAAGGTCGCCGAGGGCCGCACCCTGGGCGACCCGGAGACCGTTCACTACGGCCTGATCCCGCGCTGCAACCGCGGCATCTTCAGCGTCAACGAGCTGCCCGACCTGGCCGAGCGCATCCAGGTGGCGCTGCTCAACGTGCTGGAGGAACGCGACATCCAGGTCCGCGGCTACCTGTTGCGCCTGCCGCTGGACCTGCTGCTCGTCGCCTCGGCGAACCCGGAGGACTACACCAACCGAGGCCGGATCATCACCCCGCTCAAGGACCGGTTCGGCGCCGAGGTGCGCACGCACTACCCGTTGCGCCTGGACGACGAGCTGCGGCTCATCCGGCAGGAGGCCGTGCTGGCCTGGGAGGGCTCCCCGCTGGGGGCGCCGGTGCTGCCCGACCATCTCGTGGAGGTCGTCGCCCGGTTCACCCGGCTGGTGCGCGACGCCCCCCAGGTCGACCAGCGCTCCGGCGTGTCGGCGCGGCTCGCGGTCGCGGCGGCCGAGACGGTGGCCGCCTCGGCGGTCCGCCGGGCGGCCCTGACCGGCGAGGAGGTGCCGACCGCCCGGGTCGTCGACCTCGGCTCGATCGTCCCGGCGGTACGCGGCAAGGTCGAGTTCGAGGCGCTGGAGGAGGGCCGGGAGGACGAGATCCTCACCCACCTGCTGCGCCGGGCGGTGGCCGAGACGTTCCGGGCCCGGCTGGCGGGCACCGACCTGGCCGGGCTGCAGAAGCGGTTCGACGGCGAGGGGCCGGTGGAGACCGGGGACCTGGTGCCCGCCGCGGAGCTGCTGCGCCGGATCGGCCCGGTGCCGGGACTCGCCGGCATGCTCACCAGGCTCGGGGTGGACGGCGCCGAGTCCCCCGGCCTGGCGGCCGCGGCGCTCGAGCTGGCGATGGAGGGCCTGCACCTCAACCGCAGACTCGCGAAGGAGGAACTGCCCGGCCGAACCGTCTACGGAAATTAGGTGGAATCGGCGCTTCGCGCCTCCCCACCTAATTTCCATCGGGCGCTGAGCGCCCTCCCCGGTTGGGTTCGGGGCTGGGTCTAGAACGGTTGGGGCTGGGTTGGCGGGAGCGGGCGCGGGTCGCTGGGCCTGCGTGGTCGGGTCGGGTCGGGCGCGGGTCGCTGGGGCTGGGTGGTCGGGTCGGGTACGGGCCGCTGGGGCTGGGTGGTCGGGTCGGGTATGGATCCCGCTGAGGGTGGGTTGGTGGGGTCAGGTACGGGCCGCTGGGGCTGGGTGGTCGGGTCGGGTGCTGGAGGCCGGGGGGCGGAGAAACCGGGGTCGGACGGCGGGAAGGGCACGGTCGGACACATGGTGAGTAACGGCGCCTTTCGCTATGGGCCCTGGGCGGGCGGGCCGGACCCGCTGGCCTTCCCTTTCGCGGCCACCGACGCCCTTGACGAGATGTCCCGCCAGGTGCTGGAGGGACGCACCGCCAGGGAGGCGCTGGACTCGCTGCTGCGCCGAGGCCTGAACGGCCGGCGAGGACTGGACGACCTGCGGCGCGCGGTCGACCGCCGCCGCCGGGAGGTGCGCTCACGCGGCCGGCTGGACGGCACCCTGCGGGAGGTGCGCCGGCTGCTCGACACGGCGGTCGGGCAGGAGCGGGCGGCCCTGTTCCCCGACCCGTCCGACGACGCCCGGATGCGTGAGGCGGAGCTGGACGCCCTGCCGAGCGACCCGGCCCGCGCGGTCCGCGAGCTGGCGAACTACGACTGGCGTTCGGCGCAGGCTCGGGAGACCTACGACCAGATCGCCGACCTCCTGCGCCGCGAGGTGCTCGACTCGCAGTTCCGCGGGATGAAGGAGGCACTGGCCGGCGCCACCCAGGCGGACATGGCCCGGGTAGGCGAGATGGTCCGCGCGCTCAACGAGCTGCTCGCGAAGGACGCGCGGGGCGAGGACACGGACGAGGCATTCCGGGAGTTCATGCGCGAGTTCGGCGAGTTCTTCCCCGAACAGCCGAACGACCTCGAAGAGCTGATCGACACGCTGGCCCGGCGCTCCGCGGCGGCCAACCGGCTGCTCGCGGGCCTGTCTCCCAAGCAGCGCCAGGAGCTCGCCGAGCTGATGGCCGCCGCCATCGACGACATGGGCCTGGCCGACGACCTCGCCCAGCTCGGCGACGCGCTGCGGGCCGCGCGGCCGAACCTCGACTGGGGGATGCGCCGGCCGACCGGCTTCGGCGACCCGCGCGACGGCGAGGCCGGGCTCGGCCTCGGCGACGCGACCTCCGCGCTGGAGGAGCTCGCCGAGCTGGACTCGCTGGCCGCCTCGCTCAGCCAGGACTACCCGGGTGCCTCCCTCGACGACGTGGACCCGGACTCGATCGCCGCGGCCCTCGGCCGGTCCGCCGTCGACGACCTGCGTCAGCTCCAGCAGATCGAGCGCGAGCTGGAGCGGGCCGGGTTCATCACCCGCCGTTCGGGCCGCCTGGAGCTGACCCCCCGCGCGGTGCGCCGGATCGGCCAGACCGCGCTGGCCCGGATCTTCCGGCAGATCTCGTCGGGTGCCCGGGGCGACCACGCGCAGCAGGACGCCGGTGCCGCCGGCGAGCTGGTCGGCACCGCCCGGCCGTGGGAGTTCGGCGACACCCAGCCGATCGACGTCGTGCGCACCGTGCGCAACGCGGTGCTGCGCTCCGCCTCGCCCTCGCTCCGTCCGCGGCGCCTCCCGCGCTCAGGGGGGTCGCCCGGGCCGCGCGGGGCGGTCAGCCTGAAGGTCGAGGACTTCGCGGTGGCGGAGACCGAGCGGCGTACCTCAGCCGCCGTCTGCCTGCTCGTCGACCTCTCGTACTCGATGGCGCTGCGTGGCACGTGGGGGATCGCGAAGTCGACGGCGCTCGCGCTGCACACCCTGGTGACCACGAAGTTCCCGCAGGACAAGATCCACCTGATCGGCTTCTCGGACTACGCCCGCGAGCTGCGGCCGGTGGAGCTGGCGGGCCTCGACTCGGAGATGGTGCAGGGCACGAACCTGCAGCACGCGCTGCTGATCGCCGGCCGGCTGCTGTCGCGCTACCCGGAGTCGGAGCCGGTCGTCATGGTCGTCACCGACGGCGAGCCGACGGCGCACCTGCTGCGCGATGGCACCCCCGCGTTCTCCTGGCCGCCGATGCCAGAAACGCTGGAGCTCACGCTCGCCGAGGTCGACCGGCTGACCCGCCGCGGCGTCGGGATCAACGTCTTCATGCTGGACACGGAGCCCCGGCTGGTGCGGTTCGTCGAGGAGATGGCGCGGCGCAACGGCGGCCGGGTGCTCTCCCCCGACCCGAACGCGCTCGGCCAGTACGTCGTCCGCGACTACCTGCGTTCCCGCGGCGGCCGCCGGACCGTCCGCTAGGACGCGATCCAGGACGTGCCCTAGCCCGCTCCCGGCTCGGCGGCCACCGGGCCGGCCGCCTCCCCCTCGACACGGCCCGCCCCCTCGACACGGCCCGCCATCAGGTCGTCCAGCAACCGGGCCCAGAAGTCGATCTGCAGGCGCTCGTAGCCGAGGCCGAGCTCCAGGGCGCGCCGTAGCGACCAGGGCATCGCGTCGGCGGGCAGCGCGGCGAACGCCTCGTAGGTCGCCAGCTGGGAGCGGTGCGCCGCGACCTGCCCTCGCGCGAGCTCGACGGCGTCCGCCGGGCCGCCGAGCTCGGCGAAGGCGAGCTTGAGCAGCCCGGGGGCCCTCAGCTCGCCGAGCGCCGTCTCGCCGCTGGCGAGCCAGGCGCGCAGGGCCGCCCGGCCGGCGTCCGTGATCCGGAAGATCCGGCGGCGGCGTCCGGACTCCTCGCGCTCCTCGACGAGCAGGCCGGCCTCGGCCAGCCGGGGCGGCTCCTTGTAGAGCTGGGCGTGCGCGAAGGACCAGAAGTTCCCGACCGACTGGGCCGCGAAGACCTTCAGGTCGTAGGGGGTGGCGGAGCCATGCCGGGCCACCAGGCCGAGCACCAGGTACGAGACCGGCGTCAGCGACGCCGACGCCGGGGACGGGTCTTCCACGGCTCGCACCCTACCTCTTGCCAATAGTCCGTTTAGGACTATGGTGGAAACCGTCCGAAGGAGACGGTCTCTTACGGAGCTAAAGACCGGGTCGACGGCGCGCCGGCGACCCGGCGACCCGGCCCACGAGGAGCCACGATGGCCACCATTCCCTGGTCCACCCCGCCCGCCGTCGCCGACGCGAGCGCGCCATCCGCGCAGGCGCCCGCCGGGCCGCCCGTCGTCATGGCCTCCCGGTTCGCGCTCACCTCGCGCCGGCGGCACACCGTCGCGATGCTCCGGCACGCGCTGCGGGTGCGCCGCGCGCTGCTGGCCACCCGGGGCGCGCTCGGGGTGTCGCTCGTCGCCCACCCACTGCGCGGCGAGTACTGGACGCTGTCCGCCTGGTCCGACCGCGGGTCGCTGGACACGTTCGTCCGGGCACCGGAGCACCTGGCGGCGATGCGCGCGCTCGCCCCGGCCATGGCGGACTCCACGTTCGTCTTCTGGGCGCACGACGCCGGCGCCGAGCCGCCCACCTGGGCGGACGCGCGGGCCCGGGTCGCCGCCGAGCGGTCGGCCCGGCAGCCCGCGGCGCCGCCCTCGACCACCTGACCGGGCTCACGACCACCTGACCGGGTCCAGGAGCGGCCCCGGGCCAGGACGGGAGATTGCCCAACGCTAACCCGAGTGCCCAGACTGACCTCGCTGCCCAGGCTGGCCCAGCCCGCTCGAAGCGGCGGAGCAACCTCCGCTCCCTGCTACCGTCCGCGCCCATGGCTTCACAGATCGGGGTTGGATCTCCAGAGATCCCGGCCTGTCCCGATGACGCGGGCGCGAGCGGGCACCACCAGCCCGGTCCTGGCCGGCACCGCCGCGGCGGCCAGCGAGGCCTGCCCCGGCGACGGGCCAGGACCGGCCGGCGCCATGCTCGCGTGAGCGCCCGGCCCAGGCCCGGCTGGCGGCGGGGACGACGGCGCGCGGCGCTCGGAGCGGTCGGGGCGGCCGTCCTGGCGCTGGTGCTGATGGAACCGCCCCCGTCGGCGGCCCCGACCCCCGGCCCGGCGCCCGCCCCGGCGACGGCCAAGGCGGCCGCGGTCGAGGCGGCCCCGCCCGCCCAGGCCGGCGTCGCGTCGCATCATCAGTGGCAGACCGACGTCGAGCTCACCCGCTACTGGACGCCGGAGCGCCTGGCCGGCGCGCTCGACGCCGACGTGCTGCGCCGCACGGCGCCGGGCGCGCCTTCGGCCGCCGCGCCCGCGCCCGAGCCGCCACTTCCCGCGCCGGCCGCGCCCGGGCGGACGCCGCTCGCGGGCAACCCCGTGCAGCCCTACGACGGCGGCGGCCTCGCCTCGCGGGTCAACGGCGCCCTGTTCTCGACGATCAAGGGCGTCGACCTGGCCTGCTCGGGAGCGGTAGTGGACAGCCCGAACGGCAACCTCGTCGTCACCGCTGGCCACTGCCTGCGCAACGGTGGCGCGGGTGGCTCGTTCGCCAGCAACATCGTCTTCATCCCCGGCTACGCGAACGGCGCCGCGCCGTACGGGATCTGGCACGCCCAGTGGCTGACCGTGACCACGGGCTGGGGCAACCGCGAGGACTTCGACGAGGACGCCGGTTTCGCCACGTTCCGGCCCCTCGGCGGCCGGACGCTGCGGGACACGGTCGGCGGCGCCTTCCCCATCGGGTTCGACCTCGCCCCTCAGCCACAGACCGTCTTTGGCTACCCGAAGCTGCCGCCGTTCAACGGCACCACGCTGATGACCTGCGCGGGCACCCCCACGGCCGACCCGCTGGGAGGCTCCTCGCTCGGCCTGCCCTGCGCGATGACCGCGGGCGCCAGCGGCGGTGTCTGGCTGGCCGGGCTGCAGGGCGGCACCGGCGTGGTCGACTCGGTGGTCAGCTACTCCTACATGGTGGATCCAAACGTCATCTACGGAACCCGCTTCGGCCCCAAGATCCGGGCTCTGTACCAGCACGCGATCGGCACATAACCCGAGCAACACCCCCCGAGAGGCGACCCCCCTCGGGGGGAACCACCCCAATACGACCGCCCCCAGCCCGAGCCACCCCACCCGCGCCAGCCACCCCTCACCCCACCCTCCGCCGCCACCCCCCGCACCCCGATCCGGGCAGCCTGTCAGACGTCAGCGGCACCAAACGAGGGTCGCCAGCCCGCTGATGTCTGACAGAACTCCCCGCCATGTCGGACAGGACGCGCGCCACCGGAGGTTCGGCGCGGGGCTGGGGCCGGCCACCCAGCGGGGCGCCCCACGTGCCGGATCCTCCGGCCGGTCGGTAGCGTCTCTCCGCATGCCGCACAGTGGGCCATACGGGCTGGTATTGACGCTGCACGTCCTCGGAGCCCTGTTCGTCATCAGCCCACTTACCTTCGCCGGACTCTGCCTGCCCGCGCTGGCGTTCGTCGGTCACCGGGCGCTGCCCATCCTGCGGCCGGCGCCGTGGCTGCTCCGAATCGCCGCCGTCGCCTCGCTCGGAGTGGTCGCCCTCGGCCTGTTCCTCGTCCCACGCGGTCCGTTCGGCGAGATCCGGGGCTACGGAGACGGCTGGATCACCAGCTCGATGGCCCTCTGGGCGATCGCGACCCTGCTCACCGTGACCATTCTCGCCGGCGGCGTGTCGACCGCCGTCGCCGAGATCGAACAGACCGGCATGGCCGCGCGGCGCCGCCTGCCCTGGCTGGCCCTCACCGGGCTCATCACCACCGCCTGCTGGATCTCGATCGTCTACCTCATGGTCGTCAAGCCGGGTATGTAAGGCGGTCGGCTCAAGGTCGCCCTAGGGGCGACCATCGCCGCTCCGCCGTCGGGGGGCGGGGGGCCCCGACCCCCCTGGTACCGGGCAAGACCTCAAAGTCCGGGGCCAATGCTGGTCCGAGATCAGGATCACGGCCGGGTTCTCGCGGACGCTCCGAGGCGACCATCGCCGCTCCGCCGTCGGGACGCTGGGCGCCCCGGCCGGTCTGGATCAGGCACGTTCTTGAGACCGGGATCTGGACTGGTCCCAGGCCGGGGCCGCGCCGTGATCCGTGGGGGGAGGTTCTGGCTAGTGGGGCCGCGGCGTGCGGCACAGTCAGCCAGCCGAGAGACGTTCCGTCACTATCCGCATCGGTCACGTTACAATACGTAAGCTATCGACAGCCACCGGTGGTGACGAGAGCGGGTGCGGCGCGTGGTCTTCCCGACGATCGAGTTCGCCGCCTTCTTCCTTGCCGTCATGGCGGTTTCCTGGTGGCTGATGCCGCGGCCCCGCCTGTGGAAGCCGTTCATGCTCGCGGCGTCCTACGTCTTCTACGGATACACCGATCCCCGGTTCGTCCTGCTGCTGGTCGCGTCGACGCTGGTCAACCAGGCCGCGGCCTGCGCGATCGCACGCCGCCGCGACCGCAGGATCCTGATCATCGCCATCGTCGCGGATCTGGGTCTGCTGGGCTGGTTCAAGTACTACGGGTTCTTCGCGCTGTCGGTGGACCGGATGCTCGACGACATCGGGCTCGGCGCGCCGCTGCCGCTGCTGCAGGTCGCGCTGCCGGTGGGAATCTCCTTTTTCACCTTCCAGGCGCTCTCGTACGTCATTGACGTCTGGCGCGGCGACACGCGGCCCGCGAAGCTGATCGACTTCGCGGTCTACGAGGCGTTCTTCCCCCACCTGGTGGCGGGACCGATCGTGCGGGCCCGGGAGTTCATCCCCCAGCTCGCGAGCCCGCGCGACCGGTCGGCCGTCCCGGCGACCCGCGCCGTCTTCCTGATCTGCGGCGGACTGGTCAAGAAGGTGGTGCTCGCCGATCTGTTGGCCCGCCGGCTCGTCGACCCGGTCTTCGACTCCCCGGGGCAGCACTCCTCCGTCGAGGTGCTCGTCGCGATCTACGCCTACGCCGTCCAGATCTACTGCGACTTCTCGGCGTACTCCGACATCGCGATCGGGGTCGCGCTGCTGCTGGGCTTCCGCTTCCCGGACAACTTCGACCGGCCCTACGCGGCCACCTCCCTGCGGGAGTTCTGGCGGCGCTGGCACCTGACACTGTCGCGCTGGCTGCGCGACTACGTCTACATCCCGCTCGGCGGCGCCCGGCGCGGCCCGCGACGCACCCAGCTGAACCTGATGATCACCATGGTTCTCGGCGGGCTGTGGCATGGCGCGGCCTGGACTTTCGTCTGCTGGGGCGCGGTGCACGGCGCGGGCCTGGCCGCCGAACGCTCGCTGGCCCACCGCCACGGCGCGCGTGACACTGGCGAAGCCTCACGCGGACCGTGGCGTCCCAGCCGGCACAGCCACGGCGCGCGTGACACTGGCGAAGCCTCACGCGGACCGTGGCCCGTCAGGTTGCGTGGGCGCCATCGGCCCCGCCGCGGCGAACCCGCGATACCTGTGCCGACGGAAGTGACCGCCGTTGGACTCGTCGCCATCCCGGCGCCACGCTCCGTCGGCGAGGAGCGCGCGCCGGCGAGCCCGCCGGTCACGGCACCCGCGCTCGCCGCCGTGGTCGCTCGAGAGCCCGCGGGGACGGGCCGCGGGGACGTGGCCGTCGACGCGGTGGGGAGCACGTCCGCTCTCGCCGTCGGCAGACCGGCCGCGCACTCCCCCGAGGCGACCGCGACCGGCCGCTGGCTGCGCCGGATCGTCACGTTCCATGTCGTCTGCGGGGCCTGGGTGCTGTTTCGATCTCCCGACCTGGCGACCGCCGGCGAGATCATGCGTCGGTTGGTGACCGGCGGCTTCGCGATCGGGCTGGTCACGCCGACCGTTGTCGCCGCCATCGTGGTGGGGCTCGGCCTCGCTGCCGTGCCGGCGCGCTGGTGGACGGCGGCTCAGGTCGCCTTCGACCGGCTGACGCTGCCCGTGCAGGTTCTTGGCGTCGTGGGCTTCCTGCTGGCGATGTACTCGTTCGTCGGCCAGCAGGACGTCGCCCCCTTCATCTACTTTCGCTTCTAGTGCCGGCGCCGCGCTGGTTCGCCCCGGTTCGGAGCGGCGCGCGAGACGGTTGATCACCGGTCGCTCGCGGAAACAGCGAGACCGGTTGTCCGGCAAGCCGTTTCCGCGGGCATTCGGCGATCATGCCGGCGGTCGCGCGCTTCCTGGCCCGGCGAACGCTGCCAGGCGCACTACTAGATCGACAAGTCAAATAACTCTTCGTGTCGTTGATGCAGACGATGCGTATGGGCGTGGCAGGCTCGTGGTCCGTGGAGACGCAGGCGGACGGGGCGCCAGCCAGGCCGGGCGGCGATCTGGCGACGACCACCGACGCCCACGCGGCGCGGCCGGGGCAGGACACCCGGCCGGTCCCGTCGCCCCGGACACCACCGGCGGACGACCGCTCACCCGGCCACGCCGGGGTGGTCTCGGCCCGGCGCGCGTTCGCGCTGGTCACGTTGTCGCTGGGTGTCCTCGCTCTGCTGCGGACGCCCGCCGCGGTGCACGCCGGGGAGGGGATGCCGCCCGGCCGGACGAGGGACACGGTCCTGGCGGTGGCCCGCCCGCTCGACCGGGTCACCCGCCCGCTGGGCCTGGACCGGCCGGGCGAGCGGCTCGCCGCGCTGTTCGGGCACGACCGCGCGGACAGCCACTCCGAGCTCGCGACGGCCGCGAGCCGTGAGGCGTCGGCGACCGGCTCCGGTCCTGGCGGGACCATCTCCGGTGGCGCGCCGACAGCGCCGGCGCCGGTCCCGCCCCGGATCCCGACCGCGGGCGATCCGCTGCGGGTCCTGGTCACCGGTGACTCGCTCACCGAGTCCCTCGGCCCGAGGATCGTCAACACGGCGCCGCGGACGGTGCGCGCCACGACCGACACCCGGTTCGGCACCGGCCTGGTGAGGCCGGACTTCTTCGACTGGGCGAGCCACGCCCACGACCAGCTCGACCAGGAGGATCCGGAGGCCGTCGTGGTCGCCCTCGGGGCCAACGACGGCCAGGGCATCACCCTGCCGGCCGGCGCGGTCCTGCCGGCGGGGTCGGCCGGCTGGCTCGACGAGTACCGCAGGCGGGCCCTCGTCCTGCTGCGGATCTGGACCGACGGCGGCACGCGCCGGGTGTACTGGACCAGCCTGCCTCCGGCCCGCTCCGACCGGCTCGACGGATTCTTCCGCCAGCTCAACGGCGCCGTCGCGGACGCGGCGCGCCAGGTGCCGGGAGCCCGGTTCCTCGACCTCGCGCCCGCGCTGTCGGATCACGGGCGCTACAGCGACTACCTGCGCGATCCCGCCGGCCACACCGTCCAGGCGAGAACCCGCGACGGCGTGCACCTCACCCTGGACGGCGCCCGACTAGCCGCCGCGCCCATCCTCGCCGCGCTCGCGGCCGACTTCAGCCTCGAGTCACCGATACCCAGGCAGGCCGGGTGACGAACCGTCCCAGTTAGCGGCTGGGCCCGCCGAAGCCGAATCCTGGGCCGTCGAGGTCGGCCCGCGCGGCGGTCACCGCCCCCTGGGCCTCGGCCAACAACGCCGCCCGCCGGGCTGGAGCGAGATCGCCGGCCGCCAGCAGGCCGACCAGTTCGTCGGCGAGGACGGCGACCTGGTCGGCGAGGCCATGCGGGGCGAGCGGCGGCGGGAGGGCGCCGTCGGGAGCGCCCGAGCCGGCCGCGTGGCCCAGCCGGGCCAGCTCGTGAGCCAACACCGTGGTCCTTTCGGCGCGGTTCGGTCCGGCGGCGGTGCTGACCCCCCAGGCCGGCCCGCTCCAGCTCCGGAGCCGGTGGAGCAGACGGTTGATCTCGCGGGTCAGACCGGGGACCGATTCCGACATCCGGGCAGGTTACCTGACGAGGACGGCTCTGGGTCTTGCCCTCCCGTGCGGCGTGATGCACCCTCCATTCATGGTCCGTTGACGACTGGTTCAGCTCAGGAGGCGCGCATGTCTCAGTACCGCTCCGTCCAGACCCAGCAGACTCACCAGATTCTCATCGAGCGCCTTCCCAAGGTCACCGGCCACGATCTATCCCACTGGCTCGCGCGTATCGAGGATGGCCCAGGCCTGCTGCGGTTCCCGGAGCGCGTCAACTGGCTGCGCGACGAGTACAACATCCCGCACCGCTACGCCGCCGCCCTCGTCCACGAGTCCGACCTGCGCCGTCGCGCGATCCGGGTCTGACCGAGCCGCCGTCGCGGGCTGTCGAGGCCGACGCGCTGACGGCCTCGACGGCCCGCCCGGCTCAATGCCGGGAACCGCCCCGCTCCCGCGCACCGGCACGACCCCCGGTGAGCGCGATCTCCCGGTAAGCCCGGTTCCCCGGTGAACCCGGGTCTCCCGGTGACTCGCCCGGGCGCCCGGCCGAGCCTCGGCCTGTGGGTCGTCGTTCCACCACCGCCCTGATTCCGGCCAGCGATCGCAACCATCCCCGATCGCCACGGCTTCGTCTGACGTTCACGCACATGACCGCCAAAGATCTCGTCGAGGCCGACTACCCGAGGACTCGTCAACGACCTGCTGGCCCGCGGGATCACGGGGACCACCGCGCGAGAATGGCGACATGGATGCCGATGCCGCACGCGAGTTCGTCCGGGAGAACCATCGAGCCGTGCTCGCGACCCGTCGCCGGGACGGCGGGCCGCAACTGTCACCGGTCACCGTCGGCGTCGCCGACGACGGCCTGATCATCATCAGCAGCCGGCTCACCGCCTACAAGGTGCGCAACATCCAGCGCGACCCGGCGGTGGAGCTTTGCGTCCTCAACGATGGCTTCTTCGGCGCCTGGGCGCAGATCAGCGGCCAAGCCGACATCGTCGAGCTTCCGGCCGCTATGGACGGCCTAATCGCCTACTACCGCGGTATCTCCGGCGAACACCCGGACTGGGACGACTACCGCGCCGCGATGGTCCGCGACCAGCGCTGCCTGATCCGGGTGACCATCGAGTCCGCGGGCCCCTCCCGCTCAGGCTGACCACCAGCGCCAGCCCTCAGGCGGCGCCGATGGGCGCTCGGGGCGCCCATCGGCGCATGCCCCTTGCGCCGGCCTAGCGGCGCAGCTTGGACAGGAGACGCAGCATCTCCAGGTAGACCCAGAGGAAGCCGACGAGCAGGCCGTATGCGGCTCGCCAGGCCTCCGCCCGAGGCGCCCTGGCCGCGATCGCCTGCTCGATGTAGTCGAAGTCGAGGATGAACTGCAGGCTGGCGAAGATCAATACCACGACGCTGAACAGGATGCCGAGCGGCGTCGCGTCGTTCATCACCGGCAGCTGGCCGGCGCTGGTAAGGCGCAGGACCAGGTCGACCAGGGTGAGGGCGATGACCGTGAGCAGCACCCCGCCGACGACCCGGGCCATCCGCGGCGTCGCCCTGATGCGCCGGCTGCGATAGGCGATCAGCATCGTCACGAAGATCACGGCGGTGCCGAGAAGCGCCTGCGCGATGATCCCCGAGTAGAGCGACTCGTACTGCCGGGAGGCGCCGCCCGCGCCGATGCCCGCGAGCACCGCGAACACGATCACCAGTGGCGGGTTGATCCGGCCGGTGAAGCCGATGAACAGGCTCAGCAGGAGGGCCGCGATGCCGGCGCCCAGGACGAGCCCGGGCGAGCTCGGCAGCAGCAGCCATCCGGCCGCCCCGCCGACTCCCGCGATGCCGAACAGCCCGAGGGTGTGGACGACGACGTCGTCGATGGTCAGGCCGGGCTGCCGGTTCGCCGGGCTCCACGAGTCCGGCGGCTGCCCGAAGCCCGGCTGGCCGTACCCGGGCTGGCCATACCCGGGCGGCGCGCCCTGCGCGGACGGCGGCCAGGTCGCCTCGTCACGCCGCGGCGCCGCCGATCGCATCCGCGTGAACACCGGGTTGGTTGATTGGATCCTGGCCATTCGGATCGTGGCTCCCCTTCGCACTGTCCACCCGGTCGGCTCCCTGCCGCCCGCGTCGTCCAGCACCTACCGCAAACGATAAACGCCAACACGCGACCCCGGGTTCCACCCCGGTTCCGCCGCGCCTTCCCGCGTCCGCTCACCCGCTGCCGCCGCGATCACGCCGGCGTCCGCCGCCGCCCCGGGCGGCCGGTCGGCCGGCCCGGCGACGAAGCGGCCACCCGGTCACGCACCGTTTCACCACAGCCGCCCGGCCTGAGCACCCAGAGCAACAAAAGTGGCGCGGAAAGCGACCCTCGAAAGCGCGGCTCATCGGGAGCGGAGACCGCCCGAAACAAGCAAATACCGACGGCGACCCGGCTCCTACAAATCGTCACACGCCGCCAGTCACCCCGCCGCCGAACATCACAGGCCCGGCGACGAGGCAGGGCCAGACGGCGCGCCGAAGCCGCCGAAGGCGCCGAGCCCTCAGACCCGATGAGGACCGCCACCCCAGCCGAAGGTTCGAGGAGAACGGTGGTCACGCTCTCAGGGTTCAAGAGGGCGAAGCCCGCCGACATGGGTCCGGTGGCCTGGCGCGCGGAACATCATGAGCGCCAGGCCGAATCCCTGGCGTGACCAACGAGAACCGTTGAAGCCAACTCGAAGAACCCGCGGAGAGAACGGATCGCGCCCTCGAGGGCCAGGGGGGCGAAGCCCCCTGGCGCGGGGTCCGGGGCTCGGTCCCGGAGCAACATAACGCGGGAGGCCGGGAGCCCACCAAAGGTGAGCGAACAGGATGGCCCCGATGCGTGCCGGTGGTCGGAGTCGAACCGACACTCGAGCTGTTTTTAGGACAGCCTCCTCTACCTGTTGGGATACACCGGCTCGTCTACATCGCTGATATTTCTACCACGCTACGTACGTTCTGGGAATAACACAACGTGGAGAAATCATCCGGACGTCGGGCGGAGCGGGCAGTCGTCACCCTTCGTGACGTTCGGGTAAACAACGCGCGGACAGGCCGTGGCAGACCGTCATAGGACGTCGCGTGATCACCACAGGCTGGTCACCGACTTCGGCCACCTTCCCGGTGGGGATATGCCCCGACCTTCCGGGATCTTCTCCCTCGCCCGGCCGGCCCGGCCCACCCCCCGACGGGCCGGGCCGGACGCCCTTCAGACGGGTCCGACCGGCCCGTTCCCTCGATGGCCGACGACGCTGGCCCGGCCGGCGGCGCTCACCCTGGCCGGCTCAGGAGCGGCCGCGCCCGTCGGCGCGGGCGCGGCGGTCGCGCGGCGGAACTCGGCTCGCGGGTCGGCGAACGAGCCGAGGGAGACGATCTCGCGCTCGAAGAACAGCGACAGCGTCCAGTCGGCCATCACCCGCGCCTTGCGGTTGAAGGTCGGCAGGCGGCTGAGGTGGTAGGTGCGGTGCATCAGCCACGCCGGCCATCCCCGCAGCTTGACGCCATAGACGTCGGCCACGCCGCGGTGGAAGCCGAGAGAGGCCACGCTGCCCGCGTACTTGTGCGCGTACGGCTCGATCGGATGGCCGCGCAGGTGGGCGACCAGGTTGTCGGCGAGCCTGCGCGCCTGCCGGACGGCGTGCTGCGCCGACGGGCTGGTGGTGGCGCCGTCCGGGCCGGTCAGGTCGGGCACGGCGGCGCAGTCGCCGGCGGTCCAGGCGTCGGCGACCCCGTCCACCTGGAGGAAGGGGGTGGCCCGCAGCCGTCCTCGGTCGTCGAGCGGCAGGTCGGTGCGGCCGAGCACCGGGTTGGCGCGCACGCCGGCCGTCCAGACGATCGTGTCGGCGTCGAACTCGGTGCCGTCGTCCAGCCTGACGTGACCGCCGGTGAGGCTGGTGACCCTGGTTCCCAGCCGGACCTCGATCCCGCGATGCTCGAGCTGCTTCACCGTGTAAAGCCCCATGGCCGGCGACACCTCGGGAAGAATTCTGTTCGTCGCCTCGACGAGGACCCACCGCAGGTCGGCCGGAACAATGCGCGGATAATAGGAGCACGCGTAACGGGACATGTCCTCGAGTTCCGCGAGCGCCTCGATTCCCGCGTATCCACCGCCAATGAACACGAAAGTAAGGGCACGGACCCGCTCGACCGGGTCCGCGGTGGACGCCGCGGCGTCCATCCGGTTTATCACCTTGTTTCTCAGGTAAATCGCCTCGGCCACCGACTTGAAACCGACGCCGAGCTCGCCGAGGCCCGGGATCGGCAGCGTCCGGGCGACCGACCCGGGGGCCATCACGAGGATGTCGTAGTCGAGGTCGTACTCGTCGCCGCCGACGGTACGCACCGTGGCCTTACGACTTGCGTGCGCGACCATGGTCACCCGTCCACTGACCACCTGGCACCGGCGCAGAACCTTGCGCAGCGGCACCACCACGTGACGTGGTTCGAGGTTGCCGGCGGCCGCCTCCGGCAGGAACGGCTGGTACGTCATGTAGGAGTTCGGCTCGACGACGGTGATCGTCGCCTCACCCCGGCGCAGCCGACGCTGCAGCCGCAGGGCTGTGTACATCCCGACGTAACCGCCACCGACGACGAGGATGCGGGGTGCCCGACCAAATCCCATGGGAAAGCGGTACCCACGGCGACTCCCCGTACGCCGGCCGCCGCCGGTCGCCCAGGGGCCCGCACCCAGGCCGAAGGAGATCCATAGGGCACTCAGAAGTGACGTGGGACACGAATATGACATATGGCGTAAGCCACTATGACGCAGCCGACAGCGGTGATTTCGGCCACGCCATGCCGACACGGCTCAAAAGACACCCGATCCGAGGTATTCCGGCCCGGTCAGCCGGAATCTTCCGTCGCCGCCTGGCGGGCCGGGCGCCGGCCAGGCGACGGCGGGGCGTGCGCACGGCCGGCGGCCGATCGAGATCCAGCGCCGGCGAAGGAGACCCAGCCCCGGCGGACCGGTCCAGGACCCGGTGCCCAGTCCAGGACCCGGTGACCAGGTCAGGAGGACCCGTGACCCAGGTCAGGACCCGGCCGGCGACGGCGGGAGAAGGCCCGCGTGCCGGGCCGCGGCGGCCAGGACCTCCTCGAGCATCGCGGCGGTGACCCGGCCGGTGAAGGTGTTCTGCTGGCTCGGGTGATAGCAGCCGAGCACCAGCGGCCCACCGCCCGGTGACTCGACCCGGGCGCCGTGGCCGAACACCGGCCGGCGGGCGGGCGGCGGGAAGCCGGCGGCCGCGAGCGTTGGCCAGAGCGCCTGCCAGGCGAAGCCGCCGAGCACGACGATGGCGCGCAGCGTCGGGCGCAGCAGTTCGAGCTCGCGAACCAGCCAGGGCCGGCAGGCGTCCCGTTCCTGAGGAGTCGGCTTGTTGGCCGGCGGGGCGCACCGCACCGCGGCCAGGACGCGCGTGCCCAGCATCCGCTGGCCGTCACCGGCCGACGTCGAGGTCGGCAGCTCGGCCAGGCCCACCCGGTGCAGCGCGGCGAACAGCCAGTCCCCGCTGCGGTCGCCGGTGAAGATCCGGCCGGTGCGGTTGCCGCCGTGCGCCGCCGGCGCGAGCCCGACGAGCAGCACGCGCGCGTCCGCCGGACCGAACGACGGCATCGGCCGGCCCCAGTAACGCTGGTCGGCGTACGCGGCCCGCCGGACCCTGGCGACCTCCTCCCGCCACTCGACCAGCCGCGGGCAGGCCCGGCAGACCGACGCGCGGGCGTCGAGCCCGACGGCGTCCGCGGCGTCGCGCGCCAGCCGCTCGACGTCCGCCGGCCCCAGCGCCACCGGCGTCGCCGCCGTCGCCGGATCCCCCGGCCACCCCGTCCCCGGCGGCACGGGCTCTCGTCCCTCAGGCCTCACCGGCCGCCTCCGTCAGCGGGCGCGATCGCCGAGCGAGAAGGCGATGCCGTCGAGGATGTCGCGCTCGCTGGCCACGACCGTTGGCAGGCCGACCCGCTCGACGAGGGTCCGCAGCACCAGGGCGCCGGCCGCGATGACGTCGACCCGCCCGGGGTGCATCACCGGCAGCGCCGCGCGTTCGGCGTGCGTCATCGCCAGCAGCTTCCCGGTCACGTCGGCGACGTCGCCGGCGGAGGTCGTCATCAGGTGGATCCGGTCGCTGTCGTACTCGGGCAGCCCGGCGGCCAGCGCCGCGACGGTGGTGACGGTTCCCGCGACGCCGACCAGCGTCGCCGCCTCGCGCAGCGGCACCACCTGCTCGGCCAGGTCGAGCGCGGCGTGCACGTCGGCGACGATGGCGGCCGCCTCGGCCGGCTCAGGAGGATCCGTGCGGAAGTGGCGCTCGGCCATCCGGACGCAGCCGACGTTGACCGACCGGGCGGCCAGCACACCCGAGGCGTCACCGAGCACGAGCTCGGTGGAGCCGCCGCCGATGTCGGCGACCAGGATCGGCTTCGCCGCGCCGGGGAGCTCGGCGGCCGCGCCGGCGTAGGACAGCGCCGCCTCCTCGTCGCCACTGATCACCTCGGGGTCCACGCCGAGGATCGCGCGCACGCCCTCGACCAGCTCGGCACGGTTACGGGCGTCCCGGGTCGCGCTGGTGGCGACCATGCGGACCCGGCCCGCGCCGAGCCGCTCGATCTCGGCGGCGTAGCCACGCAGCGCGGCGAAGGTGCGCTCCAGCGCCTCGGGGGCGAGCTCGCCGGTGCGGTCCACCCCGGCGCCCAGCCGCACGATCTCCATCCGACGGGTCAGCTCGGCGAGCCGGGGCGCGTCCCCGGCCACGTCGACGTCGGCGACCAGCAGCCGGATCGAGTTGGTACCACAGTCGATGGCGGCGACGCGGCTCATCGCTCGCGCTCCCTTCGGTCGTCGGTCCCGAGCCGACGGGGCGGCATCTGGCTTCAGGAGCTTCAGGGGCGTCCGGGCGTCCGGACGCGGGACAGCTGGCCGTCAGGGGCCGCCGAGGCGCTCGTCCCCGCCCGCGGGCTCGCCGGGCGCGGCGTCATCGGGCGCGGGGTCATCAGACGTGGGGGCGTCGGGCGTGGGGGCGTCGGGCGCGCTGACCGCCACGCAGGGGCCGCGGGCGCCCCACTCGCCGATGGCCGCCAGCGCCTCGTCGCCGAACGGGTTCACCCCCGGGCCGACGGCCAGGCTGTGCGCGACCAGGACGTGCAGGCACTTCACCCGCTCCGGCATGCCGCCGGCGCCCGGGTTCCCGGGCAGCGCGCCCAGCGCGTCGCGACGGGCCAGGTAGTCCGCGTGGGCGGCGCGGTAGGCGGCGGCGAGCTCGCTGTCCTCGGCCAGCCGGGCGGTCATCTCCCGCATCAGCCCGGAGGCCTCCAGCCGCGAGACCGCCGCGTTCGCCCGCGGGCAGGTCAGGTAGTACAGCGTCGGGAACGGCGTGCCGTCCTCCAGCCGCGGCGCCGTCTCGAGGACGTCGGGCAGCCCGCACGAGCAGCGGTGCGCCACCCGGAGCACCGCCCTCGGCCGCCGCCTCAGCTGGCGCTCGACCACCGCCAGATCCGCGGCGAGCTCGCCGGACGCGTCGGCGTCGCAGGAGACCACGCGGTCGCTGGAGACCGCGCGGTCGCTGGAGAGCACGCCCTCGCCGGGGAGCACGCCGCCGTGTCCACCCTTCCCGGCCGCGCTCACGGCGCGGTCTGGGACCACAGCTGGCTGTACCACGCGTCGTCGGGGTTGGACCGGCCATGCCCGCCCGGCGCCGGCGGGGTCGCCGACGGCGTCACGGGCATCAGGTAGGTCTTCTCCCCGGGCCGGATGTAGTGCAGGCGGCGCCGCGCCTCGTCCTCGACCCACGCGTCGTCGTCGTACTTCGCCACCCCGGCGCGCAGCGCGTCCACGCGCGCCTGGCTCGCCGCGTTCTGCTTGCGCAGCGCCGCGATCTCGGCCTGCTGGCGCAGGTAGAGCCGCAGCGGATACGCGAGCGTCAGCACGAGCACGCAGATCACCACGGCGAGCAGGGTGGCCCGGGTGGTGAGCGTGGTCCGCCGGGGCAGGCGCGCCATGCCGGTCAGCCAGTCGCGACGGCTCGCCGCGGGAAGGCGCCCGCGCCGGCGTAGCGCGCCGCCGAGTCGAGCAGCTCCTCGATCCGCAGCAGCTGGTTGTACTTGGCCACCCGCTCGCTCCGGGCCGGCGCGCCGGTCTTGATCTGGCCGCTGCCCACCGCGACGGCGAGGTCGGCGATCGTGGTGTCCTCGGTCTCGCCCGACCGGTGCGACATCATCGTCTTGTAGCCGGAGCGGTGCGCCAGGTCCACGGCGTCCAGCGTCTCGGTGAGCGTGCCGATCTGGTTCACCTTGACCAGCAGCGCGTTGGCGGTCTTCGCGGCGATGCCGCGGGCGAGCCGCTCCGGGTTGGTGACGAACAGGTCGTCGCCCACGAGCTGGACCTTGTCGCCGATCTCGCGGGTGATGGCCGCCCAGCCTTCCCAGTCGTCCTCAGCCAGCGGGTCCTCGATCGAGACGATCGGGTAGGCCGCGACCAGCTCGGCGTAGTAGCCGATCAGCTCCTCGGCGCTCTTGTTCACGCCCTCGAACCGGTACGCGCCGCTCTCGTAGAACTCGGTCGACGCCACGTCGAGCGCCAGCGCGATGTCGTCCCCGACGGTGAAGCCGGCCTTCTGGATCGCCTCGGCGATCAGGTCGAGGGCCTCCCGGTTGGTCGGCAGGCTGGGGGCGAAGCCACCCTCGTCGCCGACGCCGGTCGCCAGGCCCCTGGCCTTGAGCACGCTCTTGAGCGAGTGGTAGATCTCGGCGCCCCAGCGCAGCGACTCGGCGAACGTGCTCGCGCCGATCGGCGCGACCATGAACTCCTGGATGTCGACGTTGGTGTCCGCGTGCGCGCCGCCGTTGAGGATGTTCATCATCGGCACCGGCAGCAGGTGCGCGTTCGGGCCGCCGACGTAGCGGAACAGCGGCAGGTTGCTGGAGTCCGCCGCAGCCTTCGCCACGGCGAGGCTGACGCCGAGGATGGCGTTGGCGCCGAGCGACGACTTGCCAGGGGTGCCGTCCAGCTCGAGCAGCAGCTCGTCGACGATCCGCTGGTCGGTCGCGTCGACGCCCTGGTCGGCCAGGGCCGGGCCGATCCGGTCGTTGACGGCCGCGACGGCCTTGAGCACGCCCTTGCCGCCGTACCGGGCATCACCGTCGCGCAGCTCGACCGCCTCGAACGCGCCGGTGCTCGCCCCGCTGGGCACCGCGGCGCGGCCCTGGGAACCGTCGTCCAGGATGACCTCGACCTCGACCGTGGGGTTACCACGCGAGTCGAGGATCTCGCGGGCCGCTACAACCTCGATGGACGGCACGGATTCCTCCGTTGGTGTGCAGGGGGGCAAGCGACAAGGTCCGGACTAATCCGGCCGGGGTGAGACTACCGCCGTGCCGGCGCGCGGGTGCCGGCCACACGCCGACTCCCGCGCCGCCCGCTGCCCTGACACGGGTGGGCTCGGCCACACGAGCGGCCGAGCGCGGCCCACGCGCGCGGCGGCCGGGCCGCCGGCGAAGCGGCTGACCTCGGGCATCCCGAAGATCCCGGCCGGCGGCGGGCGGGGGCCGGCGGGCGGAGCCCGGCGCGGGCGGGCGGCGATCCGCGCCGGGACCCGCGGGAAGCGCCCTAACCGATCGGGCCGATCGGCGGCATCAGGAGCGGACCGGCGGCCGGCAGTCCCGCGCGGGCCGCGAGCCCGGCCAGCGGCCCCCACCCGCCGGCATGGCCGCCGGACAGGACGCCGGCCCAGCCGCCCGCGAGCGCCTCCAGCGCGACGGCGACCGCCGCCGCGTCGCCGGCCGCGCCGAGCCCGCCGGCGCCAGCGGCGGCGCCACCGGGCCGCCCCGCCAGCGCGCCGGCCACCACGGCGACGGCCTCCGCCAGCGCGGTGCCCAGGCCGCCGGCGCCGCCGGACAGGTCGCCGTATCCCACCGCCGCCGCGCGGTCCTCGCTCGACCGGGCGGGGCGGACCTGGTCGACCAGCGAACGACGCGGCACGAGCCGCACCCGCGGCGGGCGGGCGCCGGGCAGCCCGGTCGCTGCCCAGGCCAGCCGCAGCGCCCGGTCCAGCCCGCCGAGCTCGTCGACCAGGCCGCGCCGGTGCGCGTCGGCGCCGGTCCACACCCGGCCGCGGGCCAGCTCCCGCGCCTGTTCCAGGGTCATCGCGCGCGCGTTCGCGACCTTGCCGACGAAGTCGCTGTAGACCCGGTCGAGGAACTCGTCGAGCTTCGACCGCTCGCCGGGGCTGAACGGCCGGCGCGCGGACATCATCAGCGCGTGCTCGCCCTGGGCGACCTCGCCGATCGCCACGCCGAGCTTCTCGAGCAGGCCGCTGATCACCTGTTTGCCGCCGTAGACCCCGATCGAGCCGGTCAGGGTCGACGGGTTGGCGACGATCGTGTCGGCGGCGAGCGCGACGAAGTACCCGCCGGATGCCGCGACCGCGCCCATCGAGACGACGACCGGCCGGCCCGTCGCCCGGAACCGCTCCACCTCGCGGCGCACCAGGTCGGAGGCGACATACGAGCCGCCGGGACTGTCCACCCGGAAGACCGCCGCCATGACGTCCGGGTCCTTCGCCGCCGCCCGGAACGCCGCGCACACCGCGTCGGCGGACAGCACCGGCCCGCCAACCGACGGGCCGACCCGGCGCTGGATCACCGGGCCGGTGCCGTGGATCAGCGCGACGGCCGGGTCAGCTGACTCCTTGTCGGGCGGCACCGACACCGGGTCCAGGCCGACGGCCGCCGCGGAGCCGGCGTCCTGGGCGGCCGGCGGCCGGCGCCGGCCGGCCCGCCGGTCCTGGCCCAGCAGGGAGCCGACCGTGGCGCCGGACGAGCGGGCCGCCCGCCGCAGCGGCGACGCCTCGCGCCGCTCGGCCGAGCGGCGGTACGCGCCCAGGTACATCGGAACCGGCGCGGGGGTTCCTCCCGGGTCAGCCTCGCCGATCCGGGAGGTCCCCGGATCAGGAGCCGTCTTCTCAGCGCCGACGGACGAGCCGCCCACGACGGCCCCGCCGGCGGCCTCGGCACCGACGACCTCGACGCCGGCAGGCTCGACGCCGGCAGGCTCGACGCCGGCGGCCTCGGCACCAGCGGCCTCGGCACCAGCGGGCTCGGCACCAGCCGCGTCGGCGCCGGCCGGCGTACCCGCGCCAGTCAGGGCGGTCATCGCGATGGCGGCCGTCGTCGGGCTCGCGGCCTCCGTCCACTCGCTCGCGGCCGGCTCGGCACGGCCGGGGGCCAGGCGGCCGGGCTCGGGGGCCGCGGCCCGGGCGGCGGACGCCGTCGGGACGGACGGCGCTGGGGCGGCCCCTGGAACCGACGCCGTCGAGACAGACACCGTTGGGACGGACGCCGTTGGGACGACGGGTGCCGCGGCCGCGGCCGGAACGGGGACCTCGGGGCCGGCGGCGGGAGTCGACGCCGCGTCACCGCGAGCGCGCCGGCGCGCCGCCTCGTAGACCTCGTCGCGGTAGCCGAGCCGGTCGACCAGCCCGGCCCGCAGCGCCGCCGCGGCGGCCAGCGGCCCGGCGTCCACGAGCAGGCGTACCCGGTCGGCGGGCAGCCGCCGGCCGGCGGCGATGCCGGCGACGATCTCGTCGGCGCACGACTCGACCACCCGGGTGGTGGCCTCCAGGTGGGCGGACGTGAAGCCGCGTTCGACGAACGTGTTGACGGCGTTCTTGTACTCGTGCCGGGCGCCGAGCTCCGCCTTCACGCCCAGCCGGTCGAGCGCGTCCCGCAGGAACGGGGTGTGGCTGACCACGCCGGTCAGCCCGAGGTCACCGGGCGGCGCGAGCCAGATCTGGTCGAACGCGCAGGCCAGGTAGTACGGCACCGTGCCCCCGCCGAACTCGCCGAAGGTGTCCGCGTAGGCGATCGCGAACTTCCCGGCCGCCCGCAGGTCGGCGACGGCCTCGCGGATCTCCTGCGCCCGGGCGATCGGCATCCCGCAACTCGCGACGTGCGCGACGAGCACCCGGGTCCGGGGGTCGAGCGCGGCCCGGCGCAGGCCGTCGACGATCTCGCGCAACGACTGTCGTCGCCGGCCGAGCCGGGCCGCCAACGGGTCGTCGGCGGCCCCCTCGACCGGGTCGACCGTCAGGTCCAGCTCGAGGATCAGGGGGGCGTTGCGGCGGGCGGCCAGTGCGCGGATCTCGGCGAGCGCGTGCCGAGGCGACGTGTCCATGGCCACAAAGGCTATGACCGCGCTGAAAATGACGAAACCCGACACCGCAAGCCCAACGCGGCGACAATCATCACGATCAGCCGGCTGCGCGGGCTCGCGTGGCCGGCGCGCGGTGCTGGCGGACCTCGTCCGGGGCCTCCGATCCCGAGGCGCCCGGGATCCCGAGGGAGCGGGTCAGGAACGCGGCCAGCGGGCCCGCCAGGCGGTGGCGTCCTGGCTGGCGGGGTCGACGCCGTCGGCCCGCGCGGACTCCTCCGCGGCGGCAAGGCCGTCGCGGAAGGCGCGGGCCCTGGCGCGCAGCGCCACCTCCGGGTCGACGCCGGCCGCGGCGGCCAGCGCCACGGCGGCGAACAGCAGGTCACCGATGCCGGGCTCGTCCAGCTCGCCGGCGAGCGCGGCCGCGACGGCGCCGGCCGGGGCGTCGGCGCCCTCCGGGAGCACCCGGTCCGCCGGGACGCCGATCTTGTCAGCCCGCTTCTGCAGCTTGAGGGCGAGCGCGAGGGCCGGCTGGGAGAGCGGCACCCCCTCGGTGACCGACCGCCGGCCCTTCTCCGCCGCCTTGATGGCGTCCCAGTTGGTGAGCACCTCGTCCGCGCCGGCGACGGCCACGTCGCCGAACACGTGCGGGTGGCGGCGGACCAGCTTGTTCACCAGCCCGGCGGCGACCTCGTCCACGTCGAACCGGCTCCCGCCCTCCCCGACCGGGCCGTCCGTCGCCTCCTGCGCGACCCGGGCGTGGAACACGACCTGCATGAGCACGTCGCCGAGTTCCTCGCGCAGCTCCGCCGGCGCAACGTCCTCGATCGCCTGGTAGGCCTCGTACGCCTCCTCCAGCAGGTACGGCGCGAGCGAGGCGTGGGTCTGTTCGGCGTCCCACGGGCAGCCCCCGGGCGAGCGCAGCCGGTCCATCACGGCGACCGCGTCCAGCAGGGAGCTGCCCGCCACGTCGTGGGTCCCCGCCAGGATCCGCGCGTGCTCCGCGGCGCCCCGGGTGGCGGCGAACGCGCGCAGGCCGCCGTCCAGCGACGCCCGCGGGCCGGGCCAGCCGCCGACGGGGTCCAGCAGCCAGACGATCTCGTCCGCGCCGGCGTCCACGGCCTCGGCGCGCAGCTGGGTCACCAGAGACGCCGCCGGGTCCACCGGCGAGGGCGCGGGCGACGTCGCGGCGTCCCCGTCCGCCGCGCCGGCGGGCGTCGGCAGCGGTCTCGGCTCGACGCCCGCCGCGCGCAGCGGGGCGAGCAGCGGGTGCTCCCCGTCGGCGCAGCGGACGGGCACCCGGCGCACCAGGTCCCAGGCCTCGGCGGTCAGCAGCCCCGGGGCGACCCGGGCGCTGGTCTCGAGCAGCGTGACCCGAGGCCCAGGCCCGGTCACGACAGGTTCAGCTCGGGCATCGGCGTCGGCGTGGTCGCGATCGAGCCGTCGGCCGCCAGCACCACCAGGTCGTCCGCGCTCCACACCCCGAACCGCGGGCTGACGGACACGCCTTCCCGGTTGGCCGCCTTGACCAGCTCCGGCGCCAGCTTCGCCAGCCGCTGGTCGTTCATCAGGTGACGAGACAGGAAGGGCCGCGCCTGCTCGTAGCTGAGCGGTAGCGAGTCGACGCCGAGCTCGGTCAGCTTGGAGTCGTAGTAGCTCCGGATGTCCGCGTCGGTGGCGACCAGCTCGGGCGAGGTCTTGTCCGCGAGCTTCTCGTCGAGCGCGAACCGGCGCACGACCACGTCGTGGAGGTCCTTCGGCGCGTACCCGACCGCGGCGGCGGCCTCCTCCAGCGCGGCGACACCGCCGGTCTCGAACACGGCGTACGCCTGGTAGTAGGCGTCGAGCTCCTGGGGCGAGAGGGTGACGCCCAGCCGGCGCGCCTCCGCCTCCTCGATCTTGAGCTGGACCAGGAAGTTCAGCGCGCGCAGCTGCACGTCCTCCCGGGTGACCGGGTTCTGCTGCGCGACCGCCTCCGGGTTCTTCGCGGCGTATGCCTCGTAGGAGGCCATGCCGCGGTCCACCATGCCGCGCACGGTGGCCGTGTCGATCGTCGTGTCGGCGACCTGGGCGGCGGCACCGGCGTGACTCGTACATGCGGTCGCGGCCAACGCGAGCAGCGCAAGCGCGGCGATCACCAGGCGGGGAAACTTCACGGAGGCAACGTTAGCTTCCCCACCTGGGGTGAGGCAGCCGACCTCCCCCCAATGCCGCGGCATTCACCAACGATCCACTTACCAGGCCTTGCCGGGCAGCGTGACCGGCCGTGGGCCGGCCCCGAAGGTGTGAGGCAACTAACCGCGGCACCGTCGTCACTGACGGCGCGGCCGGCGGCGCGCGCCGTCAGCGCCCGCGGGCGAATCCCCTGGTCACCGCCTTGGCGAGGCCGCGTTCGCGGCCGCGGCGATGTCGTCGCCGACGATGGCGGCGAGCAGGTCAGCCGCCCAGGCGAGCAGGGCGCGGTCGCGCAGCGGCGGGGAGCCGATCCTGCCTGTCTGGGTGGGCGCCGGGACCAGCACCGTGCGCGCGGTGGGCTTGGCGACGGCTCCCTTGTAGAGGCGCTGCAGCCGCAGGGTCTGGCTCTCGCGCAGCTCCAGCTGGGCGAAGCGGATCTGGCGGCCGGCGAGCGTGATCTCGGACAGGCCGTAGCCGCGGGCGAGCACCCGCAGCGACGCCACCGCGAACAGGTTCTCCACCGGCTCCGGGAGCGGGCCGAACCGGTCGAGCAGCTCCGCGCGGACCTCGGCGAGGTCGGCCTCGCTCCCGGCGGCGGCCAGCCGCCGGTACGCGTCCAGGCGCAGCCGCTCGCTGGCGACGTAGTCGTGCGGCAGGCTCGCGTCGACCGGGAGCTCGACCTTGACCTCGGGCAGCTCCTCGGGCGCCTGGCCCTTGAAGTCGGCGACCGCCTCGCCGACCATCCGCACGTACAGGTCGAAGCCGACCGCGGCGATGTGCCCGGACTGCTCGCCGCCGAGCAGGTTCCCGGCGCCGCGGATCTCCAGGTCCTTCATCGCCACCGCCATGCCGGCGCCCAGGTCGGTGTTCAGCGCGATGGTGGCGAGCCGGTCGTGCGCGGTCTCGGTCAGCGGCCTGTCCGGCGGGTAGAGGAAGTAGGCGTAGGCCCGCTCCCGGCCGCGGCCCACCCGGCCCCGCAGCTGGTGCAGCTGGGAAAGACCGAAGACGTCGGCCCGCTCGACGATCAGCGTGTTGGCGTTCGAGATGTCCAGGCCGCTCTCGACGATGGTCGTGCAGACCAGGACGTCGAACCTCTTCTCCCAGAAGGAGACCATCACCTTCTCGAGGGCGTCCTCGTTCATCTGGCCGTGGGCGGTGGCGATCCGTGCCTCGGGGATCAGCTCGCGCAGCCGGGCGGCGGCTCTGTCGATCGACTCGACCCGGTTGTGGATGTAGAAGACCTGGCCCTCGCGCAGCAGCTCGCGCCGGATCGCCGCGGCCACCTGGCGGGCGTCGTAGGGGCTGACCGAGGTGAGCACCGGGTGGCGCTCCTCCGGCGGGGTGTCGATCGTCGACAGCTCCCGGATGCCGGTGATCGACATCTCCAGGGTCCGCGGGATCGGGGTCGCGCTCATGGTCAGCACGTCCACCGCCGTCCGCATCTTCTTCAGGTACTCCTTGTGCTCGACGCCGAAGCGCTGCTCCTCGTCGACGATCACGAGCCCCAGGTCCTTGAACTTCGTCTCGCCCGACAGCAGGCGGTGGGTGCCGAGGACGACGTCGACCGAGCCGTCGGCCAGGCCCGCGAGCGTGGCCTTCTGCTCGGTGGCGCTGTTGAACCGGCTCATGGCCTTCACGATCACCGGGAAGGCGGCGTAGCGCTCCGAGAAGGTCTGGTAGTGCTGCTGGACGAGCAGCGTGGTCGGGACGAGCACGGCGACCTGCTTGCCGTCCTGCACCGCCTTGAACGCGGCCCGTACCGCGATCTCGGTCTTGCCGTAGCCGACGTCGCCGCAGATCACCCGGTCCATCGGGACCGGCCGCTCCATGTCCCGCTTGACCTCGTCGATCGCGGAGAGCTGGTCGGGCGTCTCGCGGAAGGGGAAGGCGTCCTCCAGCTCGCGCTGCCAGGGGTTGTCGGCGGCGAACGCGTACCCCGGCGCGGCCATCCGGGCGCTGTAGAGCCGGATCAGCTCGCCGGCGATCTCCTTGACCGCCTTGCGGGCCCGGCTCTTGCGCTTCGCCCAGTCGGCGCCGCCGATCCGGTCGAGCGTCGGCGCGTCGCCGCCGACGTAGCGGGTGACCTGCTCGAGCTGGTCGGTCGGGACGTAGAGCCGGTCGCCCTTGGCGTACTCGAGCACGAGGTACTCGCGCTTCGCGCCGGCGACCGTGCGGGTCACCATCTCGACGTACCGGCCGACGCCGTGCGCCTCGTGCACGACCAGGTCGCCGGCGGCCAGGGCCAGCGGGTCGATGCCCTTGCGCCGCCGGCTGGGCATCCGGCGCATGTCCTTGGTGGTGACGCCGCGGGCGCCGGCGAGGTCGGTCTCCGTGAGCACGGCCAGGCGCAGCAGGTCGCTGGTGAACCCGGTGACCAGCTGCCCCTGGGTCACGGTGACCACCGCGGGCGCGAGCTCGGCGTCGTCGGCGAGGCGGGCGCCGAGGTCGGCCTCGCGCAGCAGCTCGACGAGGCGCTGCGCGGGCCCGTGGCCGGCGGTGACCAGCAGCACCCGCCACGAGTCGTTCAGCCAGCCCTTGACGTCGGCGAGCATGCGGGCGGTGTCGCCGTGGTAGACGGGCGGCGGGCGCAGGCTGGTCGCGACCGCCTCGTCGGCGACGTCGAGGGCGAGGGCGTCCTCGTCGTCGGGGCCGGCGCCGTCAGGGCCGGTTCCGGGGACCGGACCGAACTGGCTGACGGTCCACCAGGGCAGGCCCAGCTCGGCGGCGCGCGCCCGTACGTCGGCGAGCGACCGGTAGGCCGCCGAGCCCAGGTCGATCGGGGTGTCCGAGCCGAGCGCGGCCGAGCTCCAGGAGGCCGCCAGGAACTCCTGGCTGGTACGGACCAGCTCGGTGGCGCGGGCGCGGACCCGCTCCGGGTCGCACAGGAGCACCTGGGTGTCGGGCGGCAGCTCGTCGAACAGCAGGACCAGGTCGTCGACGAGGACCGGGGCCAGGGCCTCCATCCCCTCCACCGGCACGCCGGAAGCGATCTTGTCGAGCATCTCGACCAGATCCGGGTGCTCCTCGGCGAGCGCCGCCGCCCGCGCGCGCACGTCCGGGGTGAGCAGCAGCTCGCGGCAGGGCGGGGCGAACAGTGTGTGCCCGCCCGTGGGCGCCGGCTGGCCGGGCTCCACGGCGGCCTGGAGAGCGCGCTGGTCGGCCACCGAGAACGGCCGGATGTCCTCCACCTCGTCGCCGAAGAACTCCACCCGCAGCGGGTGCTCCTCGGTCGGCGGGAAGACGTCCAGAATGCCGCCGCGCACGGCGATCTCGCCGCGCCGCTCGACCAGGTCGACCCGGTGGTAGGCCATCTGGACCAGCCGCCGGGCGACCTCGTCCAGGTCGGCGGTGTCGCCCTCGCGCAGCAGCACCGGCTCCAGGTCGCCGAGGCCGGCGACCTGCGGCTGCAGCACCGCCCGGACCGGGGCGACGACGACCGACAGCGGCCCGGCGGCCGCGCGGCCGCCGGGGCCGGTCGTCAGGTCGGGGTGGACGAGCCGGCGCAGCACGGCCAGCCGGCGCCCCACCGTGTCGGCGCGTGGTGAGAGCCGCTCGTGCGGGAGCGTCTCCCAGCTGGGGTAGACGGCGACGACGTCCGGCCCGAGCAGGCTGCCCAGGGCCTCGGCGAGGTCGTCGGCCTCCCGCCCGGTCGCGGTCACCGCCAGCACCGGGCGCCCGGCGCGGGCGAGGGTGGCCGCCGCGAACGGGCGCAGCCCTGGCGGCCCGGACAGGTCGAGAACCTCCCGGGCGGGCCTGGCCGATCCGCCAGCCTCCTGGCCCGCGGCGGGCTGGCCCACGGCGAGGGCGTCCTGGACGCGCAGGAGGGCCGGCTCACCGCCCGGCCGGGCGGTGAGAGCGTCGAGCAGCGGCGCGAGGGTCATGGGATCCGTCCCGGGCCTCTCCCATGTCCGGCGGCGGCCGCCGGACGGCGGATGTCGGTACGCGCGCGGACGCGCGGTCTCGCACTACAACGTCTCGCACTGCAACGTCTGGCGGGCCAGAGCCCATGCCGGCGCGCGGCGGGGTGACGGGGGCGGCTGGGCTCCGGCCGGCGCCTGGGCCAGCGGGCCGACGCGGGGCCGGCACGGTCCCATGGGTATGCCCATACCGAGCCACCCAGCCGGCGGCGCCCCCGACGCCACCATGGTCAGCCTACGGGAAACCTCCGGCCGCCCGGGGCCGGCCACCGGCGGGCGGGCCGGGCGGTCGCCGTGCGCGACCGGGCACGCCGGGCGGGTGGACGAACACGAGGAACCGAGCCGGAACGCCGCGGGGGCGGTTCCGACGAGGAGTCCACGGAGGTGACGCCGACGACTCCGGTGCCCAGGCTTCCCCGGCGCGGCGCCGAGCCGCGCCGGGTACCCGGGGCGGGAGGCACCTCAGGGTCAACTGGGCGGAAAGAGCGGATCTGGCGAACAGACCGGCCCGACCATGCGACGTACAGTCATCTGCCAACCCACCTGGCCGGGCCGCCAGTCCGTGCCAGTATTTCCTCACGTAAGGGTAGAGTTGTCCACAACGCGCCGTGGCCAGTCCACGTCGAAAGCAGGCCGCGCCGACCTCTACCAGATCGGGGACGTCGCGGAGCGGGTCGGTCTGTCGTTGCGCACCGTGCGCTACTACGAGGAGGCCGGGCTGCTACGGCCAGCCGGCCGCACCGCCGGCGGCTTCCGCCTGTACGACGAGGACACGGTCGACCGGCTCTTCATGGTCAAGAAGATGAAGCCACTCGGGTTCAGCCTTGAGGAGATGCGATCACTGCTCACCCTGCGCGACGAGCTGGCGCGTCCGGGAATGGCCCCGGACGCGCGCGCGGCGTTGGAGGAGCGGTTGCGCACCTGGGTGACGCTCGCCGAGGAGAAGCTGGCCACCCTGCGCGAGCAGCTGGGTGTCGCGGAGATCTTCGTCGAGGGCCTGCACGACGACGCCGACCGGTCACGACGGGTGTAGCGCCCGCCGGCGCGCGCCGGTGTCACGGCCGGGCACGGCCCGGCCGGCCGCGACCGTCGCTACCAGAGCTGCTGGTAGAGGTTGGCCGCGTTCGGATGCTGGGTGGGGTTGACGAGCGACGAGCCGACGTTGCCCAGGTCCGGATCGTTGAAGTACGCCTCGTAGGCGAGAATGTCCCGGTTTCTCAGCAGGAGGTTGTACATCTGCTGGATGTAGACCGGGTTGTCGCCGCCGGCCACGCCTCGCCGGCCCGCCGGGGTGTCCTGGTGGACCAGGCCCCACTCCGGCACCGAGAAGAGCTTGTTGTTCTGACGGGCGAAGTTGATCACCCGGCACAGGCCCGGCAGCGGCGAGCCCATCTTGCACTGCTCGTCGAACTTCGCCGCGGTGGGGCTCGGCGGGTACTGGTCGTACGTGTCCATGCCGATCACGTCGACGACGTCGTTGCCCGGGTAGACGGCGAACGGGTCGCCGCCGTCCGGCAGCGGGGTGTGCGCGTTGACGCTCCAGTCGATCCGCGCCTGCGGGGCCACGCTGAGCAGTGCCTTGGCCTCGTTCCGGAAGCACTCTCGCCAGTTGTTCCGGTCGATCGCCTTCCAGACGAACCAGCCGCCGTTGAACTCCCAGCCGATGCGGACGAACGAGTCGCCTCGGTTCTTGCTGTTGAGCCACTGGCCGAACTGGCGGAAGTACTTGTCGTACTCGCCCCGCGCGCAGGCGGCCAGGTGGCTGCGCGCGTAGACGTCCGTGTCCACCGATCCGGACGGCTCCGGGTACATCGGCACGGTGACCACCCAGGTGCCGGGGAAGTTCGAGAAGAACTTCGGCTCCAGCCCGATCCACGGACCGGTGATCGCGCTCCATTTGTCCCGGGCCGTGAACACGACCACCACGTCGTTGGCCCGGCCCCGGAAGTTCGCGAAGGCGTTCGCCTGCGAGGTGTTGGCGGCCGAGACACCCGTCGGGAAGGCGCCGCTGGTCCCCGCCGGCTGCGCGCGAGGGCGGGCCGGCGGCCCGGCGGGCGCGACGGTGGGCTCGGCGGTGGGTTCGGCGGTCGGGCTCGGGGCGGCGGTCACCGCGGCCGAGGAGGCAGCCGCCACCGGGGTGGCCGCGAGGTGGCCGGGGCCCGCGGAGCCGTCCTTGCCCGGCCTCGGGGTCACGGCCCACGCGGTCAGGCCCACGACGAGCGCGAGCCCGAGCGCCACCCCCGGCAGGATTCTGGTCCTGAAGCGCTGCTGACCACCGGAAACCCTGATCAGCCAGTCGTACCACCGGTGCGCTTCGTCTCCGTAATAACGGAGTTCCTCGCGCGCGTGCTCCCGGGTCGTGCCACCACGGCGGGTCACCGACATTCACCTCCGTCGCGGTGCGGCGCCGTCCTGACCGAAGCAGGCTGGGGCAGCGGCGCCGAAAAGGTAACGAAAGTACTACATCCGTCGAACGCGCCCACCGCGCCCGGACGGCGCCGGTACCGTCGCGACCCGCCCGCGCTCATCGAGCCCGTGCGTGAGCATGCGCCATGGCCGCCCATGCCTCTCCAACCAGACAGTCTGGGCAGGACAGTAAAGGGCGGCGAAGCCGGGCATGCCGACGGATGCCGGCACTGCGCCCAAGCCAGGCATACGTGACGGACCAAACAGACATATCACCCGGGCGCCGACGCGCGGCGCCTGCCCGCGCCAACCGGGTCCGCCGACACGCGTCGCGTCGGGGCCAGCACGGTCCGGCTCACGAACCAACGCGAAAGTGACGGCGGCGGCACGGAAACGACCCGGTGGCCCGCGCGGCCGGTGACGGCCAGCGGACGGGGCACGCCGACCGGCGCCGGGGCGGGCCGCGGCCCCGGCCGGCACGGGGCTTTCGGCCGGGAGGTCCCTGACGAACGGCCTGGCGGGGCCACCGGGCGTCGCCGCAGCCTGCGCGGACCGGGAAGTTCAGTACGGTACGGTTACTCCGGCAGCGTCCCGGACGTCACCGCCCAGGACGTGGGCAACCCGCTGGCTGACCGCCTGTCGGCCGGCGCGGACCCGCGATCTCGCCGGGGACGAGCCCCGTACCTCCGGCGGGTGGTCGTGGCCAGGTCATCCCAGCCGCGGTCGCCTGGGTCATGGCGGCCCGGCGTTGCCCCGGCCAGACGCCGGCGGACCCAACGCCCGGGAGCATGCCCGGGTCCGACCCTGGGAGAACAAACAGCCGTGACATCCCCGAGCTCGGCGAACACGCCGGCCCGCACCGTTCCCGGTGCCGCGGACATCCCGGTCGTCATCCTCTGCGGAGGCATGGGCACCCGGCTGCGCGAGGCCAGCGAGAAGCTACCCAAGCCGCTGGTGGACATCGGCGGCAAGCCGATCCTCTGGCACATCATGAAGACCTACGAGCACTACGGCTTCCGGCGGTTCGTGCTCTGCCTCGGCTACAAGAGCGACGCCATCAAGAACTACTTCCTGAACTACCGCGGGCAGGCGGCGGACTTCACGCTCAAGCTCGCCGACGACCACACCCCCACGTTCCACAACTCGGCCGGCGACGAGGACTGGGAGGTCACGTTCGCCGAGACCGGTCTGCTCAACGGCACCGGCGCGCGGCTGCGCCGCGTCCGGGAGTACCTGAACGGCCCGCGGTTCCTGCTCACCTACGGCGACGGCGTCGGCGCGATCGACGTGGCCGCGCTGTACGAGGCGCACGAGCGCGGCGGCCGTCTCGGCACGGTGACGGGCGTGCGGCCCTCCAGCCGGTACGGCGAGCTGGTGACCGAGGGCGACGGCGTCTCGCTGTTCGCCGAGAAGCCCCCGCAGACCGGCTGGGTCAGCGGCGGCTACTTCGTCTTCGAGCGCGAGTTCGTCGACAAGTACGTCGACGACGACCCGGCGCTGATGCTGGAGCGCCACCCGCTGCAGCAGCTCGCCCGCGACCGGCAGCTCACCCTGTACCCGCACGAGGGGTTCTGGATGGGCATGGACACCTTCCGGGACTGGACCGAGCTCAACCAGCTGTGGGACGCGGGTGCCGCCCCGTGGCGGGTCTGGGCCGACTGAGCTCGCCTGCCGCGGTGACTGTTTCCGAGGACCCGGCCGCCGGGCTGGGTGAGCGGCTCCACCAGCTCGTCGGCCAGCTGGCCGCCGCGCCGGTGCGCAGCATCACGGGCGACGGCGTCCGCGCCACGCTCGACATCGTCGCCAAGGCGCTGGCCGAGGGATGGCCGGCGCCGGCCGAGATCCCGTTCGAGATCCACGAGGTGCCGTCGGGCACACCGGTACTCGACTGGACCGTGCCAAAGGAGTGGAACGTCCGGGCGGCCTACCTGGTCGGCCCGGACGGCTCCCGGTTCGCCGACGTCGCGGACCATCCGCTGCACCTGCTGGGCTACAGCGTGCCCACGCGGACGCGCCTCGGCCTGGACGAGCTGCGCCCGCATCTGTTCTCCATGCCGGACCGGCCGGACTGGATCCCCTACCGGACCTCCTACTGGAACGAGAACTGGGGCTTCTGCCTGACCGACCGCGCGCTGCGGGCGCTGCCGGACGGCGAGTACGAGGTGGTCGTCGACACCACCCTGACCGACGGGTCGCTCACCTACGCCGAGATCGTCCTGCCGGCGACGGAACCAGCGCCCGGTGGCGGCGAGCCGGACGAGTTCCTGGTCACGACGCACACCTGCCACCCGGCGACGGCCAACGACAACGGTTCGGGCATCGCCGTCCTCACCGAACTCGCCCGGCACCTCGCCGCGCTGCCCAGCCGCCGGCACACGTTCCGGCTGCTGTTCATCCCGGGCACGATCGGCTCGATCACCTGGCTGGCCCGCAACCGCGACATGGTCGGCCGGATCCGGCACGGCCTGGTGCTCACCGGGCTCGGCGACCGCGGCGGGCTCACCTACAAGCGCAGCCGGCGCGGCGACGCCACCGTCGACCGGGCGGCGGCCGTCGCGCTCGCCGAGAGCGGACAGGAGCACCGGCTGGTCGACTTCTCCCCATACGGCTACGACGAGCGGCAGTTCTGCTCACCGGGCTTCGATCTGCCGGTGGGACGCCTCGGGCGCGGCCAGCACGGGGAGTACCCGCAGTACCACACGTCGGCCGACGACCTGTCGTTCGTGACACCGGAGAGCCTCGCCGGCTCCTTCGCGGCGCTGACCCGGATCATCGAGATCTGCGACGCCAACGCGTTCTGGCGCAACACCAGCCCGTACGGCGAGCCGCAGCTGGGCCGGCGCGGGCTCTACCGCGCGATCGGCGCGACGATGAACCGCCAGGCCGTGGAGATGGGCCTGCTGTGGGTGCTGAACCTCACCGACGGCACCCGCGACCTGCTCGACATCGGGGCGCGCGCGGACATCCCGTTCGACTCCGTCCTCGCCGCCGTCGACGCGCTCGCCGGCGTCGGCCTGCTCGCCCGCGAGGCCGGGCCGGAGGGAACGCCATGACGGGGACGGCGGTCTGGACGGTGGTGCTCGCGGGCGGTGGCGGCACCCGGTTCGGCGGGCCGAAGCAGTTCTTCGACCTGGCCGGGCGCCCGATGCTGGAGCACCCGGTGCTGGCCGCGGGGCCGGTGAGCGACGGGGTGGTCGTGGTGCTCCCGGCCGCGCTCATGGACAGCTGGCGGCCGCCGGCGGGGGTGCTGGTGGCCGCGGGCGGGGCGGCCCGGGCCGAGTCGGTGCGGGCGGGGCTCGCGGCGGTCCCCGCGGACGCGGGCATCATCGTGATCACGGACGCCGCGCACCCGCTGGCCAGCACGGATCTCTACCGCCGGGTGGTCGACGCCGTCCGCGCCGGCGCGGACGCGGCCGTCCCCGGTCTGCCCCTCACCGAGGTCGTCAAGGAGGTCTCCCCCGCGGACGACGCGGCCGGCCCCGCCGGGGGCCTCGTCGCCGGGCGGTCGCTGGTCCGGGAGACCCACCGCCTGGTGCAGACCCCGCACGCGTTCCGGGCCGACCTGCTGCGCGCCGCGCACGCCGACGCGGCGGTGCCGTCTGAGGCCACAGGCGGGCCGGTGCCGTCGGAGGCCGGGAACGCGACGCTGGCCGTCGAGGACTCCGCCATGGTGGCCGCCCTGGGCGCCTCGGTGGTGGTGGTGCCGGGCGAACCCATGAACATTCACGTCACCACGCCGGAAGAACTCACGATGGCGCGCCGGCTGGCCGCGGCCGGGACGAGCCGGTCGACTCCGAGGGGGAGTTTGATGAGCACGGTACTGGTCGAGTCCCCGCTGTCCGATGACGAGCGGCGCGCCCGCCTGTTCGCGGGCGAGCTGTTCGTCTACGCGCCGAAGCCCTCGACGGTGGCGTTCGTCGAGTTCACCCGGGAGCTGGTGCGCGAGGCGTTCGGTGACCTCGACCCCGAGACGGCGCAGTACCACATGCCGGTGGAGGAGTACGCCGCGCTGCTCGCCGAGTTCAAGCCGCGGTTCATTCACCACCCCCGCTGCAAGGAGCTGATCCGCGACCTGCTGATCGAGCACGGAGCGGACCCGGAGAAGACGTATTTCGACGTGCCGCGGCTGCGGACCTCCACCAGCGACGACTACCTGACCTCCGGCATCGCCTACGCGTTCCACCCGCACCGGGACACCTGGTACTCGGCGCCGTTCTGCCAGCTGAACTGGTGGTTCCCGGTATTTGACATCGTTCCGGACAATGGACTCGCTTTTCACCCAAAGTACTTCACCAACCCGGTGAAGAACAGCTCCGAGACGTACAATTACTACGAGTGGAACGCGACCAACCGTGCGTCGGCGGCCACGCACGTCAAGAGCGACACCCGCGTGCAGCCGAAGCCGCAGGAGGAGGTCGAGCTCTTCCCGCAGACGCGGGTGGTGGCGCCCTCGGGCGGCACGTTGATCTTCTCGGCCCAGCAGTTGCACTCGTCGGTGCCGAACACCTCGGGGCGCACCCGGTTCAGCGTCGACTTCCGCACCGTGCACCTGGACGACGTGGTCGGGCACGTAGGGGCGCCCAACGTCGACTCGGCGTGCACCGGCACCACCATGCGTGATTACCTGAAGGCCGCCGACTCCACCACCCACCTGTCCGAGGAGCTGTGCCTGGAATACGACGAGGTACCGCCGAAGGCCGACGCGATGCTGGTCTACGGGGCCTCCCGGTGACCTCCGGGCGAGACTTCCCGCTCGCCGGCCGGGTGGCGGTCGTCACGGGCGCCTCCAGCGGTATCGGCCGGGCGGTCGCGCTCCGGCTGGTCGCCGACGGGGCGACGGTGACCGCGGTCGGCCGGGACAAGACCCGCCTGGACGCGCTGCCGGCCGAGCCGGCGAGCGGGCCGGGCCGGCTCGTCCCGGCCCAGGTCGACCTCACCGACGACGAGTCGCGCCGCGCGTTCGTCGCCGGGCTGCTCGCCGGACAGCGGGTGGACGTGCTCGTCCACAGCGCTGGCGGCTACGGCAGCGGTCCGCACGCCGACGCCGCCCTCGACGACCTCGACGCGCTGTACGCGGCGAACGTGCGGGCGCCCTACGCCCTCACCCAGGAACTGCTGGGCGCGCTGCGCGCCGGCGGTGGCGACGTGGTGGTCGTGAACTCGTCGCAGGGGGTGCGTGCCGGCGCGGACGCCGGCCAGTTCGCCGCGACCCAGCACGCGATGCGGGCGATCGCCGACAGCCTGCGCCAGGAGGTCAACGCGGACGGGATCAGGGTGTGCAGCATCCATCTCGGCCGCACCGCGACCCCCCGGCAGGAGGCCATCTTCGCCAAGGAAGGCCGGGCCTACACGCCCGACCTGCTCGTCCAGCCGGGCGACGTGGCCGACGTGGTGGCCGGCGTGCTCGGCCTGCCTCGCGGCGCCGAGGTCACCGAGATTCACCTGCGGCCGGCGAAGAAGAGCTACTAGCGCGAGGTGTGTCGGCCGGCGGACAACAGTAGAGTTACCTAGCCGACTTTCGCCTACAGCCGCGACTAACCCGCCGATCTGCTCGCAAATCTCCACCTACTGCCGGGTTGACATGCGGCCTTGGCCGGAGGTGTGGTCCATTGACCGGTGGTCCAACGGAGGCCCCGCACGGCGATATGGAGTTCGGCCGCATGGAGCGAGAGAACGCTTCCGACGACGGACGGATGCTCGTCACGTTTCTGTGTGAGCAGTATCCGCCGGTCGTCTGGGACGGCGCTGGCATCTACACCGCTGTGCTTGCCTCGGCGCTCGCGACGCTCGGCCACGATGTCCATGTCATCTGTGCGCAAGGACACAAGGTCGTCGACGAGCAGGTGGACGGTGTGCACGTCCACCGCCGCCCCCTGCTGCGCGTGCCGGTCAGCCGCTTCCTCGGCAAGTACGCCCGTTACCTCACCGGCCCGAACTACCCGCGCGACTCGCTGGCGCTGCGGGCAAGCCTCACGTTCTCCTACGCCCTGTACCTGCGCCGCCTGGGGCTCAAGCCGGATGTGATCGAGACGCAGGACGGCGAGACCCGGGCGTTGATGCAGGTCGTCGACCGCTCCTGCCCGATCGTCGTCCACATGCACGCCCCGACCATGCTCACGCTGCGGCTCACCGGCCCGCAGCTGTCGGTGCGCGGCCGGATCGCCGACCGGCTCGACAGGATCACCTCCGACCACGCGACCATGGTCACCGCGCCGTCCCAGCTGCTGGTGGACACCGTCCGCCCCTACGGCTGGCTGAGCCGCCAGGACGTGAAGGTCGTGCCGAACCCCTTCGACGCGACTCCCTGGCTCGACGTGCCGTCGGTGAGCCGGACCGGCCCGGTGATCGCCACGGTCGGCCGGCTGGAGCCGAACAAGGGGATCGACGTCCTGCTCGACGCGCTGGCCCTGCTGGCGGCCCGGGGCGTCGACGCGAAGCTGATCCTCGCGGGCAGCCCCTCCGGGCACATCGACGGCGTGCCCACGGGCCGCTGGCTGGAGCGGCGGGCACAGGAGCTGGACGTGCCCGTCGTGTTCACCGGGCACATCGGCCAGCGGGAGCTCGCCGACGTCTACGGTCAGGCCCGAGTGGTCGCCGTCCCCAGCCGCTTCGAGAGCTTCTCGATCGCCGCGGTCGAGGGCATGGCCTCCGGCCGACCAGTCGTCACCACCACCCGCACCGGCATCGCCCCGTTCATCCGGGAGTGGGAGGCCGGCACGGTCGTCGCCGCGGAGGACCCTGGGGCACTCGCCGACGCGCTCGTGCCCTTCCTCACCGACCCCGGGCTGGCCGAGGCCGTCGGGGCGAACGGCCGGGCCGGCGCCGCCCGCCTCGACCCACTGCGGATCGCCCAGGACCGGGAGGCGGTCTACCGCGAGGCCATCTCGCGTTTCCGGCGGGACAGGCCCGCCGCCAGCCACACGCGCTGAGCCGTCCAGAACGGCCCTCACCGCCGGGCAGGTGGGCCTCGGGCACCTCGGCGGTGATCGCCGGCCGCCACCCGAGGCTCGTCTGCCCGCCCGGCCCGCTACCGGCACCGGCCCGTCCTCCCGCCGGCGCGGCGACTCCCGCCGAGGCGCGCCCTAGTGGGCGGGCGTGAAGTCGAGGTGGGCCAGCGCTCCCGCCTCCAGATACAGCTCGAACGGGGTCCTGGTCGCCGCGAGCAGGGACAGCGGCAGCGCGCCGCCGCCGACGGCCGGGCCGACCTGGCTGCCGTGCGCGGCCAGGGCGTAGGCCTGGCGGGAACGGTAGCCCTTCGCGCCCACCAGCAGCGGGCGCACCTCTCGCACCCGGGTCAGCGGGTCGCGCAGCAGCCGGCGGGAGTTGTAGCCCTCGCTGCCGTAGCCGCGGGTCCACGGCCAGTGCGTCCACAGCCAGACCGCGTACTCCAGCACCTGGCCGGTGAAGCCGGCGCGCTTGGCGGCCTCGATCGCGGCCGCGTTCGTCGCGTCGTGGTCCGGGTGGCCCTCGCAGGACGTCGGGATGAGCAGCTGCTCGGGCTCCAGCTCCTTGATCAGCTCCGCCAGCCGGTCGGCGACCTCGTCGAGGCGCTCGCTCACCGTGGCGTCCGGCACGTCGAGGAACCGGATGTCGGAGGCGCGCAGCCCGAGCCGGCTCCCGGCCCGGCGCGCCTCCTCCTTGCGGAGCGCGGCCAGCTCGGCGGGCGGCAGGATCGCGGGCTCCGCCGCGGCGCCGTCGGTGACGATCACGACGGTGACCTGGGTGCCGGCCTCCCGCTTACGCATGATCGACACACCGCAGCCGAGCGTCTCGTCGTCCGGGTGCGGCGCGACGACCAAACAGGATGCCCGCGTCATGGCCCGGGTGATGTCGCGGCCGCGGCGCATCCACGCCCGCCGGTACGCCGAGCGCGCGGGCAGCAGCGCCCGCTCCCGCAGCGCGGCCGGACGGACCTGACGCGCGACCGCCGCCGCTCGCGCCGCCGCGACGCTCCTCGGTTGAGCGGCCCCACCGTCACTGGACCCGTCCATCGCCACTCCTCCGCGCCGACCGACCCGATAACCGCAAAGAGCGTACCGAAAGGCCGTGAGCACCCGATCTGGCGGCAGCCGCTCAGCCCACGCCTCAGCCTGCGCCGAAGAGCTCCTGATACCGCTTGGCCGACTTGGGGTTCAGTACCGGGCCGACGAGCGACGACCGCACGTTCCCCTCCTCGGCGTTGTTGTAGTACACCTCATAGGCCAGGATGTCCGCGTTGGCGTGGAAGATCTCGTACATCTTCTCGATGAAGAACGGGTTGTCGCCACCGCCGCCTTCGCCGCTGACGACCCCCCACTCGGGCACGGAGAACTTCTTGCCGCGCGCGCGGGCCTCCTTGACGACCGTGCACAGCCCGGACGGCTTGACGCACGTCCTGTTCCAGGTCTCCTGGGTGGGCTTCGGCGGGTACATGTCGTAGTAGTCGATCCCGATGATGTCGACGTACTCGTCACCTGGGTACGCGGCCCACACGTTGTCCCCGTTGGGCATCTCGTCCCGGCCCATGGTCATCGTCCAGTCGATCTGGACGTCGGGCGCGGTGGAGCGGATCGCGGTCACCTCGCGCCGGAAGCATTCCTCCCAGGTCTCGCTATCCTCGGGATACCACTTGAACCAGTTCCCGTTGAACTCCCACCCGAGCCGCACGATCGCGTCGCCACGGCCGTACTTCTGCAGGTTCCGGCCGAACTCCGCCCAGTACTCGTCGTACTCCCCCGCCGCGCACTCCCGCTCGTTCCCCAGCGGGTACTGGCCGTCCTGGACCGGCCACATCGGCACCGCCACCGAGAACTGACCGGGCCACTTGTCCGGGGTGTAGGCGTTCAACGGCCATTCCGGCGACACGACGGTGTCCCAGCTGCTCCGCGTGACGAACATCATCGCCAGGTCCACGTCCCGGCCGGTGAACTCCCGCCACAGCTCCGTGTCCTCGGGATGATTCGCGTTCGCGCCGGAGACCCAGGTGACGCCCGTCCCGTCGATCACCGGGCCCGGGTCGTCGTCGGACCCGCCCGAGCAGGCGACGAGGCCCGTCACCGCGATCAGCAGCGCGACCAGCGCCACCCCCGAGCGCCCCGACCGCGAGACGCGCCTGAGCGCCCCGGTCGCCGCTCGGGACGGGGGATCCACCCGCCTCGGCCCGCCGGATGGGACAGCTCTCGATACCAGCCCGGCCGAGGCCAGATCCGCGCCTTGGCGCACGTGCCACCCCTTCACGACGACGCCCACGGCTCTCCGCACGTCGCTACGCGACGTCCCGGCAGCGGCACCAGCGCGCTCGATTTCCTCGTGTACACCGGTTTCCTTGCATACACCGGCCGACCCGGCCACTCTCACCTTACGTAAGACTTGACGACCAGGGCACGCCTCCGACACCCGACATGACGATGGCCACCCATCAGAAGGTTCCCCGCTCAGGCAGGTCTTGTGGAGCTCGCGAGCTGGACGGCCCCGCTGTCGGGAGAGGGCGGGTACCGGCATAGAGTGAACTACTTGGCGGGGTCGATACTCGTTCCCTGATGTCCGTCGGGAACCACCCCGGACCAACGCCCGCAGGCAAGATCGACGCGACGCGGGCCGATGGCGACAAAGACCGCGGCAGCGGCCTACAGCGACGGAGTGGCAGTGGCAAACCGCGCAAGGTCGGGATCGGACGGCCGGACATGGTGACGACGCTGACCACCCGCATCCCGCGGACGTGGGTCATCCCGACGCCAGACGCTGCCGCCCGCGACGCCGAGGCGGACCGCGCGACGCTACGGATGCTCACCATCCTGCTGGCCTGCGAGATCTTCCTTCAGCGGATCATGGTGCCGATGGGGGGCACCGGCGTCCCGATCGTGCTGCCGATCCTCTTCGTCGGCTCGGCGCTGCTGCTGGCCCGTGGCGCCCTGCGCACCCACCTGGTGCGCACCCGGGCCTATCTCGTGGCGATGGCGGTGTGCGCCTTCGCCGCGTTCGTCTCGTTCAGCCGGGGCGAGCCGAACTCCTCGGTGAACTCGCTGCTGCTACTGCTGGCCACCTACGCACCGTTCTGCCTGGGGCTGGCGCGGGCACACAGCACGGTTGTCCTGCCGCGGCTGCTCGACCGATTCGTCATCATGACGTCGATCCTGGCTGGCCTGGCGGTGCTCCAGTTCGCGATCCAGCTGGCCGGCTGGACCTACACCGACATCATCGAAGACATCGTGCCGCCGAACTTCCTGGCGGAAAACTTCAACACGTCGTACCCGGTGCGCTACGGCTCCGATCTCTACAAGTCGAACGCCTTCATCGGCCTGGAGCCGTCGTTCACCTCCCAGTTCCTGGCCGTCGGCCTGGTCGTCTCGGTGCTGCGCCGCACCACCTGGTGGCGGGTCCTGCTGTTCATCCTGGCCATCCTGTCGACGGTGTCCGGCACCGGGATCCTGCTGCTCGGCGTCGCCAGCGTCCTGCTCGCCATCCACAAGGGCCTCAAGTTCACGCTGAGCGCGCTGGCCGTGGTCGGGATCCTGGCCGGGATCCTGTCGTTCACCCCGGCCGCCAAGATCTTCGCCGACCGGGCGACCGAGACCTCCTCGAGCGAGTCCAGCGGCAACCTGCGGTTCGTCACCCCCTACGAGCGGACATACGACAACCTCGCCGACAGCCCGCAGCGCACGCTGTTCGGCAACGGACCCGGCTGGTCCGACCGGGACGCGGCCGAGTACTTCGCCAGGACCCAACTGCCGCTGAACTACGCGCTGCTACCCAAGCTGCTCCTGGAGTACGGGGTGATCGCGGGTCTCGCCTTCCTCACCTTCCTGGCCACCGCGTTCGTCCGCGGCTCGCCGTCGTTCGTGCTGTCCGGCACCCTGTTGTTCTTCTACGTCGTGCTGTCCAGCAGCCTGCTCAACCCGGTCGTCGGCTACCTGGTCCTCCTGCTGCTGAGCTGGTTCTGTGAGGACAAGCACCCGCTGGTGGCCCGCAAGCCCGCGTACCGGGCGCCACGAGTCCCCACCCAGCGCACCTACGCCGGCCTCGCCGAACAGCGCTAGGAGTTCTGCCGAAAAAGTGGATCTGGCGCAGATCTTGCGCGGGCCCGGTCCGGACTTGTCACGATCGCCCGATGCTTGGGGAACGACGGGCAACGCCGCGTCGCGGTGACCAGATCCACGAGCAAATGACGATCAAGAGGTGGCCCGGCTTGGCCAGGGCCGGCTTGGCCAGGGCCGGCTTGGCCAGGGCCGGCTTGGCTTGGCCCGGCTTGGCCCGCACAGGATCTGCGCCAGATCCGCTGTTTCTCCCCGAAGGCTCCACTCGTCCTGCCTCGTGGTTCGGGACAGCGCGGTAGCCACCGTGATCCACGACAAGGGGCTCATCCGACTCCCCTGCCCACATCGGGTCATAGCCTGTGGGGTATTCGCCCGGTGATCCCATGGGCTGACCGGAAATGCGGACTGGACGTGGGCAGGCTCGCGCCTGTCGGTGTTCTTGCGCGCTGGTGGGGGTGTCTGGT
>NZ_JADWYU010000385.1 GCF_016786325.1 Frankia nepalensis | reverse complement strand
GGCCTCGGCGGTGAGCGGTTCGGTGACCTGCTGCCCCGCCAGCTCTCCGGCGGCCAGGCCCAGCGGGTCGCCATCGGGCGGGCGCTGGCCCTCAAACCCCAGCTGCTCATCTGCGACGAGCCGGTCAGCGCCCTCGACGTGTCGGTGCAGGCCCAGATCCTCAACCTCATCGAACAACTCAAGACCGAACACCACCTCACCGTCGTGTTCATCGCCCACGACCTCGGCGTCGTCCGCGCCGTCAGCGACAACGTGCTGGTGATGTACTTGGGCAAGGTCTGCGAGTTCGGCGACGCCGACCTCGTCTACACCAACCCCGCACACCCCTACACCCGCGCCCTGCTCGACTCCGTCCCGCGCGCCGACCCGGACAACGCCTTCCACGGCCCGGCCATCGAGGGCGACCTGCCCTCCCCGCTGGCCCCGCCGACCGGCTGCCGGTTCCGCACCCGCTGCCCACTCGCCACCCCCAAGTGCGCCGACGAGGAGCCCCAGACCCGCGAGGTCCGCCCAGGCCAGTACGCCGCCTGCCACTACCCCCTCGTCACCGACAGCATCGCTGCGCTCCCTGACAAGTGATCGTTGCTTGCCGGCAAAGCGCCGCCTTGACATGCCGCGATCGATGATCGCCTATACCGTTCGTTCCGGCCGGACATCGTTGCCGCCGGCGGGGTCCCAAGTTCCGATGTCTACGACATCCACCGCCGGTTCGACAGCCATGTCTCGCTCGCCCATGGCATCCACTTCTGCCTGGGCGCCGGTCCCGCCCGGCTGGAGAGTTGGGTCGCGACCGAGGAGACCCTCAAGCGGTTCGCGACCTGGGAGGTCGACTACGAGACGCGGTCCGGTTGCACACCAGCACGGTCAGCGGCTACGAGAAACTCCCGATCGCCGTCTGACAGAACAGATCGCCGGCGTCTCTAGGCGCGGGCTAGCCGCGGTATCCCAGCACCTTTCTGTCATTCGCCCATGCAGCGAGAGGAGCGACCCGATGCGCATGGAAGACATGATCCTGGTCAGCATTGACGACCACATGATCGAGCCGCCCGACATGTACCGGAACCACGTCCCGGCGAAGTGGCTCGCCGAGGCGCCCCGGGTGGAGCGCAACGAGCAGGGCCTGGACCAGTGGGTGTTCGGGGGAGAGCGGACCACGACCCACTTCGGCCTTGCCGCGACCGTGGGCTGGCCCCGCACGGAGTGGGGCTACAACGCCGCGACCTACAGCGAACTGCGCCCCGGCTGTTTCGACGTGCACGAACGGGTCCGGGACATGAACGCCAACGGCGTGCTCGCGTCGATGTGCTTCCCGACGATGGCAGGCTGGAACGCCAGGACCTTCACCGAGTCGCGGGACAAGGACATCGCGCTCGTGATGCTCCAGGCATACAACGACTGGGCGATCGACGAGTGGTGCGGCTCCTACCCGGGCCGGTTCATCCCGCTCGGGATCATCCCCATGTGGGATGTCGAGCTCGCCGTCAAGGAGATCCACCGCCTCGCCCGGAAGGGCTGCCGGTCGATCAGCTTTCTCGAGACCCCGCATGTCCAGGGCTTCCCGAGCTTCCTGTCCGGCTACTGGGACCCGATGCTCAAGGCGTTGTGCGACGAGGACATGGTCCTGTCCCTGCACATCGGCGCCGGCTTCGACGTCATCAAGAGGCCACCCGAGGCCCCGATCGACCATCTCATGGTGCTGGCCTGCCAGATCAGCGCGATCACCGCGCAGGACCTGCTGTTCGGCCCGACCCTGCGGCGGTTCCCCGACCTCCGGGTGGCGCTGTCCGAGGGCGGGATCGGCTGGATCCCGTTCTACTTCGACCGGGTCGACCGCCACGTCGAGAACCAGGCATGGCTCCATGACGGTGGCGACTTCGGTGGCAAGCTGCCCTCCGAGGTCTTCCGCGACCACATCCTCGCCTGCTACATCACCGACCCCTCCGGCCTGCGCCTACGCGACCGGATCGGCATCGACATCATCGCGTGGGAATGCGACTACCCGCACACCGACACCACCTGGCCGGAGTCGCCGGAACACGCGTGGAACGAGCTCCAGCAGGCGGGATGTGCCGACGAAGAGGTCCACAAGATCACCTGGCAGAACGCCACCCGCTTCTTCCGCTGGGACCCGTTCGCCCACACTCCGTGGGAGCAGGCCACCGTAGGCGCGCTGCGCTCGTCAGCCCAGGACGTCGACACCACCCGCATGTCCCGCGAGCAGTGGCGTCAGCGCAACGAGGCCGCTGGGATCGGGGTCTTCTAGCCGCGGGCTTGCGAGGGCCTAGCCCGACTAGGCCAAGGAGCACCATTCCGGTGCAGCGCGTCGGCATCTCGAGCGCCTCGGCGACCCGGTTGTCGTTGGTCTGGTCCGAGTTCGGGTTCGCCCCCTCCATGATCACGCCGAGCTTGACGGGCGCGCCGGTCGCTCTGGCGATCGGGGCTCAGGAGGTGCGGAGCCGCTCGCTGTCGTGGTCGTCCTGCGCGTCGGAGCTGCCGCCGCAGGTGGATACGAAGGCCAGGTTGGCGGGCGAGAAAGGCGACGCCGGCCAGCCGTAAGCGGGTCGGCCCCGGTGACTGTGGGGATCTGACTGGCCGGTCTGGTCGGGTGTTCTCTGGGCGGCTGATTGTTTCGTGGATGTGCGACATCGTCATCCTCCTCCCGGGAGATCGGGTGCCGGAACCAGCCGGTCCGGCCGTCGGAACGGCCGGACCGGCTGGACGGAGGGTCAGGAAAAGCGCGCTCGTCGACAGCTCCTCGCGGCTGCCGATCCCGAGGAGGGAGGGGTGCCGCCCGGAAGGACCGCCGGCTACTCGTCGAGGGTCGTCAGCGTGGCGTCGACGAGTTTCACCAGCGCAGCGGGTTCGGCGGCGCCGCTCGCCCGGGCGACGTCCAGCATGATGCTGACGTCCTTGCGCAGGAGTGGCGCGGCCTGCCGTAGCCCGGCGGTGTTGAAGCCGGAAGCGGCGAGGATCGCGCTGGCGCGGCTCCCGCCGCTGCCGTGCGCTAGGACCTGGGCCACGGCGGCGCGGTCCATGCCGAGTGCGTCGGCGAACGCGAAGGTCTCCAACGCGGCCGTGACCTGGGCCGTGAACACGAAATTGTTCAGCGCCTTCGCCAGCTGCCCGCTGCCGAGCGGGCCGAGGTGGATGAGCGGACCCGCGAACGTCTCCAGCATCGGACGGCATCGTGCGACGTCCTCGTCGGCGCCGCCGACCATGACCAGGAGCGCGCGCCGCGCCGCGGCGCCGCCGCCCCCGCTGACCGGCGCGTCGATGACGGCGATCTCCCGCTTGGCGGCCTCGTACGCGACTCGGTGGCAGGTGTCCGGATGGACCGTTGAGTGGATCGCGACGAGACCGCCCGGTGCCATGCCGGCCAGCACACCGTCGGGCCGTAGGAGAACGTCCTCGACGTCGGCGTCACCGACGACGCAGACACAGACGACGTCGCTGGAGGTGCCGAGTTCGGCGGGCGTGGCGGCGAACCTGGCCGTGGTGTCGGCGAACGGCTCCAGGGAGGCGGGCCTGCGGGCCCACAGGGTCAGGGGATAGCCGTCCTCGACGATGCGTCGGGCCATGGGCGCGCCCTGGCTGCCCAGCCCGATGAATCCCACGCGGATCACGTGGTGACCTCCTGGTCTCGCAGTGCGGCGAGGACTGGCGCGGCGAGCTCCGGTCGGCAGATGAGCAGGTCGGGGAGGTAGGGGTCGGGCTGGTTGTAGCGCAGGGGTGAGCCGTCGAGTCTGGAGACATGTATTCCGGCGGCCGCGGCGACGGCGACCGGTGCGCAGGAGTCCCATTCGTACTGGCCGCCGGAGTGGGCGTACACGTCGACCTGCCCTCGGACGACGGCCATCGCCTTGGCGCCGGCGGAGCCCATGGGAACCAGGGCGGCGTCCAGTCGGGTGACGAGGTGGTCGACACAGGCGGGCGGTCGGGTTCGGGAGACCGCGAGGCGGATCGGGCCTGCGGCCCGGGGGCTGAGGGCCGGCGGCCCGCCGGTGTGCAGGACGAGGCCGGCGGCAGGCAGGGCGACGGCGCCGACGTCGGGACGGCCGCGGACGGCGAGCGCGACGTGGACGGCCCAGTCGTCTCGCGGTGGTTCTCCGTATTCGCGGGTGCCGTCGAGGGGGTCGATGATCCAGACACGGTCGTGTTCGAGGCGGACGCGGTCGTCGGTGCGTTCTTCCGACAGCACGGCGTCCTCGGGGCGAGTCTGCGCCAGGCGACGCAGCAGAAGGTCGTTGGACTGCTTGTCACCCGCGTCGCCGCCCTGGTCGCGGATGCGGAGTAGCAGGTCGCCCGCCTCGGCGGCTAGCGCGGCCGCGACCGCGTGGTCGTCCCTGTCGTTCATGTCCGCTCCGCCGGGGTGAGGATGCCGGTGTTGTGCAGGTAGGCGACGACCTGGTCGGCGGACTGCTCGGCGGGGACCGCACCGGAGGCGTCGAGGTGGATTTCGGGGTTGGTGGGGGGTTCGTAGGGGGAGTCGATGCCGGTGAAGTTGGTGAGTTCGCCGCGGCGGGCTTTGGCGTAGAGGCCTTTGCGGTCGCGGGTTTCGGCGATGTGGAGGGGGGTGTCGACGTGGACCTCGATGAATTCGCCGTCTGGGAGGAGGTCGCGGGCGAGTTGGCGTTCGGCGCGGAAGGGGGAGATGAAGGAGGTGAGGACGATGAGGCCGGCGTCGGCCATGAGGCGGGCGACTTCGGCGACGCGGCGGATGTTTTCGACGCGGTCGGCTTCGGTGAAGCCGAGGTCCTTGTTCAACCCGTGGCGGACGTTGTCGCCGTCGAGGAGGTATGTGTGGTGGCCCTGGTCGTGGAGTTGTTTTTCGACGAGGTTGGCGATGGTGGATTTTCCGGCGCCGGACAGGCCGGTGAACCAGACGACGGCTGGTTTCTGGCCTTTGCGGATGGCCCGGGCCTGCTTGTTGACTTCGACGGCCTGCCAGTGGATGTTGTGGGCGCGGCGGAGCGCGAAGTGCAGGAGTCCGGCGGCGACGGTGGCGTGGGTGTATCTGTCGATGAGGATGAAGCCGCCGGTGTCGCGGTTGGTGGCGTAGGGGTCGAAGGGGACGGCCCGGTCGAGATTGAGGTTGGCGACGCCGATCTCGTTGAGTTCGAGTGTCTTGGCGGCGGTGTGTTCCAGCGTGTTGACGTTGACCTTGTACTTCGGCTGCGCGAGGGTCGCGTTGACCGTCCTGGTGCCGATCTTGAGGAGGTAGGGCCGGCCGGGCAGCATCGGTTCGGTGTTCATCCAGACGAGGTGGCACTCGAACTGGTCGGCGACCTCGGCGGGGCTGTCGGCGGCGGCGAGCAGGTCGCCGCGGGAGACGTCGATCTCGTCGGCGAGGGTGAGGGTGACGGACTGGCCGGCGATGGCGGTGGTGAGGTCGCCGTCGGCGGTGACGATCCGGGCGACGGTGGATTCCTGGCCCGAGGGTAGGGCGCGGATGCGGTCGCCGGGGTGGATCGTGCCGCCGGCGATCTGGCCGGCGAAGCCGCGGAAGTCCAGGTCGGGGCGGTTGACCCACTGCACGGGCAGCCGGAACGGGCCGTCGGCCGTGGCGTCGTCGATGGTGATGGTCTCGAGGTGGCCGACCAGGGTGGGCCCGGTGTACCAGGGGGTGTTCGGGCTCGGCTCGGTGATGTTGTCGCCGCGTAGCGCCGAGAGCGGGATGGCGGCGATGGCGTCGCCTTCCAGGCCGATCTGGGCGACGAAGGTCCGGTAGTCGGCCTCGATCGCCTCGAACACGTCGCGGGAGTAGTCGACGAGGTCGAGTTTGTTGACGGCGAGGACGACGTGGCGGATCCCGAGGAGGGAGACGAGGTAGCTGTGGCGGCGGGTCTGGGTGAGCACGCCCTTGCGGGCGTCGATGAGGATGACGGCCAGGTCGGCGGTGGAGGCGCCGGTGACCATGTTGCGGGTGTACTGCTCGTGGCCGGGGGTGTCGGCCACGATGAACTTGCGCTTCTCGGTGGAGAAGAACCGGTAGGCCACGTCGATCGTGATGCCCTGCTCCCGCTCCGCCGCCAACCCGTCCACGAGCAGCGCGAAGTCCAGCTCCCCACCCTGGGTGCCAACCTTGCGCGAGTCGGACTCCAACGCCGCCAACTGGTCGGAGAAGACGAGTTTCGCGTCGTAGAGGAGCCGTCCGATCAGGGTGGACTTGCCGTCATCGACGCTGCCGCAGGTGATGAACCGCAGCATCGACTTGTGCTCGTGCCGACGCAGGTACTCCTCGATGTCCGTCGCCACCAGATCATCGGTCGCGTGCGCCATCAGAAGTACCCCTCTTGCTTCTTCTTCTCCATCGACCCGGCCGAGTCGTGGTCGATGACCCGGCCCTGGCGCTCCGAGCTGGTCGTGAGCAGCATCTCCTGGATGATCTCCAGCAGGGTTGACGCCTGCGACTCGACCGCGCCGGTGAGCGGGTAGCAGCCCAGCGTGCGGAACCGCACCGACCGCTGCTCGGGGACCTCTCCCGTGGCCAGTGGCATCCGCTCGTCATCCACCATGATCAGTGCGCCGTCGCGTTCGACCACCGGGCGCTGGTCGGCGTAGTAGAGTGGGACGATCGGGATGTTCTCCCGGTGGATGTAGAGCCAGATGTCGAGCTCGGTCCAGTTCGACAGCGGGAACACCCGCACCGACTGCCCCGGGGCCTTGCGGGCGTTGTAGAGCCGCCACAGTTCGGGGCGCTGGTCTTTGGGGTCCCAGCGGTGCTGAGCCGCGCGGATGGAGAACACCCGTTCCTTGGCCCGGGACTTCTCCTCGTCGCGGCGCGCACCGCCAAACGCGAGGTCAAAGCCGTACTTGTTCAGTGCCTGCTTGAGCCCCTCGGTCTTCCACAGGTCGGTGTGCAGCGCGGAGCCGTGGTCGAACGGGTTGATCCCCCGCTGCACCGCGTCCGGGTTCTGGTGTACCAGCAGGTCCAGCCCCAGATCCGCGGCCAGCCGGTCCCGGAACGCGTACATCGCCTGGAACTTCCAGGTGGTGTCGACGTGCAGCAGCGGGAACGGCGGGCGCGACGGGTAGAACGCCTTTACCGCCAGATGCAGCATCACCGAGCTGTCCTTGCCCGCCGAGTACAGCATCACCGGACGCTCCGACTCGGAGACGGCCTCCCGGAAGATCTGGATACTCTCCGCCTCCAACCGCTGGAGGTGAGTCATGGAAATCGGCATCAGGCGCTTTTCTTTGCCCAGGCAGCCTCGGCCGCGTCGTGAAGTGCCTCGCCCTTCGCGAACCCGTAATAGGTGGCGAACTGGAGCACGATCTCGTCCATCTCCTCCTTGGTGAGGTCGCCAGAATGCAGCGCCGAGGAGACATGGGTCGTCAGCGGTGTGGGCGAGTCGTCGATCGCGACGCAGGCGACGGTGATGATTCGCCGCTCCCGCCGGGTCAGCCCGGGCCGTTGCCAGACATGGCCGAAGACGAAGCTGAGGATTCCGGCGTGGCGGTAGGGCGAGGTCGCGGGGGGCGCCGGCGTGAGGTTGACCTCGACGAACTCCTTGACGCCGCGCTCGAGCCGGCTTTCCCAGTCGTTGTCCCCGAGGGTCTCGTTGGCCAGCGTCGGCCACGGCTCGGGCTCCTGCCCGTTTTCCTGGGAGATCCGGGCCGACTGCTTGGCGATGACCATCTCGACGTGGGACGCCTTGGGCCATCCGCAGTAGACCGCGAAGTGCAGGATGAACTCAAGCATCTCCGGGAGAGAGATGTCCCCGCTCTTCAGCGCGGCGTAGACGTGGTCGTCGATCGGCTCGGGGGAGTCCGCGGCGGCGACACAGGTCAGCGCCACCCACCGCCGGTCGCGCCGGCTGAGCCCCGGCCGGGACCACACCTCGCCGAACACGAAGTCACGGGTGGCGGCCTCGTAGGGAGTCGTGGCCGGCGTTGGCTCCCGGGTCATGACCTCGCGGTAGGTCTGCTCCGCGTCACCCATGTCGAGCCTCCTGTCCTGGTGTGCCGTGCTGTCCTGGTGTGTTCTGCTGTCCTCGCGTGCTGCGGGGGTCCCGGTGTGGCGCGCGGTCCCGGTGCGTGGCGGTCGGCGGGTCAGCTCATCCGGAGCGCGACGCGTACCGAGTCGCGGCCGGGTGTCTGGCGGGTCAGGAGCGCGAAGGCGTCCTCGAACTTCTCCAGCGGGAACGAGTCGCCGAGCAGCTCGGCGGTCGGTACCTTGCCCGCGTTGATGAGCGCGACGGCGCCCTCCGCGTCGAGGCCGGCGCCGGGATGCAGGGTGATGCGCCGGGTGGGGATCCAGTCGCTGTGGAAGCCCTCGAGCGGCCGATCCTTCATGCCGGCGATGACGACGTGGCCGCCGCGGTGGACGAGGTCCATGGCCAGGTTCACGGTCACCGGGTTGCCGGCGGCGGCGTCGATGACGACGTCGGCCAGCTCGCCGCCGGTGATCTCGCGGACTCGTTCGACGGGGTCCTCGGCTTCGACGTCGATGGTGTGGTCGGCGCCGACGCGGTGGGCGCAGTCGAGCCTGAACCGGTCCTTGGCCGTTCCGGTGACGATGACGCTGGCCGCGCCGGCCGCCTTCGCGGCGACGATGGTGGCCATGCCCATGTGCCCAGGTCCTTCGATGAGGACGACGTCGCCGTGTTTGACCGGTGCGACCCAGGTGACCGCGCAGCTGAGTGGTTCGAAGACGGTGAGCTGGTCGGCGGGCAGATCGTCGCGCAGCTTGTAGACCATGGAGCCGGGCAGCAGTTCGAGGTGCTCGGCGAAGCCGCCGTAGAGCCCGGAGCCTTCGTCGACGGAGAAGTCGTGCCCGTAGATGCGGTGCCCGGCGGGGGTGAAGACGATGTCCCAGACCGCGACCCGGTCGCCTTCGGTGACGCCCCATTTCTCGGCGGCCGCGGGGTCGATCTTCTCGATGCGGCCGACGATCTCGTGGCCGGGGATGGAGGGGAAAGCGCCGCCCCAGGAGGTGTGGACGTGGCCGCGGAAGTGGTCGATGTCGCTGTGGCACAGGCCGGTGGCCTCGACGCGTAGGACGGCGCCTCCGGGCTGTGGGTCGGGCACCGCCAGGTCGCGCAGCTCCCAGGTCTCGTCGCCGTTGAACACGATCGCGCGGGTCACGGGATCACCTTCTCCAGGAACGTGGTCGCCGCGGCGGCCGCCCGGCGGGTCGCCACGTCGAGGCCCTCGGCCTGGACTGCTGGTCCGACGAGCTCGATCTCGAAGGGACCGGTGTAGCCGGTCTCGAGCACGGCGCGCAGGAACGTCTCGACGGGCATGTCGCCTTCGCCAGGGACGACCCGGGTTCCGGTGGGCAGCCCGGCGCGCTCGTGGGTGATCACGTCGCAGAGCTGCGCGGCGGCGAGGCGGTCGCCGACCTGGTGGATGGCGGCGGCCAGGTCGGGCTCGCGCCAGCAGTTGCCGAGGTCGACGATGAGCGCGAGGCCGGTGCGGTCGGCGACCTTGATCGCGTCGGGCAGGGTGTGGACGAACGACCGGTCGGTGCGCTGCGTCGGTTCGATCGCCAGCCGGACGCCCTGGGAGACGGCGTGCGCGAGGCAGGGCGCGACGGCGTCGGCCAGCGCGGCGGTCAGCTCGTCGAACGACCGCCCTGGCGCGGTGCCGGGGGTGAAATAGACGCAGCCACCGCCCACCGCCGCGAGCTCGACGGCCTGGTTCACCTCGCGGCGGGTCGCGTCCCAGGTCTCGGGCGCGCCGAGGTCGAACATGTTCGTGATCACCGTGGTGAGGCGCAGCGACCGGGAGGCGAGCGCCCTGATCGCCTGATCACGCCCGTGGGCGGTGAGCTTGACGTCGAGCACGCCCACGTGCCGCAGGCCGAGGGAGTCCCACAGGACCAGCTCGTCGGCGAACGTCCACGGGTAGGTGCACATCTCGCTCACGGACAGCCGCGGATGGGCCGTGACCGTGCCTCCCGGATTCACGACCGTGCCTTCCGGATTCATGAGAGGGCCTCCTGGATGTCGCGGATCTCGGCTTCGAGCCAGCGGACCTCGCTGAAGTTCTCCCGCCCGCTGCGCGCCAGCAGCAGCTCGTGGGCCTCCAGCTTCACCCGCAGGGCGGCCGGGTCCTTGGGCGTCTGGGAGAGGACGATCTCGGCGAAGTGCAGGGCGTGCAGTGCTCGCCCGGCGGCCAGGTGTGCCTCGGCCCGGGCGAGCAGCGGGGCGGTCCCGCCGGTGAGCTCGATGAGGTCGTCCCAGATCGCGGACGGGGGGACGTCGTACAGCTCGGTGGTCGACTCGTAGCGGAACCAGCCGGTGTGCTCCTCCCAGATCGCCCGCACGATCCAGGGCACCTTGCCGTGGCCCTGGGGGATGTCGAGGGCCGGTGGCAGCGTGATCTGGCCCATCAGCGTCCACAGGTCGACGCCGGCGTTCATGCCCTCGATGGTCCGGTCGCGTACGTAGGCGGTGGCATCTCTCATCTGGGTCAGCCGTCGCCGGATGTCGTCGGCGCCGCGGATCGGTTCGCCGTGCCCCGTGATCAGCTGTTCGGGGCTCAGCGCGAGGATCCGGTCGACGGAGTGGAGGTAGGCGATGGCGCTGCGGATCTTGTCGCCGCGCACCGTGTAGAGGTTCGGTATGTGCCCGAACAGCGGCCCGGTCAGGTTGCCGGTGAAGAGGATGCGTTCCTCCGGCAGCCAGACGACCAGTGAGTCGGTGGTCTCGCCGCCGGGCGTCGAGTAGAGCTCGAAACGCCGGCCGCCGAGGGTGAAGGCGTGGCTGTCGCGGAAGGTCGTGGTCACGACGGGCTCGGGCGGCTGGTAGGACCGGTCGACATTGGTGATGTCCCGGCTCCAGAGCCGGCCGCTGCGGCGGGCGAAGAACGGCTGCAGGCGATGGAAGTACTCCCGGACGTCCGCGTGGTTGGCCTGGGCGATCGTCTCGACGCCCGGGGCGTCGAGCTGCGACCAGCCGCCGACGTGGTCGGGGTGGCCCTGGGTGAACACGATGACGCGCACCGGGTTGTCGCTGACCTGGGCGAACCGCTCCCTGATCTGCTCGGCCTCGAAGTACATCCCGGTGTTGATCAGCAGGTCGCCGTCCGGGCTGGTGACCAGGTAGCTGTTGGAGATACCGCGCGAGGCGAAGATGCCGTCACCGAGGGGCACGGCGGCCTGGACGCCTTCGCCCTCCTTGACGATCAGGGCGTTGAGGGGTTGCCGCTGTGGGCTCACCGGGCGCGCTCCTTTCCCACCTCGGGCCGGATCTGGAAGGTGTCCGTGTAGAAGGCGAACCGGTCGCGCAGCTCGTCCGGGTCGAGCCCGAAGTCGCCTTCGAGGTCGTAGACGACCCGGCCTCGGCTGCCGCGGGGGTGCGAGGTCACGTAGTGCTCGATGTCCGCGCGGGTCTCGTCGGTGACCGTCAGGCCGGCGCGTTCCAGGACGCCGGCCGCGGCCTGGACGTCGTTGCCGACGATCTCGTCGAACCGCAGCTCGACGAGCTGGCCGTCGGGAACCAGGTGCCGGTCGCGCAGGTAGCTGCGCAGCATCCGCTCGAGGCGGTCGACCCAGTAGCCGACGTGGGCGTCGATGTCCGGCCGCTTCTGGCTCATCTTCAGCGCCAGGCCGCGCATGGTCAGCAGCGACTGGATCGTGGCGACCGGATCGCGGTGGATCATGACGACGGTCACGTCGGGGTAGGTCGCCATCAGCGGGCCGAGTTGTTCGCTGTGCTGGTTCGACTTCAGCATCCAGCGCCGGTCGCTGGGGAACTGCCAGGCGATCGCCCGCAGGACGTCCTTCATGTAGCGGTAGTGCGGCGTCTGGTCGTGGCTCAGGTAGTGGTCCCGGTAGCCGGGGACGTTGGCCATCCACTCCCACTGGTAGCTGGCGAAGTCCGGCACCTGGAGCTCGTTCTCGCCGCAGGCGTGGTCGGGCGAGTGCTCGTGCATCGCGGCGAAGATCTCGTTGGTGGACAGTCGTTGCCATCGGACGTTCGACCGTGACCAGCGGGGGTCCACCCCGTCCGGCCCGGGCGTCTCGCCCACGCTGGGGGCCGGCTGCGCGGCCAGGTAGACCGGGAGGTGGCGCAGCCGCCGGTCGGCGGCGAGCAGGTTCTCCAGGTGGGTGCTGCCTGAGCGGGGCAGCGCGATGACGTTGATCGGTCGTTCGATCGGGGCGTCGAGGCAGGCGGGGTGGTCGTTCCAGTAGCGCTGGATGAGCAGCCGGTTCGCCGCCGCCTGGACGCACTGATGGACGAACGTCGCCTTGTGGGTCCGCCACACGTTGGCGTCGGCCTCGACCTCGGCCAGCAGCGGGCCGAGGCGCTGGGTGAAGTCCAGGGAGCCGAAGTCGTCCAGGCCGGTCTGCCGGCTGGCACCCTCGAGCACCGCGTCGATGCTCATGTCCAGCGGGCGTGCCTCGTCGGCCTCCAGAGCGGCCCGTTCCGCGGGGGTTCGGGTGTCGGCGCGCATGCCTTCGACGCGCAGCACTTTTACGGCCATGGGGGAAGCTCCGTGATGTCGGTCTTGCCGGCGTTCGCCAGCCAGCCGCCGTCGATGACGACGAGGTCGCCGGTGTGGAACCGTGACTGGTCGCTCATGAAGTAGACGCCGATACCCTCGAAGTCCTCGGCGTTCCCCGCCCGGCCGGACGGGTTGTAGCGGCGGTTGCGCTCGAACAGCGGGCTGCTGGCGGGGATCTGGACGGTCTCGCTCACCGTGTAGCCGGGGCAGACCACGTTGCAGCGGATGCCGTAGCGGCCGGCCTCGACCGCGATGCCCCGTGACATGGCGGCCATCGCGCCCTTGGACGCGTTGTAGTGCTGCATGCCGGGGCTGCCGGTCAGTGCCGACAGGCTGGCGCAGAACAGCAGCGACCCGCCGGGGTCGCCGGCGTCGTGGCGGCGCTTCATGTGCCGGGCGCCCTCCCGGATGGTGAGGAAGGCCCCGTGCTGGTTGACGGCCAGCAGGCTGTGCCAGGCCTGGCTGGTCATCTCGACGAAGCTGCGCTCCTTGCGCATCAGACCGGCGTTGGCGATGACGCCGTCGACGCGGCCCAGCTCCTCGGCCACCTCGGCCATCGCCTCGACGACGCGGGCCTCGTCGGAGACGTCGACTTCCTGGGCGAGCACCCGGTGACCGAAGCCGGCGAGCTCCTCGGCGGCCTCGGCGTTCTTGTCCGCCCGCCGGCCCCAGATCACGACGTCGCCACCGGCCCGGGCGACGCCTCGGGCGAAGGCCAGGCCGATCCCGGCGTTGCCACCACTGACCACGACCACGCGGCCCGTTAAGTCGAACATGAGGACATTGCTATAGCAAAACTTGCTTTGCAGTCAAGCTCCTGTCCTGGCCTGCCGCGCGTCCATGTCCGCTACGGTGTTCTGCATGGCCCGGCCCGCGCCCGCGTCCGCCCGCGCGACGGACATCGTTTCCTTCCTGACCG
>NZ_JADWYU010000384.1 GCF_016786325.1 Frankia nepalensis | reverse complement strand
CCCGCGGCGGGGGGGGGGGGGGGGGGGGGGGGGGGGGGGGGGGGGGGGGGCGGGGGCGCGCCCCCCCCCCCCCCCCGGCGGTGGTGTGGGTCAGCGGCGGGCGAGGAGGAGCAGGCGAGGAGAACCCAGCTCGTACGGGGCGCCATCCGGGCCGGCATGGCGGCCGGTCACGGTGAAGCCCCCCGCTCGCAGGAATCCGGTCAGCTGACCGCTGGTGTAGACGTGGTGCACCGCCGTCGTATCGAGGACCTGGCCGCCGCGGCGGAAGGTGTACCGGCTGAGCAGCCGGCTGTCCGCCAGGTCGTACTCGGTGCGCGCCTCGACCTCGATGTCACCGGTCCGCATGACATCCCGCTCGCCGGTGAAACCCGGCAGGACCGACTCCGCCGTGGCACTGAAGTCGATGACGAGCCCGCCCCCTGGGCGTACGGCGCCGGCGAGCGCGGCGACGAACTCCGCGGTGCCGGCCGGGTCGAGGTACCCGAAGCTGTTGCCCAGGCACACGGCCGCGTCGAACGCGCCCGTCTGTGGAACGTTGCGCATGTCGTCGACGGTGAAATCGACGTCGAGCCCGGCGGTGGCGGCCGCCGCGCGGGCGTGCGTGACCGCCTCCGTCGAGATGTCGACGCCGCTCACCCGGTGGCCCCGGGCGGCGAGCAGCAGGCTGTGCCGGCCGCTGCCACACGGCGCGTCGAGAATCCGCGAGCCGGGAGCCAGCCCCAGCTCGGACACGAGGAAGTCGACGTCCGCGGCGGTCCACTCGGGGGTGGCGGCCCGGCGCCAGAACTCGTTCGGCAGTTCGGTGAAGAAGGTTCGGTACCAGTCTGGATCAGACAACGCGGGTGCTCCGTTTTGAGGTGTGCGTGATCACGGGATCGTTCAGAGACGGAACCCGGGCACACCGAAGGAAGCCGGTGACCCGGGTATCAACCCGGGGCAGGCATGGCTTCCTCCACGGTCACGGTCGGGGAGCACCCCGACGAACTGCGCAGGACACTACCAGCCGGCGTCCCGAGCGCAAGCGGATTTCCCCGGCGTCGGCGCCGCCCGCCGAAGCGGGTCCCGCGTGCCAAGGCCCGCGTGCCAAGGCCCGTACCGAGCCCGGCCCGTCTGGCTCGGCGGTCCCGTCGATGCGCCCTCACGGGTCCTGCCGTCCTGCCCGCGCGGAGGCGAGGAATCCGCTGATCTGGGCTCCGCCGGTCCTGGCGAGCCAGGTGCGGAAGTCCATCAGGTCGGGGTGGATCTGGCGGGTGGTGGGGATGTCGGCGCGCCAGCCGTGTTCGTTCTGCCATGCCACGGCGTACGCGAGGTCCGCGCTGACCTGCCGGACCGCTTCGATCGGGATCTGCGCGTACGACAGCGGCCGCCCGGTGGCCTCGCTGATGGCCGCCGTGATCTGTACCGGTGTCAGTTCGTCGCCGGCCACGTCGATCGTCCGGCCGATCCATTCCCGCGGTCGGGCGAAAGCCAGCGCGGCCAGGGCGGCGACGTCGTCGACGGCGATGATCTGCTGTGGGACGTCGGCGGCGAAGGGCGCGACAACGGCGCCGTCGCGCAGGTAGTAGCCGGCGCTGTAGTTCTCCATGAAGGCAGCCGGCCGCAGAACCGCCGCGGGCAGGTCGAGTCCGGCGACGTGTCGCTCGATGTGCCATTTGCTCGCCACCGCGTGCGGCAGCACCTCGGTCTCGTGTCGGCCGGCCGCGGCGACGGAGGCGTAGAGGAAGAACGGGACACCGGCGGTCCGCGCCGCCTCGGCCACGTTGCCGCCCCAGCGGACCTCGTCGGCCGGGGTGAAGTCCGGCGCCGCGCCGACCGATCCGACAGTCGGCTGGACGCTGAACACGCCGTAGGCGCCCCGCAGCGCCGCGACGAGGGAGTCGATGTCGCCCATCTCGGCGCGCACGATCTCCGCCCCGCTCGCCGCGAGTGCCCTGGCGGGTGCGCCGTCCGGATCGCGGGTCACGGCTCGCACCCGCCAGCCGTCGGCGAGCAGACGCGCCGTCACGGCTCGTCCCTGCAATCCGGTGGCGCCCATCACCACGATCGTCTTTCCTGCCACAGCCACGGTCTCTCCCGACTCTTGGCATACGCCCGCTGGACCACTCGGCCAAATGGGGTGCCCCCCCACTTGACGTGGGTACCATATGTGGAGGACCACCCCGTTTGGCAAGTCCGCAGGAGGCGCCCGTGTACGAGGGCAGTGCCACGTCGACCCCGGCCGGGCGGCCGCTGCGGGCCGACGCGCGGCGCAACTACGACCGGATCCTCGACGCCGCCGGGTCCGCCATCGCCCAGCACGGCGCCGAGGCATCCCTGGAGGACATCGCCCGCAGGGCCGGGGTCGGCTCCGCCACGCTGCACCGGCACTTCCCCTCCCGGCAGACGCTGCTGGAAGCCGTCTTCCGAGACCGGGTCCAGACTCTGTGCGCCACGGCGCGCGACCTGGCCGCCGACCTCGATCCCGAGCGGGCGCTGGTTGCCTGGCTTCGGGCCGTCGCCGTGCACATCGCGTCCAATCGCGGGCTGGCGGCGTCGCTCATGCACGGCGCCCGCGACCCGGCCCGGGACACCACCTGCCACGCGCTGGTGGTGAGCGCGGGCGACGCGCTACTGGCCAACGCCCGCCGGGCAGGCGCTGTACGCCCTGACGTGGCCATCATCGACCTCCTCAAGCTCGCCAACGCGGTCGGTCTGGCCACGGAGCAGGAAGCCGACGGCGCGGCTGAAGCCGAGCGGCTACTGATGCTCTCCATCGACGGAGTGCGTCCCCGCGGCGCCCGCGCGACCAGAACCACCCGCTGAAGAGAAAGGTCCAAGAGAGCATGTGACGGGCATCCTTCTCCCGCGCGCCGAACGTCTAGCCCCGCCCAGAAGCCGGACGCGAAAAGGCCCGCGGCGCGTCCACCCAGTGATAGCGGAACTCAGATGCTGGCCTCCTCGCCTGACCGCGAACTGGCGGCCCTCGCGGTCTCGGGAGGGGTCAGGTCGACCAGGCCGCCCTTGGAGAAGGCGAGCGGGACCGCCAGGGCCCCGAGCAGGCCGATGCCTGCCGCGAACGAGAAGACGGTGACGAATGTCGAGCCGGTCGTCACCCCCTTCGCGGAGGTCCCGGAGGCGATCAGGACCGCCGCCACCTGAGTTCCCACGCATCCGCCGACGGTCCGCGCGATGTTGTTTATGCCATTGGTCGTGCCCATTCGCTCCGGCGGTGCCAGCTCGGCGATCTTCCTGGGCAGGGCCGCCATGACCAGGCCGGATCCCGCGCCGATCACCGTGTAGAACACGACGTGCTCCCAGATGCTGCCGTGGGCACCGGCAAGCAGCGCCGCGCCGACCGTGGTCACCACGAAGCCGACCAGCAGAGGGGCGCGTTGTCCCAGGCGGTGCGCGACGCCGCCCACCGCCATGCTCGCGGGCATGACTATGAGGGCGCCGGGCAGCATGATCAGAGCCGCGACCGTGATGGAGGTGCCAAACCCGTAGCCGCCCGAGTGTTGCGGAGTCTGGGCGTAGCGGGGGAGGGTCACATAGAAGACGTAGGAAACGACGCCGTAGAGGAACGCCGACAGATGCGTGGCCAGCATCGGTCGGTGAGTGAACTCGCGGATGTCAAGCAGTGGGCTGCTCTGGCTCACTTCCAGGAACACCAGCGTGACGGCGAACACCACAGCCAGTCCGAACAGGCCGAGCACCCGGCCGGAGGACCATCCCCAGTCCGGGCCCTGCGTGAGCCCGAGCAGGAGGGCGACCAGGCTCAGGCCCAGCACAAGCGCTCCGGGCAGGTCGAGATCGGCCCAGCTGGCCCGGCGGTACTGGGCATGCCGGGCGGACGGAATCCAGACCAGGACGAGCACAAAGCTGATCATGGCCAGGGCGGCGCCGAGCACGAACAGATAGCGCCAGGAGACGTGGTCCGTCAGCAGGCCGCCGATGACCAGTCCGGCGCCTGCCCCGGCGCCGACGAGCCCGGAGACCATGGCGATCCCGGCCTGCAGCCGCTGGGCGGGCAGCGCCTCCCGGAGGATGGCGAACGCGAGCGGGAGCACCGAGAGCGAACATCCCTGGACCGCCCTCGCGGCGACGAGTTCCCCGATGTTCCGCGCGGCCGCTGCCGCGGCCGTGCCAACGCCGTAGACGGCGAGCACGAGGAGCAGCACGTCGCGTCGGCCGTACTGATCCCCCAGGCGGCCGATGAGCGGAGTGAGCACGGCGCTCGACAGGAGGAGCGCGCTCAGGATCCAGCCGGCCCCAGTCGCGGAGGTGCGCAGATCCCGCTGCAGCACGCCCAGGGCTGGGACAACGAGCGTCTGCATCAGCGCGTACCCGAAGACCGCGGCGACCACCGCGACGAGCACCCGCGCCGAGCCGGCCGGCGGGGCCGTCGCGTCCGCGGTAGTCGTGCCGCCGCTCACCGCGCACCCTCCCGCGTCGCGCTCGCGATGACATGTTCCAGAGCGAACCGGATGGTGCCGGCCGATTCCGTGCCGGAGATCAGCCACCGGCCGTCCACGAGGAGGGTGGGCACGCCGCCCACCCCGAGGGCGACGGCCAGCCGCTCGTCGGCGGCGACCTCGCCGGCGAACTCGCCTCCGGCGAGAACGGCGCGCACCCGCTCGGCTGGCAGGCCGACTTCCTCGCCGAGCGACGCGAGTGCGCTCGGGTCGGCGATTGGCTGGCCCTCGGCCCAGTAGGCGCGGTACAGCCGCTCGACGAGACGGTCCTGGAGCCCGTGGAACGCGGCGAGATGCACCAGCCGATGGGCGTCGTTGGTGTTACCCGGGCGGACGATGTCGGGGCGGAAGGGCAACCCCTCGGAGGCCGCCGTGACGGCGATGCGGCCCACCGCCGCCCGCCCAGCCTCCCTGCTGCCATTGAACCGGGTCAGGTAGTCGTAGAGATCCCCGCCACCGCGCTGAGCGGTTGGACGTGGGTCGAGCTCGAAGCCGCGCCAGCGCACCCGCGCGGCGCTGGGATCAGCGAGTCCGGCGAGCGCGGTCGAGACACGATGCCGGCCGACGTAGCAGTGTCCGCAGGCGAAGTCCGACCAGATGTCGATCCCCAGTGGTTCGCTCCGCTGGGCGGCGGGAGCGGTCAGTCGTGATGCCTCCATGCGGCGGGACGATAGGGGGGCGGGCTAACTTCTAGAAAGCCCATACCTGATGGTAAGCTCCCGGTGTGGAAGTTGGTGTCCAGCTCGTGGCCGCTCTGCGCGATGGCCAGAGTGATGTATTCGACAGGGACTGTCTCGGGCGTGTTGTGCTCAACCACCTCACCAGCCGTTGGGGCCTGCTTGTCCTGGTGGCGTTGCGGGACGGCCCGATGCGGTTCTACGAGCTGCGGAACCTCGTCGACGGGGTCAGCGAGAAGATGCTGTCCCAGACGTTGCGTACCCTTACCCGGGACGGGTTGCTAGCCCGGGAGGTCATGGCCACGAGCCCCCCGAGCGTGCGCTATGCCCTGACTCCCCTCGGCGTGGACGCCGCCGAACCACTCCAGCAGGTCCTGCAGTGGGTGCGCCGCAACGCGACGACGGTCTGTAGATCGCAGGAGAGCTACGACGAACAGAACCATGGAGACGCCTGAACCCCGACCAGATCAGCACGCGATCCCGTACCGAGCCACCCACTCATCGCCGACGAAACCGATCAGCCCAGCAAGCGCGACCGCGGGAAGGTGTGAAACGGCACTCCTCCGCCCTTTCCGTCGTGCCGGGGCCTCGGCCGTTGCGGCGGACTCCGGACCGGTGATGCGGGCGAGCAGCGGTGGCGTCGAGGCGATGCCCTCGAGTACAGCGCGATACCGCTAAGGATCTTCGTACATGAGGAACTCTCCGCCGGCAGTGAAGAGTTCTCTCGCGTCGTGGATGTCGTTTCTTTCGGCCGGTGGTCTTCCGGTCAGAACGAGTCAAATGGTGCTGGGTGGCCGTTCCGACCGCGAAGTTGGTACGGGCCGGGTGGGGTTTGGCCGGGCAGGGCGGAGGAACGGCCCGCGGCCCGGCTGTGACCGACCAGCGCTGGATGGCGCGACGTGGACACGGTGGCTCCTCGCCGCGGACCGGGCGGCCGCCTGGCACGGCCGTCGGCGACTGGCACATGGTCCCCGGGCTGAAGGCCGGGCGGGTATCCGCCTCGAGATCCTGGAAGGTCGTGGCCGCGTCGCGGCGCGGTCGGCCCGGCGGCCCGGGTCCGGCCTCGCGGGCCGTGCCCGGGCCGCCGGCCGTGGGACGACTCGCCCAGCTCAGCTTGCCGCGAGTTCGACGTCGAGGGTGGGCTGTACCCGCGCGGCGAGCCACTCCGCTCCGCCGCCGTGCGATCCGCCGCCGTCCGTGCCGCCCGGCAGCCGCCGCCAGCCGAGGCCAGGCGCCAGCAGGGACAGGTCCCCGGCCGCGCGCCGGACCAGCGGGAACCGTTCCTCCCACCCGCCAGCGCTCTGGCCGACGCCGTCGGCGAACCCCACGACGAGTTCGGCGGGCAGCGACTGGCCGTCGGCGGTGAGCACGCCGGGCCCGCCGGCGCCTTCGGCCGTGAGGACGAAGGTGGCGGTGAACGCCCCGCCGGCCGTTGGCTGGGCCAGCGCCAGGGACCGGACCTCGCTGCCCAGCCGGGCGTAGAGCCGCGCGCCGGGGCCGGCGCCGAAGCCGTTGGCCGTGCCGCCGTTGGCCGTGCCGCCGCTGGTCGCGCCACCGGTCGTCGCGCCGGTGCTGGCCGCGCCGCCGGTGGTGGCGGCGCCAGTGGTGTCCGGGGGCCGCGCGGTCACCCGGACCTCGATGCGCGTCCCGGCGACCCGGCGCAGCGGGACGAACGAGCCCCGGTAGCTGCCGGGGACGTCCGCGTCGACGAGCTCACCCGGGCGGATCCGGTAGATCGCCCGGTCGGGCATCCGGTCGGGTAGCGCGGCGATGCCGGGGCCGATGTCCGCGGCGTAGACGATCGGCCCGTCCAGCCCGGGGGAGTTGCGCAGCGTGTGGTACGGGACCTGGGTGTACTGGCTGGGCACCGGGGGCGTTACCACGACGAGGGCCGGGCCGGGCAGGTCGTCCGGGACGAGCGCGGCCAGGAAGTCGTTGCCCTCGTTGACACCGTGCTGCATGTCGATCCTCGCCGGCAGCGTCGGCACGGTGAGCGCGACCAGCCCGGCCGCGGCGAGGGCCAGGACGGTGGGCCGCGCGAGGCGCGCTCCGTGGGCGGGGCGCGCCCGGCGGCGCGCCGCCGGGGTCCGCGCCGCGAGCAGCGCCCACAGCCAGCGGGCGCCGGCGGCCGCGAGGATGACGACCGGGGTGAAGCCGGCCAGGTGGTAGTGCGGGCCGAGACCGTTGCGCAGGCCCGGCCCGGCGAACGCCGAGCCCCACCAGAAGAAGTAGCCGACCAGCACCGCCGCGGTCGTCGCGAGCAGCAGGAGGCGTTCGGCCCGTCGCCGGGGGGCCGCGAGGCCCACGGCGGCGAGCGCGATCAGGCCCATCCCGCCGAAGTACCAGCTCGGAGCCGCCTGGAGGGTGTCCCAGAACGCCACCTCGGCGAGGTGGCGGGTGAACGGGAAGCTCGGCTCGGAGGGCAGGATGCGCCGCGGGCCGAAGCCGAACGTGTCCAGCGGGTCGGAGGCCGACAGCGGCAGGCGCAGCGGCGAGCCCGTCACATGCCAGCAGTAGGCGAACAGGACTACTGCCAGCGGGGCGACGCCCAGGGCGGCCCAGCCTGTGCGGGTCGCCAGCTCCCGCGGCGCCCGCCACCGCCGCGCGGCCACGAACAGCGCGATCGGCGCCACGACGAGGACGGTGTCGAACGGCCGGATGAGCAGCGCGAACCCGACGAGCGCGCCCCCGCCGACCAGCGCGGGCCGTGTCCCGGTGCGCGCCCCGCGCAGCAGCAGGGCGCTGGCGAGCGTGAGCACGGCCGCGCAGCAGGCGTAGGCGAGCGGAAGCGCGGTGTGCAGCAGGACGAGCGGGGACAGCGCGAGCAGCACGGCGGCGGCCAGCGCCGTCCAGGTGTCGTCGAACAGCTCGCGGGCGAGCAGGTAGGCGCCGACGACCCAGCACGCCGCGACCGCGGCGGGGGCGACGGCCATCGTGCCGAACACGGCCTGGGAGGCGGCGAGCAGCGCCGGCCAGCCGGGCAGGTACTTCGTGAAGACGTGGCCGCCGTGCACGCCGGTCAGCCACGGCTGGAAGAACGGCTGCGTCGTCGCGGCATCCAGGGTGAGCCGCCCGTCGAGCAGCATCCGCGCCTGCAGGACGTAGGCGGCCTCGTCGGCGTCGCCGGAGCCCTGCGGGTAGAGCACGGCCTGCAGGACGAGGCTGCCGACGAAGGAGCAGACCGCGAGCACCAGAACGGCGACGGCCGGCGCGCTGATCCGGATCCCGCGGGCCCGCGCGAGCAGTCCTGGTGCCAGCCCGGTGGGCGGGCCGTCGTGCCCTGGTCGGGCCGGGCGGCCCGGTCCGCCGGGAAGGGTGTCGGGTGCTGGTGAGCCGATCGGTGTTTCGAGGGTCATCGCGAGGCGTGGGCTCCGGAGGGGGCCGTCCTGGTCGCCTCACGGCCCCGGCGCTGAGCGTCTCCGGTCATGTGTCCGTCCCATCCGTCGCAGGTCGCCGCGTGCGGCTTGAATCCCCCCTACTGGCTCGAAACCCCCCAAATCCCGCTGTTCGTGCCAGGCAGGATGATAGGTAACGGTCCTGACCTGGACGGAAACGGGCAGCGACGACGGGGCGGCCGGCGGATCGCCGGTCACCGGATGGTGGTGCGCGGCCCGCGCCGATCGCGTCGCATCCCTTGCGCGACAGGGCGCGCGACCGGATCCGCTCCTCGGACTGGTCATCCGGCCGGGGCGGGGGCGTTACGGCGCGCCGCGGCGGACGTCACCGCGCGCGAGCGGTGACGTCCGCGGGCTGCCTGGCCGGGTATCAGGCGATGTCGCGGCGGCGGAACCCGGTGAACGCGACGACGAGGAACAGCGCGGTGACGCCCGCGAGCCAGCCCAGGCCGGCCCAGCCGGGTGCCGCGGCGGTCACGTTCGGGACGTGGCGCAGCGGGCTGATGCCCAGGGCCCAGCCGGGGAGGTCGAACGTCGGCCCGAGCAGCGTGAGCCCGAAGGTCGCGACGACGCCGAGCCAGCCGACGAGCCGGCGGCTGGGCGCGGCGCCCACCGCGGCGAGCGCGAGCGCGACGAGAACCCACACCGCGGGGATGGTCACCAGCGCCTGGGTGACGACGTCGCCGGCGGAGACCGTGTCCTGCCGGGCGGCGGCGACCACGCCGAGCGCCGTACCGGCGACCACGAGGGCGACCGCGGGCGCGGCGAAGGCGACGACGGCGTTGCTGGCCAGGTACACCGGGCGCCGCAGCGCGCCGGCGAGCAGCGGCTCGACCCGGTGGTCGACCTCCTCGGCGTGGATCCTGAAGACGACCTGCACGCCCGTCACGGCGGCGATGACGCCGACGAGGCGCAGGATCGTGACGACGAACGCGAACGTCAGCCGGGAGGGGTCGGTGGTGCCGGCGGCGAGCAGGTCCGCCAGGGCGGGATTGTCGCCGAGGACGCCGTCGAGGGAGGTGGCGAGGTTGCCGAAGACCACGCCGAGGCCGGCGAACGCGACCAGCCACGCCGCGAGCGTCCCGCGGTGCAGCCGGAGCGCCAGACCCCACACGTTCGCCGCCGTGCCGCCCCGGGTGGCGCCGGGCCGGGGCACGATCATCCCGAACCCGAAGTCGCGGCGGCCGTGCAGCGCGAATCCGGCGAGCACGAGGACGACCGTGAGCGCGAGCGCGGCGAGCAGGGGCCACGGGTCGTTGTCGGTGGCCGGCCGGGTCCGCGACAGCCAGCCGAGCGGGGTCGTCCAGGAGGTCCAGCCGGGTGTGTCACTGGAGTCGAGGTAGCCGCGGATCACGTAGCACAGGCCGAGCACGGCGACCGCGAGGCCGCTGGCGGTCCGGGCATCCGAGCCGAGCTGGGCACAGATCGCCGCCACCCCGGCGAACACCAGGCCCGAGGCGGTGAACGTCGCCGACAGTGTCAGGGAGGCGAGCGCGCCGCCGCCGCAGGCGATGGTGACCAGGAAGCTCACCACGCCGAGAGCGGCGGAGGCGGCGGCGGCCATCAGCACGGCGACGGCCAGCCTGGCCTGGCGCCCGAGCACCCCCGAGGCGAGCAGCTCGGCCTGGCCGGAGTCCTCGTCGGCGCGGCTGTTGCGGATCACGATGAGGATCGCCATCATCCCCGCGAAGAACGCGCCCAGGGCGCCCGCGCGCCACGCGTTGAAACCGTCGGCGGTCATCAGGTCCCGCGCGGGTCCGAAGACCAGTGACAGCGCGGGGTTCCCGGCCAGGGTGGCCGCCAGCTCCGCCCGGTCCGCGGCGTCGGGGAAGATCCAGGAGTAGGCGAGGATCGAGGAGGCGGACAGCGCCGAGATCAGCGCGACCCAGGGCGCGATCTGGCGGGCGTCCTGGCGCAGCGCCACCTTCAGCAGGGCGCGGGTACCGGTGAACGCCGTCATGGCCGGGCCTGCCGCGGGAGGGCACTGCCGGCGCGGGCGTGGCCGGCGTCGGGGCGGCCGGGGTCGTCGTGGTCGGCGGCGGTCTCGTAGTGGCTGAGGAACAGGTCCTCCAGCGAGGCCGGGGCGACGGTCAGCGCCGACAGCTGGTGCGGCACCAGCGCGGCCAGCGCGGCGTTGAGCTGGTCGGGGTCGATCGAGCCGGTGAGCCGGGCGCCGTCGAGCCGGGCGTCGCGGATGCCCGGCAGGTGGCCGAGGTCCGCGGGCGGCCGGGACAGCGTTGCGGTGATCTTCACCTGGGTCTGTCCGCGCAGCTCCCGCAGGGTGCCGGTCCGCACGACGCGCCCCTGCCGGATGATGCTGACGCGGTCGGCGAGCGCCTCGACCTCGCTGAGGATGTGGCTGGACAGCAGCACGGTGCGGCCCTGTGCCTTCTCCCGCGCGATCTCGTCCTGGAAGACCGCCTCCATCAGGGGGTCCAGGCCGGAGGTGGGCTCGTCGAGGATGAGCAGCTCGGCCCGGGAGGCGAGCGCGGCGACGATGGCGACCTTCTGCCGGTTGCCCTTGGAGTACTGCCGGCCGCGCTTGGTCGGGTCGAGCTCGAACCGGTCGACCAGCTCCGCGCGCCGGGTCTCGTCGAGCCCGCCGCGCAGGTTGCCCAACAGGTCGATCGCCTCCCCGCCGGACAGCGCCGGCCACAGGACGACGTCCCCGGGCACGTAGGCGAGGCGCCGGTGCAGGCCGACGACGTCTTGCCACGGGTCGCCGCCCAGCAGCTCGACGGTGCCGGCGCCCGCGCGCAGCAGCCCCAGCAGCACCCGGATGGTGGTCGACTTCCCGGCTCCGTTGGGGCCCAGGAACCCGTGGACCTCGCCGCGGGCGACCGTCAGGTCGAGCCCGTCCAGCGCGGTGAAGGAGCCAAACCGCTTCACCAGTCCCTCGATGCGGATCGCCGGCTGGGCCGCCGGCGCGTGCGCGACGTTCATGGATGAGCTCTTTCCTGGAAGGCGGGACCGGATCGCGCGAGGGGTGGTCAGGCGGGCGGGTTACCCGCCGCCTGGTGGGGGGCGGGAAGCTCGCCGAGGAGGTATCGGGTGATCGTGGGTGTCACCGCGGCCGCCAGCGCGTCGGCCGGCATGCTGGCCAGCGGTTCGACGGCCAGGACCCTGCGCCCCACGGCGAGGCCGATCATCTGGCTGGCCACCAGTTCGATCCGCAACGCCGCCTCGGCGGGGTCGACGCCACCGAGCAGCCTGCTCGCCGCCGTCCGTACCACGGTGGCCGTGAGGAACTCGCGCAGCAGGCTCGTGGATTCCTGCCGGGCGAGGGCGGTGCGCAGGAAGCTCACCATCGCGGGCCCGGTCTCGGGGTCGTCCCACACCCGCAGGAACGTGCGCACCAGCCGCTCGGGCGCCTGCTCGACCCCGGCGGCGAAGATCTCCTTCACCAGTTCCTCGGGCTGGATCGGCATCTCCATGGCCGCGCGGAACAGCCCCTCCTTGGAACCGAAGTAGTGGTGCACCAGCGCGGGGTCGACCCCGGCGCCGGTGGCCACCGACCTGATCGAGGTCCCCGCGAACCCGCGCTCGGCGAACAACGCCCGTGCGGCACGCAGGATCTCGGCGCGGGTCTCCGGCTGCCCCGGACGCCGGCCCACGCGCCTGGGCGCCTCGTCGATCGGCATCCCGGCCTCCCAGATTTCAACGCCCGATGAGTTAAGGCTAGCGAGTGGAGGCTCAAAACTCAACAGACGATGAAAAACGGTGGCCCGCCTCGAACCGCGGCCGTGCGCTGGATTTGGCGATCTAGATGGATATGGCGATGAGGACCGCGGAGCAGGCCCACACGACGGCGAGAGCGGCGCCCGGCAGTCGAAGCCGGCCAGGGGCGTCGAGCAGCGCGATGGCGGCGAACACGTGCACGTCGGCGAGCTGGCGGAAGAAGGCGGGCGTGCGCAGCACGAAGCTGGACAGGCAGACAGCGAGCAGCAGCGCGAGCGCCCCGCCGACCTTCACCTCGGTCGCGCCGCCGAGGCGGCGAAGCCGGGCGGCCGCGAGCCCAGCCAGGGCGCACAGGACCACGAACTGTCCCAGCGCAAGCAACGCCGGCGCCTGGCCAGGGGGCGACGTCGCGTCGCGAAGCCAGCCCAGCATCGAGGGCAGCAGCCCGGCCAGGGGCACCGTCATGTTGTCCCCTGATCCGGTACGTACCGGGAGCGCGCCCGTTTCCGCGGCGACCACCGCCTGCCAGAGCCCGAAACCGATGACGGGCAACAGCCAGGCGCTGGCGTCCGCGGCGCGCGACGCCGTCCGTCGCGTGCGCACCTCGGCCAGGTGCGCGGCGGCGATTCCGACGGCGGCGAGCAGGGCGGTCTCCCGGCTCAGGACCGCGACAGTCAGGCAGGCGCCGGCGAGCACCGGCCGTTTCCGGCGCCAGGCAAGAAATCCCGCGACCGCGAAAGCCGCGGCGACGATCTCGGTGAGGTCCCGGCCGAGGCTGAACAGGAATCCGGGAAATCCAGCGAGCAGCACGCCCCAGAGCGGATGCCTGCCGGCGTCGCGGGCGACCATGCCGCCCAGCAGGCCGAGCGCGGCCAACGCGAGGACGTTGGCCGCCACCAGGGCGACCGGCACCCACCGTGCCTGCCCGGCGGCGAGCAGCCAGGCGATCGTCGGATAGCCAATTCGTTGGGCACGCAGCGGAGAGTCGATGACGATGCCCCGCGCATGGGTGCGCAGGTCGTAGGGCGCGAGACCGAGCCGGTAGGCGAACTGGCCGTCGTACCCGTCGCCGGGGAAGACGTGCAGCCCTGGAGGTGGCTTCTGCGTGTCGACGTAGGTGCTGCCGACAACGGCGAACCGGGTGATGTCGCTGTCCCCGATCGCCAGCAGGCGCCCGACCACCACCGCCAGGGCCAGGCCGAACATGACCACGCAGGGCAGCAGCACGTGCTGGCTGCCGCGAGGCAGGCAGGTCATGGCCGGTTCCCCGACCGTCGCCGGCGTCAGTCGCCTGCTCGGCGCCGGAGTCGCCTCGTGGGCGGCTGGCGGCCCGCTCACCCGTCGGCCCGGGCCGCCGCCGGCGGCCCCCAACCGCCGCAACCTCTTCATCGCGGGTGGCGCGATCGGCGTGGTCCTGATCGTCCTGTTCGTGGTCCTCGGGGTGC
>NZ_JADWYU010000383.1 GCF_016786325.1 Frankia nepalensis | reverse complement strand
CGGTCAGGAAGGAAACGATGTCCGTCGCGCGGGCGGACGCGGGCGCGGGCCGGGCCATGCAGAACACCGTAGCGGACCTTGCCGGCAAGCAACCCACCACAGGCTTGACTGCAAAGAAGATCTTGTCATGGCAATCGCCCATGTTCGAGCTATCACGTCGCATGGTCGTCGTCAGGGGCAGCAGCCAGCATCGGCCTGACTGGCCTAGACAGATCCCCTCGACCGAGCCCGTTCGGGCCACCAACGTCCCTCGCCCAGGACGAGCCACCATCCCCACACTGACAGTCACCGACCAGAGGGCAGACCAACCGGTACCCCCGCGACCCACAGGGCCTCGACAAGCCCTACCGGGATCCGGTTGACGTCGGCGGGAGCTTGCTATAGCAATATCGGCGTTGCCAGGTCGAGGATGGGGTGGCCGCCAACCGCGTCAGGAACCGCCTGCGATCAGGCGCCATCTGCCAACCTCTGGCTGCTCCCTACGAGGGTCGGAAGGAGATCTGGTCACGAGCGGCCTAGCGACCGACCGCCGCGCGGCGCACCACCTGGAGGCGCCGCCTGGCCAGGCTCGTTGACCGCGTCGCCCTGAACCGCCTGGTCTGGGTGCCCGCCATCTGCCCGGCGCTGAGACCTGAACCCGTGTCGTGTCGTCCGTCGCCGGTCGGTCGCGGCGACGCTACGTCTTCCGGCTGTCCGACATCACCGTTCCGGCGAGTGCGAGTCGCCGCTCAGCACACCTGTGAGGATCAACGCCGTGACCTGTCCGATCCACCCTGTCGGACTTACCTGCGACACCTGGTCGGGCGTCACCGTCCGCCGCGGGACAGTGGAGGTGCCGTCACGAGACAGCCAGACCAACCTGGCTCCGTTCACGGGCGGCGTTCTCGGTCGGGTTCCCCGTCCGGGGAGCGTCACCCCCGGGCGGGCTTGGTGAGGCTCGGCGCGGCATCACTCGAACGGGTAGAGGAACAGCGCTTCCCTGTTTCGCTGACCGCGATGACCCAGGACGAGGCGTTCCTTGAACGGCAGGCGAGATCGCTGCCGCCGGGCTTCCTGGACGGGGCGGCGAGGACCTTCCAGTTCTCAAGTCACAGCTGGGTCCTGCGGGTCGACGGCCTGGTCGTCGTTGTCGACCCATGTACAGGCAACGGGCGCCGCCTGGGACAGGCACCGGCCTTCAATGATCTCGACACTCCGTACCTGGAGCGGCTCGCGGCCGCGGGAGCGCCGGCCGACGAAGTCGACGTGGTGTTCTGTACACATCTGCACCATGACCATTGTGGCTGGAACGTGACATTCCAGGACGGGCGATGGGTTCCCACCTTCCCGAACGCGGTCTACCTGTTCGTCGAAGAAGAGTTTCACCGCTGGGACCCCGCGAGTCCCGCACAGCACGCAAACAGCTTCAATCCGAATGTATTCGATCACTGTGTGCGACCGGTGGTGGAGGCTGGGCTGGCCAAGGTCGTGTCGCTCCCCTATCAGGTATCGCCGAGCCTGACGATCGAGTCGGCAACCGGACACACAGTCGGTCACGCCATGCTGCGGCTGGCCTCAGAAGGCATGCGCGCCTACTTCACCGGCGATGCCTTCCATCACCCGATCCAGTTCTCCCGACCGGAACTGCACCTGCCAGGTTGCGACGACCTGGCTTCGGCGATCGAGACCCGTAGGCGGCTGGTGCGGCGCCTACGGGACGAGGGTGCGTTCGTGATGCCAGCCCACTTCCCCGCGCCGCACTATGGTCGGCTTGGTCTCGACGGCGACGAGGTCCGCTTTCTCCCCGGCGGCGCGGAATGAGCACGCCACCGGTCGCTGTGACCTGCCTTTCGCACCTCGGGATGACCGTTGCCGACCTCGACGCCTCCGTCTCCTTCTACGAGCGGGTGCTCGGATTCGTTCGCCTCTACTCAGACGAGCAGGAGGAGTGGACACGGGTCGGGATGGCGAGCGGCGACATGGTCGTCGAGCTGTTCAGCCGCCGCTTGGCCCCGCCGTCGGGAGACGTCGTGGATCCCATGTACCCCATGGAGTTCGGCAGGCCGAAGATCGCGCTCACGGTCGTAGACGTCGAGGCCACCTACACGCGGCTCGTCGCCGCCGGGATCACCCCCCTCTGCCCCGTCGCCACCACAAGGGTGTCACGGTTCTTCTTCATCGCCGATCCCGACGGCACGCCCATCCAGCTGCACGAGTTCAGCGGCTCGCGCCAGCGGCTCGCGGAGCTCTTCACACCCGCCCGTTAGCGAATCCCACCACGCGGATCACAATCGCTGACGTCGTCGGGACAGCCGTACGATCGACGCGAGGAACCCATCCTGGATCTGCTCGGCCAGTCCGCTGTGAACGACGTACGCACCGCGCTGCCACGGTCTGGACAGGCATTACGCCGCGGGAAGTCGGCAAGGTGGATATAGGAAGGTTCGACGATCCCGGGCTCACAGGTGACCACCACCGCCTGCACCCGGTCCCGTAGTTCCCGCATGGACCTGACGCCCCAGGCGGTGTTCGGGTCCGGTCGAGGCCGTCACGCCGTCGCCGGTCGTCACCGCCGCCGCTGGGTCGTCTCATGCCTCGCACGCGGGTGAGGACGCGCATCCGGCGTCCGAGCCCCGCCCGCGGCGAAACGGTGGTGTCAGGTCTTCAGGTAGTCGGGGATCCGGGGCGGACTTGAGGCCGAGCGAGTGCATCATCCAGGCCATCGTCTCGTAGCAACCGGTGACGAACAGGACGTCGAACAGCTTTCGCTCGTCGAACTCGGCCGCGAGGGCGGCCCAGGCGCCGTCCGCGATGACGCCGTCGTCGATCAGCTCGTCGACGGCGCACAGCGGCGCGCTGTCCAGCGGTGTCCGGAGCGGGGCGTCAGGCCGGTAGGCGATGCTCGCGATCCCTCGTCCGCCGAGCGCCCAGCCGCCCAGCCCGCGAAGATGTGCTGACCCCACAGGTATCAGGACTGCCGGCGCGCGGGCCGCTCGCAGGATGAGGAGCTCCACCTCGCGTAGGCGGCTCGGTGTCCAGCAGCGCGTACCCGTTGAACGGGAGGAAGATCGGGCGAGCGCGGGATGGCGGGCCAGCGACGCGAGCGCGTCCCGGCCCGACGGCCGGGCCCATCTCCGGGGCGGGACGGCCCCGCCGCATCGGGTTCAGCGCCGCCAGGGCCTCGACCATCTCCGCGGGTCACTCCCGCGGCGGCAGGAGTGGCATCCGCACCATCGCGCCGCTCCTTCGTGGCAGGCCTCGCCTGAGCTGTGCGGCGGGCTCGGGCCCGCGGTCCTTGTCCGACACTGAGGCTACGAAGATCGCTCTTGTCGTCACCTACCGCTGAACTACTGTTCAGCACAGTTATGATCGGGCCGTCAGCCGACGGTCCGACCACCGCTGGCCCGGACGCCCGTCGCCGCTGGGGCGAGCTCCGCCACCTCGATGATCTTCACCTGGACGGTGGCGTTGCGGAACGCGCTGAGCTGGGCCTAGATGTTCTCGGCCAGCGTCCAGTTCTCCATGGTGGGGCGCCGGTGAAGGATATCGACTTGTCCTCCGCGGCGAGTTCGTCGAACAGCCTCTGCGTCTTGGCCTTGGCCGGCTGCGCCAGCGGAGTGTCCGAGTAGCAGGGCGAGCCCGGTCGGCGCCAAGAAACTACTTCTTGTAGAAGGAAAGGGGAACCCGGGCGACGACGCCGTCCGGGGTGGGGCCGTTTCGGCCATCCGACCAGCTGACATAGGCGTACTTGTCGGTCACCACGATCCGGGAGAACTCATCGCCCTCGGCGGGTGTGGCTGGTTGGGTCACCTTGTTGACCCTCAGTGGCTTGGAGAAGGTCTTCCCGTGGTTGGACGAGACCGCGGAGTAGGCGTCGACCGCGGACGTGCGCCACACGACGCCGAGAGTTCCCGTCGGGCCGAAGTCCATCCACGGCTTGACCGCGCCCGCGGCCGGAATCACCGCGGGGCCGGTCCACTTCGCACCGGAGTTCTCGGTGCTGTACACCTCGAGGGTGTCGCCCCGCGGGATCATGAGCGCGAACCGGCCGTTGCGGGTGGGGTCGGCTGAGACCCACGGAACGGGGTCGGTCGACCCGGCTGTCAGGTTGGGCAGGGAGGGGCCGGTGGGCGGCGTCACCGGAGTGCCGTTGGTGGTCGTGACCGGGAAGGCGGTGAAGGTCGCTCCACCGTCACGGCTCGTGTAGAAGATCACGTCGGTGCCCGTGAAGACAGGGGTGCCGTTGTCGAACGTCACCGCGACGCCGGTGGCCGCGGCGAGGGTCCCGCGCTGCACCGCGATCTGTGTGCCGAACGGCTGCGCTGGCAGGACGCCCGGTGCGCTCCAGGTGGCGCCACCGTTCTTGCTGACCGAGACCGCGATCTTTCCCGCCGCGTCCTGGCCGACCGCATAGACGTCGCCGTTGGCCGCGTCAATCCGCAGCCTCGGGGTGACGGCGATCAGCAGGGGCGTGTCGATGGGAGCCGACCAGGTACGACCGCCGTCATAGGACTTCGAGATGGCCAGGTGGTTCGGGACGCCGTTGCAGCCACCGGGTGTAGGGGGCTCGGGCTGGCCCGGCGCGCAGCCCAGCCGGTTGAAGGCGACGTAGAAGACGCCACGGGAGTCGACGGCCAGGTTCGGGTCACCACACATGGCCCGATCGCCATAGGGCCACGCGGCCTCCGTCCACCGCACGCCACCATCGTGGGAGTAGCCAACGAAGCAGTGGTACTTGTCAGCCGTGGCCGTTCGGGCTCCCGGCCGGTGGTCAGTCGAGATGACCACCAGGTTGTCCCGGTTCTTCGGGTTTACGGCCACCTCGGGCTGGCCGTTGTCCCGGGCCGGGTCATTCGTGACGTTGACCTCGGTGATCGCCTTTCCGGGTGAGCCGGACGCGCCGGCGGTCGCCACGGTCTGCGCGCCCGCCGACGCCGGTAAGACCAGGACCACGGCGATGCCCAGGATTGTGCCGAGGCCGAGGGTAGGCATCCGTCTTGCCACTCTCGTCCGCGAAGATTTACGCCATGTCAGCATGTCTTTCTCCTCTCTATCGTGCGCCGTCATTTCATCTGGGGCCGAAAGGCGCAAGTCGTGATCGCGGACAGCACCCACGGCGCCACCGAGAACCCGGTCGTCCTATTCGACACATCCGCCCGGCGCGATCCTCCGCACGGTGCCCGCCAGATGCCGGGCAACCTGATATCTCGCGGTGGCTCACTCAGGCCAGAATCGCCGGCCTCGCTCACCGCCGCCGACGGTGAGCATGTCGGAAGGAATTGTTCCTCGCGGCTGGATCAGCGGACGCCGCTGGATGCCCCGATCCCCTTCTGGTCAGCCGGACGATGCGGCCTGCGCTCATGTCCTCCTTGCCGGGCACGGCTACGGCCCGCATCAGGCCGAAAAGAGGCATCACCATTCTTGGCGGGCTGACGGCTTCAGCCCACGCCCGTCACGCCGCGCTGGTCCCGTAACAAGACGTCACCACCGACCGCGCCGACCCGGTCCCGCCAGGCCGAGTACAGCTTTGTTCTACAACAAGATCAGTATTGCGTCAACAGGATACATTTTGCTATCGAAATAGCCACCGCCCCTGAGCTTGATCGAGGGGCTCCGGCGGCCAGCCCGGCAGCCCGGACGCCGCGCGCGGGCCACCGGCCCGCTCGCGCTCGGCACGCCGACCACGGCCGAGACCGGGTCGGCCCACGAGGCCGCAGGAACACGTCGGTCAGGGCGTACGCGGAAACGGCGAGTTCCTGGCTCGGGTGGCTGCTGCTCGACCCGCACGGCCGTGCCAGGCAGCATCCTCGAGGGCATGGTCATCGGCGCGCCGGCGCCCATCGGCTCCGACGACCCGTCGGTCAAGCGGTTCGAGTCCGTCGCGGAGACGTATGGCACCGACATCGACACCAGCAACGGCGTCGCGATCGGCATGTTCACCTCCATGGCCGGATTCCGCGAAGCCCTTGAGGGCGTCTCGCCGTCCGAGCTCACCCCGGCGGGCACCGCGGCGGCCGTCAAGAGGGCGCCGGAGCGGGACCTGCCGGCCGGTGGCGGTATCCAGTTCCGCTGCAACGGCAAGGCCAACCCGGCGCTGCCCGCCTCCTGCGTGCGCGGTGGCCTCAGCACCACGCTCGACGACAAAGGCCAGCCGACGACCTACACGCCGCTCGGCCAGACCGCGATCCCGGACTGAAGCGGCGCCGGCCCGGCGCGGCGCGGTGTCGCCGTGGCGATCCCCGCGCCCCGCCGGCCGACCGGTCCACCGACACTCCCGCCATGGCGACCTGTCTGCGGCGTGGGGTGCGCCGGCAGTGCCGCCTGCTGGCGGGGACATGACTGTTCGCCGTCGCGAGCGTCGTCCTGGCGGCGGCCCCGCCCCTGGCTGCTCGGCCGCGTCACAGGCCCCGTCCTGGCCTGCGTCCTGGTGCATTCTGGACCAGAACCGTACGCAGAGCTCATCGCAGCGGCTGCCCGAACCGCCCTATCCAGGCGTCGTAGTCGGTGCCCTTGTCGACGAGAGCCCGGGCGTCCTCAGGGTCGGTCAGGATGAGGAACCGCTCGTCCGCCAGACCCCGCAAGACGACCTCGGCGACCTGCTCTGGCGTGAGGGCCGCCCTGATCGCCGGATGATCATCGGGGAAGCCGTTGTCGAGCAGCATGCGGGTGAGCATGGCGCCCGGACAGAAACAGGAGATCTTCACGCCATAGGGGCGGTACCGGACGGCCAGCCACTCCGAGAGCGCGAGCGCGGCGTGTTTAGTGACCGAGTAGTCGGCCTTCAGAGGCTGGGTGGCCAGCGCGACGGAGGAGGCGGTCTGCAGCAGGTAGCCGTCGCCGCGGGCGACCATCTCGGGCAGCACCTCGCGCGCGGCGTACAGATGGGCCATCACATGGAGCTGCCACATGGTGTTCCACTGGGCGTCGTCCTGCAGGCTGTCGGGCGGCGGCGGGCCGGCGATGCCCGCGTTGGAGTGCCAGATATCGATGCGGCCGTAGGCGTCGCGGGCCAAGGTGGCGACCGCCTTGACGCCTGCCTCCGTCGTGAGGTCCGCCGCGAGGCCGACTGTTCCGATCTCCTTGGCGACCCGCTCGACGCTGTCGGCCTCGATGTCGGTGACGACGACCCGAGCGCCGGCGGCGGCAAGCCGTTTCGCGATCGCCACACCGATGCCGTTGCCCGATCCGGTCACGACCGCGACCTTGCCTGCGACGTCCATCCGGGATCTCCTCTGCGTGCGGCGGTTCGGGCGGCCGCCCGAACCACGGTCGAATATCTGATGGCCTCAGTTGGTGCCTGGCGGAGCGGTCCCGCGACTCGACGGATGTCTCGCGCGTTTCTTCCCTCTCGGCCGGATCGTGAGGGGTCGGTCAGGGAATTCGGGGCCAGGAGCCCTGGGTTGCGGATTCGCTCGGGCCTCCGGGTCACCCGGACGTGAGAACCACGGCGCCGCATTGGAGATAAAGGCCGCTGGCCACGAGGGCCACCTGGGCGTTCGGCACCTGTCGTGGGCCGCACTGCCCGCGTATCTGCAGTACCGCCTCGTTGAGGAAGCTGACGCCGTGCAGCCGTCCCTCGGCGAGCTGGCCGCCGGCCGTGTTCATCGGGAAGTCGCCACCCGGGCCGAGGCGCGAGCCGTCGCCGATCCAGTCGCCGAACTCGCCGCGGCCGCAGACCCCGAGCGCCTCCAGCCAGGACAGCGTCACCGAAGTGAAGCCGTCGTAGACCTGGGCGACGTCGACATCGTCGAGGGTGACCGACGAGCGCCGCCACAGCCGGTTGGCGCAGTCGAAGGTGCCGCCGTAGAGGTAGTCAGTGTGGAACGTCCAGTCCGCGCCGCGCCCGGTTCCGTAGGACATCGCGTCGACGAGCACCGGAGGCTGGCGGAGGTCCGCGGCCCGTTCGGCGGTGGTGATGACGGTGGCAACCGCGCCATTGATCGGGTAGTCGCAGTCCAGCAGGCGCAGTGGCTCGGCGATCGCCCGGGACGACAGGTAGTCGTCCATCGTCACCGGCTCGCGCAGGACCGCCCGCGGGTTGAGCGCCGCCCACCGCCGGGCGTTCACCGCGATGTGCCCGAAGTCCGCCTCGGGCCTGGCGTACTCGGCCAGCCAGCGGCGCTTCTTCAGCGCCATCTCGACGAGGATCCCGCCGAGGTACCCATACGGGGTGAGGAACTGGTTGCGGCCGGCGATCTCGCGCGGGCCGTCCGCGACGCCGCCGGTATGACCGGCCGCCCGGGTCAGGCACCGGAAGACCAACGCCGTCTCGCACGCGCCCGACGCGACGGCCATGACGCCGGCGAGCACCCCACCGAGGCCGGATGGGTTCGTCGGCAGGATGTCGGCGAAGGCGGCGAGGTCGGGAACGCCCAGTACTCGGGCGACATCCTGGGCGCCGGGGGACTCCGGCCCGAACTTGTACTCGAAGATGCCATCGACGTCCGCGCTGGTCAGCCCCGCGTCGGCCAGGGCTCCCTTCACCGCGTCGAGCAGCAGCACCGCCGGCTCCGGCTCGCCGGCCCTCGACAGCTGGGAGTAGCCAACTCCGACGACCGCGACGTCGCGCGCAAGCGAGGTCATCGCGACGCCTCCGTGAGTCGGAACTGCGGCAGCGTGATCCCGTCGCGCCGCTCGAAGACGACCTCGACCGGCTGCCCGCAGGCGAGCTGCGCCGGCGCCGCGCCGACAAGATTGGTGACCAGGCGCAGGCCGGGCTGCTCGACCAGCTCGACGAGCGCGATGACGTAGGGGACCGCGTCGACGAAGCCGGCGTGCAGCGGGCGCTCGATGACCGCGTAGGAGTAGATCGAGCCGTGACCGCTGACCTCGGTGTGTTCCAGGTCCTCGGACTGGCAGTTCAGGCAGCACACATCCGGCGGATACTGCAGGTTGCCGCACGCGCGGCACCGCTGCAGGAGCAGCCTGCCCTCGCCCGCCCCATCCCAGAAAAATCGCGAGATCTCGTCGGGCCGCGGAACCGGGCGACTGCCGCCTGCGGTGACCAATGTCTGCTGTGTCACGGGCTTTCACTCTTTCGATGGGATCGGGAGAACGCCCAGGCCGGGCCTGTGAACGCGGCGCGGCCGGCGGCCTCAGCCGATCGCGGCAACCGTCGCATCCAGGAGAGGCAGTACCTCCGCGGCGGTCGCGGTCGGCACGTCGATCAGGACGCGGCACACACCGAGCTCTCGGTAGCCGGCGAGCAGGTCGCGCAGCTCGGCCGGCGGGCGCGGAGACTGCATCACGACGACCTGCGGGTCCGAGTCCCGGCCCTTTTCCGCCCAGGCGGCCCGCAGCCGGGCCAGGTCGCCTTCGAGTGTGGGCAGCGATCCCGTCGACATCGGGATCCACCCGTCGGCCCAGTCGGCGATCCGCCGGAAGGTCACACCTACCGCGCGTCCGCCCAGCAGAACGGGCGGGTGGGGACGTTGCGCGGGTTTCGGCCACGACCAGCTCGGTGACAGCCGGACGTGCTCACCCTCGAAGGACGCGACGTCGTCGCTCCACAGCGCCTTCATGACGCGGATCTTCTCGATGACCACGTCGTGGCGGACCTTTCCGGAAAAGCCGTGGTCCTCGAACTCCTCGACGTTCCAGCCGAAGCCGACCCCCATGACGAACCGTCCGCCGGACAAGGCGTCCAGCGTCGCGACCGCCTTCGCCAGCGCGATCGGGTCGTGTCCCCCGGGCAGCCCGACGCAGGTGCCGACGACGAGGCCGGTGCGCGCGGCGACGAAGGCAAGCGCCAGATAGGGATCCCACAGCCGCGGGTAGCGGGCCGGCATCGGGCCGCCGCCAGGATAGGGAGTCGCCCGCACCACCGGGATGTGCGTGTGCTCCGGTAGGAAGATCGAGTCCAGCCCGCGCTGCTCGGCCGCCAGGGCCAGGTCAAGCACCGGCATCGAGCGATCGGTGCCGCCGTAGTGCAGGCCCACTCCCATCGCGGGTGTGCCTGGCTGCATGGGGCCGGACATCGCTCGCACCTCCATAGTCCGTGTGTCTCGCCGTCAGCCCGCGCAGGGAATCACCGTGCAGCGGATGTTCGATCTCGACCACGTCGACGCCCTACTCGACGATCTTGACGCCACGCAGCGCCTCGCGCACTAGGACCCGCTCCGGGCAGCGGCCTGCAGGTGCTTGGTCGACCGGATGCTCACGTCCCAGCTCTCGGCCTGCGCCCGCAGCACGCCGACGGTCGCCCGGTCGCGCGGGATGTGGGAGAACGCGTCGAGCCTGAAGTGCCGGAGCGCGTTGAGATGGGTGATCTTGTTGATCTCGTGGTCGGACAGCCCACTGAGGTACTCCATCGCGCTCTCGGGCGAATGCGGCCAGGTGGTGTCCGAGTGCGGGTAGTCGCACTCCCAGGTGATGTTGTCGAGGTTCAGATGGTGGCGGTTCTCGACGCCGACGCGGTCGTCGATGAAGCAGAGGATGACGTGCTCGTTAAAGACCTCGGACGGCAGCCGGCCGTTCAGGTCCATGCCCGACCAGTGCCTGGTGTGCCGATAGATGTAGTCCACCCGCTCGGTGAAGTAGGGGATCCAGCCGATGCCGCCCTCGGAGAGCGCGACCCGCAACGCCGGGAACTGCCGGAACAGCGGGCTCCAGATGAGGTCGGCCGCAGCCTCGATCAGGTTCACCGGCGACAGCGAGTAGATGCACTCGATCGGCGCGTCCGGTGAGGTGGTGGGCACCGTCGAGGACGAGCCCAGGTGCATGCACACCACCGTGCCCTCCTCCTCGCAGGCGGCGAAGAACGGGTCCCAGTAGTCCGTATAGAGGCTTGGCAGGCCGAGGGCGTACGGGTTCGACGAGAAGGTGACCGCGTGACAGCCCTTGCGCGCGACCCGGCGGACCTCCTCGGCCGACGCCTGCGCGTCCCACATCATCGGCAGCGCCAGCGGGATGATCCGGCCGGGGTAGGTGCCGGCCCACTCGTCGATATGCCAGTCGTTGTAGGCCCGCACCATCGCCGCGGCCTGGTCACGGTCCGAGCCCGCCTCGGCGAAGAGTTGGCCGCAGAAACGCGGGAATGACGGGAAGCACATCGACGCGAGCATCCCGTTCGCGTTCATGTCGAGGATGCGGGCGTGGATGTCATAGCAGCCGGGCCGGATCTCCTCGATCGTGGTCGGCTCCCGACCGTACTCGTCCATCGGCCGGCCGGCCACCGCGTTGAGCGCGACGTTTGGGATCTCCTGTCCCTCATAGCGCCATGCCATTGTTCCGTCGTCACGGCGGACGAACAGTGGCGCCTTGTCCGCATACTTGGCCGGCAGCCTCCCTTCGAAGAGGTGCGCCGGCTCGACGACATGATCGTCGACACTCACGAGAATGAGATCATCGACATTCACAGGGTGCTCCTAGTGATTAAAGGACCGGCGCCACGCAAGTCTCGCGGAACTCAAGGACCGAAGAGCCGTGTCGAGCGTGGCGAATCGGCGTGGGCGCTCGCCTGCCGCCGGTTAAGGGCCGTTTCCTGGGCCGGCCGGCGATGCGCTGAGGACCGTGCGACCACAAGGCTCGCACGGCTACTAGGCCCGTACAATTTTCGGTGCCGTATTCCTGACGGTTGTCGTCCTGGGAATGTGGCCGCCCGATGTGAATGCGGGTTGGAGACAGGCCGCCGGCCCGCGGGCCGTCAGGCGCCGCCGGCGCGGCTCGTGGCGTGGGCGGTCACCGCCGCGACCAGTTCGTCGAACATCACCTGGTAGGACTCCGTCCGCTCGTTGGCGAGGTCGTGCGGCAGGTAGTCGGTGACCCAGGTCAGGCGGGTCGCCGTCGGGCTGAGGGCGTCGACCCGCATCTCCGCGTGGTGGTACTCGGTGCCGCTCAGCGCGGGCACGGTGTACGAGGCCCGGCGGCGGTCGGGGTCCACGGTGAGGTTGCGCTCCCAGACCTCCTCCCCGTCCGGGAGGGTGACGACGCGGTACTCGCCTTCCCGGCGCTCGGCCGCACAGGCCGAGAACACATGGACCTCGGAGCGGGTGTAGCGGTCCACGAAGTCCCACACCAGGTCGGCGGGGGTGTCGAGCACTGCCTCGAGGTAGATGCTTCCCATGTCTCGCTCCGTTGCTGTCGCCTGACGGGAACCGATGTTCTGGCCGAGGTGCTGGCCGAGCCGTGTGTCGAAGCCTGTCGTCTCGGCTCCGGCCCCGGAGCCTCCGGCCAGGACCCGCGGACGTGGTGGCCGCGTTCCCCGACGGGCGCGCGCCGTCCGCGGGTGGGGTCGAGGGCACCGCTGACTCCTGCGGAACTGGCGGCGCGGCAGGTGCGCGCCGGCCAGAATTCCCCGAGAAAGCGTCCTTCTCTGGCTGCGTCCATGTGCTTGACAAAGAATCGAAAAAAGAAGAGTTGATTCGAGTGAAAGGCATGTCCACGGCATGCGTCAGGCTAGGTTCTCGGCGGTCCTCGCGACCGGCGTCCAGCGGGTTGGGGGCACCAGCCACCCGCGGCGGTCCGACTCTTGTTCGTTCCGCCCCAAGTGGTGTGGGTTTCGGCCGGAAGCGGGTATCGCGGGCGGCCCATGACCCGACGACAACGACCCTAGACGCGGACGATGAGCATGTCAACGAGTCTTAAGCGACTAGGCTTAAGAAGTCCGCGGGGCGAGGGTCGGCCGACGCCAGGGGTTGCGCAGGCGCCTCGGCGCCCTAGCGGCAACACCTGACTACCCAGGGCGATCGCCACCCCACCCTGCCCCGAGTCGTCAGGGGGAAGCCAAGAAGGTCTGAAATTCTCACCCAATGGCGAGCTGGTAGACTGCGGACCGCGCGGCGCGGCCCCCTAATTGCATTGGAATATACGATGCCATCACACCGGAGTCGAATTTCGGGCGGAGACCGCTCCGGCGGCCGGGACCGTCCCAACTCCAAGGGTTCCGCGACTCGCAAGATTCTACTCGAGACGGCCGAGCGGCTGTTCGCCGAACACGGCATCGCGACGGTCCCACTGCGCGATGTCGCCGTCGCGGCGGGCCAGCGGAACAACACGGCCGTCCAGTACTACTTCGGCGACCGGGAGAGCCTGCTGCGCGAGATCACGTCCTATCGTGCCGAGGCGAGCGAGGCGTCCCGGGCCGAGGCGCTGGCCGGACTACTCGCCGGCGACGGGATGTCGTGCGTGCACGACCTCGTCAGGTCGTTCGTCCGGTCGCTTGCCCGTCACGTGACGGACGGTAACCATTATCTCGCGTTCCTCTCCCGTTACATAGTCGAGTACGGCGGCTACATCGGCCTCGAGGGAGCCGTCTCCCCGACGACGATAGAAACGTTCAGGGGCCTGTTGTACGAGTTGCTGCCCAGCTTCGAGCGGCTCGTTCTCGACGAGCGATGGATGGTCCTGATGACGACGACCGTCCACACGCTGTCCCGCTACCAGACCGCGATGCGCGCGGGCACGCAGCCCCTGCCGTTCCCCGAGCTCGTCGACGACCTGGTCGAGTTTCTCGCCGGCGGCCTCCAGGCGCCGTGTCGCCAGGCCGCCGCGCCAGCGGAACGCTGCGACTGACGAACCGCGACGAGCGGTGACCGAACCAGGCCAGGCGGCACGTCCCGCCGCCCGCGCCGGGCGCTCCGCCCCACGGGTCGATTCAGCGTGGGCGGTCGTGGTGCGTGCGATGCCGTTGGCCGACCAGCTAGTGTTGCGTGATTCTGTTTGCTTACCGGTGGCGGTTGCGGTTGTTGTCGACGAGTTTGCGGATGCTGGTCTGGG
>NZ_JADWYU010000382.1 GCF_016786325.1 Frankia nepalensis | reverse complement strand
CGCCCGGTGGGAGACCTGCACGCCCTTGGGCTGGCCGGTCGAGCCGGACGTGAACAGCACGTAGGCCGGCCGGTCGACGGCGGCCACGTCGTGCGCCGACGACGCGGCCAGCGCCTCGGCGGCGCCAGCCGGCGCGGCGCCGTCCTCGTCGGCCAGCAGCTCGGCCAGGCCCCAGCGGGTGAGGCCGTCCGGCAGCTCGCCGCGCGTGGGCTCGGCGACCAGGCCGGCGAGGCCGGCGACGTCGGCGATCCGGGCGACCCTGGCGGCCGGCTGGTCGACGCCGACCGGCACGTAGGTCGCGCCCGCCGCGAGGATGCCCAGCACGGCGATCACCTGCTCCGGGCCCTTGGGGAGGCTGACCCCGACCAGGTCGCGCGGGCGCACGCCGCGCCGGGTGAGCGCGCCCGCCACCCGCCGCGCGCGCGTGGCGAGCTCGCCGTAGCTCAGCTGTTCGGGCTGACGCCCGGCCGCGCCCGGCGCGTCCCAGACGAGCGCCGGCCGGTCGGGAGCGGCGCCGGCCCGGGCGAAGAAGCCCTCGTGCAGCAGCCGGGTCGAGCGCGGGCCCGCCGTGTCGTTGACGGCGGCGCGCACCGCGCGGACCGCCTCGGTGACCAGCCGGCCGACCGGGCGGTCCCAGCCGTCACCGCCGTCGGCGAGTTCCGCGACCAGGCCGGCGAACACCTTGAACATCGCGTCGACCATGCCGGGCGGGAACTCGTCGTCCCGCACGTCCCAGTTGATCAGAAGGCCGCCGTCGAGCTCGGTGACCTGCGCGTCCAGCAGGACCTGCGGGCCCTGGGAGATGATCCAGACCGGGTCGCCGAACCGCTCGCGGACCGCCGGGGCGAACAGCTCACCCAGGTTCAGCGCGCTGGTGAACACCACCGGCGCGATGACCTGCTGCCCGGCGCGCCTGGTCAGGTCGCGCAGCACCTCGACGCCGGAGTACTCGGCGTGCGCCGCGTCGGCGTGCAGGCGGGCCTGCAGCCGGCGGGCGCGGGTCGCGAAGTCGACGGTGTCGGTGAGGTCGACCTCGAGCAGGACCGAGCTGGTGAAGTCGCCGACGAGGCGTTCGACGTCGGGGTGGGTCTGCTCGCGGTCGAACATCGGGACGTTGAGCAGGAACCGGGGCTGGGCGCTCCAGCCGCCGATGACCTCCGCGAACGCGGTCGCCATGGCGACCGCCGGGGTGATCCCGCGGGCGTGCGCGGCCTGGCCGAGCGCCGCGCGGGCGGCGGCGGGCAGCGTGAGGTGCCGACGGGACACCCGCGGCCGGCCGCCGTCCGTGCCGTGACCCGCGCCGCCGTCCCCGCCGCGGCCGGGCAGGACGGCCGCGCGGGGCAGGTCGGGCGGGCCGGACAGGCTCGCCAGCCGGCCCTGCCACCACTGCTTCGCCCGCGCCGCCGCCTCCCGGCGTGCCTCGGCGCGTGCCTCGCGGTACTCGCGGTAGCTGTAGCCGATCGGAGGGAGCGGGGCCGCCGGGTCCTCGTAGCACTGGGCGAGGTCGGCGAGCAGCAGCCGGTAGCTGACCGCGTCCGCGGCGACCATGTCGACGTCCACGTGCAGCCGGGTCCGGCCGCCGGGCAGCAGGCTGAGCGCGGTGGCGAACACCTCGCCGCGCTCCAGGTCGAGCAGCTCGTGCGACATCTGGTCGCGGGTGGCGGCCGTCCGGGCGGCCACCTCGTCGTCGTCCGCGCCGCGCAGGTCGTGCACGGTGAGGCCACGCCACCCGGACGTCGCCTCGACGATCTGCCGGCCGTTGTCGGTGACCCGGACGCGCAGCATGTCGTGCCGGGCGATCAGCCGCTCGATCGCGGCGCGCAGCCGGTCCGGGTCGACGTCGGCGCCGTCGAACTCGGTGTAGAGGTGGGCCGCCACGCCGGACAGCGGCTGCCCGGGGCTCCGGCCGACCCAGTAGGCGTGCTGCATGAGCGCGAGCGGGAACGAGCCGTCCCCGGCCTCCTGGTCGTCGCCGTCCCGGTCGCCCGCGTTCTGGCCGACCGCGTCCTGGCTGCCGGCGCCACGGGCATCGTGGAGGGCGTCCTCGGGGGCGGGCGGGCGCGCCGCCGTCCCGGTCGCCTCGTCGGGCAGGCTCCCGCCCGCTTCCGGCTCGTCGCCGTCCGCCGGGCGGAGCTGGGTCGAGAGCAGCTTGTACCAGCCGTCGATCGTCGGGTTTTCGGTCAGGTCGGCGAAGGAGACCTCGAGGCCGGAGCGGCGCCAGCGGCCGACCGTCTTCATGACGGCGATCGACTCCAGCCCGAGCTCGAAGAGGTTCGCCTCGTCCTCGACGGACGCCGGGTCGACGTGCAGGATCTCCGCGACCGTCCGCCGGACCTCGTCGAGTTCGATCGCCCCGACCGGGGCGGGGCCGTCCGCCGCCGCGGCGGTCAGCGCGGGCGTGGCCGCGAGGCTCCCCGCGGCCGCGAGGCTTTCCACGGCCGCGAGACTCTCCACGGCCGCGGGAGCGGCGGGGACGTCCGCCGGCGCGGCGGGGACCAGGAACCGGCTGACGCTGCGCAGCTTCTCCCTGGTCTCCTCGAGCTCGCGCTCCGGCTCCGACTGGGCGACGATCCCGGCGCCCGCGCGCAGCCAGGTGCGCCCGTTCTCCTGGAACACGGTCCGCAGGACCAGGGCCGCGTCGAGGGCGCCGTTCTCCTCGGCGACGAGCACGGCCCCGCTGTAGATCCCTCGGGGCTCCGGCTCGTACCGGTCCAGCGACGCGCAGACGGCGGCCTTCGGGATTCCGGACGCCGTGATCGACGGGAACACGGCCGCCAGCGCGTCCCAGCAGTCCCGGCCGACCGCGAGCCGCCCGCTGGCGCGCGACGCCAGGTGCTGCACGCTGCCGCGCTCGAGCACGTTCATGAACTCGTCGACCGCCAGGGAGCCCGGCCGGCACACCGCGCGCAGTTCCTCCTGGCAGGTCTGCACGGACACCGCGTGCTCGTAGATCTCCTTCGGGTCGTCGAGCAGGACCCGCCGAAGCTCGCGGTCGCGCGCCGGGTCGCCGGTCAGCGCCCGGGTGCCGGCGAGCGGCTGGGTGGAGACGATGCCGTCCGCGGAGACCTCGACGACGGTCTCGGGGCTGAATCCGGCGGCCCGCCGGCCGTCCAGGTCGAGCAGGAAGGAACGGGCGGGGGTGTTGCCGCGCCGGCCGGCCACGTAGGTCGCCGCCAGGTCGATCTCGGTGTCGACCGGCACCACCCGTGAGATGATCACTTTGCGCAGCCGGCCCGCGGCGATGTCGGCCACCGCCGTCGCGACCGCCCGCCGGTACCGGTCGGCGCCGTGCTCGAGGTCGCAGGCAGCGGTGGTCGCGGCAGCGGCGGTGGCGGCAGCGGCGGTGGCGGTGGCGGCGGCGGTCGCGGCCAGGTCGCCGCCGGCCGCGCCGCCGGTCAGGGCCGCGACCAGCCCGGGCAGGTCGGCCGGGTCGGCCGCCCGCGCCGTGGCGATGCCGGCCGACAGCCGGATCTCCCGCTCGGGTACGACCAGGTGCAGCACCGGCTGGTCGCCGGCCGGGGAGGGCACGCCGTTCAACAGGTGGACGAGCTCGAAGCCCGCCCAGCCGTAGGCCCGCCACCCGGCGATGCCCAGCGCGTCGAAGAACGCGCCGACCTGCCGCAGGGGTGCCGAGGTGGTCGGCTCCGTCTGCCATTCCCCGTCGACGCCGACGCGGGTGCGCACCGTGCCGGGGCGGACGATGATCTCCGCCAGCGCGCCGAACCCGCACATCCACTCGCCTGCGCGTTCGTAGACCACCACGGGACCGCTGGTCCCGCGGGCGAGGCTCGCGGCGAGCGGCAGCGGTTCGGCGGTGATCGCCACACTCTGGGCGTGATAGCTGGGATACGAGGAACTGGTCATGAAGCTGCCGCCTCCGGGGTCGCGCAGGGCCGGTATTGGCCGTGTTTTAGGTAAAGAAAACTTAAGTTGATCAAATGGGCAGGGTGGGGCGGGGACGGAAGCGGGACCACCGGGTGGTCAGGGATCCCGGTCGTCTCCAGGGATCCCTGACCACGTCAGGGGAGTGCCGTCGGGTCGGGGAGTGCCGTCGGGAGGGGGAGTGCTGTCCGGTCAGGCGACGGGTCTGGTGCCACTCCGGTAGCCCCGGACGGCGAGCACGCCGCACCCGACGATCAGGACGGCCGACCAGGCCAGCGCCTCGAGAACCGGACGGGTCGTGGCGCCGCCATGCGCGAGCGCCCGCATCGCCTCGATGAGCACGGAGAACGGGTTCACCCTGGCGATCGGCTGCACCCACCCGGGCAGGTCGGTCTTCGGCACGAGGCCGGTGGACAGAAACGACCCGACGAGCAGGAGCGGGTTCAGCATGGCGACGACGGTCTCCGTGTCCCGGGCCCGCATTGCCACGAGCAGGCCGAGGAAACCGAGCCCGAGCCCGAACAGGAGCGGCAGGACCAGGAACCCGACGGCCGCCCAGAATCCCGCGGTGAACCGGAATCCGAGCCCCACTCCCACGGCCACGACCACGACCACCGTGAGCGCGCTGCGCGCCGTGTCCGCGACGAGACGCCCGGCGAGCGGGGCCAGCGACGAGACGGGCATCGCGCGGATCCGCGCGTCGAAGCCGTCGCGCAGGTCGGCGGCGGCCGCGGCGGCGGTGACGGGGGAGGCGAACGCGATGCCCATGAGGACGAACAGCGGCAGGCTGACGTCCACGTAGTCGTCGTAGCCGCCGGCCGGGTTGACGATCTTGGCGAAGCTCGCCGTCATCAGCAGCAGCAGGATCAACGGGAAGAAGGTCGACAGCACGAACGTGATCGGGTCGCGCATCATCAGCTTCAGCGCGCGGCCAGCCATCGCGAGGGAGTCGCCCACCGGGGCGGGACGGGGAAGCGCTACCTGGTTCACGAGGGCCTCCCGATCGCCCGAGTAGCTCCCACCACACCCAGGAGCAGCAGGCCGAGCAGCCACGCTCCCGCGATGAGCAGCGGCCGGGCGAGCGCCGCGTCCTGCGCGGTCAGCGCCCGCAACGCGTCGGCGACGCGGCTCACCGGCTGCTGCTCGACGAGCGGGCGCAGCCACGAGGGGAACGCCGACGCCGGGGTGAACGCGCTGGACAGCAGCATGAAGGGGAAATAGATCAGGTTCGTCGCCGTCGTCACGGCCTCCAGCCGCCGGATCGCGAGCCCCAGCGCGATGTGGCACGTGACCAGCGCGGCGCCGAACGCCAGCATGACGACCGGGAAGCCGAGCGCCTTCCACGGCCCGCCGTGGAAGCGGAAGCCAAGCGCGGCGCCGACCGCCAGCAGCACGCCCAGCGAGACGACCGAGCGGACGAGCTCGGCGGCGAGCAGCCCGAGCGCGGGCGCGGAGCGGCTGACCGACATCGCCCGCAGCCGGCGCAGCGTCCCGGAAAGGGCGTCCTCGGCCGCGAGGATGGCGGCGGACATCCCGGTGAAGAACACCGTCTGGATGACCACGGCGGGCAGCAGGTAGTCGATGTAGTCGATGCCCGAGCGCCGCATCACCCGGCTGAAGACCGTGAAGAACAGCAACGCGAACACCAGCGGCAGCACGATGGCGCTGATGATGGACGCGGGGCGGCGGCTCATCAGGCGCAGGTGCCGCCCGGCGAGCACGGCGACGTCGGTCGCCAGCGCCGGGCGGGGGTCCGTCACCGCGGCGCCCGGCGGCGGGCCCGCGAGCGTCGCGGCGGGGGCGGCAGCGGTCATGAGGCGACCTCGGCGGCCGGCCGCGCGAGCCGCTCCACCTCGTCGCCCGCCCCGGCCTCGGGGGCGGCCGAATGCCCGGTGAGCGCCAGGAACACGTCGTCCAGGGTCGGGCGGCGCAGCCCGATGTCGTCGACCTGCGCGATGGGGAGCCCGCCGTGGCGCGCCTCGTCGAGCTGGCGCACCACGGCGACCAGGGTCTCGGGGCCGGACGCGGGCAGGCTCACCCCGTCGGAGGTGAGGCTGACGGGGCCGAGCGACGTGAGCGCGTCCGCGACCAGCTGGCGGTCGGTGGGGTCGGCGATCGTGATGTGGCACACGGCGCCGCCGACGCGTTGCTTGAGCTGCGCGGCGGTGCCCTCGGCGACCACCTTGCCCCGGTCGATGATGGTGACGCGGTCGGCGAGCTCGTCGGCCTCCTCGAGGTACTGGGTCGTGAGCAGGATCGTGATCCCGCTCGCGCGCAGCTCGCGCACGGCCTGCCAGAGGGCGAGCCGGCTGCGCGGGTCGAGCCCGGTGGTGGGCTCGTCGAGGAACAGCACGGCCGGCTCCCGCGTGATCGACGCGGCCAGGTCGAGGCGCCGCCGCGTACCGCCGGACAGCGTCCCGGTGCGCTGGTCGGCCGCCTCGGTCAGGGCGAAGCGCTCCAGCAGCTCGGCGGCGCGGCGGCGGGCCTCGGCCCGGCCGAGCTTCATCAGCCGGCCGAACAGCACGAGGTTCTCGCGCGGGGTCAGCCCGGCGTCGAGCGACGCGAACTGGCCGGTCACGCCGATCGACGCCCGGACGAGCGCCGGCTCGTCGACCACGTCGTGGCCGGCCACCCTGGCGTGTCCCGAGTCCGGGCGCAGCAGGGTGGTCAGCACGTTGATCGCCGTGGTCTTGCCGGCTCCGTTGGGCCCGAGCAGCCCGAGGATCGTGCCGGCCTCGACCCGCAGGGACAGGCCGTCGAGCGCCCGGATGTCGCCGAACGTCTTCACGAGCGCGTCGGCCTCGACCGCCGCGGTCACGGCATGACCCCCTGGCGCGGTGTCGGGTGGCAGCTCGCCATCTGTCGTCCTTCCTGATGCCGATGTGGGCGGGTGTTGCTCGTCCGGAGGCGGCCGCCGACCGCGCGGGGTAGCGGGTCGGGCGGCTGTGCCTCCATTGCTCCGAGCGGCGCGCTTGTGGTGAGATGCCGGAGCGGTAGCAGGTAAGGCTAACTTAAGGCAATTGAGGCTTACCTTCCATACTTGAGGCCGAGGCCGGCGGGCACGAGGAGCGCGATGTCGATCCACCAGGAAGGTCCGGGCGCGAGGCGGACGGGCGCGCGACGCCCCCGGCGGGGGCCGGGACGGTCGCGGTGGCTGGCGTGATCGAGCGGCGGATGACCGGCGGCGAAGGGGTCGCCCTGCGCGACCGGCTGGCCCCCGGCGACGGCCTCCACGCGCAGGCGGCGCAGGCGGCGCCAGCCGCGCTGGGTGTGCTGCTGGCGCGCTCGCGGGCCGCGGGCGAGTCCACGGAGCACTGGGACCAGGCACGGGTGGACCAGGTCGTGCGCGCCGTCGGCCGGGCGTGCTACCGGGACGAGCTCGTGCGGACGGTGAGCGCCCAGGTGGTGGCCGGAACCCGGATGGGGACGACCGAGGACCTTGTGAAGCTGCACCGGCTGCGCGTGCTGGGGACCATGCGCGACCTGCACGGGCAGCGGACGGTCGGCGTGATCGCGCGCGACGACGAACGGCGGACCCTGACCTGGGCCAAGCCGCTGGGCGTCGTGGCCCTGGTCACACCGGCGACGGCGCCCTGCACCGCGCTGGCGACCAGCGTGCTGTCGCTGCTGAAGACCCGTAACAGCGTCATCCTCAGCGCCCACCCCGCGACCGCCGAGCCGTTGGCGCGCATGGTCGAGGCCGTCAGGCACGCGCTGCGCGAGGTCGACGCCGACGAGGACCTGGTGCAGCTGGTCGTCGGCGCCGACCGGGAGGGCAGCCGCGAGCTCATGCGCGCGGCCGACTTCGTCGTGGCGACCGGGGGAGCCGGCACGGTCGCCCGCGCCTACGTCAGCGGCACGCCGGCCGTCTCCTCCGGCCCCGGCAACGCGACCGCGGTCGTCGACGAGTACGCCGACGTGGCCACCGCCGCCGACCTGATCAACACGGGCGCGAGCTTCAACAACGGGACGTCCTGCTCGTCGGAGAGCAACGCGCTGGTCGACGCGCGGGTGTTCGACGCCTTCCGGGAGCGGCTGGAGGCCGGCGGGGCGCTACTGCTGTCGGACGAGGACGCGCGCCGGCTCGAACGGCTGCTGTGGCCCGACGGCCGGCTGGCGCGCCACCTGGTCGGCCGCGGCGCCGTCGAGATCGCGCGGGCCTGCGGCCTCGCGGTCCCCGCCGGCCGGCGGGTCACGACGCTCGTCGCCACGGCCGTCGCCGCCGAGCCGGGCCGTCCGTTGTTCACCGAGAAGCTGGCACCCGTACTGACGATCGCGCCCTACCACGCGTTCGACGCCGCCGTCCGCGACGTCCAGGAGATCCTCGATCACAGCGGGCGCGGCCACAGCTGCGCCCTGCACACCGGCCACGGCCCGGTAGCCGAGGCCAGAGTCGACCTGCTCGCGCGCGCCGCCAAGGCCTGCCGGGTGCTCGTCAACCAGTCGACCATGGGCAACGCGGGCAGCTTCTCGAACGGCATGGAGTTCACCTCGGTCGTGTCCACCGGGACGTGGGGCGGCTGCGGCGTCTCGGAGAACGTGAGCTGGCGGCACCTGTACAACCGCACGACGGTCTCCTACCCGACGCCGACCCAGGTGCCGAGCGCGGCCGAACTGTTCGACGACCCGGACCTCCCGGACACCCTCGAAACCGAGGGCGACTGACCTCACCGGTGACCCGGCGTCAGAGCACGAACCGCGCCTTCTCCTGTTTGAGCATCTGGAAATCCGTACAGAAGTGCACGATGCCACTATCTGCGCGGACTGTCCCGTCTCGTAGATGTTCGTCACGGGCGTCCCGCCTGATGGTTGGCGGCGGTCTTGTTCAATTGTGGCGTGGTTCGCCACTGGACGACGGTGGTCGCAGGATGAATCCCCCCATGACTGGCAAAGGCGGAAGCAACTGGGTGTTCCGGGTGTTCCGGGTGACGCCGGTTGCTGTCGGTGGCGGGCATCGGCTCGGTGCTGACGCGGTGTCTGTCGGGAAGATTGGTTGCTAACCGTAGGAAACTGATCGCAGATACGCTCATCATCTCGGGTTGACGCCTTAGCGCGTACCTTTAGTAGTGGCCTCGCTGCTGGAGGGGGGTGGGTGGGCGAAATGGGACACGGCACTCTGGTCGGCTGCCTGGATCGCGACTCGGACGCCCCGCCAATGATCGCCGAGCTGCTTGCTGTTGCCCGGAAGCGGCTCGGGATGGATGTCGCGTGGCTGGCTCGGTTGGTCGGCGAGCAACTCCTCATCGAACATGTCGAAGGAGACACAGCCGCGGTCGGGGTCAGACCGGGGTTCGTCAGACATCACCGGGACACGATCTGCGGCCGCGTACTGGAGCACGGGCATCCGCACCTGATCCCCGACACGCGCCCGGAGGGTTACATCCCAGGCTGTGAGGCCGTCGCGCAGATCGGTGTCGGCTGCTACGCGGGAACGCCGATTCGGCTCAGCGACGGCAGCACCTACGGCCTGCTGGGCTGCGGTAGCTCGCACCCCGACCCGACCCGTCGCGCACGGGACACCTCCTTCCTCGCGTTGATCGCGGAGGTGATCGCGGGGTGCCTGTGGAGTCCGGATCGAGCGTTGCTGGAGCGGGAACTGACCTGGCGCCGGATCACTTCGCTGATCGACTCCGGAGGGCCGGACCTGGCGTTCCAACCGATTTTCGAGACAGGCGAGATGGCGATCGTGGGACTGGAGGCGCTCTCGCGATTCCCGCCAGGCTCCGGGAGCGCGGAGAAGTGGTTCGCTGACGCCACCCGGGTGGGCCTGGGGGTCGAGTTGGAACTCATCGCGATCCGCAACGCGTTCCAGATGCTGTCCGTTCTCCCCCCTGCCATCGCGCTCGGCGTCAACGCCAGCCCCAGTGCGATCAGATCGCCAGCCCTTCGGGACATGATTGGGTGCGTTCCCGCAGAACGGGTCTTCATCGAGATCACCGAACACGAACCGATCGAGGACTACGGATGCTTCGTAGCCATCCTGGAAACGCTGCGGCGGACCGGGGTGCGGATCGCGCTGGATGACGTCGGTTCGGGGTACGCCAGAATGGATCATGTCCTGGAGTTGCACCCCGACGCTCTGAAGACCGACAGGCTGCTCGTCGAAAGGATCGACACCGACCCGACCCGGGCCGCGCTCCTGTCCGCGTTCAGCCACTTCGCCAGGAAGACAGGGACGCTCCTGGTAGCCGAGGGCGTCGAGACGGCGGCACAGCTTAAGCGGACCATCGAGGGCGGCGCGGACGCGGCCCAGGGTTACTACCTCGCGGCGCCAGCGCCACTGGCGCGCCGAGCCCCGGCGCGTCGGAGTTCGGAGTACTGATCGTCCCTTCCCTGCGGAGTGGTCAACGGCTGTGTTGTAGCCGCTTACTGAGAACGGGGCTCCATGGGCGCGCCTTTTACCATAGGTGATAGACGCCCGTAGGTGTAGCTCCGATGATCTTTTGTCCTCTGGCTGGTGCGTGGTCATGCCAGCTTGCGACGTCATGACTCTTGGTCAATGCAATCTCTTGCTATGACGGATGCCGTTGCCCATGCCCCGGTCCGGGGGCCGTGTGGCCTGACTTGGCTCACGTTGATCGCTTTGGCGAGATCGTGGGCCTGTGACCTGGGGTGTTGTCTCGCGGGACGGCGAAAAGTCCGCACTAGCCCGAGGGTTCTAGGCTGGCGGGGTTTCTCCGTATGTGCGGACGGTGAGGACGAAGTCCGGGGCGCGGGCGGTGCAGATCGGGTAGTCGTCGCGTGGGGGCTCGTTGGAGCTGGAGCACATCGGCTCGGCGCATTCCGACGCGGCGCTGGAGGCGTTGAAGGCGGTCGCGCGTCAACGCCTGGCCCGCGGACAGGGTGAGCTTGACCTGCGCCTGGACGACGCGGCGCCGCCCGCGGGTGGGCCGCTACCGATCACCTCGACGCGGTCCGCCGCGCTGTGGGACGCACTCGGCCGGGCCTACGACCTGCTCGGGTTCGACGAGGCGGCCGAGGGTGACGAGGTGTTCCGCCAGCTGGTGCTCGCGCGGATCATCGAGCCGACGTCCAAGCAGGACAGCGCGCGGGTGCTGGAGGAGACCGGGATCGAGCCGGCCTCGTATGCGACGGTCAAACGGCGGTTGCCGGTCTACGGGACCGGTGCCTGGCGGTGGTCGCTGTCGCGCCGGCTCGCGGCGCACGCGGCGCTGGGACCGGCGTCGCTGGTGCTCTACGACGTCTCCACGCTCTACTTCGAGATCGACGAGCCTGACGGGTTCCGCGAGCCTGGGTATTCGAAGGAACGCCGCCTGGAACCGCAGATCACGATCGGGCTGCTCACCGATGCCTCGGGTTTCCCGCTCATGGTCGACGCGTTCGAGGGCAACAAGGCCGAGACCCACACGATGCTGCTGGTGATCCGGGCGTTCAAGACGGCCCATCGCCTGCCCGACGTCACGGTCGTGGCCGACGCCGGCATGATCTCCGAGGCTCACCGCAAGGCGATCGAGGCCGAAGGACTCTCGTTCATCCTCGGCATGAAGATCGGTGAGGTTCCCTACGTCGTCGCGGCCTGGCGGCGCGACCATCCCGACCAGGACATCCCCGACGGGCACGCCTTCACCCAGCCCTGGCCCGCCGGCGCGGACAAGTCCGTCAACCGGACGCTGGAAGCCAAAGCCCGCGCCCTGGCCGGGCTCAAGGGCTACATCACCAACATCACCGACCCGACCCCGGAGTTCGTCCTCGACTCCTACCACCGGCCCTACAACATCGAAGAAATCGTTCCGGATGTCGAAGAGCGATCTCGCCGCGCGGCCTATCTACCACCACAAACGCGTCTCGATCGAGGCCCACCTGACCATCGTCTTCGCGGCGCTGGCGGTCTCCCACCTCATCGAGCAGGCCACCGGCTGGTCGATCCGCCGGTTCGTCCGCACCACCCGCCGCTACCGCACCATCCAGATCCAGGCCGGCGAACACACCCTCACCGCCGCCGACCCCTACCCGACGACCTCCGCAACGCCCTCAACCAGATCCACGAACCAGCGACGAGGACCGCACTAACGTGAGCCAAGTCGGGTCTCGTCCACGACGAAGCCCGGCTCCGGCGGACACGAGGACACAACGCTTCCGCTCCGCCGGACGTCCAGTACAGGACACGCCGTCGTCCAGAACCTCCGCCACGGACACTCCGAACCCCGCGCTTGTCGGAAAGCACATCCAGGCAGGTCGGTCCGCGTGTTCATACTCGCGCAGCGCGCCGCCAAGCCGGGCGCGTCGGCTGAGATACGGCGGCATAGGACGTTCGGCAGCAAGATCTGTGCGCGAACAAAAACCGGCAACCTGACACAAAAATCATACTCAAACAGCAGACGGGAACACGGGGCCAGTGATGATGAACCTTTTCCGCCCCCTCCAGCCGAAAACCGGGTCCAGAAATCCCGCCACCGGGTTGACGATCCCCGCCGGCATCACCACGGCCATTGTGCTCGGCGCCCTGGCCGTCGGCCTCCTTGCCGCCTGTGACCCCGAACAGGGCGTCGTCCCGAAGCCGGTTTCCGGGGTTCCCGAGCCGGTGGGCCCCGCCACCCAGGTCCCGCGGACCGGATCAGCCACCGCGGCAGCCACCGCGGCAGCCACCGCGGCAGCCACCGCGACAGCCACCGCGGCAGCCACCGCGGCAGCCACCGCGCCGGCACCACCGGTCCCTCCCTCTCCAGCGCTCATCGCCGCGCCCCAGCCCGGTGGCCGGGCCGTCACCGTCGCCGACGGCGACCAGCTGGCGAAAGCCCTGGCGGACGCCCGCCCCGGCGACGTCATCACCATGAAGGACGGCGTCTACACCGCGAAGGGCGACTCCGTCACCATCGGCAAGCAGAACGCGGCCGCCAAGTTCAGGATCACCGAGTCCGGTACCGCCGACAGGCCGATCATCCTGCAGGGCTCCCGGCAGGCGATCATCGACGGCAAGCCCGGCGACGACGGCACCGGGGGCGACTACGGCCTCCACATCTTCAAGGCGGACCACTGGACGGTCAGGGGTATCCGCATCACCAATCAGAAGAAAGGACTGGTGCTCGACGGCTCGAACCACAACACCATAGACGGCGTGATGGTCGATACCATCGGGCAGGAGGCCGTGCATTTTCGCAGCGGGTCCAGCGACAACGTCATCAAGAACAGCTTCGTGGCCAGGACCGGCTACACGTCACCCGGGTACGGCGAGGCGATCTACATCGGCAGCGACGGCGGCAACTGGGACAAGCTTTACATGGGCACCGGCTCCGACAAGTCCGACCAGTCGGACCGTAACCAGGTCCTCTACAACACCATCACCGAGTTCACCGGCGAGGGGCTGGACATCAAGGAGGCTTCCTCGTTCAACCTGGTCAAGGGCAACTACTTCGACGGCGGCAGGCTGGGCACGGACCCGGACAAGCCGGGCGATCCACTCAAGCCGCAGAACTCGGCCGACTCCTGGATCGACGTCAAGGGCGACAACAACACCATCACCGAGAACTCGGGCGTCCACGTGCCGCCGCTCCACAAGAACTCGGCCGCCTTCCAGACGCATGTGCACGGCCCTGACGGCTACAACTCGGCGTCCAACAACCTCTTCACCAAAAACAAGGTGCTCTCGGGTAACCAGGGGTACGGGTTCTGGATCGATCCCAACGGTACGGGGAACGTTCTCTCCTGTAGCAACATCATTCAGACCAGCGAGCCAGGCAAAGGCTTCTCGAACCTGGGCGGGTGCCGGGAGACGGGCAACTGACCGCGTTCCGCGCGCGGCTGGCCGGCACATCAAAGCCGCCGTCCGTCCGGCCCAACCACAACGGCGGTCAAGTGGTCGCCGTTGTGGTTGGGACCATGGATCTTCAGCTCGCGGGGAGGCGCAGGACGATCTCGACGCGGCGGTTGAACGACTGGCCCTCGGGGTCGGGTGAGCCGTCCGGGTTGGCCTCCTC
>NZ_JADWYU010000381.1 GCF_016786325.1 Frankia nepalensis | reverse complement strand
TTCACGCCACCACACCGCGAAGATCAGGAACAGGCCACATTCGGCCCACAAGATCAAGATTCAGGACAGGCTCTCAGGGGGCTTTCGTCCGGCAGGTTCCCATCGCGTCGCCATACGGACGGTCGGCTTTGCTTCCCGTCCCGGGTGCTTCAGGCCACAACCACTCGCTCTTGTACCTGGAACGTGTTCGGATCGAGCACCTCGGCCAGTCGGTCGCGGACCATCTCCGGTGTCAGGGAGGTGTCCGTGAAACCGGCGGTATGTCCCGCCGCCAACCGTGAGACCTTTCCTCCGCCAGCCGATAGTGTCATCCCGGTGAGCTCGCAGTCCTCGTGAGCCAGGTAGGCCACCACCGGGGCCACCAGTTCAGGGGGCATCTGCTCTCCGTAATTGGCTAGAACTGACGGAATGTCCTGGTCGGGGGCCAGCGACATGCGCGTTCCGGCGGCCGGCCCGATGCAGTTCGCCTTTACTCCAAATGGCTCCCCGTCGACGGCCAAGCAGTTGGTGAACCCCCAGATGGCCCCTTTGGCTGCGCTATAGGCGGTGCGATTGGCAATGCCGATCACGGTACCCGAGATGGTGTTGACAATCCGCCCTTTTCCGGATTCGATCAGGTGGGGCCAAGCCGCCTGAACCAGTCCTAGGGTGCCGTAGAAGTGTATCGCCATGTGCAGTTGAAAATAGTCAAGATCGCTTTTCGTGAACGGAAGGCGACCATTGATTCCCGCGTTGTTGACGACGATGTCCAAGTGGCCAAACGTGTCAATCGCGGTCGCGATGATTGCTTCCGGCCCCGAGTGGACGTCCTCGATGCTGGCGGCCGCCCGTCCTCCCAGTGCAGTAATCTCGGCCACGACGTCGTTCGCCGGCCCGGCGTCACTCTCATGGCCGTCGAGATTGGATCCAATGTCGTTCACGACGACCGCGGCACCGCGCTCCGCCAGTAACAACGCATATGCCCGACCGATTCCTCGGCCGCCGCCGGTGACTATGGCGACTTTCCCGTCGAATCGAAGCATTCGTACTCCTCATGTTGTCGAAGCGCTGCCTGCCCGGCCGTCACGATCCCATTCTGGGTGACGACGTGTCAAGAACGGCACTATCGCGCCTAACGGCCAAGGCCGACACCGACGCGGCGGGTCACCAGAGAAGGCCCCGCGATGACGGATCTACCAGCATTCAGGTGTTCAGTGTTTGTACTAATCAGGCGATGCCGGTCAATGACGGCGGCATGCTTCTCGCGCCGCTGAGCCGAAGGTTCCCAGCCGGCCGCCCTGGACGTAGATCTCCCGCGGTGACCCGTTCGGTCAGGCGAAGGGTTCCTTGCCTTGCCCGTGGACGACGACACCGGTGCCGCGTTCCTTCGACCTTGCGCCGGAATTCCAGGGTCCACAGGCCGAGGCGAGCGCCGTCGGCGTGGGCCTGTAGTCCATGAGCGCGGTTCCCGGGCCGAGTCCGCGGCTCTCGGGAACGCCTCGACGTCGCGCTGGGCGATTCGAAGATCATCCGGCCCGCCGATGGCGTCGATCTCGACCCAGGCGCCGGCGGGTACGGCCTGGATCGCCAGGCGAGCCAACCTCGCATGGTGGGGCGGCCAGGACCAGCCGGCGGCCGGCGGAAGGCTTGACCAGTACGCATCATGCGGCTGGGCCGTCAGGTGCGGCAGCCGAATCAACGCGCGCCGCGCCTGGGCGCGGACAAGACCGACGGCGGGCCGCGGGAGTGCCGCGGCCAGTCCCGTGGCGTCCTGACACCGCTTCGGAGACCACATCATGCCCACCGGACATCCTCGGCCAGAAGATCACGGAGGTCGTACCGTCTCGGAGGACTTCCCCGGCCGCCGGTTGCGTGTCCGCCGGCCAGGTCGACCGCTCGTGAGGTTGGGGCCGCCGGCTCAGCTGAACAAAATGAGCAACTGAACGCTCGGCGGGATGCGGCTGGGCAAAATTCCCTCGCGTAATTCAACTGAACGAGAGACAGGTCGGCGTGCTCCGAGAACTGCTGTTCAGCTGCGCAGGATGCACGGCCGAACGTGGACGGACGCGACGGAAACGGCATCCGTGGCGCAATTTTCCTGACTGAGATGACGCGAGACCTGTTTGCGTCGCGCGACTCCGGAGTGCCGTGGCGACGATTCTCTAGTGTCGCCCAGCGTCGCGGGACGACCACGATGGTATTGCTGACGGGCCGAACCAACCCGCTTTCACGGTGAGATCTGACTGGTATACAGCTTTACTGGATCCTATCTGGGATCATATCTTGCATCCAATGCTGGATACGCCTACTCTGATCCGAGCCACCCGATGGCTGGTGCTTCTCGTGAAGGGGTCAGGGCGCATGATTTTCATAGGCCCACTCGTGCATCGTGGTCGGCCGCCTGGCCGGGCGCGCCCCGAGGGCAGCTATGACTGAGGTAATCTGACCCCCCAGAGCTCGGGCGAACATGCCAGCGCGGCCATCTGATCCGACTTCGGCCTAGGGCTCTCTTTCAAGGCCGTTCCTCCTAGGAGGAGTGGCCGCGGGCTGCGGCCGAAGCCGATGAGCTGATAGGGCTTTCTTGTGTCCCGAGGGGTCGTCTCCCTGACGACCGCCGCGCGAGCGCGTCGTTGGGCTGGAGGTCTCGCTAGAAGATCTCCCCGTCGGCCAGTTCCGTCGACGCGATCGAGAGACGGCGGCGAATCCAATGCTGTCGGAGATTCGTGAAGGGGTCTCGCCATGGGCGATGCGCGGCGGCCTGGGTCAGGCCCGCTGGGATCCCATGGGTGACGCGCACAAACCTACGTCGGTCGTCGAGTTCACCTGTCGAATCGCGCGCCGGTTGACTCTCCTCTGCTGTTCGCGGGTCGAATGATTGCCTTTTCTGATGATGGAAGCCACGCGTGTTCCGGGACGTCGGGGCAAGCGGCGGATCAAAGAATTCTGGTAGTCCAGGCTGATGTGACCTCCGGCCGGGTCGCGCCCGTGTCAGTTCGTCTCTGTCCTGGAAAGGTAACGCGGAAGGTCGTGGAATGGCCGCATTAGCGCGTTCACTCGCCGGCAAGGCTGCCCGAGCGGCGCTGGTGGTCGTCGCCGTCACTGTGCTGACGCAATGGTTGCTCGAGCTGGCGCCGGGCTCGGTCGCGAGCGTGATCCTGGGCGAGGCGGCGACACCCGAGGAGGTTGCGCGCCTCGATCATGAAATGGGGTTCGACCAGCCGTTTCTGGAGCGCTACGGCCGATGGCTGGTCAACCTGCTCCAAGGCGACCTTGGAACTTCGCCGGTGACCGGGCAGTCCGTGCTTGGCCAGATCGTCGACGCCCTCCCCGTCACCGTCGAACTGATGGTGCTTGGCCTGTCATTCGGACTGCTGCTGACGCTGGTGACCGGGGTGCTTGCGGCCCGGAACCCAGGCGGTCTCGCTGACCGGGTCGGCACCGCCATGAGCTCGATCGCGCTGGCGGTACCAGCCTTTGTCGCGGGCCCCGTCCTGGCCTACCTCGTCGCGGTCCGCGCGGGGTGGCTTCCGGTGACAGGCTGGTCGCCGATCTCGGAAGGCCTGGGCGACAACCTGCGCTACGCCCTGCTGCCCGCGCTCTGCGTGGGCCTGCTCGAGTTCGGGATCCTCCAGCGGCTGCTGCGAGCGGACCTCGTCGCCACGATGAACGAAGACTTCATCGACTCGGCCCGCGGCCGAGGAGTGTCAGAGAGTCGGCTGCTGCTGCGGCACGCCCTGCGACCGGCGTCTCTTCCGCTGCTGACCATCACGGGTCTGACCGTTGGCCGCATGCTCGGTGGCACCGTGGTCGTCGAGGCGCTGTTTCGAACCCCGGGCCTGGGCATGCTGCTGACGACCTCCATCAGCAACCGGGACCTGGTCACTGTGTCAGGCATCGTCGCTCTCGTCGCGGTCGGTTATGTCGTCATCAACCTCGCGGTCGACGTCGCCTACGTCCTGGTCGATCCCCGTATCCGGATCAGGGCGGCGTCATGAGCACCGATGTCCTCCCCACGACGCGGCCTGCTGGCGCAAGCGCTGGAAAACCACGCACCTACACCCTTCGTGCTCGCCGTCCGTACGGACTGTGGATCGCGAGCGCCTGGGTCCTCCTGCTGGTCGGATGCGCCGTGGCCGCCGATGTCCTTCCCCTGGCCGATCCGGCCAAGCCGGTTGGCCGGGCACGGCAGGTTCCCTTCCACAGCCTCGCGCCAGACCAGATACTGGGAACCGACACCTACGGGCGCAGTGTGCTGTCCCGAGTCATCTTCGGTGCGCGGACGGACCTTCTGGTCACCCTCTGTGCCTGTGCGTTCGGCGCGGTGCTCGGCTGCCTGCTCGGTCTGCTCGCGGGCTTCGTGAAGGGCTGGGCCGACCGGGCCGTGTCCTTCCTGATCGATACGCTGCTCGCGCTGCCGCCGATCATCCTGCTGATCGCGATCGCCACGATCCTGCGTCCCAGTACGTGGACACTCACCTTCGGCCTGACCTTGCTCACGGTGCCCGCGTTCGCCCGACTCGAGCGCGGCGCGGCCCTGAGTTGGGCAGAGCGCCCGTTCGTGCTCGCGGCGCGCTCCTATGGAGCAAGCGGACTGCGCATCGCGTTTCGGCAGATTCTGCCGAACTCGCTGCTCACCGTCATCACCTTCGTTCCCACCGTCATCGCTGGCCTGATCGTCGCCGAGGGGTCGCTCGGGTTTCTGGGGTTAGGAATCCCACCGCCGGCCGCCAGCTGGGGGACGATGATCGCAGACGGGCGCGCGTCGCTGCGCATAGCGCCTCACGAGGTACTCGTCCCCGCCGCCGTGGTTTTCCTCACGGTGCTGGCGCTCAACACGCTGGGCGAAAAGGTCCGGGACCGCCTGGAAATCCGGTCGCGAACAGGCTAGTAGCCCCCTCCTCTACCCGCTGGGCGGCCATCACGCCAGACGCCGGGCCGGAGGAGGAGAGAAAATTTACACCGATAGCGGCGAGCCTGGTGACCGAATGGCGCCGGCGTCCGCGTCGAAAGACCCGCAGATTCGGCACTACCGTTCGTGCGTCGGCATCCGACGACGAGGCAGGAATAGATGGGGAGAAAGAGAATGCGTGTTCGGGTCCGCTTACGATTAGGCGCGCTAGCTTTGGCCGCGCTGGCCGGGGTACTGCCAGCCTGCGGTGGATCGTCCGACGAGGCCCCCGGGACGGCGCCAAGCGCGGCCACCGTTCGCCTGGGTGGCGCGGCGACCTACATTCCTTCGGGCGACGTCCGGAATCTGGAACCCGCGGCCCAGGGCAGCGTGACCTCCAGCGGGCCCTACATGAACGCGATCTTCGACGCGTTGTTCACGGTGGAGCCGAAGACAGGCAACGTTCGGCCGCGGATCGCGACGTCGTTCACGACGACCGACGGCCGGACGTGGACGTTGAAGCTCCGCGACGGCGTGAAGTTCAGCGACGGGACGGCGCTGGATGCGGAGGCCGTGCGGTTTAGCTGGGAGCGGTTGCGCAACGGTGAGGTGCAGGCCGTCGCGTCGGACGCGGTGCGCCAGATGGACACGATCACAGTCGTTGACCCATTGACGCTCACCGTGACCCTGAAAGCACCAAACTGGCAGTTTCAGCACGCCGTCCAGGACAGCTCTACCATCTGGATTGTCTCACCAACGGCCGTGCGCACACAGGGCAACGACGACTTTGCGCAGCACCCCGTCGGAGCCGGTCCATTCACGCTGAAGAGCAGAACGCCGAACTCCGACACAGTTCTGGCGCGGAACCCGAACTACTGGCAGACAGGTCTTCCCAAGCTGGACACCCTGATCCTGCGTCCCAATCCCGACGGTCAGCAGGCACTGGACACAGTACTGTCTGGCGGGGCTCAGGCGATGTATGACGGCGTCGGACAGCTGGCGACGCAAGGCAAGGACGCTGGGCTCAGCGCGCCACAGGACTACGGGATGCAGGGCGGCGTGACGTTCCTGTTCAACCAGGCCAAGGCGCCGTTCGACGATGTCCGGGCCCGTCAGGCTGTGGTTTTGGCCCTCGATCTCGACGAGATCAACCAGCAGGTCTTCGAGGGCGGAGCAGAGATTCCCAAGACGCTGTTCTCCCCGGATTCTCCCTTCTACGACGCGAGTTTGACACTTCCCGTGAACCAACCGGAGCAGGCGCAGGCCCTGTTCGACGAGCTGGCTGCGGAAGGCAGGCCGGTCAGTTTCACGATCAACACCACGTCGGGCTCGGCTTCGGCGTCCTACGCCAAGGCGATCCAGACCCAGCTGAGCACTTATGACAACGTCACAGTGGAGGTCGCGCAGACGGACGTCCCGACGCACTCCGCTGGGCTGCGCAACCACACGTTCCAGCTGGCCAGCTCGGGAGCACAGTCGGTCGATCCCGAACCGGCGCTGTACGCCGCCCTGCACTCCACCGGGTCGAACAACTACGGTTCGATCAAGGACTCGGCGATCGACCGAGGGCTTGACGCCGGGCGCGCGTCGTCCGACGAGGCCACCCGCCGTGCGGGCTACCTCGCCTTCCAGAAGGCCGTGATCGCGAATGTCCCGGCTATCTGGGCCTGGCGCTACCACCCGGTCGGGATCCTGGCGACGAACGTGACCGGCCTGCATTTTTACGGCCCGAGCTCGCCCCTGTTCGAGAACTTCGGCCTGGTCGAATAGCCAGCCTCCCGGCGGCGGGCACGGGCCAGTGCCCGCGATCCGCCGCCGGACGTCGTCGGACGCTGGCAACCTCCTGGAAAGAAAGAAGACGGCAGTGCGAGTTCGAAGTCGATTAGGCGCGCTGGCTGTGGCGGCGCTGACCTGCCTTTTACCCGCCTGCGGCGGATCATCGGGCGATGCTCCCGAGACACCGCCGAGCGCGCGTCCGGAGGCCGCCGTTCGCACCGGTGGTGAGGCGACCTACCTGATGGTGAGCGAGGCCCGCAACCTGGAGCCAGCCTCCCAGATCAACCAAGGATCAGCGGGCGGCCCGCTGATGAACGCCATCTTTGACGCGTTGTTCACCGTGGATCCGACGAGCGGGGACATCCAGCCGCGGATCGCGGCGTCCTTCGCGACCACGGACGGCCGGACGTGGACCCTGAAGCTGCGCGACGGCGTGAAGTTCAGCGACGGGACTGCCCTGGACGCCGAAGCGGTGCGGTTCAGCTGGGAGCGGTTGCGCAACGGTGACGTCAAGGGAGCCGTCGCCTCGGACGCGGTGCGCCAGATGGACACGATCACGATCGTTGACCCGTTGACGCTGACGGTGACGCTCAAGGCACCGAACTGGCAGTTCAAGTACTCGGTGCAGGAAGGCGCGACGGTCTGGATCGTCTCGCCGACGGCGGTTCGCGCGCAGGGCGCGGATGCCTTCGCGCAGCATCCAGTAGGGGCTGGTCCCTTCATCCTCAAGAGCAGGACGCCGAACGCGCAGACCGTGCTGGTGCGTAACCCGAACTACTGGCAGACGGGCCTGCCCAAACTGGACACCCTGATCCTGCGTCCGAACCCCGACCGGGACCAGGCACTCGACTCGATCGTCACCGGCCAGGCACAGGCGACGTACGACGGCGTCGGCCAGTTGGCCCAGCGAGCCCAGGCCGAGGGCCTCAACGTCCAGTCGGCCTATGGAATGCAGGGCGGCGTGGTGTTCCTGTTCAACCAGGCCAAGGCCCCGTTCGACGACGTCCGCGTCCGACGCGCTGTCGCCCTGGCCCTCAACCTGGATGAGATCGACCAACAGGTTTTCGAAGGAGCGGCCGAGGTGCCGAAGACGCTGTTCTCGAACAGCTCGCCGTTCTATGACGCTAGCCTCACCATTCCGTCGAACCAGCCAGAGCAGGCGAAAGCGCTGTTCGACGAGTTGGCCGCGGAAGGAAAGCCGGTCAGCTTCACGATCAGCGCCAGCACGAACACGGTTACCTCGACCTATGCCAAGGCCATCCAGACCCAGCTGAGCACCTACGGCAACGTCAAGGTGGAGGTCCTGGTCGCTGACTCCGCGACACTGGTGCGCGCGCAGCAGAACCACGACTTCCAGATGATGAACGCGGGCTACGCCTCGGTCGACCCGGAACCAGCCCTGTACGCGGGCCTGCAGTCCACCGGGTCCAACAACTATGGCTCGGTGAAGGACCCGGCGATCGACGAGGGACTTGACGCCGGACGCACCGCGTCCGACCAGGAGTCCCGCCGCGCGGGCTACCTCTCCTTCCAGAAGGCCGTGATCGCGAACGTTCCTGCGGTCTGGACCCACCGACTGCAGGCGATCACGATCCAGGCCGACACCGTCGCCGGCCTGCGTCTGTACGGCCCGAGCTCACCGCTGTTCGACGGGTTCGGCCTGATCGAGTAGCCCCGTGCCCGGTGGGCGGGTGCCGGTGCCCGCCCACCGGGCGATCGCGGCGCAGACGGCTGGAGGCCGTAGCCGCCGACGTGTCAGAACCCGTGTCCGAACGGTTCGGAGAGAGGACGGCCGTGAACAGAATCCGCGCCAGCGTCAAGCCTGGCGGCGCCGGGGCCGCGCCGGCGGAGGCACCGGGCCTGCTTCGAGTGGAGGACCTGCGAACCGTCATTCCGTCCCGGCGTGGCCCCATCTTTGCCGTGGACGGAGTGTCGCTGAAGGTGGACGGTGGCCAGACGCTCGGGGTGGTCGGTGAGTCCGGGTCTGGCAAGAGCATGCTGATCCGGTCCATCACGGGTCTCCTTCCCGCCGGAGGCATCCAGCGGTCGGGCAGCGTTCGGTACGAGGGTCACGAACTGCTCGATCTGGACCGCGCGCGGCTAGGTGCGTTCTGGGGCGTCGAGCTAGGCATGATCGCGCAGGACCCGATGACCTCGCTCAATCCGGTGCGTCGGGTCGGCGCCCAGATCACCGAGCCGTTGCGCCAGCACCTTGGTCGGTCGCGGCGACAGGCGCGCGACGAGGCGCTGGGCCTTCTGAGAATGGTCGGCATTCCCGATCCCGAACGCCGGCTGGTCGAGTATCCCCACCAGCTCTCCGGCGGCATGCGCCAGCGGGTGCTCATCGCGGCCGCGCTTGCCGCGCGGCCGCGCATGCTGTTCGCGGACGAGCCGACCACGGCGCTCGACGTCACGGTCCAGGCGCAGATTCTCAACCTGCTCCGGCGGATCCAGCGTGAGATGCGGATGGCCATGGTCCTGGTCACCCACGACCTCGGTGTCGTGGCAACGTGTACGGACCAGGTAGCTGTCATGTACGCCGGGCAGATCGTCGAGACGGCTCCGACGGCCGTGCTCTTCGACCGGATGTATATGCCCTACACGAGGGCGCTGTTCGCCTCGACACCCCGGCTGGCCGACCCGCCGCACACGCGGCTCGCGGTGATTCCCGGAAGGCCACCGGACCTGGCGGTCCCGTCCGGCGGCTGCCGGTTCGCGCCGCGCTGCGCCTATGCGCGGGACAAATGCCAGGCCGAGACCCCGCCGCTGGCCAAGGCCGACGAGCACGGGCACCTCTATCGCTGCTGGTTCCCCCTGACCGGCCGCGCGCCAGCCGACCCGGGGCAGCGCGAGCCAGCCGCGGTCCACGCGGCCGCGGACCGGATCGGCGCGACCAAGGAGGACGGCTGACATGGCCGGCAGTGGCACCAGCCATCTTCGTGACGGCGACGACGTCCTGCTGCGCGCCGAACGGGTGGTCGTGGAGTACCCGATGCGCGGCTCCCGTCAGCGGGTACGGGCCGTCAGTGACGTCAGCCTGGACATCGGCCGTGGCGAGACACTCGGTCTGGTCGGCGAGTCCGGATGCGGGAAGTCGACCATCGGCCGGGCGATCCTGCAACTGCCGCGTCCCAACGCCGGGTCGGTCCACTACGACGGCGTGGAGCTGACCGCGCTGTCCGGGCGTCGGCTGCGTGCCTACCGGCGGGACATCCAGATGGTCTTCCAGGACCCGCTGTCCTCCCTGAACCCACGACAGCAGATCGGGGAGATCCTCGCCGATCCCCTGCGGGTCTGGAAGCACGGGACTCCCGCCGAGCGTGAGCGGCTGGTGGCCGACACCCTCGAGGTCGTGGGGCTTGACCCGAGCGCGACCCTCACCCGCCGGCCGCACCAGTTCTCCGGCGGGCAGTGTCAGCGCATCTCGATCGCCCGGTGCCTGGTGCTGCGGCCCGGGCTGCTCATCTGCGACGAGCCGGTGTCCGCCCTCGACGTCTCCGTGCAGGCACAGGTGCTCAACCTGCTGGAGGACATGAAGGCCAGATACGGCCTGTCACTGCTTTTCATCGCGCACGACCTCGCCGTCGTGAAGAACATCAGCGACCGGGTGGCCGTCATGTATCTCGGGAAGCTGTGCGAGGTCGGGGCGCCCGAGAAGCTGTACCAGCGGCCAGCCCATCCCTACACCGACCTGCTGCTGCGGTCGATCCCGGAGCCGGACCCCAGCCGTCCGCTCCCGGACGCCGACCTCACGGCCGGTGAGCTGCCCTCACCGGCCGACCCACCGAGCGGATGCCGATTCCGGACCCGATGCCCGCGGGCCACCCAGCTCTGCGCGGAGGAGGAGCCCGTGATGCGGGAGCTCGGCGTCGACCACCACGTCGCCTGTCACCACCCGCTTCCCACTAGCGCCGTGCCGGCCGCGGCGCCGACGCCCGAACGCACGCCCGCGTGACGACCGCGTCCGGACGGCGCTGGCGACCCCGGGCCCGCGCCGGCGGCCGCGCACCACGTCAGCGCCGCCGGCTGGCATGGTCATTCCCAACCGGCGATTACCCGAACTATTCACTGGTAATAGTTCGGTTTCCTTCGCGCTTCCCGTCGGGCTTGTTGTTTCGATGTGTCGCGGTTAGAGTAATTTGGTGACTGAAAGGAGAAAACTGATGGCATCCGAGGCTAGTGGTCAGGATGTGCTCAGCTCATATCACATTATCGATGGTGATGCGCACTGGACGGAGCCGCCGGATCTCTGGACGTCACGCGCCCCGGCCAGCCTCAAAGGACGCCTGCCGTACGTCAAGCGGGTCAACGGCCGCGACCACTGGTTCATCGAGAACGGCGAAAGTTTTGGGCATCTCGGCACGTGCATCATCGACCAGTACGGCGTCAAGCACCGCGGCATCGAGGCTCCCGAGAGCCAGGACGTGGTGGACGCCGACGTGCTGGCCAACTTCAAGGACCCAAGCAGGCCGACGTTCGACGACGTGCACGCCGCCGCCTACGACGCGAAGGCGCGGGTGAAACTGCTGGACGAGCTCGGTCTGTGGGCCCAGATCGTCTACCCGAACGCCGCCGGCCTCGCCACGATGAAGTTCATGAACGACGTGCGGGACGCGGACCTGCGGCTGGCCCTGGTTCAGATCTACAACGACGCCATCGCGGAGTGGCAGCAGGAGTCGGGAGGCCGGCTGCTTCCGCAGGCCATCCTGCCCTTCTGGGACCAGGAGGCGCTGGAGCGGGAGGCCCGCCGGGCCGTCGAGGACCTCGGGCTGCACGGACTGGTGATCTCGGACAAGCCGGAGCAGATCGGCCTGCCCAACTTCACCACGTCCTACTGGGCGGGATTCTGGGACTTCTGCGCCTCGACGGGGACGCCGGTCAACTTCCACGTCGGTGGCAACCTCGACGCGAGCCCGATCATGAAGATGCCATGGGACAGTTTCGGGCCCGAGGCCTGGATGGCGATCACCGCGCCCTTGTTCGCGATGGGAAGCGCGCGCACCATCATGTGCTTCATCTACAGCGGAATCCTCGACAAGTACCCAGGGCTGAAGCTCGTGTCCGTGGAAAGCGGTATCGGCTGGGTCCCGTACTTCCTCGAGGCGATGGAGTACCAGCTCGACGAGATGATGCCCAACGAGGGAAAGGCGCTGCGCCGGCGTCCGAAGGAATACTTCCGTGACCACTTCTACACCACGTTCTGGTTCGAGCGCGAGGCGCTGAAGAATCTTGAGGCGATCGGGCCGGGAAACATCCTCGTGGAGACCGACTACCCGCACCCCACCTGCCTCTATCCGCACCGGGAGCACTTCGCGTCGGTGTTCCAGGACGTGAAGCCCGAGTACCGGCGGCGCATCCTCCAGGACAACGCCGCCGAACTCTACCGGGTCGCGTTGCCGGAGCCGGCGACGGTGTGACGGGCGGCCCCGTGCCGCCGTCCGAGGCGTCCGCCACGGCGGCCCGCGCCACTGGGCCGCCGCGGCGCTCGCCGAGCCGGAACGGCGTGCGCTGGGAACAGGCGTGAGAACGGGCACGGCACCCGGGACGGCCATGGAGATCTTCAGGAACCCATGGCCGTCCGGGTGCCGTGCCCGTTCGTCGTCGTGGGGCAGGCGGGCGGACCCGGGGCCGCCGGGGTCGTTCAGCCGCCGCGGGCCTCGACGAGCCTGCCGCGGTTGACCTTGGTGGCCTCGCTGCGGGGGATCGCGTCGACGATCTCGACGCTCTTCGGCACCTTGTAGGCGGCGAGCCGGTGTTTCGCGAAGGCGCGGATGTCCGTCAGCGTCGGCGGATCGGCCTGGTCCACGGGCTCGATGAGAGCGTGCACCCGCCGGCCCCACTCGGGGTCACGCAGTCCGATGACCACCACGTCGGCCACCTTCGGATGGTCGATGAGCGCTGACTCCACCTCGGCGGGGAAGACGTTGGCTCCACCCGATATGATCATGTCGACGCGGCGGTCGACCAGGTGCAGGTAGCCGTCCTCGTCGAGGTATCCCAGGTCGCCGACGGTCTTGAAACCGTCCGCGGTCGCTCGCGGCGGCGGTACGGCGCCGAGATAGCGAGCGCCTGAACTGGGCAGCGCCCCCGAGCGCAGATAGATCTCCCCGATCTCACCAGGTGACAGGTCCTCGCCAGCGGCGTCGAGCACCCGGACCTGGGTACCTCGCAGCGGCCGGCCGACGCTGCCCTGGTGCGCCATCCACTCGTCGCCGGTGAGCGCGGTGAGGCCCAGGCCCTCACTCATGCCGTAGGACATGAGGATCCGCTCCGCGCCGATCAGCTTGGCCCACCGGTGCACGAGGGATGGCGGCATGGGCGCCGCGCCCTGGTTGATCCAGTCGAGGCTGGACAGGTCCCGCGACTCGATGCCCGAAAGGTCGGCCATCCGCTGGAGCATTGTGGGTGTCGCGATGAAGTGGGAGACGCGATAGCGCTCGATGACGTCAACGGCGCGGGCGGCGTCGAACTTCTCCAGGACCGTGAGTCGGTCTCCGGCGATCATGACGTACAGCATCGAGAACGCGGTGACGTGGTACATCGGCGCCGGCACCATGATGTGCTGCGGCCTGGGGACCGGCCGCCAGTTCTCCATCAGGGGCGACCCGTAGTGCGGGTTGTAGGTGGAGGCGGTGCCAGCGAGGATCACCTTGGGCGTGCCGGTCGAGCCACTGCTGCAGATGCCGTGTCGGTGGGGGGAGACCGTGTCGGCCAGGTCCGGAATGCCGAGGCTGGCCGTGGTGTCGACCCATCCGACGTCGTCGGCGCCGAGATATACCCGGGGTTGGATCACCTCTCGTATCCGTCCCAGCTCCCAGTCGGGGAGGTCCCAGCGCACCGGCACGGGAACGGCGCCGAGTTTCCAGGCGGCGAACACGCTCAGCACGAGCTGCGGTGAGTTGCGCAGGCCAAGGCCGAGAAAGTCGCCCCGGGCGAGTCCCCGGACGGCTAATGCGCCGGCGAGCTGGCTCGACCGCCGGTCCAGCCAGCCCCATGTGTACGTGGGCGCGGACCCGTCCAGGCCGATGTGCCGGTAGATGGCCTCGTCCGGACGCGCGGCGGCCAACTCGCGGATCCGGCGGGCGAGACTGACCTCAACTTCTGTCATCGTGCCTCCTAGGGCGTATCTCGTGGATCAATGGCACCGGATAGTCTTCATGATCCATGGTTGGTCGGCATGAGATCACCGACAC
>NZ_JADWYU010000380.1:7993-14777 GCF_016786325.1 Frankia nepalensis | reverse complement strand
CCCGGCTGCTCGGCACACACGGCAGCGAACGCCGCTACGTACACGAGACCCTCGGCTTCAACTCCCGACTCGACACCATCCAGGCCGTCGTGCTGCGCGCCAAGCTCACCCGGCTCGACCGCTGGAACCAGGCCCGCCGCACCGCCGCCGCCCGCTACGACACGCTGCTCGAAGCCGCCGGGCTGACCGGCACCGCGTCCTCACCAGGACCGGTCCGGCCACCGACGGTGGCCCCGGGCAACATCCACGTCTGGCACCTCTACGTGATCAGGATCCCCGACCGGGACACCGTGCTGGCCAGACTGCACGAGGCCGGGATCGGCGCCGGCATCCACTACCCGTCCCCGGTGCACCTCCAGGAGGCCTTCGCCGGCCTCGGCTACGCCCGCGGCGACTTCCCGGTGGCGGAGCGCGCCTGTCAGGAAATCCTCAGCCTGCCCATCCACCCCCACCTCACCGAAGCCGACCAGACCCGGGTCGTCGACGAACTCACGAAGGCACTGACATGACCATGACAAACAGCCGCCCGGCGGGCACCGTGGCAGACGCCAAGAGTCCACCGGGAGTGTTCGTGCACCCGCGCGGCCTGTGCGAGTCGGACACCGTCGGCCCCGGCACCAGGATCTGGGCGTTCGCGCACGTCATGCCGGGCGCGGTCGTCGGCGCCGGCTGCAACATCTGCGACCACGCCTTCATCGAGTCCGGGGCCCGCCTCGGCGACCGGGTCACCGTGAAGAACATCACCCTGGTCTGCGACTGGGTCACCATCGAGGACGACGTCTTCCTGGGCCCGAACGTGCTGTTCACGAACGACTTCCGGCCACGCGCCGAAGTACGCAAGGACCGCGGCGAGCTCACCCCGACCGTGGTGCGCCGCGGAGCCACGCTCGCCGCGGGCGTCATCGTCGTCACCGGGACCGAGATAGGCGAGTACGCCTTCGTCGGCGCCGGCGCCGTCATCACCCGCGACGTGCCCGCGCACGCACTCGTCCTCGGCAGCCCCGCGCGACCCGTCGGCTGGGCCTGCCGATGCGGCGAACGACTCACCGACAAACTCATCTGCCCCGCCTGCGGAGCGGCCTATAAACCGGCCACACCCGGCACGGGCCTGCGCGCCGCGGGTGCCGGGGAACCCCCCGGCCGCCTGCCGGGGCCCGCCGCTCCGCGCGTATGACGGCCACGCCGCCGCGATGACCGGCGACTGCCAGGGCTGAGCGAACGAAGATCGCCGCGACGCCGAACTCGCCGGACTCAAGCTGACCGGCGACTGGCAGGCACCGGGCACCGCGGCGGCCCGGGACCCGGGACGGCGACCGAGCCGCGCCATGTCATCGGCGCGTTCCCACCCATCCGCCGCGGGGTGCCTGGCGTCCGCCACCACTGATGGCGGGTCAGCCGCGCTGCCTGACGCCTGCTCGCCCACAACTCCACCACGCTCCACCCGCCGGGCTCGGGGCCTTAGGGCGTGTCTGATGGCTCTTCGGCCGCGCGGATCGGCGCCCAGGTGGCCGTTCGCCGCGTTGTCGTCGTCGCCCATAGCTCCGCTATGGACTCCTCCTCCGCCTTGCGAGCGGCCACCTGGACCCCGCCCGCATCGACCAAGAGTCATCAGACACGCCCTAGTCGAGGCCGCGGCCGACGCGGACACCCCGCCCGAGAATTTGGTAGCTCAACGTACACATGTTGCTACTCTCCGAGGTCATAGGGGTGCGCGGCGTCGCCTGCCCGTCCGGCTCTGACGGCGGGAGCGGCGCCGGCCGGGCCCGAATGTCGGATGAACTCGGCCCCGCGTGGCCGGTTGGCCAAGGAGGCTCACGGGTGACCACCGTCAGCGGCCCGATCACCAGACCGCCAGCTCAGCCCACCCCCCGGGGCGGCCCGCGGGTACTGGTGGCGCACAACCTGTACCGGTCGGCCGCTCCCTCCGGTGAGAACTCGGTCGTCCTCGAGGACGTCACGCGGCTGCGCGCGGCGGGCGTCGAGGTCGCGACGGTCTTCACGTCCAGTGACGACATCCCGCGGCTTCCCCCCGCGGCCAGGCTCGGGGTCGCCGCCGGGCCGGTCATCAACCCGGCCGGGGTGCGGCGGTTCGCCGCCGCGCTGTCGTCCTTCGCGCCCGACGTGGTGCATCTGCACAACGTCTTCCCGCTGCTTTCTCCCTGGGTGATCCGGACGGCGCGAGCGGCGGGCGTGCCCGTCGTCCAGACGGTGCACAACTACCGGCACACCTGTGTGGGCGGCAACCGGTACCGGGACGGGTCCACCTGTGACGACTGCCTGGGAAGCCTGCTCCCGCTGCCGGCGGTACGGCATGGCTGCTACCGCGAATCCCGGCTCCAGACCCTGCCGATGGTTGTCTCGGCGGTGGCCCACCGGTCGACCTGGCGAAGCGTCGACACCTTCATCGCCCCCACCAGCTTCCTCGCGGACCAGCTCACCCGCTCGGGCATCGAGGCGGACCGGATCGTCGTCTTCCCCAACACCGCGGCCGACCCGGGTCCGCCCACCACGCCCGGGCAGGACGTGCTCTTCGTCGGCCGGCTGGAGGAGATGAAGGGCCCCGACCTGCTTGTCGACGCCTGGGCGGCCGCCGGCCCGCCCGCCGGCGCGCGGCTGCGCATCGCCGGGTCGGGCCCGCTCGGGCACGCGCTGGCCGAGCGCGCTCGGGGCAAGCCGGGGATCGAGCTCCTCGGCCGGCTCGACGCGGCCGGAGTGGCCGCGCAGATGCGCCTGGCGGCGCTGGTCGCCATCCCGTCGCGCTGCTACGAGGCCCAGCCACGGGCGATGGTCGAGGCGTTCGCGCACGGCCGCGGCGTGCTCGGCAGCGACCACGGAGCGACCGCGCTGCTCGGTGCCGAAGGACTCGGCTGGTCGGTGCCGCCCACCGTGGACGCCATCCGGGCCGCGCTCGCCGTCCTGCGGGACAGGCCGGCGCTGGAGGCCGCGAGCACCCGGGCGCGCGCGCGCTACGAGGCGGAGCACCGGGAGCCGCTCTCGGTCTCCCGGTTGGTCGAGCTCTACGCCTCGGTGGCCGCCCGCGGCCGGCGGGCGGACCAGGGGTGACCGCGACGCCACCAGTGCGTCCCGAGGCGCTCCCCAGCGTGGATTCGACCGCGCCGAGCCCGCGGACAGCGCCGGCGACATCGACACGAACCCGCCTGTTGGGCTCCAGATGGCAAGTGCTCAGCGCTGTCGCGGATCAGGCGGTCTCCTCTGGCACAAACTTCCTGACCACGCTTCTCCTGGCCCGTCTTCTGGTACCGGAGGAGTTCGGGCGGGTGGTCCTCGCGATGACGGTGGCGATGCTGACCACCGCGGCTACGCGCGCCTGTGTCGGCGACGTGCTGCTCGTCCTCCCGCCCGCGGCGGACAGGCGCGAGCAGCGCCGGGACGCCAGCGGGGCGGTCAGCACCGCCGCGCTGATCGGCATGGCCGCGCTGGTCGTCTGTGTGCTGGTCGGCAGGCTCGGCCCGCCGGTCACGGCCTACTTCGGCGTGTTCGCCTGGTGGCTGCCCGTGCTCGCGATCCAGGACACGCTGCGGTATGTGGCATTCCGCCGACGCAGTCCCGCGCGCGCACTCGCCCTGGACGTGCTCTGGGCCGCGGCCCAGTTCGGGGCGATCGGGGTCGTCCTGCTCTCGGGCCGGCCAAGCGCCACCTCACTGATCACGTGCTGGGGCGTTGGCGCCACGGCGGGCGCCGTCGTGGGTCTCTGGCTGGTCGGGATCGACGTGCGCGGCTTCCGCCCGTTCAGGTGGTTGCGGCGCACGCGCGAGACGTGGGGGTGGTTCGCCAGCATCGCGTTCATCAACCAGATGCAGGCCCAGATCCTGCTCTGGGTCGCCACCGCCATGGTCGGGGCCGCCGCCATCGGCGGGCTGCGCGCCGCGCAGACGCTGCTGATGGCACCCACGGCGTCACTGCTGATGGCGCTGCAGAGCCTGATCCTCCCGTCGATGACCCGGCTCGTGGCCGAAGGCGACCTGGAGACGCTACGGCGCTTCACCATCCAGCTGGCCGGCGCGACCGGCGCCACCGCCGCCGTCGTCGGTCTCGGCGCGTGCCTGGGGCGGGACGCGCTGATCACTACAGTGTTCACGGCCCAGTTCGCCCCGTACGCGGGGCTACTGGTCCCGGTCGCCTGCATGATCGTGTGCATGACGGTGACGACGCCCTACCTGGCTGCCATCGGCACGCTGCGCGACATACGCGGCACGTTCCAGATCCAGCTGATCTCCGCCGCCGTCACGATGCCCGCCTGCATCCTGGGCACGCTCGCGTTCGGGATTGCCGGCTGCGCGTTCGGCCTGCCGCTGGCTGGCGTAGCGAGGATCATCGCGTGCCGCCGGGTCTTCGGCCGCCTGGCGCCAGGCCGCCGGCCCCGTCGCCGGTGGCCAGGCCGGCGGCGGATGGCGACGGCCCTTCCCGCGGACGGCGCGGGCCCGATGGGGCCGGCCGTTGTCACCGTGCCGCCGCAACGTTCCGGGCCCGCCGGACCGCCGATGATGACCATCGGCGGCCGCCGCCAGGGCGCTCACCGCCGCGGCCGCGACGCCCGCGGGACGGCCGGCCCGGACGCACGCTCTCCAGGCGCGGCCGGCCGATGAAGCGGGATCGAGGACAACGCCTCAGATTCCGACGTCCGCGGCGCCACCTCGGCGTAGACGCGGGTCAACTGCTCGCGGGCCCGCGCCCGCGACCAGCGCGCCGAGGGTGACCGACGCGGCCCCACCCGCGCGAGCGCCGCCGCGAGCGCGGCCGGCAGCCGGTCCGTCACCGGCACCCGGATACCAGCCTCGTCGTCGACGAGCACGCTCAACCCACCCCGGTCGACGCAGACGACCGGGCAGCCCTGCGCGATCGCCTCAGCCGTGGCCACCCCGGATCCCTCGCGCATGCCGAGCGCGAGCAGCGCGTCCGCGGTGGCGAAGGCCTCGCAGACCTCGGCCCGTGACACGTTGCCGCGCAGCCGCACCCGGTCGGCCACGCCGAGGCGGGCCGCGAGCCGGCGCGCCGGGCCGGCCTCCGGGCCGTCCCCCAGGACGTCGAGCCGCCAGCCCCGCGCCGCCGGATCGGCGATCGTCGCTATCGCCAGCCGTAGTCCCTTCCAGGGGACGAGCCGCCCCACGAACAGGGCCCGACGCTCGCCCTCGCCCGCCGGCACACCCACCGGGCCCAGTCCGGCGTCGTCTCGACCGGGCTCACTGCCGCCGGTCCCGCCGGTCTCGCCGATGCCCCTCGGACCAGCCAGTTCGATGATCGTGTTCGGGAACAGCTCGATCCGGCCCGACCATGCTCCGAGCGACGCGAGGCCATCGAAGTTCTGAACGAGGGTGACGTCGGCCCGCCGCGCGGCGGCCCGGCCGTAACGCGCCCGCATCCCCGTCGTGAGCAGCCCACGGACCGCCTCCGCGCAGACGCCGCGCGCGCCGAGCCAGCGCCACTGCGACCACGGCGGCATCCCCGTCGAGCCACCGACGGGCCCCCACACCGCCGGCACCCCGGGCACCGCGAGGATCCCGGCCGGCATCCAGTCCGTCGCGAAGGTCACGTGGTGCAACAGGTCGAAGCCGACCTCGCGGTGCAGATCGACGGCCTCACGACGGGCCGCCCGCTGCCAGTCGCAGTAGTAGACCTGCTCGCCGAACGGAATATCGGGAATACGACCGCCAAACATCGGCGCGCTCAGGTACCGAAAACGAGCCCGAGAGGGCCTGTCAACCCCACGGTCCTCGATCATGGAACGGTTCCGCACCGAGGTCAGCACCCAGACGTCATGCTCCTCGGCGGCGAGCCGGATGAACTCCCAACCGACGGCCGGTTCCGAGCCCCACTTCGGACTGCACGCATACGCGCACATCAGGATCCTCATCGCATACCTCCAACAATTCCACACGACATGCCCCGGCCGATGATAAATTGAACACGGAGCATTTCGGCCGGCGTGCCACACATGCCGCTCAGAGTAGTACTGCACACCCGGGAAAAGCGCGATTCTCGCGCCGCGCCGACGACAGCCGGCGCGGCGTCACCGACAGCGCGGCGTCCCGCGAGCATCGTTCGTGAACGCCGAACGCCCGAGCTGGTGGCCGTCAACGACGGCCCAGGGGCACGACGGTACGGATTGTCCAGGAAAACGACTCCCCCAGCGGACACGCTGAAAGTGAGGATCCGGTTCCAGCGCGCCAGCCGACGGTAAAGTGCGCAACACGAGCAAGTCCGCGCCAGATATGTTCTCAACCCGACGATCCGACCACAGCCCGCGCGCTCCGGTCGGCAGGTGCGCAGGACAGGGGCTACACCATGGCCCACGTAGTCGATCACACGATCAGACGATCAAGCGGTCGCGAACGGCGCCGGTCGGGCGCGAGATCCGGGAGACAGCCGGAGATTCGAACGTTATTCGTGCCCAACGCGTCGCGCCGTTCCGTTCCGGCGAAGCCTGACCGGGCTCGCGAACGTCCACTGGAGCGACAAGGCCGGTGTCCACGGTCACACCCGCCGCCGCGAGCGCCACCTGCGCCATCTGCGCAACAAGTCGGTCAAGGTGCTGGCGATCTGAGGTCGGCGGCTACGAGAAGATCACCCGGGGTGGCACCTAGCCGCGATAGGGCGGGACTACTTCGTTTCTCTCCCACGGTCGGCACGGACGCGGCGAGCGGCTCGCGGCAACGGGGCAACGGGGCAACGGGGCAACGGGGCAACGCGGCAACGCGGCAACGCGGCAACGCGGCAACGCGGCAACGCGGCAACGCGGCAACGCGGCAACGCGGCAACGCGGCAA
>NZ_JADWYU010000380.1:0-7893 GCF_016786325.1 Frankia nepalensis | reverse complement strand
CGCGGCGGCAGCATATCCAGGTCTACTCGGGCCAGCCCCGCCCCGACAGGCCCCCGACCCACCGCGGAGCTCCCTACCGCAGCTCCCGAGTACGTTGTGAAGGCATCAGGTCCAGCATCCGGCATCGCGCGTAGTTAACCGGCTCCATGGCCATACGGGCCCGGGTGCGCACCTTCCCGAGGTACTGGTCAGCGGCTCCGGGTTCGCGCATCATTCGGCGCATCCTTGCCGAGTACACGGCGTATCGCCGATAGTTCGCGTTCTGCATCCAATAGCGATAGGCGGGAAACCTCGCCGAAGTACGGTAGTGGACAAGGCATTCATCGAGCGCGCGAATCCCCACGGTTCCGGCCAGCCGGAGGAACAGCTCGAGATCCTGGGCGCGCACGCATTCGCTGGAGTAGCCCCCGGCCGCGACGACGACCTCACGGCGAAACATCGCCGCGGGGTGGGCGATGGCCATATGCCCCCTTCGAAACCTCTTTTCGATATCGAGACGCGAGGTTGGATACTGGTGCATTCTCACCGGACCACCCCACTCTCCAAAACTGTCTATCTGCCCGGAGACCACCGCCGCGGAAGGGTTCTCGTCCAGAAACCTGACCTGCAGACCAAACCGGTGTGGCAGCGAGATGTCGTCCGCGTCGCACACCGCGATCAACCTCCCCCGCGCGCTCGCGATCGCCTGATTGTGCGCCGCTCCTCTGCCGACGTTGGAGGGGTTCTCAATGACGCGGACACGGCTGTCCCCGACCGCGCGCACCAGCTCGACGGTGCCATCTGTGCTGCCGTCGTCGACAACGATTAGTTCCAGGTCGTCGAACTCCTGGCCAAGGACGGAGCCAACAGCCTCGACGATCGTCGCCTCGGCGTTGTACGCCGGCATCATCGCCGTAACCCTTACCGCCATGATCCTGGACTCCCTATGCGTACGGCGTCTGGTACCGACGGCTCCGCGCATCACGACCCGCGCGAAACCACGCCTCCCGACCGCGAACGAACCCGGGCCGCATTTTCTGTGATCGTTCCGATGCCGCGCATTTTACCGCGGGCTGGCCACCGGAACCGGATGCCGAATGTCGGCGTGTTCTCCGTGCCGTCACGGCGGAGATACTCCGGCCCGAGGAACGCGCGACGAACACGCGCACATCAGGATGATCGACGTGAATCTCTCATCTCCCAGGTGTACCGCGACATGCGCCTGACCATCGCGAAATAGCGCGCGCGAGCATTCGAGCTAGTGTGTCGCACATGCTGGTCAGCATTGTGCTACCCACCTATGACGGCGCACGGTTCGTGCGGCGCGCCATCGACAGCGCGCTGTCCCAGGAACACCGCGAACTCGAGCTACTGGTCGTCGACGACGGTTCCAGGGATTCGACGGTACAGATCGTCCAGGAGTACCAGGATCCGCGGATAACGCTGATACAACGCACGAACGGCGGCGTCGCGGCGGCCCGCGGCACTGGTCTGGAGCACGCCTCCGGCTGGGCCGTCGCCTTCCTCGACCAGGACGACGAGTGGCTGCCGCGCAAGCTTTCCATCCAACTTCCCGTGCTGGCCCGCGAGGGCGTGGCGATGGTCGGCGGCCGCATGCGGTACGTCGACGCCGTCGGGCGCGCGATCGGCGTCGCCGGGGAGCCGACCGAGGGCCGGGCGGCCGACCTCGCGGCGGCGACGTTCATGCCGTTCCCGTTTTCCTCGGCCGTCGCCCGACGGGACCTGCTCATGGCCGCCGGTGGTTTCGACGCGGCACTGGTCCGCCAGGTGGCGCCCGTGGACGACCTGGACCTGGTGAGCCGGCTGGCGGGCTACGGGCAGATCGTCACAGTGCCAGAGATTGTCGGCCGATACCGAGTCCATGGCGGTAGCGAGACCACGCGCAAGTTCTTCGCGATGCAGGCCGGAACCCAGTTCCTGGCCGCCCGGGTGCGCGCCCGGGCGGCCGGCGGCGACCTTACCTGGGAACAGTTCAACGCGACCTACCGGCGCTCCCTCTGGCGCCGCCGGGCCGAGTACGCCCGTTTCTTCTACCGGCGCGCGGGCGTTTCGTTCGCGTCCGGACAAACGGCCGTAGCGGTGTCATATCTGGGCACCGCCGCCGCCTTGGGACCGCTTTATACCGCGCGCCGCCTGCGTCGGCAGCGCAAGCTGCTCTGACGGTGCCGCGCCCGCCGCGTGTCGGCCACGACCGACAGCTTCGCATTCATATAGTTGCCGTGCGGAATCCGACGCCGTATGTCATCCAAAAACGCTGTCCCGCCGATCCCGGCCAGACACAACGCGTCCGGACGAACGGCCTTACGCACCCTTCATCCACCAACCGAAACGATAGGACACCGCCAGTGAGAACCATGGCCACCGACGAGGCCGCGCGGCTGCGTGGCAGGTACCTGGACCTGCTCAGAGACACCCTCACCTGCACGCTCTGGGACGGCCGCGACGGAAGCGTCTGGCGCGACCACACCTTTCCCCGCCGCATGCTGGCGTCGCTGCTGGCGAACCAGAGACTTGAGATCGTCCGCACGCTCCCGCCGGAACGGCGGCAAGAAGGCCAGGACTGGCCACGCCTCGCGCACAGCATGATCGGCGTGCGCCGGATGGACAACCTGCGCATGTGCGTCGAAACAGTTCTCGCGGACGGGGTACCAGGGGACCTCATCGAGACCGGCGTCTGGCGGGGCGGCGCCTGCATCTTCATGCGCGGTGTACTCGCCGCGCATGAGGTCACCGACCGCACGGTCTGGGTGGCGGACTCGTTCGCCGGCCTGCCGAAGCCCGACGCGGGCAGATACCCCGCGGACGCGCACGACAGGCACCACACCCACGACGTGCTCGCCGTCTCGATGGCGGAGGTCCAGGAGAACTTCCGCCGTTTCGGGCTGCTCGACGAGCAGGTGCGCTTCCTGAAGGGCTGGTTCCGGGACACGCTGCCCACCGCGCCGATCGAGCGGCTGGCGGTGCTGCGGCTCGACGGCGACATGTACGAGAGCACGCTCGACGCGCTGAACGGGCTCTACGACCGGCTCTCGGACGGCGGCTTCTGCGTCATAGACGACTATGGCCTCCTCGAGCGCTGCCAGCGCGCCGTCACCGACTTCCGTGCCGCGCGCGGCATAACCGAACCTCTGGTTCCGATCGACTCGAGCGGCGTCTACTGGCGCAAGGGTGTGCGAGAGACCTCCGCCGCCGGCTCGGCCACCAGTGGTCCGGACGCCGTGGCGGTGAGGGTCCCCGGCCCCGCCTCCGCCGAGTCTTCTGCCGGGCTGTCGGTTTCGTAGCCGGGCCGGTCCCAGCCGGCCGCCAGCAGGATCCCGAGGCACCAGAAGAACGGAACCGCGCCGAACGGAGACTCCAGGACCACGCCCATCATCGCGGTGGTCAGAATCGCCGCCGGCACGATCGTGGCGATGAGCAGCAGGTCGTCCGAGCCGATAGCGGAGCGAGCCCGCACCACCGCTCGGACGGCCGCCGCCACCACGAGAAGAAAGAGCACCACGCCCACCAGGCCCAGCCGGGCATACAGCCCGATCAGGTAGTTGTGCGGAGACCGCACCAGACTGACTCCACTCAGGTAGATGTACGCACCGGACTCGGCGACGAAGTTGATGCCATAGCCGGAACCAAAGACCCGGGTATGGGTATCCGCGACGTACTGGATGACCGCCTGCCATGCCTTCTCCCTGGCGGACATGGTGGCCACACCGACCGCGCCCAACTCGCTGGAGGTCTCGACCAGACCGAAACTCGCGAACAGCTTCGAGCCGGCCCTGGTCATCGGAAGCAGCGCGGCACCGCAGAGCGCGACAGCGAAGACCAACAGGCGCCGGTCACTGACGACCCCCTGCCGCCTCGCCGCCGCGCCGGTCAGAACAAGCGTGAGAACACAGCAGATACACGCGGCCAGCAGCCCCGCCCGCGACGGCATGCCCGCGGCCAGACCCAGACACAGAATGGCGATCAGGCCGGCAAACCGCCCATCTCCCCGCATGAAACGAACCAGCGACAGACTCGCCGTCACCCCGAGCATCGCCGCATCGAAATCCGGCCGCAGCTCCAACAGCCGGGCCCGCCCACCGGGCAGCATGGGCAGCCACGTGGTCAGGCCTGGCACCGCGGTGGCCACGACGACCCAGACCAGATGCACATACAACGCGATGACGAGCAGGCGGGCAGTCGCCGCCCGCTGCGCAGGACCAGACGCACGCAACGCCCAGCCGGACAGCAAACCGACCCACGCATACCCATAGGGCGCGAAATCACGCAACGCGAGCAGCGAATGGTCACCTCCCAGCACGAACTGGGCCATCGCATACAGGGCGAACAGCCCGACAGCCACCTCCCCCAGCCCAAACCCCCTCGCCGGACGGCGACCACGCCCGGTCAGCCGAACAGCCGCGCAGTGCCCAGCCCCCGCCGCGACCAGCACATCGGTCAGGAACACCGGCTGCACACCCAGATAGGAACCCCACCGGCTCAGACCGACCCCGAGAGCCACCGCCAACGCCCCCGCCATCAACCGAGGCCCGGACCGACCACCCGAAACCACACCACCAAGACAGGAAAACTCCGCGCCCACGGCATCGGCCGCGGGACCACCGCCACGGCGACCCGACCAGGGGACACCCCGGCCGCCCTCCGCCGGCCGGCCCGCCGCGAGACCGTCGGCCTCGAGCCTCGCCGCGCCGGGTGCAAGGCGCAGATCCACTTCCGCCTCCGAAAGATCTCTCAGAAGGTGGGCAGCAACGTCGTTGTCGCGGGGACCGCCACGGTCGAAGTTGTCGCGGGGACCGCCACCGTCGAAGTTGTCGCGGGGACCGCCACCGTCGAACCGGCCACCGCCGAGACCGTCTCGGGCCTGTCGGTTTCGTAGCCGGGCCGGTCCCAGCCGGCCGCCAGCAGGATCCCGAGGCACCAGAAGAACGGAACCGCGCCGAACGGAGACTCCAGGACCACGCCCATCATCGCGGTGGTCAGAATCGCCGCCGGCACGATCGTGGCGATGAGCAGCAGGTCGTCCGAGCCGATAGCGGAGCGAGCCCGCACCACCGCTCGGACGGCCGCCGCCACCACGAGAAGAAAGAGCACCACGCCCACCAGGCCCAGCCGGGCATACAGCCCGATCAGGTAGTTGTGCGGAGACCGCACCAGACTGACTCCACTCAGGTAGATGTACGCACCGGACTCGGCGACGAAGTTGATGCCATAGCCGGAACCAAAGACCCGGGTATGGGTATCCGCGACGTACTGGATGACCGCCTGCCATGCCTTCTCCCTGGCGGACATGGTGGCCACACCGACCGCGCCCAACTCGCTGGAGGTCTCGACCAGACCGAAACTCGCGAACAGCTTCGAGCCGGCCCTGGTCATCGGAAGCAGCGCGGCACCGCAGAGCGCGACAGCGAAGACCAACAGGCGCCGGTCACTGACGACCCCCTGCCGCCTCGCCGCCGCGCCGGTCAGAACAAGCGTGAGAACACAGCAGATACACGCGGCCAGCAGCCCCGCCCGCGACGGCATGCCCGCGGCCAGACCCAGACACAGAATGGCGATCAGGCCGGCAAACCGCCCATCTCCCCGCATGAAACGAACCAGCGACAGACTCGCCGTCACCCCGAGCATCGCCGCATCGAAATCCGGCCGCAGCTCCAACAGCCGGGCCCGCCCACCGGGCAGCATGGGCAGCCACGTGGTCAGGCCTGGCACCGCGGTGGCCACGACGACCCAGACCAGATGCACATACAACGCGATGACGAGCAGGCGGGCAGTCGCCGCCCGCTGCGCAGGACCAGACGCACGCAACGCCCAGCCGGACAGCAAACCGACCCACGCATACCCATAGGGCGCGAAATCACGCAACGCGAGCAGCGAATGGTCACCTCCCAGCACGAACTGGGCCATCGCATACAGGGCGAACAGCCCGACAGCCACCTCCCCCAGCCCAAACCCCCTCGCCGGACGGCGACCACGCCCGGTCAGCCGAACAGCCGCGCAGTGCCCAGCCCCCGCCGCGACCAGCACATCGGTCAGGAACACCGGCTGCACACCCAGATAGGAACCCCACCGGCTCAGACCGACCCCGAGAGCCACCGCCAACGCCCCCGCCATCAACCGAGGCCCGGACCGACCACCCGAAACCACACCACCAAGACAGGAAAACTCCGCGCCCACGGCATCGGCCGCGGGACCACCGCCACGGCGACCCGACCAGGGGACACCCCGGCCGCCCTCCGCCGGCCGGCCCGCCGCGAGACCGTCGGCCTCGAGCCTCGCCGCGCCGGGTGCAAGGCGCAGATCCACTTCCGCCTCCGATCGTCACTGTTCGCGTTCGAGGCACCCGGCCCCACAGGTTCGCGCCCCTCCACGCCTGCTTCCCGCCGCGCGGTGCCTCGGCGCCGACGCCCGCGTAGGAGTGCTCCAGGTCGGCACGAGGCGGGGACTCCACCCAGAATTGTCACCCAACGTGATGATGACATTACGTTGACGTGCCCAGCCCCTCCGGATGCGACACGCACGCTCGACTTCCACTGGCAATGAGTCGACTACTATGAGTAATCAAGATGATGGTCCGGGCGGCCACCAAGCGCCGAGCCCCGGGGTTCCTCGCGGATCGCCGAAGCCCATCCGCGAGGTCAGGTGTCAGCCAGCGTGGTCGGCCCGCGGCTGGGCGCGACCGCCGGAAGGGCGATCGGATGGGTCAGATCGGCAGGAACGACAACGTCACAGCGGTGGGCACGCAGATCCTGGAGCCCTCGTGGGATCCCGACGCGCCCATGCGCCGCGCCGGCTCGCCCGCGACTCGACCGGCGCCCCAGCCCCAGCCCCAGCCCGCGGTCGCCGGAGCCGGCGTCGCCACGGGCTGGGCACCCATCCCGACACAGCGGACGGCCTCGGGCCTCGCCGGTCAGGGCCCGGTGGTGTGGTGCGCGCGCGTACCCATCACGGCCTGCGGGCCCGAGGAGGCCGCCGAACGGATCGTCGCGGCCGCGGCCGAGCTCGCGACACGGCCGGCGCCCGACGGCCTGGCCGCGCTGGCACGGCCAGGCGTCGACGTCCACCAGTGCAACGCCTACACGCTCGCCCTGGCCGACCGCGACCCGCTCCTGCGGGGAATGCTGCGCGCCGCCTCGGTCAACTTCGCCGACGGCAAGCCGGTCGTCTGGCACAACCGGCTGTTCCACCGCGACCGCCACCTGCCCACCCGGCAGGTCCGGGGAGCCGACCTGTTCACCGACGTCGTCCGGCTGGGGCAGGAGGTGGGGCTGCGCCACTACCTGCTCGGCTCGACCCCTGAGGTCCTTGCCCGGGTCGAGGCCAACCTGCGCGCCGCCTACCCGGACGCGATCATCGCCGGCGCCGAAAGCCCGCCGTTCCGGCCGCTGACGGCGTCCGAGTGGCACCACCAGTGTGAACGGATTCGGTCCTCGGGCGCCCAGGTCGTCTGGGTCGGGCTGGGCACGCCCAAGCAGGACTGGGAGACCACACGGCTGGCGGGCGCGCTCCCGGCGGTCGCCATCGCCGTCGGCGCCGCCTTCGACTTCATCGCCGGCACCAAGAAGCAGGCACCCCCGTGGATGCGGGACATGGGCCTCGAGTGGCTGCACCGACTGGCCTCCGAGCCGACCCGGCTGTGGCGGCGCTACCTGTTCGGCAATCTGCGGTTCCTCGCCGCCGTGGCCCGCCACCGCGCGGCCAGGGGCTGAGCCGGCCGAGAACCCGAACCGGGGCCGGAGAGGGCTCCGACCAGCCGAATGGTGGCCGTCGCACACAGCGACGGCCACCTCGACTTCAGGGAAGATGTCCCAACCACATGGCCCGCGTGGAGGACGTCCCACCGCGCGGCCCGCGTCGGCGGCCAAGCCGGCCGGGACGTCCGCGGCGCCATCCCAGGGC
>NZ_JADWYU010000379.1 GCF_016786325.1 Frankia nepalensis | reverse complement strand
CCTTCTGCCGGTTGCCCTTGGAGTACTGCCGGCCGCGCTTGGTCGGGTCGAGCTCGAACCGGTCGACCAGCTCCGCGGGGGGGGGGGGGGGGGGGGCGCCCCCCCCCGGGGCGCCCCCCCCCCCCGCTCCCGTATGCCCGTAGGTCTGTAGGCCGTCGGCCGCTATGGCACTACGGCGAGTTTCGTCGCGTTACGACGGGTTGTTGTAGAGCTCGCGCCACTCGCTGGGCGGTCCCTGGGTTCCGTCGGGGGCGAGCGCGCTTACCCTCCACCGGAACTTCTGCCATCCCGGCCAGGAGTACCTCATCGAGGTGTCGGCGACGTCGAAGGTCTCGTTCGGCTGCCAGTTCTCGCCGTCCGTCGCCTCTGTTTCCAACCGGTACCCGGAGGCACCTGGGACGGCGTTCCAGCCGAACGTGACGGTGTCCGGGACGGTGTAGACCGTCTTGTCGGGCGGGCTGACGAGCGCGGGTGCCGTCATCGACGGCGGCCCGGTCACGGTGACCGAGGCGGTGACGGGCGCGCTGGCGGTGCCGGCGGAGTCGGTGACCGTGAGGGACACGACGTAGGTGCCGGCAACGCTGAACTCGTAGGTCACGCTCGCCTGCCCGTCCGCGGGGGTGCGCACGTCGTCGCCGACCGAGAACCGGTAGCCCGCCAGCGGGTTCGAGCCGGGCGTGGAGCCGGAGCCGTCCGCGGTGACGGTGAGCGGCGCGTCTCCGGAGGCCGGGCTGACGGTGAGGCCGGCGGTGGGCGGTCGCGTTGGCTTGTGCCCGCCGTCCGTCGGGGTGGGGCTTTCGATCGTCGTCCTTGTGTCAGGGCCAACGCGGTCCGGCACGACTCCAGGGCCGGGGTGGGGGATGGTTGTCGGACCGGGCGTGGGGGGAGTCATGGTGACGGCCGGGGCCGGCGTCGCGCTGGCTTGCGGGGTGCTGGCCGGCGGCGCGTCGTTCCCGTGGGCGCTGAACGTCCACACCGCCGCGACGAGGGCGACGACGACCACGACGACCGCCAGGGCCGTCACGGCCGACTGACGGACATCGCGCAGTCCTCGCGGCACGCGGGCCAGAAATCCCTCGGATCGGCTTGCGCGGGCGCCAGCGCGCTGCCGGTGTCCGCCGTCGCCCAGGAGGAAGCCCCGGTTCGCCGGATAGCGCGCGTGGGCCGCCGCGAGGATCCGGGCACGGCCGTCGAGGAGAACGCCGTCCGCGACCCGTTTTCCCACCTCGGACCAGAACTCGGTGGCGTCGGACACGTGCCAGTCCGGGATCCGGGACGGCGGGAAGCCCACGGAGCGCAGCAGGTGCGAAGCCGCCGAGGCGTTGGGAAAGGCCTCGGCCAGGGCCGTGATCTCCGTCGGGGTGAAACCGCGCCCCGCGGCCTGGTCCCGCCGGTCACCGGTCGTCGGATCGGTCGCCCCATCGGCGACCAGCAGGGCCAACCCCTCGTGACTGCTTGACGCGCCGGCGTCGCGGTTCGACGCGCCGGTGTCCTTGGCCGTCCGGCGACGGTCCTCGCCGCCGCCGGTGGCGACCGGTGTCGGTGGAGGTCGATCCCCCATCGAGCCGGTGTGGTTCTCACCAGCCATGACTCCCCCGTAACTATGAGTGGCTAGATGGTGTTGAGATATTCAGGATGATGGCGAGAGGATCATAGATCTCGACTCTCCGTGCAAAGATGTAAGGAGACTGCGACTCTCTGTATCGCCTGACTGACGGACGGTTGCGATGGTTGGCGGACCGGTCTGGCGCGCGTCCGCGGTGAGGCGACGACGACCGGGCGACCGGGCGGCCGGGCGGCCGGGCGTCGACGCCCGCGGGCGGGGTGTCAGCGGCCGCGCGAAAGGCACGCGCCGCCGCGGGAGGACGGGCAACGGGCGCGGACCGGCGACGACGGCGAAGCTCTCCGAGGGTCAGCCGCGCGGTGGTCGCGGCCGACCAGGCGCGTCAGCGCGGGATACGAGGCCGCGACGGCCGGGACAGCCGGGTCAGGACCTCGGCCTTGGCCCGCAGCTCGGCGTACTCGTCGGCGGCGGCCGAGTCCCAGGTGATGCCGCCGCCGGTGCCGTAGACGGCGGTGCCGGTGGCGCGGTCGACGACAGCGGTGCGGATGGGCACGTTGAAGCGCGCCTGGAAGGGCGCGCTCGGCGGCGCGAGCATGCCGATGGCGCCGCAGTAGACGCCGCGCGGGCCGTCCTCCAGGTCGCGGATGATCTCCATGGTGCGCGGCTTCGGTGCCCCGGTGACCGACCCGCAGGGGAACAGCGCCCGGAACACCTCGACGAGGCCGACATCGGGACGCAGCCGGGCGGACACCCCGGAGGTGAGCTGGTGAACCGTCTCGTACTGTTCCGCCCGGCACAACGAGGTGACCCGTACGCTGCCGGTCGCGGCGACCCGCGCCAGGTCGTTGCGCACGAGGTCCACGATCATGATGTTCTCGGCGCGTTCCTTCTCGCTTGCGCGCAGGGCGGCGACGATCGCGGCATCCTCCGCGGGGCTCCGGCCTCGCCGGGCCGTGCCCTTCATCGGCCGCATGCGCACCTCGCGGGCAGCCGTCTCGAAGAAGAGCTCGGGACTGGCGCTGGCGATGGCGAACCGTCCGAGGTCCAGGTAGGCGTTGAACGCGCCGCGCTGGCCGAGCGCGAGGGCGGCGTAGAAGGCGCGCGAGTCGCCGTCGGCCCCGGCGCTCATCCGGGTGGTCAGGTTGGCCTGGTAGGTCTCGCCGGCGGCAATCTGGCGGCGGACGGCCGCCACACGGCGGCGGTGGGTGTCCTCGTCCCAGGCGACCCGCCATTCGCCCACCTGGTAGGCGGCCGGGTCGGGCGCCCGCACCGTCGGGACGAGCGCGGGCGGGGCGCACACGCCGAACCAGGCGAGCGGCAGGCCGCTCTGGGCCGGGTGGACGGCGAGGCTCGGGTCCAGCCCCGCGGCGGCCTCGTAGGCGACATACCCGTAGGCCCACCAGCCGTCGGCCGTCGCCGCCTCGACCTCGGCGAGCAGCCCGGCGACGTCGCGCGGCCGGCCGGCCGCCAGCTCGTAGGCGGCCTGGCCGAACTCCCAGGCCACACCGGTACGCAGATCGTCGAACCTGGCGTAGGCCGCCACGCGCGGGTCACCTCCTGCGGCGGTGTCGTCGGACCCTCCCGGGGCACGGGGCCGTGCCGGACCCCGCCGTCGGAAAGCCGCCACCGGTCCGGTCCGGTGGTCCTCACGATATGGACCGCCGGCGGGGTCAGGCACGGCCCCGTGACGGGTTCCTTCTCACCCGCGAGACCGTCCTCACCCGCGCGACAGGCTCGACGAGTCCGTCGAGTTCTTCAGGCGCGCCGTCCGGGTTTCCGCGCTCGGCTATTTCCTGAACACCAGGCAAGCCGGCCGCGCGATGGCGGAGGCGGAATCAGGGTTCGATTGTCGGCGTCTCGTCGTCGAACGGCCGGAAAGGTTCCGCCGGCGTCATCGCATACGCGTTCGCCAAGGGCGGGGTGAACAACTTCGTCCGGGGCGTGGTCAGCGGCGGGCGTGGTCAGCGCCGGGCGGTGGTCAGGCCGTGGTCGTAGGGAAAGAGCGGGTCGTACTCCTGGTCGCCGACGTTGATGGGCTCCTGGGCCTCGGCGCGGGGCCAGGTGACTGGGAGGCGGCCGCTGTAGGGGACCTCGCCGAACAAAGGGTCGGCGACCCCGGCACCCTCGCTGCCGGGAAGCCAGGCCATCACGAAGGCGTCCATCTCCGTCAGCTGGTCGGTGACGATCTGCGGGCGGCCGGCGACGTCCAGGACGACGCAGGTGGCGATGGCGGCGCACACCTTGTCGATGTTCGCCTGGTCGGCGGGGGACAGGTTCAGGGTGCGGCCGTTGCCGACGTCGCCGACGCCCTCCGCGTAGGGCGTCTCGCCGATGACGACGACGCCGACGTCGTGGCCCCCGGTCGGCGCGGACGCGTCGGCGCTGTAGGTGACCCTGGCGGCGTGCTCCTTGATTCCCTCCAGGATCGTCGTCCCGGGGATGGTGTCTCCGGAGGCACCCTGCCAGGTGGCCGTCCAGCCGCCGGCCTGGTTGCCGAGGTCGTCCGCGTTCACCCCGGCCACGTAGACGCGCTGGGAGGCCGCCAGGGGGAGCACGTCGCCGTCGTTCTTCAGCAGGACCTGGGACGCCGCGACGGCTCGCCGGGCGACGGCGCGGTGCTCGGGTGAGCCGACCGCGCCGATGTTCCCGCGGTTGGTGAAGGGGTGCTCGAACAGGCCCAGCTCGAACTTCGCGGCCAGGATCCGGCCGACCGCGTCGTCGATGCGCGCCGGCGCGACGCGCCCGGCGCGCACCTCGGCGAGCAGGGTCCGCACGAACTCCGGCGCGCTGCTCGGCTCCATGAACATGTCGACGCCGGCGTTGACCGCGGCGCGGACCTGGGCGGCGTAGTCGCCGGGGAGCTGCTGGACGGCCTCCCAGTCGGTGACCAGGAACCCCTCGAACCCGAGCTCCTGCTTCAGGAAACCGGTGAGCAGCTCGGTGTTCGCGTGCATCCGCACCGGGTTGCCGACGCCGTCCTCCGTCCAGTCGACGCTGGAGTACGACGGCATGATGCTGCCGACGTCGTACGTCCGGACCGCGGTCACATAGGGCGCGAGGTTGGTCTCGTCGAACCGGGCGCGGTCGGTGATCGTGATGCCCTGGTCGACGGTGTAGCGGAAGCTGGTGGACGTCCCGTAGGTGGTGTCACCGTCGCCCGCGAAGTGCTTGGCGGTCGCGAGGACGTGCGCGGGGCCCGCGCGGTCCGCGGGGGCCTTCCCCTGGAGCCCCTCCAGGACCGTGGCCATCTGGGCGACGAGGTCCGGGTCCTCGCCGAAGCTCTCGTAGGTGCGCCCCCAGCGCACGTCGCGGGAGACGCAGAGGCAGGGCGCGAACACCCACTGCGGGCCGGTCGTCCTCGTCTCGAGGGCGGTGATCCGCGCCGCGTCGCGGACGAGGCCGGGGTCGCGGGTCGCGCCCATCGCGATGTTGTGCGGGAAGACCGTCGCGCCGACGAGGTTGTTGTTGCCGTGCACGGCGTCGAGGCCGTAGAGCAGCGGGATCTTCAGCCGGGTGGCGAGCGCGCGCGACTGGAAGCCGTCGACCATGTCCGCCCAGCCGGATGGGGTGTTGTCGGCGGGCACCGAGCCTCCGCCGGACAGCACCGAGCCCAGGCCGAGAGACGTGATCATCCCCGGGTGCTTGGCGACGGCGCTGCGGTCGGCCTGCGCCATCTGGCCGACCTTCTCCTCGAGCGTCATCCGGCCGAGCAGGTCGGAAACCCGCCGCTCGACCGGCGCCGCCGAGTCGAGATAAGGCGGCGTGGAACCGGGCTCCTCGCCATTCCCGCAGCCGGCGGCCACGACGGGCAACGCGACCGCGACGCCGGCGAGAGCGGCCAGGCCGCGCCTGATCGAGAACCTGGCCGGGCTGGCTGCACTCATCGCAGAATTAAACCCGAGAACCGGGCGACGCACCCGGGAAGCGACGCGACGCTACCTCCGTGTGTCCGCCGGCCACGCTTCTCCGGCTGCCGTTCTCCGGCCGCCCCCAAAAGGGGGTCGTACTTCTTGCCGATGTCCTCGATCCGGTCAACATAGCGGACTCCGAGTTCGTTCGGTGGGTGGCGTGGGCGGTAGTGGTCGAGGCCGAGGGTGTCCAAGCGCGGTGCCTCGCGCTTGTCGCGCTCCGGGAAGGGCTCGTCCCCGGGCCGCGCTGACGGCCGCGCCCATGGCGGCGCTCATGGCCATGATCATGGCGGTGCTCGCGGCGGCGCTCATCGCCGTGCTCGCGCCCGGGTGGGGGCCGAGACCCGCGCGGGCTCGCGGGCCGCCGATTCTCGCGCCTTCAAGCGGAGACATCGCTCCGTTGGTGTCCTAATATTGGACATCCGGGCCGGGAGGGCACCCGGCCACGTTCGCGCTGGCGAGTTCACGGGAGCGGCGCGCCCGTTTGTCCGCCGTTCCAGGAAAGGCTCGTCCGGCCTGGACGAATAGGGGGGAAATTCTGCCCGCGGCGCGCCGCGAACGGTGGTCCGTGCTGGCCGCCTTCGCCATGTTCGTTGTGTTCGGCCTGCTTTCCGGGGCCGGCGGGGTCCTGTTTCCGGCGCAGATCGACGACTACCAGGTCGACAAGGCGACCATCGGCCTCACTTTCTTCACCTCGGCCGGCGGGTACGTCGCGGCCAGCGTCCTGTCGGGGCCGTCCGTGGCGCGGTTCGGCGGGCGGCTGGTCGTGCTCGTCGCCGGCCTCGGCCTGGGAGCGGCCGGGCTCGCCACCGCCGCGCGGCCGCTGTTCGCCGCCTTCGTGCTCGTCCAGGCCCTCGGCGGCTACGCCGTCGGCACGCTCGAGTCCGTCATGAACGCCTACCTCGCCACCCAGCCGAACGCCACGTCCCTGCTCAACCGCCTGCACGCGTTCTTCGGTGTCGGCGCCCTGCTCGGCCCGTTGCTGGCGACCTGGCTGCTGACGCTGGGCGGCTGGCAGGTAGTGGTGCTCGTGCTGACCATCGCGGGGTTCGGGCCCATGGCCGTGGCTGTCGCCGGCTATCCGGACCGCGCCGACGACCCGCTGCTGGTCCACGCCGGTTCCGAGGCGCCTGGCACGGCGGTGTCTGGCACGGCAATGTCTGACACGGCAATGCCCGGCGCGGCAATGCCCGGCGCGGCGGTGTCTGGCGCGGGAGCGTCCGGCACGGAGCTGGCGGCGGGGACCACCGCCGCGGGGACGGCGGCGTCCCGCGAGGGGCTCGGGTCGGTGCTGCGGACGCGGCCGGTGCTGCTAGGCGCCCTGCTGCTCGCCGCGTACGTCGGCCTGGAGATCAGCGTCGGCACCTGGGGATTCAGCTACCTGGTCGAGCACCACGCGCTGTCGGACCCGATCGCCGGCTACGCCATCAGCGGCTACTGGCTCGGCCTGACCGCCGGCCGGTTCCTCATCGGCCCGGTGACCGCCCGGCTGCGGCTGACCGAGCCCGGGCTGCTGTGGGGCAGCCTCGCCGGCACCGCGGCCGCGTGCGCGCTCGCCTGGGCCGCCCTGGCGAGCGCCGGCCTGACCATCGCGGCCTTCGTGCTGCTCGGCTTCTTCCTCGGCCCGATCTTCCCGACCATGATCGCCCTCACGCCGCGGCTGACCACGGCAAGGCTGGTCGCGACCGCCATCGGAGTGATCAATGCGGGTGCCCTGCTCGGCGGCGCCGTCCTGCCCTGGCTCGCGGGCACGCTCCTGCAGGAGGCCGGCCCCCAGACGCTCCTGCCGTTCGCGTTCGCCCTCGGGGCGGTGCAGTTGGTCGTCTGGCGCGTGCTGGCCCGCCGGCTCGCCCCCGGCCCGGCCCTCGCCGGCGTCGCGGTCGTGCCCGGCCCGGCCCCGCAGCCGGCCCCGGAGCCGGTCAGGCCGGCTGCGCGGCGGTGACCCGCCGGCGGTAGGTGGAGGGCGTCTCGCCGCAGCGCTGGGCGAAGGCGCGGGCGAACGCGCTGACGTTGTCGAAGCCGACAGCGAGCGACACGTCCAGCACCGACGGGCCCGGCTCGGCCAGCAGCGCCATCGCGCGCAGCAGCCGGGCCTGCAGCAGGTAGGTCCGCCAGGACATGCCGAGCGTGGCGGCGAACTGGCGGCGCAGCGTCCGCTCGGACACGCCGACCGCGTGGCCGACCTGGGCCGCGGTGACCGAGCCCAGGTGCTCCCGGGTGTAGGCCATCGCCGCCGCCACGACCGGGTCGGCCGACGTCGGCAGGCTCAGCGGCTCCTCGTGGTCGAGCGTCTCGGCGACGAGGTGGCCGAGCGTGCGGAAGAAGCCGTCCGACACGTCGTCCGTCTCGAGCCGGAAGATCGGCCATCGCAGGGCGTAGATCATCATCTCGCGGATGAGGGGCGAGACCGCGAGGATGCGGGCCCGGTCGCCGGGGTGGGGGACGATGCTGGGGTCGAACATCACCGACACGGTCCGCACCGCGGTGTTCATGGTCGACTGGTGCTCGAGGCCGGCCGGGATCCAGGCTGCCTGCTGGGGCGGCAACAGGTAGTGGCCGGCGGCCGTCTCGACCTCGACGACCCCGCTGACCGCGTACTCGATCTGGTGCAGGTCGTGCGAGTGCCAGCCGGTGACCAGCCGGTCACCCTCGTACAGGTGGCCGCCGCCGAGCGCCGCCCCGCCCCGGCGCAGGTCGACGGCGCCGATGTTCACCCCGGTCAGGTCGATGTCGGGGGTGACCACGAACGGGCTCAGGTTGGCCGATTCCGCAGGGTGCCTGGCCGAACGTGCGGAGACGGACATGGCCTCGCAGCGTACAACTAGTTAAGGTCCGAGCCCAGGCCCGATGCCCCTGCCCGGAGGACCGTTCGGCTCCCTCGCCCCCGCCGCTAGGAGGAACCTCCTGATGAACATCGACGACATGGTCCTGGTGAGCATCGACGACCACGTTGTCGAGCCGCCCGACATGTTCGACGGACGCGTGCCGGCGAAGTGGACCGACCTCGCCCCGCAGGTCGTCAGGGGCGAGGACGGCATCGAGCGCTGGATCTACCGCGGCCGCCCGACCGGCGTGTCCGGGCTGAACGCCGTGGTCTCCTGGCCGGCCGAGGAGTGGGGCCGCGACCCGGCGAACTTCGCCGAGATGCGCCCGGGCGTCTACGACATCCACGAACGGGTCCGCGACATGGACCGCAACGGCATCCTCGCGTCGATGTGCTTCCCGACCTTCACCGGCTTCTCCGCTGGTCATCTCAACCACTACAAGGACGAGATCACCATCTCGATGATCCAGGCGTACAACGACTGGCACATCGACGGCTGGGCGGGTGCCTACCCGGGCCGGTTCATCCCGATCGCGCTGCTGCCGACCTGGGACCCCGAGCTGATGAAGGCCGAGATCCGCCGGGTCGCCGCCAAGGGCTGCAAGGCCGTGACGATGCCCGAGCTGCCCCACCTCGAGGGCCTGCCGAGCTACCACAACATCGAGTACTGGGGCCCGGTCTTCCAGACCCTCTCGGACGAGAACCTGGTGATGTGCCTGCACATCGGCCAGGGCTTCGGCTCCATCAAGAGCGCGCCCGACGCGCCGATCGACAACCTGATCATCCTGGCCTGCCAGGTGTCGTCGGTCGCCGCGCAGGACCTGCTCTGGGGCCCGGCGATGCGCTCCTACCCGGACCTGCGGTTCGCCTTCTCCGAGGGCGGCATCGGCTGGATCCCGTTCTACCTGGACCGTTGCGACCGGCACTACACCAACCAGCGCTGGCTGCGCCGTGACTTCGGCGGCAAGCTGCCCAGCGAGGTGTTCCGCGAGCACACGCTGGCCTGCTACGTCACCGACCCGACGTCGCTGAAGCTGCGCCACGAGATCGGCATCGACAACATCGCCTGGGAGTGCGACTACCCGCACTCCGACTCGATCTGGCCGAACGCGCCGGAGTTCGTCCACGCCGAGCTCACCGGCGCGGGCGCCTCCGACGACGACATCGAGAAGATCACCTGGCAGAACGCGACCCGCTTCTTCAACTGGGACCCGTTCGCCGCGCTGCCCAAGGAGCAGGCGACCGTCGGAGCGCTGCGTGCGAGGGCCGCGGACGTCGAGACGGCCACCGTCCCCCGCGCCGAGTGGGCTCGCCGGTACGCCCAGAAGCACGCCACCGCCGCGTAGGCGGCTGCCCGCGAGTGGTCCCGCCGCTGCCCGGCCGGTTCTCCCGGCCGGGCAGCGCCGTCTCGTCATCCGGTCCGCCGCCACGGGCCGTGCGGCCTCAGAAGGCCGCGCCCCCTCAGAAGGCCGCGCCCCCTCAGAAGGCCGCGCCCTTCAGAAGGCCTCGCCCGCGACGACGATGCCGTTCTCATAGGCGAACACCACCGCCTGGACCCGGTCGCGCAGGCCGAGCTTGGTGAGGATGGCGCCCACGTGGCTCTTCACGGTCGCCTCGGTCACGACCAGGCGCCCGGCTACCTCGGTGTTCGACAGCCCGCGGCCGACCAAGACCAGCACCTCGCGCTCGCGCGGCGTCAGCACGTCGAGCAGGCCGGGCGGCGTCGGCGGGCGCGCGCGGGCGGCGAAGGTCTCGACCAGCCGCCGGGTGACGGCCGGCGACAGCAGCGCGTCGCCGGCGTTCAGGACCCGGACGGCCTCGATCAGGCGCTCGCGGGAGGCGTCCTTGAGCAGGAATCCCGCCGCCCCGGCGCGCAGCGCGCCGAACACGTACTCGTCCAGGTCGAACGTGGTCAGGATGAGCACGCGCGGAGGCGGGGTGAACCGGCCGCCGGTGAGGTGGGCGGTGGTCTCGACGCCGTCCATGCGCGGCATGCGGATGTCGAGCAGGACGACGTCGGGGCGCACCTGCGCGGCCCGCGCGAGTGCCTCGTGACCGTCCCCGGCCTCGCCGACCACCTCGAAGTCGTCCTGGCCTTCCAGGATCAGCCGCAGGCCGGTCCGGATCAGCTCCTGGTCGTCCACGATCAGCAGGCGGATGGTCATGCGGCTCCCGCTCTCGTCGCCGGTCTCACGCGTCGCTGGTCTCATGCGTCGTCTCCCAACGGGAGGCGGGCGGCGACCCGGAACCCGCCGCCTGGCCGAGGGCCGACGTCCAGCTCGCCGCCGAGCACCGCGGCCCGTTCCCGCATCCCGATGAGCCCGTGCCCGGTCACGGTGCCGCCCCCGGGCGGGTCCCCGGGCGTGTCCCCGGCGGCCGGCGCCCGCGCCGATCGGGACGCCGTGCCGTCGTCGAGCACCTCGAGGTCCAGGCGCCGGTCGTGATAGGCGAGCTCGACCGTGACCCTGCTCGGGCAGGCGTGCCTGACCGCGTTGGTCAGCGCCTCCTCGACGATGCGGTAGGCCGACAGCTCCAGCCCGCCGGGCAGGGTGGTCCGCTTCCCCGTCACCCGCAGCTCGACGGGCAGCCCGGCGGCACGATACTCGGCGACGAGCCCGTCCAGGTCCCGCAGCGACGGCGCGGGACGGGAGTCGGCGGGGGTGCCCGGCGCGCGCAGCACGGTCAGCATCCGGCGCAGCTCGGCGACGCTCTGCTCCCCGCTCCTTTCCACCTGGGCCAGCGTGTCGTCGGCCCGGTCCGGCGAGGTGCGCAGCACGTCCCGCGCGCCGCGGACACCGAGCAGCATCACGGTCACCGAGTGGGCGACGATGTCGTGCAGTTCCCGGGCGATCGAGGCGCGTTCCTCGTGCGCCGCGATCCGGACCAGCTGCGCCCGCTCCCGCTCGAGGTGCTCGGCCCGTTCCTCGAGCGCGCGCACATAGCGACGCCGGGTCTGCGCGTACGCGCCCAGCGCCCACACCCCCGCCGTCACGGGGACCGAGACGATCGACAGCGCGGCCAGGAACACGGCCACGGGGACGAGCGCGGCGAGCGAGCGCCGCCACTCGTCCCGTTCGGCGATCGTGAAGAGCGCGACCAGGACGGGCACACCGCCAGGCGAGTCTCCGGTTCCCACCAGCGCTCCGGCCAGGCCGGCGACCGCGGCGAGCACGATCCACGGCGCCCGGCGGCGCGCCAGGAGGGCACCGCCGGACGCGGCCGCGAGCAGCACGGTGGACACCCGCGCGGTGTGGTCGTCGTCGAGCAGGAGGCTGAGCTCGGCGACGGTCGCGGCCGCCGCGACGAGGAGGTCGAACGCCAGCGCGCGCCGGCCACGGGCGAGCGCGGCCGCGCGGGCACGCGGTCGCCCCGGCCCCACCGCCTGGGTGGTCATGCCAGGTCGCGCCGGCGCTCACCGGCCACGGCGGCGGCCAGGAGCCCGGCAGCCCAGGCGGCCAGGACGACCGCGGCCGCGGTCAGCGAGACACGGCCCGTGCCGTGGGCCATCCGGGTCAGCACCGCGACCGCGCCGAGCGGCGTGTAGTCCGACGCGCCTTCCCGAAGGAGATCGATCAGCGGGTTCACGACGAACGTCAGCACCAGCGCGCCGACCGCGGCCAGGATCTGGTCGCGGACCAGCGCGCCGACCGCCACCCCGATCACGGTGGCCAGCACCGACGACGCCAGCAGGCCCCCGGCCACTCCGGCGATCTCGCCCGCCCCGAGGTCAGGGCCGGGCTGCCGGGCCAGCAGCGGAAGACCCGCCCCCAGCGACACCCCCACCATGAGCGTCCCGGCTACCAGGCCGGCGATCGCGTACGCCACGGCGCGCGCGAGCAGCAGCCGTTCCCGGGAGGCACCCGAGGCGAGCGCGGCGGGCGCGGCGGTGCGGTGCCGGAACTCGCCGGCGGCACCGACCGCGCCGAGCAGCAGCAGAAGGATCGGCATGCCGGACAAGGCCTCCTCCTTCTCACCCACCTCGTCGAGTGTCCCGGACGCGAGCGCGACGACGACCACGTTGGCGGCGGTCAGGCCGACCGAGGCCGCGGTGAAGGCCAGCGCCGTGCGAGTGCTCAGGACCTTGATGAGCTCACCCCTGACCAGCCGGCTCATGCGTCCTCTCCTCCGGTCGGGCCCGCCGCGGTCGGGTCGGTGTCGGTCGGGTCGGTGTCGGTCGGGTCGGTGTCGGTCGGGTCGGCGTCGGTCAGGCCAAGGAAGATCTCCTCGAGTGTGGCCCCGCGATCGGTCATCGGGCCGATCGGGCCCTGGTGCACGACACGCCCCTGGTGGATGACGATCACATCGTCGACCAGTCGCTCGGTCTCGGTCAGCGAGTGGCTGGACAGCATGACGGTGCGGCCCGAGTCCGCCTGCTCGCGCAGCAGGGTGCGCAGCCATCGGATTCCACGGGGGTCCAGGCCGTTCATCGGCTCGTCCAGCACCAGGATGTCCGGATCGGTGAGCAGCGCGGCCGCGAGCCCGAGCCGCTGTCGCATCCCGAGCGAGTACCGCCCGACCCGGCGCGGCGAGACCTGGTCGAGACCGACCAGCGCCAGCACCTCGGCCACCCGCGCCCGGGGCAGCCCCGCCATGGCCGCCAGCGAGCGCAGGTGCGCCCGGGCCGAGCGGCCGGGATGCGCGCCGCACGGCTCGATGAAGACCCCCAGCCTTCCCCGAGTACCCGCGGGTGTGTCGTGCCCGCCCCAAAGCACCTGTCCGGCGCTTGCCCGAGCCAGTCCGCTGATCACCTTGAGCGCCGTGGTCTTACCGGCTCCGTTGAGCCCGAAAATGCCGGTTATGGCTCCGCCGCGGACGGTGAACGACATGTTCTCGACAGCCGTGTGGCCGCGGTAGCGTTTCGTCAGCCCGTCGACGGTGATCGCGACGTCGGCCATTGTCGCCGCGGTCGCGTCCGCGATCGCTGTGCCTGTGCCTGAAGTTCCCATGACGGCAAGAATCCGGTCCGCGAGCCGCGCGGGTCATCGGTCCGAGGTCGGATTTCTCGGCTCGACCGTGGACGGACGAGGGAGGGCTGTCGCTCCGACCAGGGGAGGGCGGCCGCGGCGGCGCGGACCTGGTGACGTCGGCCGGGAGGCAGTACTCCGCGCGCCGGGCGTCCTGGCGACGGCCAGTCCGGCGTGGACTCAGAATGGGCAGGGATCGTTGATACGGGTCCGGTCGTCCGGGCTGACTGTCTTGGCCGGCCGGCCGGCCGGGCGCGCGCCGCGGTGTCGGCCGGGGCCGTGGTCCAGATGCGGTGGTCCAGGCGCGGTGGTCTTCCTCGGGCAGGAGGTCTTCCTCGGGCAGGAGGCCTTCCTCCTCGTTGGTGTTCGTGTCGTTGCGATAGACGCGGCCGGCGGGGCTGGTCCACAGGAAGACGCCGGGCTCTGGCTGATCGAGGCTCCAGCCGCCGCGGTGTTTCGCGGAGTGATGGTGCCTACAGAGGACGCCGAGGTTGTCGAAGGCGGTGCGGCCGCCGTCGGCGTAGGCCCGCGTGTGGTCGATGTCGCAGCGTGTGGCGGGCATGCCGCAGCCCGGAAACACGCAGCGGAGATCCCGGAAGCGGATGAGCCGGGCGAGGGCCGGGGCCGGAACCCGACGGTGGCCCAGGTCGAGGACGGTGCCGTCCTCCGGGTCGGTCAGCACCCGGCGCCAGCGGGCGTCGGCGGCCAGCGCCCGGCCGACCTCGGCGGGGATGGGTCCATAGCCGACGAGCTCGGCCGGATTGTCGTCGAGGCCGGCGAGGGTGCCGACGGGGGCGATCACCTGGACCTCGACCCCGACAAGCTCGCGGCGGTTGCCCAGGAGCAGGGCGGCGAGCACGTCGGCGCGCCGGGCCCCGATGGGGCGGTCGTCCGCGCCCGCGCGGGCGATCTGGTCGATCCGGTCGTAGATGGCGCGAGCGTCCTCGGCCGCCAGGTTGGCCGACAGCAGGCCCATGCCGTCCTCCAACGGCGCGACCGTGACGTTGCGCAGGACGCGCGCCTCGCGGTGACGGCGGGTGACACCGTCCGGGTCGAGCCTGAGCGCCAGGCGACGGGCCTTGCGCCGCCACTGGCTCGGCGACCTGAGCCGCCCGCCGGCGAGCATCTGCGTCTCGGCCACGGCGCGCTGACCGTCGGTCAGGTACTGGGTGACGTCGTGCAGGGCCAGCAGACGTGGCCAGTCCAGCTCACCGGCGCTCATCGCGTCGAGCGCGGCGGGCAGTCTGTGCGCGACGCTCCAGGCCTGGCTGAGCTTGTTCGACAGCGTGCGAGGGGACTGTTCCAGCTCCGGGGCGAGCTCTTCGGCGAGGAACTCGGCGTACGGCTCCTGGTCGTCCTTGTTCTTGTCCTTGTCCTCGTCCGCCCGGACCGGCGCGGGGCTCAGCGCGGCCAGCCGTACCAGCGCGCGGACCGACAGCGCCTGGGTCCGGGCGGCCTGCCGGCCCTGCAGCCACACCGCCAGCTCGAACGCCTCATGCCTGGCGCAGGTCGCGAGATCCGCCAGCAACCGGTCGTACGCCGCCTCCACCACCGCGACCCCCGCCAGCAGCCCCGGCCCGGCCCGGCCGCCCGCGACACCCGTTGGGGCGG
>NZ_JADWYU010000378.1 GCF_016786325.1 Frankia nepalensis | reverse complement strand
CCCCTCTCCCGAAGCGGCACGGCAGCAGGCCCTCAACGATGCTGGCCAACCTCGGCCACATCTGGCGTTCCGACGCTGGCCGACAACCGCGATTCGCCTGTGGGATTCCAGAACTCGGCCACCGGCGTCGAGCTGGGCTTCTATACGGCTCGTTCGAGTTCGTTGATCAGGTCGCCGTGGACTGGTCGGCACTTGATCAGTTCCTTGCTCGGGTCGGCGACCGGGTGGCCGGGCGCGGTGGCCGAGGATCGTGGCCGCGGTGGGTCGTCGTCCGCTGCCGTGGCTCGCATACTCGGCCAGGTCGGCTCGTGGGTGTCGGTCACCGAAGATCGGCTCCCGGGTGGTGACGTCTGTTCGGATCGCGTGGACGAACCGTTGTGCGTAGGCGTTCGCCCTGGGCTCGGGCGGGATCGTGGCCGCGGTCGCCCTGCTCCGGCAGCCCGTCGGCGTCCTGACCGCCAGTTCGTCGACGCCGCCGCGGGACGACGAGTCCGGTCCCGCCGCCGGGGGCGGAGTCCTGATATCCCACAGGTTTGGGCGGCGGGACCTCGTAGAGGAAATATCATGGGCGAATGGTGGCTGCGCAGATCACTCTTATCGTTCTCTACTGTTCTGACCTGTCCGCCTGTCGCGACTTCTACCGAAGCCTGGGACTCGCATTCGAGCGGGAGCGTCATGGTTCCGGCCTGGAACATTATGCCGCCACCTTGAGCGGGGGTGCGGTTCTCGAACTGTATCCCGCGGGCAGTCGAGGTGAGACCGGCAGGATCCGCCTGGGCCTCACCGCAAGCCAGGGCGAGATGGGTATCTTTCTCGAGCCAGGAGACCACATTCTGCGCGACCCCGAAGGACGCGTCGTTGATATCCACGTCACGTCCTGACAGGCTTGTCGTGGCCCGGAGGCAAGGTTACCTGGCAGGTAACCACCACTGGCCGGTCGGCCATCCCGGACGGGATGGCCGAGAAGCGGAGAACGACACGGATTAGGCGGCGCCCGCGACTGCCCACCAGCGTCGCGGGTCGTGTAAAGGAGCGCCACGAGACGCGGCGTCGACGGTGACGGCAGAGGTGGCGCCGGCCGGTGCACGCCGTTTAGGGGTGTCGGTGGGAAGATCAGGCTGTGGGGGGCTTGGGGCGGTACCGCGAGCGGAGCGGTGGGACTTCTTCGTCTCCTTCACGGGTGCCGACCGCGCGTGGGCCGAGTGGGTGGCCTGGCAGTGGGAAGACGCCGGCTACCGCGTCCTGATCCGCGGCAAGCCAGTCCGACGCTGGACAGTTTGAGACCGGGCCAACGCGGAGAGTTAAAACCTCGCAAGATTCAGGGCACGCGCTGAGCGGACGACGTCTTCAAGAGGCCGATGATTGACAGGACGTCGTATCGACGACACCCCGCGAAGCGGCGGCCTCTGTAGGCGCTGGCCGGTTGTCTGGTGTGGAAAATGGCGTTGCGTCGTCGGAGTCGCCCGGTAGCGTCGCTGGGCATGGTGGACTACCAGGTGCTCCAGGACGATCCGCATCGCCGGGTGGTCCGCATTGGTGACACTGTCCGGCGTCCCGTGCATCCATGGTCCGCGAGTGTCCACGAACTCCTGCGGTACCTCAGGGAGATCGGCTTTCTGTATGCTCCTCGGCTGCTCGGCATCGATGACGAGGGCCGGGAGGTTCTCAGCTACATCGGTGGGGAGTCCGGTGGTAGGGCCTGGGCCAAGGTCGCCGAGAATGAAGGCCTGGTGGCGATGGCCCGCCTCCTGCGCGGCTACCACGAGGCGGTGCGTGGGTTTAGTCCGGTTGCCGAGGCGGGGTGGGCGGCCCGCACGGGCGCTGTCAACACGGGCGAATTGGTCTGCCACGGTGACTTCGGGCCGTGGAATCTGGTGTGGCGCGGCTACCGGCCTGTGGGGATCCTGGACTGGGACTACGCCTGGCCGGCGCGCCCGATCCACGATGTCGCCTACGCGCTGGAGTACGTCGCGCCGTTTCGCGACGACGGCACATGCCTGCGGTGGCTGGGATATTCGGCACCGCCGGACCGGCGACGCAGATTGGAGGTGTTCGCCGAGGCATACGGCCTCAGTTCGACCGTCGGCCTGGTCGATGAGGTCGTCGCGCAGCAGAGGGCGGTCTGGCAGCGGGCCCGCCTGCTCGCGGCGCAGGGGCGACAGCCGCAGGTCGCGTGGCGGGAGAGCGGAGTTCTCGATGCCGCGGCGGAACGGATCCGCTGGAGTCGCGCGAACCGGCATCTGTTCGAGTGACCTTCGCAGACCGCGGTGCCTGTCGGTAGCGCTCGGGCCATGGGACGCATTCCCCTGTGTCTCGGATCGCGGTAGATGGGACCAGGCGGGTTGCCGCTGAGGTCGCGGTAGATTCCGGACGCTCACTCCGTTGGCCTTCACGCTTGACGCGTCTTGGCATGTGTCTCCGGGGCGGTACCGATCGTGGCGGTCCACGCCGTTCTCACCGCCCGCCCCGGTCGCGGCCTCAGGCGCCCGTGATCGCGCCTAGGGCCTCCTCGTGTGGCCATACGTCCGCGAGAACACGCGCGAGCACCGGATCGGAGCTCGCCGAGCAGTACGGAGTCTCGTGCGGCGCGGCCGTGCCGCCACCCGTGATCGACACTGGCGCTGGCGGATCCCGCCTGAGGGTTGACCTCAACCGCACGTGAGGTTCTTCGCTGGGGCAATGTCAGATTTTCGGCAGGATGCCAGCGTGGCGGACGATCCATCGGCTCTGATCGACGCATACGAACGTGCGTTCAACGGGAACGACGCGCGGATGATGAATGATCTGTTCGCCCCAGAACCAGTCTTCGTCAATTTCGGGGGACAGCTCGTGAGGGGCAAAAGCGACCTCTACCGAGCCCAGGAGCTCGTGTTCGGACCCGGCGGCCCTCTTGAGCACGTGCGGGTGCGATACGTCATGCTCAGCACGATCTTCCTGGCCGCGGACGTGGCCGTGGTCCACGCCCGGCAACGCTCACTCGCTCCGGACGGCACCATCGTTGATCATGAAGATGATCCGCTAGAGGCGGTGTTCACCGTCGTCCTCGTCAGGAATGACGGGCACTGGCGCATCAAGGTCGGACAAAATACCCCCGTGGCCCGGACGTAGAGGTCCGACCGGCAAGTAGACCGTGGTAGCGCGGACCTGGATCTCGTTTCGAAGTGATCTGTGGAGTTTCAGTTGGCAGATGATCGAGCAGGTCAGGATCAGGAAGGCCCGATGAAGGTTGCGGGCTGGTTGTCGAGTTCTCGAAGGACGGCCAACGTTGTCGCTAGTTTGGCCTCGGTGTACCGCTGTGCGAGGTGGTTGGCCCAGCGGGCCCGCGGTCGCGTCGGGTCAGATGCCGCGTTTCATCGCGCGGGTCGACAGGGTGAGCCCGATGACGGCGATCGCCGTGGCGGCGAGGAGACCGTGGAGCACGGTGGCCTCGAGGAGGTTGCCGGTGAAGAGAGCGCGGGCCGCGTCGACGACGTAGGTGATGGGGTTGATCGCGGCGATCGTGCCGAGCCAACCGGGTCCGGCGTCGATGGGCAAGAGGATCCCGGAGAGCAGCATGATCGGAAAGATCAGCATCTGGGTGACGATCCAGAACAGGTTGCCGCTGGGGCGCGAGGCGATGGCCAGCACGTAGGACAGCGCGCTGAGCCCGACGGCCATGACGATCAGCAGCCCCATGGTGGCCAGGGCGCCGGGCAGGTGGAGTTCCATGCCCAGGGGGACCGCGACCGCGGTGATGAGAATCGCCTGGACGAACAGGGTGACGGTGTCCTTGCCGGTGCGCCCGAAGATGATCGAGGTGCGACTGATGGGCGTGACGAGGAGGCGTTCCAGCTGTCCGCCGTTGAGCTCGCTGAGCATGCTGTGACCGGCCGACAGCGGTCCCATGAGGCACATCATGACGAGGATGCCGGGGACGAACCATTGCCAGACGTCGCCGGTTCCGGCGCCGAGGTTCGCGTCGGCCCCGACGAGCATGGAGCCGAACAGGACGAGGAACAGCAGTGGCTGTCCCATGGTGAAGAACATGCTGACCGGGGAACGAAGCTCCGGGGTGATTTCGCGGAAGAAGATCGTGGCGGTGTCGCGGAGGCGGTCAGGCATGCGTGGCCCCGATCGGCTGGTCGGCGGTGGTCTCGTGGGCGTCGCCGGATTCTTCGAGCCTGCGTCCGGTGAGGTTGATGAAGACGTCGTCGAGGGACGGGCGGCGTACGCCGGCGCGGGTGACCGTGATCGAGTCCTGGTCGAGTAGCCGCAGATAGCCGGGCAGGGCGGCGTCCGCTGCGGCGATCCGCGCGTGCACCGTCGACCCGTCGATGGCGATCTCGGATATGCCGGTCATCCGGCCGGCGAGGCCGGCCGCGGCGCGGGCGGCGCCGGCATCGGAGGTGGTGACCCGCATCCAGTCTCCGGCCAGGTCCGCTTTGAGCGCGTCCGCGGTGCCGTTGGCGATGACCTCGCCGCGGTCGACGATGACGATCCGCTCGGCCATCTGGTCGGCCTCGTCGAGGTAGTGGGTGGTCAGCAGGATCGTGATGCCGTACTCGCGTCGGAGCAGCTGAATCTGTTCCCACAGGCCGGCGCGGCTACGGGGATCGAGGCCGGCGGAGGGCTCGTCGAGGAACAACACCCTGGGGCTGTGGACCAGGCCGAGCGCGATGTCCACGCGTCGCCGCTGACCGCCCGAGAGGGTGCCAGGGGTGCGGGCGGCCAGGCCGCTGATGCCCAGGCTCTCCAGCACCTCGTCGGCCCGCCGCCGCGCATCGCGGGCTCTGAGGCCGTAGCAGCGGCCCTGGGTGACGAGTTCGTCGCGGATGCGGTGGTTCTCTCCGGAGGAGTTCTTCTGGCCCACGTAGCCGATCGCCTCCCGGACCCGCCGGGGTTCGCGTGCCGCCTCGAACCCCGCGATGTGAACGCTGCCCGCCGTGGGCGGCAGCAGCGTGGTCAGCATCCGCAGTGTGGTGGACTTGCCGGCGCCGTTCGGCCCGAGCAGCGCCACCAGCTCACCGGCGGCGACGTCGAAGCTGACGTCGCGTACCGCCTCGATCGTCTTCCTGCCCGCCTTGAAGGTTCGCCGCAGGCTCTCAGCTCGGATCATCTGCTCCGCACTCATGATCTGGACTGTAAGCATCCAAAATGGAACTGTAAACATCCACATGTGAGCGTGGTGACTCCTCTACGGGAGTTGCTGATACCGTCGGGGGGTGGATGCGAAGCCGACATCCAGCGCCAGGAGCCGGACGGAACGGGCCATCGTGACCGCCGCGGTGGGCGTCTGGGTGCGCGACCGGACGGCGACGTTGCCGCAGATCGCCGAGGCCGCCCAGGTCGGCCGCACGACCCTGCACCGCTACTTCCCCGAGCGTGACGGGCTGCTGCGAGCCGCCGTCGAGCACGCCCTGGAAGCCGTCGGGCGTGCCATCGCCGAGGCGGAACCCGACAGGGGCCACCCGCTGGAGGCCATGCGGCGCGTGGTCGCGGCCCTGGCCTCGGTCAGCGAGGCGATCATGTTCGTCTTCGGTGACCAGGCCCTGATGCGCGACGTCGTCCCCACCGCGGATCCCGACCCGCCGACACCGCGCGACCCGGTGATCGACCTCATCCGTCGCGGGCAGGCCGAGGGTGTGTTCGACGACCAGCTCTCCGCCGAGTGGCTGCAACAGGTCCTGTGGGCGGTGTCCTACACCGCCTTCGAGCAGGTCGAGCTGGGTGCCCTCGCGAAGTTCGACGTCGCCGCGACCGTCAGTCGAACCCTGGAGCAGGGCATAACGACCAGGGCCGGCTGCGGCGCCGATCCGGAAGCGCGGTCATGACTGGCGGGATCGACACCGGAGCGGAGCCTCACGGATGCAGACGGTAGGAATCGTGCTGCACCCGCTTCGCGACTCGGCCGAGGCCGTGACCGCCATCCTCGACTGGGCCAATGCCCGTGGTGCCCAGGTGCTTGGCATCGGCGATGAGATCGGGCGGCTGCGGTGCGCGGCCCAGCCGGTGCCCGCGCAGGAGCTGGGCCGTCGCAGCGACCTGATCGTGAGCCTGGGTGGTGACGGCACGATGCTGCGGGCGATGCGGCTGGCCGACGGCGGGCAGGCGCCCGTGCTCGGCGTCAACCTCGGCAAGCTGGGCTTCCTGGCCGAGGTCGACGTTCCCGACCTGCCCGACGCCCTGGGGGCGATCGACCAGCGGCGGTACACGGTCGAACCCCGGCTCGCGGTCGACGCCGACGTGCACGGCGAGACGGTCAGCGCGTTCAACGACATCGCGGTCGTGCGGGTACCCGGCCACGGCAGGGCCGCGATCTCGCTGCGGGTCGGTGACCGGCCGTTCGTCAGCTACGGCGCCGACGCGGTGGTCGTCGCCACGCCGACCGGGTCGACCGCGTACAGCTTCTCCGCCGGGGGGCCGATCGTCAGCCCCTCGGTCGAGGCGCTTCTCGTCACCCCGGCGGCTCCGCACTCGGCGTTCAACCGCGGGCTCGTGCTGTCGGTGCACGACGCCCTGGCTCTGGACGTCCTGCCGGCGAGCGGTCGGCTCGCGGTCGAGGTCGACGGCCGGGTTTCCGGCTACGTCGAGCCCGGTGCCAGCGTCGTCATGCGTGCGCGGCCAGCCGCGGCCCACGTCGTCCGCCTCGGCCGGACGACGTTCTACGAGCGTGCGCAGCGCAAGTTGCGGCTGGTGGGGTCAGCCGAGGTCGAGGCGCCGCCGGCCGGGCCACGCCACGGCCGCGCGACCCCGCCCTGACCTCGACCCCGCCCTGACCTCGTGTGGCGGCCGACGAATCCAGGTCGGTCCACCACAGGCGGACACCGGTTCAGGTGGTGACCGCGGGCCGGTCGCCCAGGTCGAGCCCGAGCTCCGCGAGTTCACGTTCGGCCCAGAACAGGCGGCCGGTGTACTCCATGGGGTCGGCGCACGAGGCGAAGTAGGTCAGCATGCGGGCGGGGACGGCCATCGGGACGGCGACGCTGTCGTCGAGGCCGGCTTCGCGGACGCGGATGGCGACGAGCTCGGTGGCCACCAGGCCGGGGTGCAGGCCGATCACGGCGATGCGCCGGCGCGCGAGCTCGGGGGCGAGGACGTTGCCGAGCCGGTCGAGCGCTCGCTTGCTGGAGTAGTAGCCGGGCACGGCGAGGCTGAACTCGCCGATGTTCTCGAGCTTGGGGAGCTCCTCGGGCTGGCGGAAGACCTCGCCGCTGCCGGTGCTCAGGTTGAGGATGCGCCCGCCGCCGCGGCTTTCCATGATCGGCGTCACTAACTGCATGAGCGTGAAGGGCGCGTGGACGTTGACCGCGAACTGGTACAGCCAGTCGTCGCGCGTCAGCTCCAGGAATCGCTTGGACCAGATCTCGCCGGCGGTGGCCGCCGCGTTGTTGACGAGCACGTCGACGCCGCCGAACCGCTCGACGGCGGCGTCGACCAGGCGTCCCAGGTCCGCCTCGTCGGCGAGATCGGTCTGCACGGCGATCGCGCTGGCTCCCAGGTTCTCCAGGTCCCTCAGCGTCTCGTTCAGGGTGCCGGGCAGGCTCCTGTCCGGCTCGACCGTCCGCGCGGCCAGGACCAGGTTCGCGCCGCGGCGGGCGAACGCCTGGGCCGCCTGCCGGCCGACCCCCCGACTGGCCCCCGTGATGATCACGACCTTGCCGGTCAGGTCCAGTTCGTCCTGTCGCCGCATGATCAGACCTCCGCGCTCCATTTGACCAGTGTTCAAATGGAGGCTAGCACGGCCCCCTGTCCGCGTGACCGAAGCGGCCGGACGGGGCCGCGTGACGCCGCCCCGCCGGTCGCCCGACCCGCCGGGCAAGATCGGGACGGTCGCGGTCCGCGCTGCGTATGATTTCCCTGGTGGAACCCGGCCGAACGCCCAGCCCGCACCGCCAACGGGCGACACTTGTCAACACGAGGTCGCGGGAGAGCCGGCTGGCGCTCATTCGCGCCGCCCTTCGCCTCTGGGGCCAAGGCGACTTCAATGAGGCGTACGAGGCGAGCACCGTGACCGATATCGCTCAGGCCGCCGGGGTCAGCAGGGGAACCTTCTATTTCCATTTCGCCAACAAAGAGGCGATCCTCCTCGAGATGAGCTCGGCGACGATCCAGGCGATGATCGACCAGGTGGAGGAAAGCACCGGGAAAGGCGTCCCGCTGCGCCCGTTGAGCGAGCAGGTGATGGCCTCGATGGCTCGGCGCGTTGTTCGCGCGCCCAAAGGGGCCGCGTTGCGGGCGGGCTCCCTTGGCTTCACGGGACGGGCGGACGACGGCACCCTGGCGAACCCTCGGCTGAGCGTCGCCTTCGACGCCCTCATCCGTTACGGCAAGGAACGCGGCGAGCTGAGCGCGCGGATCGACGTGGAAGAGGTCGCCGCGATGCTGACCGCCGTGACAATGGAAGCGATCATCCGCTGGGGGGCGGGAGACCGCTCCGCGTCCTGGTTGAGCCAGACGCTTCAGGAACGGGTGGCCATCATCCTGCGCGGCATCAGCCATCCGGATGACGGCTAAAAATCCTCAAGGCCCGGGGTCGAGGACCTGGAGCTATCGGTGTCGCTTTCTCCTTGATCGAGCCCTCGGCCTGTCCACAGTGCCGGTTCCGCCACGGCTCGCCCTGTCCCGGCGCCGGACATGATCGCCGTTTCTGCCCTCCGGGGGTCGTGATCTGGCCCTGTTCACGACCTCCGGAGGGCACTATCGGCGATCATGTGTAGCAGGCCAACGTTGGCAGCCGCGGCACGAGGACAGATCGGCGAGAAGGCGGCCCGGTGTGTTGCCCGTTCCTGGCGAGCGCCCGTCTCGCTGGACGACGCCTACTGGACGCTGACGGTGGCGCGGTGGTGGCGCGGCTGTTCGATCTCGTCGAGCAGCGCGATCGCGAAGTCCGCGTACCCGATCCGGCTGGCCGGGTCGCCGTGTTCGGCGACCTTGTACTGGCCGGTGCGCGCCCCGTCGTGGTCGAAGTCCCCGGCGGGAGCGACGTAGGCCCAGTCGAGCTCGCAGGTGCGCAGCACGTCGAGGCCCGCCGCGTGGCCGAGGGAGAAGGAACGGTACTCGTTCGGATAGCCGGGCTCGTCCATCAACGGAGCGCCGGATGCCCCCGGCAGGACCGAGGAGAGGCCGACGACCACCAGACGGCGCACGCCAGCCTTGCCGAGCCCGGTGATCAGGGCGCGGGACGAGGCGGTGAAGAAATCGTGCGCCGGTGTGGACAGGTCGGCCGCCGCGCTGATCACCGCGTCCTGCCCGGCCGCCGCGCGCTCGACACTCACCGCGTCCATCACGTCACCCGCGACCACCTGGACGTCGGACGGCAGGTCGCCATGGCGGGCGGGGTCGCGCACCACGGCGGTCACCTCGTGGCCGCGGCGACGTGCCTCGGCGAGTACCTGCCGCCCCGCCCGTCCGCCCGCGCCGAACACCACGATGTTCACGGCAACCCCTCTCCCGGAGCCGGTGCCCACGCACCGGTCGATGCGCGGACGCTATGGGGGAAGGCGGTTACCACGGGGATACCGGCTGGCTGGCTATCGTGAGGCTGTGAGGGAGCCCCTGCGCGCCGACATGTTCGACGAGTTGTGCCCGTCCTCGCTCAGCCCGATCCGCTTCGGCGACAAGTGGGCGGCGCTCGTCCTCCGCTGCCTCGAGGACGGGCCGCGTCGGTTCTCCGAGCTGCGCGTGCCGCTGCGCCGGGTCACGCCCAAGGTCCTCACCCAGTCGCTGCGTTCGCTCGAACGGGACGGCCTGATCACCCGGACCGTTCTCGACGCCCGGGCCACCGCCCACGTCGAGTACGAGCTGACCGCGCTGGGCCGCGGCATGCTGGAGCCGATGGCGGTCGCCTGCGCCTGGGTCGAGAAGCACTGGGAGCAGTTCCTCGACGCTCGCGAGGCGTATGACCGTGCCCTCCGTTTCGAACCCGGCGCGGCGCGGGGAGACCTCGCCAGCCAGGCCGCCTTCGGCGAGCGAGCCGAGGCCCGGGGCGGTGCCGCCACGGGCCAGCAGCCGAGACGGCGTCCCGCTGCTTCCCGACTCGTGGCCGTGATCCCGCGGGACACCGGCCGCCAGAAGTAGGCGGAGGTAGGGCGCGCGCCGCGGCCGCGCTCGAGGCGTCCGGCACCGCGCCTGTCAACGTGTGGACTTGGCGGCCTGATGCGCTGCCCAGTCGACGCTCCACGCGCGGACCGCGTCAAGCACGGGTTCGAGGCGGCGGCCGATGGCGGTGAGGGCGTACCGGACCTCGACCGGCCTGGCCACGGTCACGGCCCGCTCGACCACCTCGGCCTGCTCGAGCTCCTTGAGGCGTTGGGAAAGCATCGCGTCGGTGATCCTCGGGATGCGCTCGCGCAGCTCGCTGAACCGCATCGGGCCGGCGAGCAGCTCCGCCAGGATCACCCCCGTCCAGCGCCGGCCGATCAGTTCGATGGCCGTGTGGAAGTCGGGACCGCTGGCGGCGGCCCGCGTCTCGTCCTGCTCGCCTGTCGCAGCCATGTCGCTGACACCTTACCGTCGTGTAGCAGCTAGTGATCTTGTATTGACTATGAAGTTCATAGCTGGCTATCTTCCTCATAGCTTCGAAGAGGAGGACGCGGATGCGTGCCGTCAGCGAGATCGACATGGGTCAAGGCCGGGTTCCTGAGACGACACGGGAACCGGTGGGCATGCCGGAACCGGAGGCAATGCGGCGGGCGCCGCGCGCGGCGGGTGGCGCGTGAGCCGGGACCTCGACATCGGCGTCACGTCGCTGTCCGACCTGCAACCCGTCACGGCGGACGGCGCGCGCCGCACCCCCCACCAACGCGTCGAACAGATCGTGTCGCTCGCGGTCCTGGCCGACGAGCTCGGGCTGGACCACTTCGGGCTGGGCGAACACCACAACGCGGACTTCGTCGTCTCGTCGCCGGCGGCGGTCCTGTCCGCCATCGCGGCCCGCACCTCCCGGCTGCGGCTGACCAGCTCCGTCACGACGCTCGGCGCTCTCGACCCCGTCCGGGTCTACCAGGACTTCGCCACCCTGGATCTCGTCAGCGGGGGACGGGCGGAGATCATCGTCGGTCGCAGCGCCTACCCCGAGCCGTTCGCGCTGTTCGGGGTCGACATCGCGGACTACGACGAGGCGTTCCGGGAGAAGCTGGACCTCCTGCTGAAGATTCGCGCGGAGCCCGTCGTTACCTGGCGGGGCCGCTACCGCCCGCCCCTGCGCGACGCGGTCGTCATGCCCAGGGCCATCCAGGAGCCCCTGCCGGTGTGGCTCGGTGTCGGCGGAACCCCGGCCAGCGCGGCCAGGGCGGGGCGGCTCGGCCTGCCGATGATCCTGGGCTACATCGGCGGTACCCCGGCGGGGCTGCGCCAGCTCGCCGACGTCTACCGGGAGGCCGGCGCCCGGGCAGGGCATTCCGACAACCTGCGCCTCGGCGTCGCGCTGCACTACTTCGGCACGTCGCGAGCGCGGGACCCGATGTCGCTCTACCCCTACTACCGCGACTTCCTGCGCCCGAAGCGCCCAGGCGCACCCGGCTTCGTCGTCGAACGCGAGCAGTTCGCCCTCGGGCTACGACCCGGGCAGCACCTGATGATCGGAACCCCCGAGCAGGTCGCCGAGAAGCTCGCCGCGCTGTACGAGGCGGTGCGCTTCGACCGCGTCCACGCGCTGATCGACTGGGGCGGCCTGCCCGAGGACGCGGTGCGCGAGTCACTGCACCGCCTCGGCGAGACCGTCGCGCCGGCACTGCGCCGCCACGTCGCGCCGGGCGGCGCCGCCGCTGGCCGTCAGGTCAGGCGGGTCCCGTCGGCCTTGTCGTAGGCGCGGATCCCGGACAGGTCGCGGTCGCGCAGCTTGGTGGGCCAGGCGGGTTCGGAGAGCAGGGCGCGGCCGAGGGCGACCAGGTCGAACTCGCCGCGGTCGAACAGCTCCATCAGCGGCGCCAGGCTCAGCGTCGCCGCCGCGCTCTCGTTGTCGCCAAGGAAGGCCGTCGGCACACCGATCGATCCGATCGCGATGGTGGGCAGGCCGGTGAGGTTCTTCGCCCAGCCGGCGAGGGTGCGCGGGGAGCCTTCGAACGCCGGCAGCCAGTAACGGCGGGTGGAGACATGCAGCGCGGTGGCGCCGGCGTCCACAAGGGGAGTCAGCAGCGCCTCGAGCTGATCCGGGGTCTCGGCGATCCGGGCGTCGTAGTGGCCGCCCTTCCACTGGGAGAACCGGTAGACGACGGGGAAGTCCGGTCCCACCGCGTCACGGACGGCGGCGACCACCTCGGCCGCGAGCCGGGCCCGGTTGGCCGGGCTTCCGCCATAGCCGTCGGCGCGGCGGTTGGTCCGCGGCCAGAAGAACTGATCCAGCAGATAGCCATGCGCCCCGTGCAGCTCGACGCCGTCGAACCCGACTCGGCGGGCGTCGGCCGCCGCGCGAGCGAAGGAGGCGACCACCGCGTCGATCTCCTTGGTGCTCGGCTCGTCGCCGATCACCGTTCCGTCGGCGCGGAGACCGGACGGCGAGAACACCGCCGCCTCGGGACGCGGCGGAGCACCCGCCACGCGATGGGCACCGAGATGCCACAGCTGCGGGACGATCCGTCCGCCTACCGCGTGCACGGCGTCGACGACCCGGCGCCAACCCGCCAGCGCGTCTTCGCCGTGGAACCGCGGAACCCGATCGCTGGACCCGGCCGCCGGATGATCCACATACGTGCCCTCGGTCACGACCAGGCCGACGTGCGCGGCCCGCCGCGCGTAGTAACCGGCGACGTCCGCGCCCGGGACCCCGTTTGGGGAGAACTGCCGGGTCATCGGCGCCATCACGAACCGGTTGGCAAGCTCGACGCCGGACAGTGAGAACCCTGTGAACAGCGGCGTCGCGTCGGTCCCGTCCAGCAGGCGCGCGCTGCTCAACGGCGACGCGGCCCCGGCGGCGGGCGAGGACTCGGCGACATTCGAAGACACGGTCACATCGCGTTCAATCCGGTCGGTGCCGCCGATGTTCCGTGCCGCCGATGTTCCGTGGACAGGCCGTCAGTAGTGGATCGGGCCCGGGGTGCCGCCGCCGGCGGCGATCGACTCGCCGGTGACGGCCGCGGCGACGGGGGAGGCGAGAAAAGCGACGACGGCGGCGACCTCGTCGGCCGTGACCACCCGGCCGATGGCGACGCGGCCACCCAGGGCGGCGTACTGCTCGTCGGTCAGCGAGAGCGTGCCGTCGTGCTGGTCGGTCCTGGTGGCGCCCGGGTGGACGGCGTTGACGGTGATGCCGTGCGGGCCGAGCTCGTCGGCGAGGGTCTTGGTCAGCGCGACGATGCCCGCGTTGCGGATCGAGCCGCCGACGAGGCCGACCTGGCGGGCCGCGAGGCCGCCGACGTTGATGATTCGGCCCCACTTCTGCGCCACGAGGTGCGGGATGACCTCCTGCGCTGCGCGGAGGTAGCCGAGCACCTTGACGTTGAAGTCGGCGGCGGCGTCCTCGGTGGTGACGGCCCGGACGCCGCCAGGACCGCCCGGTCCACCGACGCGGGCGGCGTTGTTCACCAGGATGTCGACCCCGCCGAGCTCGCTGACCGTGCGCGCGACGAGGTTCTGGACGGACTCGTCGCTGCCGGTGTCGGTGACGACCGGAACGACGACACCTCCGTCGACCGAGAGCTGGGCCGTGGCCACCTTCAGCTGATCCTCGCCACGCGCCGCGATCACCACCTGGACGCCCTCGGCGAGCAGCGCGGCCGCGATGGCTCGTCCGATGCCGCGGCTTCCTCCGGTCACGATCGCCCGCCGTCCCGCGAGTCCCAGGTCCACGTCTGCTCACCTTCCACTGTCGCGCGGTGCCCACGGCCCGCGCCGGGTCCGCTGCCACGGCGGCCGAGCCCAAAGCATTCTGCACACTACCGGTAGAAAAGATGAGATGGCTGGCGTCGAGGGCTGGAGGATGATCGGACTCGGGGAGCGTGACCGCGGCCTGGTCCGGATCTTGATGCCGTCCGGCCGGCCGGACCGACACTGCCCGGGGAAGGCGCCGCCACGCGACTCGGCGGCCGGGGCCGGCGCGGATATCAGTCCTTTCCAAAGCCGTTCTTAAATCGGCGTGCGGTAAACATCACCCGGTGGGCCGGTCGAGGGCCACGTGAAAGGGCCGGCTGATCCCGGGTATGCCCATAGCATTCTCCTCGTGTTGTTTCGAGCGGATTCGCGAACGCGCATGAGGGTGGTGGCGGGCGGATGACGGGTGACCCGAGCCGTTGGATCAGGCGGTTTCAGCTCGGCCCGGGCGGCGGCTCACGCCTTGTCTGTTTCCCGCACGCGGGCGGCGCGGCGAGCTTCTACGTGCCGTTCGCGCGGGCGCTGGCGGGCGTCGCGGAGGTCGGCGGGGTGCAGTATCCCGGTCGACAGGACCGCCGGGCCGAGCCGCCGGTCACCTCGATCGGCGCGCTCGCGGACCAGATCGCCGCGGTGCTGCACCCGCTGCCGGACCGCCCGACCGCGTTCTTCGGGCACAGCATGGGCGCGGTGGTCGCGTTCGAGGTGATCCGCCGGCTGGAGGCGCGCGGCGGGCCGGTTCCGTTCCTGCTGTTCGCCTCCGGCCGCCGGGCCCCGTCGGCGCGCCCGACAGGGTCGGTGCACCGCGGTGACGACGCGGCGCTGGTCGCGGAGATCACGTCGCTGGGTGGCACCGACCCGCGGGTGCTCGCCGACCCGGAGCTGCGCTCGATCATCCTGCCGCCGACCCGGGCCGACTACCGGGCGATCGAGACCTACCAGGCCGAGCCGGGCGCGACCATCAGCACGCCGGTCACCGCGCTCGTCGGCGACGCCGACCGGGCGGCCACCCCGGTGGAGGCGGCCGGCTGGAAGGACCACACCACCGGCGCGTTCGACCTGCGGGTCTTCCCCGGCGGGCACTTCTATCTGGTGGACCGTCAGGCCGAGGTGGTCGACGCGGTGACGGCCGGGCTGCGCGCGGGCGTCACCG
>NZ_JADWYU010000377.1 GCF_016786325.1 Frankia nepalensis | reverse complement strand
AAAGCTCGATCGGCACGGCACTCGGACCAGGCATAACCCCAGTCTACGATCAGCCCAAAAACTTCAGACTCGGAACAGTAGCGGGTAGCGCCCGCGGCCGTCGTGGCCCGAAAACGGCCCTACCAGCCCATGACAGGCCCCGTGCGGGCCCTACCCACTACTGTACGTCCGGGCGCGCGGCATCTGACAATATCGGGGCGACCATAGGAAAGACTGGGTAGCGGCGCGCCCGTGGACGCCACGATACCCAGGCGTGCCGCCGGCGGTAACGCAGGACCGTGTCTCGATATGCCGCAACAATTTACAAGGACGCGAAGGGGTTTTCGGGGTCCTGGGCCGGTGTGTTGTTGAGGAATGCGGCGAGCCATACGGCGAGACTGCCGGCCCAGGCGAGGTCGTCCTGCCACGGCACCTGCCGCATCCACTGCTCCATCTCCGACGTGGTAGCCATTGCGAGCAGGTCAAGCAGGCACTGCGGAGGCGGCGCCACCGTCGCACACACCCACGCCAGCGCACCAGCGAGACGGAGATCGATCGAGCTCTCCTCGTCCGTCCACAGTTGCTCGGCCCATGCCACGGCCACTGCCGCCTCAGATCGTTCGATCGCGAGCTGGGCGAGCGCGAGCACCAGGCTGATCCGCACAGGCTCGTCATCCTCCAGCGCCAGCCGTGCTCGCAGCGCCTGCGACACCACCGGTGGCGCTCCTGATGCGGTGGCCAGCGTGTAGGCCGCAGCCGAGCGCACCGCCGCGTCGGCGTCGTCGAGCAGCGGGATCAGCAGCGAGACGTCCGCGGTGATCGCCTCACGCGCCGCCTCCAACGTCAACTGGACGGGGTATCCGGAGGTATCAAACCGCAGATCCTCGGGTGGATAGTCCACCTGAAGCAGGTCCTGGCGCATGTCGCCCCCAAAATGGTCGCGGTGGCCCGCCTCGGCCGTCAGCAACAGCAGATTGGCGCGGCAGTGCGCGGCCGGGTTGGCAGCGAGCCGGATCAGGAACGGCACCGCCAGAGCCGCCGGGGCGTAGGTGCCGCCTTGGTGCCGAATCCTGTCCCACAGGGCGCCGAGCTCACGTGACACGACATCCGGATCGCAGTCGGAAAGCGCGCGCAGCGAGTCAGGTACGTCCTCGGCCCTTCCGAACGCATGGTGATATCGCCGCCACGGAACAGCATCGACCGCAAGCCTGCCGCTGGCCCGCAGCTCCGGCAGCACACGGCGAACGTCACGTACCCACCGGTACTCGCCCAGCCCCTCCGTCACCTTCCGGCGGAGTCCACCGTCGTCCACAACGCCATCGACCACACCCTCGTCAGCCACAGCCCGATCATGACGACGAGCACCGACAGGTTCCGACACCGCAAGCACGTAGGCGCCAACAACTCGGCCCTCACCCGCAGGCCGCCAGTCGCTCGCCCTCCGGCCCGCGCTCCCCCGACGGCGCCGCCCTTCGTTTGCTTCCGTTTGCCTCTGCTTGGAACAACCAGGTGTATCGACGGGATGGTGTTGCTATGGAGCACGCCGACGCAGGCCGTGGTGACGTTCTTGAGGTTCGAGGACCCGGTCACGTCGATCGCATGGCGTGAGGACGTCCTCTACTGCGCGACCGGACGCGACCTGGTGCTCCTCTACCTCCGCGACCGATCCGGGACACCCGCGGGGCCACGTGTCCGCGGAAAGTCCGTTCCCGCTCAACGGCATCGCCGCCGTGGATGGTTTCGGCGTCAAACGCGCGCCGCTGGCAGAAGTCAGTTCCGTGTCGAGTGGTCCCCCGCTCTCAGAGATACCAGTGGCGAGCAATTTTCCGGTTCGCGGCAATGGCTATACCGATCCCGCTCACCATGATTGTGATTGAAGACGCTATCCAGTAGCCACTGGTCTGCGAAACGGGTATGGCCATCTCCGGCCGGCCGTCATGGTATACAAGGAGGACACGTTCACCCACCTCGTGGAAATCCAGGACTGTCGCGAGGTGCCGATTACCATGGTTGTCGACATAGCTGACGTCGGTGTAAGATTTTGTTTCCATCGACGTGGTGCCGTCGGAATGATACGACGTGTAGGTCGACGAATCCGCCCGCACCGATGTTCCGTATGTGCGCACTCCGTCCGAGCGTAGCTTGAGAATTTCGTTCAAGAGAACCGCTCCAGCGAGGACAGCCAACAGGCAGGCGCCGTTTACCACGATCAGGAGCGCGATCTTGCGCGGGACGCGGAATGGTCTTTCATAGTGTGTCCAGAGGACGCCGCGGTCGTACCGCTGAATCGTGCGCCTATCCCGGCTCCGTGACCCTCGCCGCATGGCCACGATCACCTCCTCTGCCCGCCGTGACGCCCTGTCTGATGGCCGCCAGCGCCGACAACCGATGCTTCGTCGCGGAGGAGCGCCCTTCCGAGGTCCGCGACAGCGATCTTCGTCCGACCTCGCGCCACGAGCGTCTCGGATCTCGGCGCGCGATCTTCGATGGTGACGTCCTGTCGACGTCATGAGTCCCAGGCGATGGTCTCCTCAAGGAACTGGCGGGAGGACGCGGTGTGCTGGTGGTCATCACCGAAAACGCGGCGGCGGCGCTGAAGGCTCGCGGCGGCCAGCTCACGGGCCCTCGGGAGGTTCCCGCCTGCGCGCACGATGACCGCGAGGTTGTGTTCGGCGATCAGTGACTCCACGTTGTCGTCGCCGACCGCTCGCCACAGCCGGGCGAGAAGGTCCTCGAGCAGTGCCACGGCCGCGGCGCTGTCCCCCTGGCGGCGCAGAACGCCCTGGAGGTTGAGCGCGGCGGCCGTGGCGCGGTCGCGGAACTGGTCCTCGTCGAGATGTTCGCGTGAGCGGGTGAGCACGTCCTCGTACAGGACACGGGCCGCCTGGATCCTGCCCTGGCGGTCCAGATCGTTCGCGCGCCGGATCTTCGCCAGCAGTGCGTCCGGATGGTTACCGCCGTCTGCCGGCAGGGCTTTGTCCATGGCCAGCCACCTCTGAGCGGGCGAACGGTCCGGGAAGGATTGTCGCATCTCCCCGCCTCACGGGACGCTCCTTCGAGGAGGCGGTGTCAACCGCGATGGGTCGGCGGTTTCCGCGGCGCGCTGTCTCCGCCGTCATGGCCGGGCTTTCGCGATGGCCGGGCCGCTTGCATTCCTGGAAGGACGGTTCCACGAACGTCCGTCCGCGGCCCGGCTCACGCGGTCCCGCTGGCGGTCTCCGATCAGTGACGCAGGCGCCGATAGGCGCGGGCGGACAGCGGCAGGAAGACCGCCGTGATGACGGCTGGCCAGCCGATCGCGAGCAGGACGGCATGGTCGTCGAGCAGCCCGCCGGACAGGCCGGACGGGTTCCCGAGCAGCTCCCGGACGGCGGTCGCCGTGGCGGAGACCGGGTTCCACGCCGAGATGGCGCCCAGCCAGTCCGGCATCGTCTCGACCGGCACGACCGCGGCGGACAGAAAGCCGATCGGCCATACGAGGACCTGAACCGCGGATGTCGTGCCACCGCCGCGGAACGCGATACCGAGAAAGATGCCGATCCAGATCATCGCGAAGCGCAGCGCCAACAGCAACGCGACGGCCAGCACGGCCGAACCGACGCTCGCGTCGATGCGCCAGCCGATCAGCAGGCCGACGACGACGAGCGTGCCGAGTTCGGACACGGCGTTCACCATGTCGGCGCCCGCCCGGCCGAGGGACACCGCGGCCGCGCTGATGGGCATCGACCGGAACCGGTCCGTGACGCCCCTCTTGACGTCGTTGGTCATCGCGGTCGCCGTCGCCTCGACGCCGAACATCATGGCGAGGGTGAGCATCCCGGGCAGCAGGTAGTCGAGGTAGTCGCCGTCGCCCGGCACCTCCATCGCGCCGCCCAGCAGCAGTCCGAAGACCAGCAGCAGCATCACGGAGAAGAGCAGGCCGAAGATCGGGACGGCGGGCTGGCGGGCCCAGTGGGACAGCCCGCGCAGGGTGATGATCCATCCGGCTCGCAGCGTGGTCATCGGACGGCGTCCTCCTTGGTCGTCGGCGCCGCCGCGGCCCGCTGTCGCGGTCCGGTCAGCGTCAGGAACACCTCGTCGAGCGTGGGGCGGCGCAGCACCAGGTCCTCGGGAACGACGCCCGCCGCGTCGAGGGCCCGCACGACCTCGGCGAGCACGACCACCCCCGCGCCGGCCTCGAAGGTCACGGCGTGGTTGGCGGGGTCGACGGCGCCCGGCACGCCGACCGCGGCGGCAAGCGCGTCGGCGGTCGGCCCGAGTGGGACCCGCAGGGGCAGCGTGACCGTCACGCGATCACCGCCGATCTGCCGCTTGAGCGCCTCCGGCGAGTCGTCGGCGACGGCCCGGCCCTGGTTCAGGACGGTGATGCGCGACGCGAGCTGGTCGGCCTCGTCCAGGTACTGGGTGGTGAGCAGGACCGTGGTGCCGCGTTCGGCGACCTGGCGGACGGTCTGCCAGACCTCGTTGCGGGCGCGCGGGTCGAGGCCCGTCGTCGGCTCGTCGAGGAAGAGCACGGACGGCGTGAGGACGAGGCCGACCGCGATGTCGAGCCGGCGCCGCATCCCGCCCGAGTAGGTGGAGACGGCGCGGTCCGCCGCCTCGGCGAGGTCGAAGGAGGCCAGCAGGTCGTCGGCCCGGGAGCGCGCGTCGGCCGTGCCGAGCCCGTACAGGCGGCCGAACATCACCAGGTTCTGCCGGCCGGAGAGGATCTCGTCGACCGCGGCCTCCTGCCCGACGAGACCGATGCGTCGGCGGACGAGCCTGGCCTGGCCGCGGACGTCATGACCGGCGACCCGGGCGGTGCCCGAGTCGAAGTCGAGCAGCGTGGTGAGGATCTTTACGGCGGTGCTCTTGCCTGCGCCGTTGGGTCCGAGCAGGCCGTGCACGGTCCCGGGCGGGACCGCCAGGTCGAAGCCGTCCAGCGCGACGACGTCGCCGTAGCGCTTGCACAGCCCTTCGGCGATCAGTGAGGGGGTGACGGGCGAAACGTTCATGAGACTCCACAACTCCGTATGCCATACGAAGATTCCGAGCGGGTTCACCGTACACCCCACGGAGTACGGTGCGCACATGGCCGACGCAGACGAGCCCACGGCGGGGCGAGGAGCGGCGGACGAGCGGGCCGAGCGGGTCCGCACCACGGAGCGCACCCTGCGGCTGCTCTGGCGGCGCACGCTCGGCCAGCCGCAGGGCTCACGAGGCCCCCGGCAGCGGGTCAGCGTGGACGAGGTCGTCCGGGCGGCGATCGACATCGCCGACGCGGAGGGGCTGCACGCCCTGTCGATGCGCAAGGTCGGCGACCGGCTCGGCCTCGGCGTGATGTCCGTCTACACCTACGTGCCTGGCAGGTCCGAGCTCATCGGGCTGATGGTCGACGAGGTGCTGGGCGAGAACGCGCTGCCCGCCCATGCCGCGACATCGCGCGAACGGATGCGGCAGATCGCCCGCATGCTCTGGGACGAGTACCACCGGCATCCCTGGCTGCTCCAGGTCGAGAGCAGCCGGCCCTGGATCGGCCCGAACGGCTCCGCGCGCTACGAGTGGCAGCTGGCCGCGATCGAGGGCATCGGCCTGGGCGACCTGGAGATGGACCAGGTCGTGGCGCTGCTCGTCGGGTTCACCGAGAGCGCGGCACGCGCCTCCATCAACGCGTCACGCACCGAGCGGGCCTCCGGGATCACCGACCTCGAGTGGTGGGAGATCAACGCGCCAATCCTCGAGCAGGTGATGGACGGCGAGCGCTATCCGATCTCGGGCCGGGTCGGCCAGGTCGCCGGCGAGACCTACAACGCCATCAGCGACCCGGCCCGCTCGTTCGACTTCGGCCTGGAACGCATCCTCGACGGCATCGACCTGCTCCCGCGGCGCCAGCCCGCGTCACCCCCGGCGCCTACCCCGCCGCGACCAGGCCACGGATGATCCACCGGGACGGCCGCGGCGACGTCACCCGGCACCTCGCCCGGGCGGAAGCCGGCGGGGCACGCCCTCCTGTGGTTCAGGCGCGGCCGTGGTCCATGGCGAGCAGCTCGTCGAGTTCGCCGAGGGCCTCGCGCAGCCGGTCGGCGAAGGCGTGCATTCCGGCGGCCACCGGCCGCGGGGTGCTCAGGTAGATGTTCAGCCGGTCCGGCAGCAGCACGTAGGCGATGCCGATGCACTTCCCGCTGGTCGAGCCGAAGCCGAAGTACTCGATGTTGGCCGACGGGGCGGAGCTGGTGCTCAGGTAGTCGTCCCGCATCACCAGCCAGCCCGGTGACTCGTACAGCGGCGACGCCGTGGGCACCCCGAGCTCAATGCCCCGGCGGCGCTGGATGAAGGCAAGCTCCCACAGGTGCTGTTCGGGGGCGTCGCCGCGCTGGCACTCGCCGGCCCGCCGCACATGAGCGTCGGCCGCCGCGCGCAGCGCCGCCCGGCGGGTGGCCGGATCCGCCGCCGGATCGTCCATCGTCGCGACGAAGGTCAGCACCTCCGGCGTGACGACGCGCATCGCCTCGGTGCGCCCGTACCGCCATTGGCGGGTGGCGATCGACTCGTACGTCGCGCCGGTCCGGCCCTTCGCCCGATAGTGCGCGAGCTGGTAGGCCATCTGCACCAGCGCGTCCGGCGAGATCCGCAACGTCTTGGACCGGTCAGCGCCGTGCTCGGGGAACGACAGCGCCACCGCCTCGGTGTCCGCGCCGAACTGGGCGAACGACTCCGCCGCCGCCGCGATGTCCGCCCGCAGCGTCGCGTCCAGGACGAAGGAGATGGGCCGCACCTCCGGGTCGCCGTGCGCTCGGGCCCCGGAGCGGGCCGAGAGCTCGGCGGGCGGCGCGGCGAGCAGCTCGTCGACGAAGCTCAGGACGGTGGTGCCGTCCAGCCCGCAGTGCTCGATGTTGATCCCGGCCCGGCCGTTCGGAAAGACGACGAACGAGACCGACTTGTCGTACCAGCGGCCGGCGGCGCTGCCGTGCAGCAGCTGGTCGCAGGTGGCGAGGGTGTCCGGCGGGACGACGTGGTCGAGGCAGACGCAGAACAGCGCCCGCTCGATCTCCTCCAGGGCGGTCACGTTCGCCGGATCGTGGGCGAGCAGCGCCGCCCGGCTCTCGGCCCACGCCGCGCGGGCCTTGGTGGTGAGATGCCCGACCGCCGTGTCGTCCGGCGCCGGCGCCGGATCGGCGGCGGCCAGCACGCGGGCGAGCCCCGCGGCGAGCTCGGGGAGGGTGTGCGGGGTGCCGTCCGGGCCGAGCACGTCCATCCGGAACATCCGGCCGCGCCGGAACACCAGGACGTGGCGGGCGTCCGACGGGCCCGGGTGGGCGGAGCTGTAGGGCATCCGGACGGTGTCCTGGTCCCCGCCGGGGATGCGGGTGGTGGAGAACAGGAACCGGTTCTGCACCATCGACTGCGGCTGGCCACGCCGCAGCAGCGGCGGGATGCGCTCCGCGTCCAGTCGGATCTTGTAGTCGAGCGCGGCGGCGATCAGGCCGGCGGCCCGCTCGACCTGGGGGTCGCCGGGCGGCGGCGCGGTGGCGGGCGGCGTCGCGGCGTCGCGGAACAGGAAGAAGAAGTTGGCGTTCAGCGCGATCCGGTCCCGCCGGCCCAGGTAGCGGGCCGGCCAGAACTCGTCGAGCCAGCTGTGCACGCCCTCGCTCGCGTTGAATCGGACCAGCTCGGCGTGCAGCGGCCGCCCCGGTCCGTCCGGCGCGAGAAAGTCGTCCACGGCCGCCTTGGTCGCGGCCAGCTGCTCCGCGGTGAGCAGCGGGGCGCACCAGGCCAGAAACCGCGCGCAGCTGTCCGCCAGGTCGGGCAGCGGGACCCGGGGCAGGCTGTCCTCGTTGTCGAAGGTGCGCACGGCGGGCTTCGTCATGGCCGTCGGCGCGGCGGCGGTCGTGGCGGCGGTCGTGGCGGCCTCGCGGCCGGTCTCGACGGTCATCCTGGTTGTCTTCCTCGTCGTGGTCGTGGATGGTGAGCCGTCGCCGCGGGGTGCCGGTAGAGGCTCAGAACCGGACGGCGCGGGTCGCGTGGTCCAGCCAGGTGGCCGAAGCCGGAGCTCCAGCCAATCATGACGCCGGCGGCGTCATCCCGGCGGTGCCAAGCCCCACCCGGCCGTATTCACAGCGATCGGATATCAAGGGGGAATTCGGGCGGGCGGGAGATGAACAGCTGGGCATACAGCCATCCATCGGCTTCCAGCCCGCGCGGATCCACCCCAATCCCCGCGAGCGTCGTCAGCACCTGGTCCCGTTCCCGTCGTGAGGCGAACCGGCGCTGCTCGAAGAACCGGTCTACGGCCACCGTCTGGTAGCCAAACCCGGCAAGAGTCTCGGCAATCGGGTCGAACGGGAACATGCGCAGCGTGAAGTGCGCCATCCAGGGCAGGCCCGGCCCGCCGCCTCCCGCCGCCTCGCCGGACCCGGGGGCCGCGTCCGGGCCGGCGGCCGCCGTGACGATCCGGCTGAGGGTCCGGCCGGTGACGTAGCCGAGGCAGCCGGTGGAGATGACCAGATCCACGCCGGCGAGGCGGGCCCGCTCCGGTTCCGTGGGTTCGCGGGACTCCAGGTCCGCGTGCAGCGCGTCATCGAGGAACCCGGCGTCAAGCGCGTAGGCCAGCGCGGGTCCGGCGGCGTCGAGACCGATCACCTCGAGGTCGGTGACGCCGCCGCGGGCCGTCGCCAGCGCCCGGTCGCTGGCCACCAGCGTCGCCCGGGTTCGCGGGTCAGCCGCGAGGCCAGTCGTCCCGGTCGCCGCGGGCGTTGGGCCGTCGACGGATCCACGGTCATGATCCTGATGACTGCCGCCTGGCTCGTCGACGGCCCGGCCGATCTCCCCCGCGTAACGGTCATACAGCTCGTCGATGGCGACGTCGAACTTCAGCAGCGCCGCGTTGACGCCGTAGGAGCACCCGACGTCGAGCACCCGCAGCCGCCGGTCCGGACGGCTTTCCCGGCACTCGTCCATGATTTTGGAGAAGTACGGCTTGGCCAGTTGGGGCAGCCGGTAGTCGAGCGCGCGCAGCGTACGGAAGTAGGCACGCGGGTCGGGCTGGTTGTAGACGTGCTCGAGTGAGACCTTTCCAACGGCGTCGAACTTCATGGTCGGTGCTCCTCTCGATACGCCCAGCGACTGGGCGATCAGGGTGGGCATCGGTCCGGAATGCTCGGTCGGGAACGCTCGGTCGGGAACGAGCGGGCTGGAGTGCTCGTCGAAGGGCGGCGGTCGTCGGTGACGAAGCGGGGCGTGTCCGCGTCGGCGGACCCGGCGATGCGACGTGCGCGGCGGTCAGTCGAGCAGCGCGTCCACCCGGACCGGCTGGTCGGCCGCCTCCTGGTGTTCCGGCAGCACCCGGCCGAACAGCTGCCTGGTCCGGGACAGGCTGCCGACCACGCCTGGCCGCGCGCTGTAGGCGAAGATCACGCTGTGCCGTTCGACCGGACCGGTCACCCGGCTCACCCGGTGCAGTGAGTAGCGACCAAGAAAGAGTTGGAGGTCGCCGGGCCGCAGGCGCAACCGCTGGACGAGCCTGTCGCCTCGGCCGGCCAGCACCGCCGCGACGTCCTCGACGTTCTCCTCGGCCGCGGACCGGATCCCCGGGCAGTACTCGAACTCGCCGCCGTCGGCTTCCTGGGTCAGCAGACTCACCGCGAACTCGTTGGTGTCGAAATGCCAGGGATGCTCCCGCCCGGGCGCGACGACGTTGACGCACAGCCCCGCCAGCGAATCCGCCAGCTCGTGCACGGCGGGCAGCTCGAAACAGGCCGCGACGAACGTCTGGAACGCGACGCTGGTGTAGAGCCGCTGGACGGCGTGGTCGGCTGGGATGCGGTCCCGGGCGACGAACGCGTTGCCCCGCGGCATGCTGACTCGCCCGGGATGCCCCGACGGCAGCGGCGTGTCGGGCGCGATGTTGTATGCGTTCACCGTCTCGTCGCCGTAGTAGGCCAGCGGCGCCAGCGCCGCGCACTGGGCGCGCAGCGGTTCCAACGCCTCCGGTCGAACGAATCCCGGAAGCACGCAACATCCCGACTCGGCCAGCTCGCGCCGGGCACCCAGGACGAGCCCATTCCAGGCCGCGCTGCCCGGCGGCGCGAACAGCGGGTAGAACTCCGTGTTCACGACGGCCTCGACCGCCGCGGCCGTCGCGAAGTCGTCAAGGACGGTCTCGGACCCGGTCACGGAATCCCTCCATCCACCGTCCACACCACGCGCCACCCGGGAAATCCAGCGCCTCGAAGAACCCAGCACAGTTTTCCGGCCGGTATCCGGGAGACGTCCGGAAATGTGACAGGTAACACGGTTGTCATCTCACGGCCTCATCCAGGCCCGATCCCGCCGGCGGCGGTAAAGGCGCAGGTGGAACGCGCGGGCCTGTTGCACGGGTCGACGCCACGGCGCACGCCGGCAGCCGAGGCATGATCGAGAGATGGCTCGCCGCCGTCCTCGCCCACCCGTCCCGGTCGTGGAGATCGCCGGGTTCCGGTACGCGCTCTGGACAGCTGGTCCATCCTCGAGGTGTCGGTGTATCCATGACGGCCCGCCAGGGCGCCCAATCCTCCGAAAAGCCCGTCATGCCGCGCCGTAGGCGACCAAAGACCGGCGTGCAGGGCCGGCTACGTTGGGCCGATGGTGAGTCTCGGTCATCCGCGGCTGTCCGGGCTGGGGCGAAACCCGGCGGCTCCCCAGGATGTCCTGGTGCGCCTGGCCGCGCACGAGGCCGGCCGGCATGGGATGTCGCTGCGTCGCGGGCAGTTGGCGGACGCTGTCGTCGAGGCCCTGCTGACGCACGGCGGCGGCGAAACCGCGGTCCGCCTGCACGGGGACCGTGTCTCCCCGGCGATGCGCCGCAGGATCGCCGAGCATCCTGATCCGGCGATCCGAGATGCGTTCGCGGACTTCGTCCGCTATCTCGTGGATCAGGCGGTGACGATCGGCATCGGAGGCTTGGAGGAGGCCTACGGCCAGCCCCGGACGGCGCTGGCCGGCGCGCCGGATCCGAAACTGCGCGCCGCGGTCGCGCAGGCCTGGCACGACCGGCCGGAAGCGGTGCAGGTGGGACTACTCGCCGATCCGGATCCGCTGGTCCGCGCGGCCGCCACCGAACGCGAAAGACCGGGTGTCCCACCGGAATGGCGGGACCGTTGTCTTGCCGACCCGGCCACGCGGGTCAACGTGGCGCGCTACGTCCCGCTGACCGCGGACCAGTTCGCACAGCTCCTGCGAACCGAGGACGAGGACGTCTACCAAGCCGTGGCCGGCAATCCTCACCTGTCCGCCGACATGGTCACCCGACTGCTGGACATCGACGACCCGCTCGTGCGCGTCGAGGTGGCGCAGAGCCGCCATGCCGGCGCCGAAACCAGGAACCGGCTGTATGCCCTCGTGGAGGCCCAACGCGCCGCCGGAAGCCTCGACGCCAAGGTGGCGCTGGAATGGAGCTTCGCCGAACCGACCTGGCTACGCGAAGCGCCGCTCGACGAGCGGATGACCTACCTGGACTGCCCGCACGCGGTGTTCCGCCGCGTTCTGGCCTCCTGCCAGGACCTACCCGAGGATGCCTGGCCGCAGCTTGACAACGACCCGGACCTCGGGGTCCGTCGCGCCGCCGCCCGCCGGCCAGACGCACCACCGGAAGTCCTGGAACGGCTGGTACGCGCCCACGGCGACGTGTTCCACGTCCGACCGCTGCTCGTCGAGCACCCCAGCTTTCCCCGTCACGCGCTGCGCACCTTCGTCGACGAACCAAGCCCGTACGTGCAGCGGCTCGCCCTCGAGGATCCCGAACTACCCGTGACAACCCTTCAGCGACTCGCCGCCGCTTCAGAGTCCTTCCTACGCGGCGCAGTCGCCTGCCACCCCAACGTCACGGATGCGCTGCTGGACCAACTGCTGATGGACCCGGAACCCGGGGTCGTCGACTCCGCCGCCGCCAACCCCGCGCTGCGGCCAACCCGGATGTACCGAATCCTCACCGACGCCGACTTGTGACCATCCAGCGTGACGCCCAGAGGCAAACGACAAGATCAGACGATCACCGGTAGGGACCTGAGGTTAGGGTGCCGGCGTGGGCACGCTGCGTGAACGGGCTGAGCGGACGCCGCCGTCGCGTGACCGGTACATCGACCTGCTGCGCTCGATAGCGATCATTCTGGTCGTCGTCGGCCACTGGTTGGCCAGTGTGATCGACTATGACAGGCGTGGCGAGCTGACCGGGCACTCGGCGCTGGAGTCGCTGCCGTGGGCGTACCCGATCACCTGGCTGGTCCAGGTGATGCCCCTGTTCTTCATCGTCGGCGGGTATGCCAACGGCGCCTCGCTGACCTCGAACCACCGCCGCGGCGGTGACACCGCCACCTGGCTGCGCAACCGCGCCGGGCGCCTGGTCCCGCCCACCACCACCCTGCTCGTGGTGCTCGCCGGCAGCGCGCTGGTCGCCCGCCTGCTGGGGGCCAACCCCGGCCTGACCCGGATGGCCGTCTGGGTCGCCTCGATCCCGCTGTGGTTCCTGTCCGCGTACCTCGTCGTGGTGCTGCTGGCCCCGATCATGTACTGGCTGCATCAGCGCTTCGGCTGGCGGGTGCTGCTGGTGCTGGTCGGCCTGGTCGGGCTCGGCGACCTGGCCCGGCTGTTGGGTGCGCACGAGTGGGGCGACGGCAACTTCGTCTTCGGCTGGCTGGCTATTCACCAGATCGGTTTCGCCTGGCGCGACGGCCAGCTGCTGTTCCGGCCGCGGCTGTGGCTGCCCCTGCTGGTCGGCGGCCTGGTGATGCTGCTCCTGCTGACCGTGCCCGGGCCCTACTCGGTCAGCATGGTCGACGTCTCCGGGGAACGGATGCACAACGCGTCGCCGCCGACGCTGGCGCTGCTGGCGGACGCCGCGTTCCAGCTGGGCCTGGTGCTGCTGCTGCGCGGCCCGGCCGAGCGCTGGCTGCGCCGCTCCCGGCCCTGGCTGGCGGTGGTCGCGGTGAACACGGTGGTGCTCACTGTCTTCCTGTGGCACATGAGCGCCGTGTTGCTGGCCGTCGGTCTGCTGAACGCACTGGACGCCTTGCCGACGCCGGCGGCGGCGACCGAGGCCTGGTGGCTGTGGCGGCCGCCGTGGCTGGTCATGCTGACCGCGACGCTGACCGTCCTGGTCGCGATGTTCGGCCGGATCGAGATACGCGGCCCGCGTCCCCCGGCCGCACCGCGTCCGCGGTGGCTCGCGCGCGCCATCAGCACGCCGGTGCCGCGCCTGGGGCTGACCGTGGCCGCCTTCGCGGCGGTCATCGCCGGGCTGCTCAGCAACAGCCTGGCGCCCAGGGTCGGCCAGTACCTTGTCGGCATGCCCGCCGGGGGCCTCCTCGTCTACCTGATCGGCGCCGCCGCGCTACGTCTCCTGCCATCGACCCGGACGATCACGTAGCCCCGATGGGGACCGGGGACCGCGACGACACAGAACGGCCGGCTCGCGGGCGTCGCCGATCATCGCCCGAGGTCTCGCCGGCGATGACATGAGGTGGCGTGGTCCGACAAGGGACGCGGCGTGTTCGGGGACCTACGGCCCGACACGCCGACGCGCCGACGTTGTTGAAAATGGTTGTCGTTACGATGTCGGATAACTCGACTCGGCAACGTCGCCATGACTCGGAGTGCTCCTCGTGAAGATCGCTTTCGTGGGCAAGGGTGGCAGCGGCAAGACCACCCTGTCCGCCCTGCTGTGCCGTCACCTCGCCGCGCTCGGCCACCCGGTGCTGGCCATTGATGCCGACATCAACCAGCATCTCGGCGCCGCGCTGGGCCTCGACGACGAGGCGACCCCAGTGCCGCTCGGCGAGCATCTCCGGGAGATCAAGGACTACCTGCGGGGCGACAACCCCCGCGTCCCGTCGGCGGACGTCATGGTCAAGACGACGCCCCCGGGCACGGGATCGCGGCTGCTCACGCTGTCCGCGGCCAACCCGGTCTGGGCGCGGTTCGGCCTCGACGCCGGGGGCGTACGGCTGCTGGCCACGGGCGCGTTCACCGAGGAGGACCTAGGAGTGTCCTGCTTCCACGCAAAGACCGGCGCGGTGGAACTGCTGCTCAACCATCTCGTCGACGGCCCCGGCGAGTACGTCGTCGTCGACATGACCGCGGGCGCGGACTCCTTCGCCTCCGGGCTGTTCACCCGGTTCGACCACACCTTCCTGGTCTGCGAGCCGACCCGCAAGGGCGTCTCGGTCTACCGCCAGTACCGCGAGTACTCAGCCGACTTCGGCATCACCGTGTCCGTACTCGGGAACAAGATCACCGACGCCGAGGACGTCGCGTTCCTGCGCGACGCCGTGGGCGACGACCTCCTGGCCTGTTTCACCCAGTCCACCCCGGTCCGCGCGATGGAGCAGGGCCGGCCCTTCGGCATGGACGACCTCGAGCCCGAGAACCGCTCCGCGCTCGCGGCGGCGCAAACAGCCGTGGATGGGACCGTCCGGGACTGGGACCGTTTCGTCGCCCAGATGCACGCCATCCACCTGCGCAACGCCCGCGCCTGGGCGAACGACGCGACCGGGGTCGATCTGGCCGAACAGATCGACCCCGGCTTCCGCTACCCCACCGGCGAAGCGGAGGCGGCGGCACCGCCCGCGGCGCCCTTCTCGGCAGGCAGCCGGCCACTCACCGCCCTGACGGTCTGACTCCCCCGCAGCCGGACACAGGCGATCCCGGCACCCCTTCCACGACCAGCCACCGGCCCTTCGGCCACCACGCGCCAGCGCCCTGACCATCCGCGCTCACGTCCCAACGATCCGTCCGCACGCCCAGGAGGAACGCCATGTCGCTCGACGTCCCCACCGCTCTGCTGGAGAAGGCCGAATCGGGCCACGTGCCCGACACCGAGTTCGCCGACTGCGTACGGCAGTCCCTGCCCTACGCGTGGAATGTCATCAGCCAGGTCACCGCCGACCTGCGCGCGGGCGGCGCCGAGTTCGCCGACCACGCCGTGCCCCCGCCCAGCGAGGCCGAGCGAGGGCAACTGCTGCGGGCCCTGGCCAGTGACGCGATCCGCGGCGGCCTGGAACGGCACTTCTCGGTGAAGCTGGCGTTCCAGAACTGCCACCGGGTCGCCGCGTTCCACCCCTCCGCCGTCAGCGGAGACCAGTACCAGGCCTTCATCTCGCCCCGCGAGCAGCTCCTCAACCAGTCCCCGACCCTGCGCGACTGCTGAGTCTCGGGGGGGGGGGGGGGGGGGGGGCCCCCCCCCCCCCCCCCCCCCCCCCCCCCCACCCGCCCGCGCGGGCCCGCGG
>NZ_JADWYU010000376.1 GCF_016786325.1 Frankia nepalensis | reverse complement strand
CGTGGCCGGGCCGCGGCGGAGGTCGCCGGAGCGCACGTTCGCGGAGGAGGACGCGGTGCGGAGGTCCCTTGGGAGCGAAGCGAGCAAGGGGCCGGAGCACCGCGCCCGGACGGAGCGAACCAAGGAAACACAGCGAACCAACGAAACGGAAACACCATGCTGAGCCGGATCGCGGAGTCGCTGTTCTGGATCGGGCGCTATGTGGAGCGCGCCGAGAGCACGTCGCGCATCCTCGACGTGCACGTTCACCGGGTGCTCGAGGACCCCTGGCTGGACGAGGAGTCGGCGGGCCGTGAGCTGCTCGCCGTGATGGGGGTCGCCACGGTCGTGGCGCCGGTCGACTCCCAGCTGGTCACCGAGCTGCTCGGCTACGACCGGACCAACCAGTCGAGCATCGTCGGCGCGATCTCCGCCGCCCGGGAGAACGCTCGCAGCGCCCGGGTGGTGGTCTCCAGCGAGGTCTGGGAGTGCCTCAACGCGACCTGGAACGAGCTGGAGTACACCGAGGAGCTCGCCAGCCGGCTCGGTCCCCATGTGTTCTTCCGGTACATCCGGGAGCGCACCGCGATGCTCGCCGGGCTGGTGGACGCCACCCTGGCCAGGGACGACGGCTGGCGGTTCCTGGTGCTGGGCCGCGGCCTGGAGCGGGTCGACATGACCGCCCGGCTGCTGTCGTCGAGCATCAGCGACGCCCCGAACTCGCAGAGCTGGGTCAGCCTGCTGCGCTCCTGCGGGGCGCACGAGTCCTACCTGCGTACCTACCGGCGCGCCGTCGACGCCTCCCGAGTGGCCGAGTTCCTGCTGCTCGACCGGCTGTTCCCCCGCTCGGTGTACTGGTCGCTCGCGCTCGCCGAGCAGATCCTCGCCGAGCTGGACAGCGGGCGCCGCCTGGGCCGTTCCACCGTGCACGACGCCGGCCGGCGCGCGGTGGGCCTCGCCCGCACCGAGCTGGAGTTCCGCGACGTCGCCGAGCTGGTCGAGGACATGCCCGAACTGCTGCGCGGCCTGCAGCGCACCTGCTCGGAGGTCAGCGCCGCCGTCACCGCCCGCTACTTCGCCCGCGAGACGCCGCGCGCCTGGGCGACCGAGGTGCCCGCCTGAGGGCGGTCCCGCCCGAGGCCCGAGAGGAGACACGCACGTGAGCTGGCAGATCCGCGTCGAGCACTCGACCGGGTACCGGTACGCGTCGCCGGTGGTGTCGTCGTACAACGAGGCGCGGATCATTCCGCAGACCGGCGGCGGGCAGCTCACCCTGGAGGCGATGGTGCGCACCGAGCCCGCGGCCACCACCTACCGGTACTGGGACTACTGGGGCAGCCAGGTCACCGCGTTCGACGTGCACCTTCCGCACACCGAGCTGGTGGTCACCGGGCGCTCGCTGGTGCGCACGGCGCCGGAGCCCGAGCGGCCTGTCGACGCCCCGTCCTGGGCGGCGCTGCGCGGCGACGACGTCGCCGACCGCTACGTCGAGTTCCTCCGCCCGGCCCTCTACACCCCGGAGCATCCGGAACTGGCCGCGGCGGGCCTGGAGCTCGCCGCGGCGCACAGCCCGGCCGACTTCATCGTCGCCGTGGGCGACTGGGTACGCGACCGGCTCGAGTACCACGCCGGCACGACCGGGGTGCACACGTCCGCCGTCGACGCCTGGCGGCAGGGCGAGGGCGTCTGCCAGGACTTCGCGCACCTGGCGTGCGTGCTGATGCGCGCCGCGGGGATGCCGGCGCGCTACGTCTCCGGCTACCTGCACCCGGTCGCCGAGGCGGAGATCGGCCAGACCGTCGCCGGGCAGAGCCACGCCTGGGTGGAGGGCTGGTTCGGCGAGTGGTGGGGCTTCGACCCGACGAACGCGGTGCCCGCCGGGCAGCGGCACGTCGTCGTCGCCCGGGGCCGGGACTACGACGACGTCCCACCGATGCGCGGCGTGTACTCGGGCGGCACGTCCAGCTCGCTCGGCGTCACGGTCAACGTCACCCGCCTGAGCTAGCCCCTGTTCTCGTGGCCCAGGGCGGTTCGAGAGCCCGCATAACCCGCGGGCACGGGCCGGGCATGTCCCGCTGATCATCTCCGGTCATGGCTTGTGGCGCCCGGCCTTGATCCCAGGGGCCTTGGTGCCGGACGCGGCGCCTTTCGGCACCACGGCTCATGGCCCGATCCCAGGACTCAGGGGCGACCAGGGTGGTTACCGGGTCTGGCCAGCGTCAAGGACGCCGCCCAGACCCTGGCCCGAAGGCGCGCGGCCGGGGTCAGGGCTCGCCGGTCCGCCGCGCCGGATGGGCGATGGCGATGCCGGCGTTACCCGTCGGCAACCGCCGCGCGTCGCGCGGCACGTACCCTGAAGGCATCGCCCTGTCGCGCTCGGGAGCATGAGCCCGCGTATGCGGCCGCGCGCGGTGGCCATGTCGCGGTACCCGAGCGGAAGTGACCTCAGAGACGTGATGGAGCGGCTCGTCCAGCTGGAGTGAACAGCCGGCTTGGCCATGTCCGCCCACCGGCAGATGGCCGGCGCGGTCCTCGCCAGCCCGCGACGCCCGCCCACGACGAGCCGCCGCTTCGGCGGTCGGGCTTGTCTTCCGCCCGTTTCGAGAGGCCATCTCCTCGCATGATCATTGCTACGGACCTGGAGCTGCGGGCCGGGGCCCGGACGCTGGTCGAGCCGGTGTCGTTCCGGGTGCAGCCGAACGACCGGATCGGCCTGGTCGGGCGCAACGGCGCCGGCAAGACCACGCTGCTCAAGACGCTGGCCCGCGAGACGCTGCCGTTCGCCGGCAAGATCGACGTGCGCGGCGACGTCGGGTACCTGCCGCAGGACCCGCGCAGCGGCGACCTGACCGAGTCGGCGCGCGACCGGGTGCTGTCCGCCAGGGGCCTCGACGAGATCCTGCGCGAGATGGACAAGCTGCAGACCGAGATGGCCGAGCTCGCCGACGACGTGGCCCGGGACCGGGCGGTGCGCCGCTACGGCCGCCTTGAGGAGCGCTTCGGCGTGCTCGGTGGCTACGCCGCCGAGGCGGAGGCCGCCCGGATCTGTTCCTCGCTGGGGCTGCCCGACCGGGTGCTCGCCCAGCAGATCGGCACCCTGTCCGGCGGCCAGCGCCGCCGCGTCGAGCTCGCCCGCATCCTGTTCGCCGGCGCCGGCAACGAGGACGCGACGCTGCTGCTCGACGAACCGACCAACCACCTCGACGCCGACTCGATCGGGTGGCTGCGTGACTTCCTGCGCGCGCACAACGGCGGCCTGATCGTGATCAGTCACGACGTCGACCTGCTCGACCGCAGCGTCAACAAGGTCTTCCACCTGGACGCCAACCGGGCGGCGCTCGATGTCTACAACGTCGGCTGGAAGACCTACCTCACGCAGCGCGAGCAGGACGAGAAGCGCCGCAAGCGGGAGCGGGCCAACGCCGAGAAGAAGATCGACGCGCTCAAGGCGCAGGCCGACAAGATGCGTGCCAAGGCGACGAAGGCGCGGGCCGCGCACCAGATGGACCGGCGCGCCGAGCGCCTCGCCTCGGGCCTGGCCGACCTGCGGGTCGCCGACAAGGTGGCCAGGCTGCGCTTCCCGACGCCGGCGCCGTGCGGGCGCACCCCGCTGACCGCCGAGGGCCTGTCGAAGTCGTACGGCTCGCTGGAGGTGTTCACCGACGTCGACCTGGCGATCGACCGGGGCACCCGGGTCGTCGTGCTCGGCCTCAACGGCGCCGGCAAGACGACGCTGCTGCGGCTGCTCGCCGGCGTCGAGACGCCGGACACCGGCCAGGTCAACCCCGGGCATGGGCTCCGGCTGGGCTACTACGCCCAGGAACACGAGACGCTCGACCATGACCGCTCGGTGCTGGACAACATGCGCTCCGCCGCGCCGGACACCTCCGAGGTGGAGCTGCGCCGGATCCTCGGCGCCTTCCTGTTCAGCGGCGAGACGGTCGACCAGCCGGCCGGCACCCTCTCGGGCGGTGAGAAGACCCGGCTCGCGCTCGCCGGCCTGGTCTGCTCGGCGGCCAACGTGCTGCTGCTCGACGAGCCGACGAACAACCTGGACCCGGCCTCGCGCGACGAGGTGCTGGCGGCGCTGGCGACCTACAAGGGCTCGGTCGTGCTGGTCACCCACGACCCGGGCGCCGTCGAGGCGCTCAACCCGGACAAGGTGCTGATGCTGCCAGACGGCGTCGAGGACAGCTGGTCGCCGGACCTGCTGGAGCTCATCGCCCTGGCCTGAGCCGGTGGTTTACCGGCTGCTACCCCCGTGTAGAACCACCCGAAGGAACACCCGTCTGGCCAAGTTGGCACACTTGCGGCAGGTCGCGGGCTGACGGGCCCGCGGTACGGCGAGGGGAAGGGTTCCGGGTGAGCGCGGGCGGTGGGACGAAGGCGGTTCTGGCGGCACTGGCCGCGAACCTGGGGATCGCGGTGGCCAAGTTCATCGCGTTCCTGTTCACCCGGTCGTCGTCAATGCTGGCCGAGTCGATCCACTCGCTGGCCGACTCCGGTAACCAGGCGCTGCTGCTGCTCGGGCAGCGTCAGTCGACCAAGCCGGCGGACGAGACCCATCCCTTCGGGTTCGGGCGGTCCCGCTACATCGCGGGCTTCCTGGTCGGCATCGTGCTGTTCACCGTCGGTGGGCTCTTCTCGGTCTACGAGGGCATCGAGAAGCTGCGTCACCCGCATCACCTCGAGTCCGGCCTGATCGCGATCATCGTCCTGGCCGTGGCGATCGTGCTGGAGAGCTTCTCGTTCCGTACCGCGATCAAGGAGTCGCGCCACATCAAGGGCGACGCGACCTGGTGGCGGTTCATCCGGGACGAGCGCTCGCCGGAGCTGCCGGTCGTGCTGCTGGAGGACCTCGCCGCGCTCGTCGGCCTGGTCTTCGCGCTCTGCGGCGTCGGTCTCACGCTGCTGCTCGACGACCCGATCTGGGACGCCGCTGGCACGCTCGCCATCGGCGTGCTGCTCCTGGTCGTGGCCGTAGTGGTCGCCATCGAGAGCTACAGCATGCTCGTCGGCGAGGCGGCCGCGGCGCCGGTGGTCGCCGCGATCCGGGAGGCGTTGGCGTCCGCGCCGTCGGTCACCGCCGTCGTCCACATGCGCACCCTGCACCTCGGGCCCGACGAGCTGCTGGTCGCGGCCAAGATCGGTGTCGACGAGGGGCTGACCACCGCCCAGGTCGCCGCGGCGATCGACGAGGCCGAGAGCCGGCTGCGCGCCGTCACCTCGATCACCTGCCGGATCTACCTGGAGCCGGACATCCCGAGCGCCGTCGCCGTCGCCGAGGCGGGCTGACCGGCCGCGTCGGGCGGGGGCGTGGCCAGGCCGGCTCAGCGAGGCATGAGCAGCGCCGCCAGGACGACCGCCAGCGCCCCGCCGACGGCCACGAGGCCGTAGGGGATCGGCCCGGCGCTGCTCGTGTCGCCGGGCAGCGCCGGGCGGGGCCGGGGCGCGACCGCCGGCACCACCAGCCAGCCGAACAGCGGCAGCCAGGCCGCCTGCGTGCCGCCGACCGCCAGGCCCGCCACGAGGGCGAACAGCGCGGCGGCGGCCGCGCCCACCAGGAACGGCCACCCCGGCGTCATCGAGACCCGCCGCGCGGACCGGACCAGCACAGGTCCGCAGCACAGCAGGACGGTCAGCAGATCGGGCACCAGCCAGGTCAGCGCCGCGCGGTCGAACAGGCCGGCGCCCGCCCTGGCCAGCCCGTCCGGCCAGGAGTAGTCGGCGAGCCGCAGCGCGAACAACGGCGCCAGCGCGCCGGCGCCCGTGATCACGTTCAATAACGGGCGCCGCCGGACGAAGTACGCCGCGGCCACCGCCACGCCGAGCCACATCGCCGAATAGGCGAACAGCCCGGCCACGCCGAGCAGCAGGCCGGCCCCGAGCGCCCACCAGGCGCGCCTGCCGCGCTCGCAGCCGACCACCCCGACGGCCACCGCCGCGGCCGCGACGGCCGCGGTGACGGCGTCTCGTTCGCCAAGAGCGAACGGCGCCCACGGGGCGAGCGTCAACACCGGCAGCAGCCGACGCGCGGCTGGCTCGTGGCACAGCGAGCGCACCGCGACGGCCACCAGCGGCACGACGAGCGCGCCGAGCACGGTGAACGCCACGCCCACCGGCAACTCGCCGTGGATCCCGAGCCGAGCCAGCGCCCAGACCAGCAGCTCCGGCCCCGGTGGCTGGCCCGTCGACGCGCGCAGCAGGCCGGACGGCCGCTCGTCGGCGGCGCCGAGCAGGCCAGCGGACACCCGAGGCCCGTCCTGGGCGGCCACGGCCAGCGCGAGCCACCAGCCGACGGTCGCCACATACGCCAGGCCCAGCAGCGGCGCGAACCGCGGCGCTGGCCGATCCGCGCGGCGTCGGCCGGCCAACGCCGCCGAGCCGAGCACGACGGCGGCCACCGCCGGGGCGAGCAGCGTCGCGGGCGTCAGCCGCGGCGGCCAGGCCAGCGGCAGCGTACCGCCGGCCAGGCCCTCGCCCGCGCCATGCCCGGCCCCGGCGTATCGGGCCCCGGCCGCCACCAGCAGCGCGGTCACGCCCGCCAGCGCGGCCGTCGCGGCGGCCCAGAGCGCCACCTCCCCGGGCTGGCCGCGCATCGCCGCCACCATCCACCCCGCCGCCTGGGCCCGCCGCGGCGGCGCCCACCACGGCCGTGCCGGCGCCTCGGCCGGCGTCCCGGACGGGGAGTCGGACGGGGACCTCGAGGCGGTACCGGCGGCGTTCATCGGATGGCGCTCATCCGACGGGCCCCGGTACCACGATCACACCAGCACGGTAACCACTGCGGCCGCCGTTCGCCCGACCGGCACGTCGGCGCCGGCCGGCGCCCGGCGCCCCCTGTGACCCGCGACACGACGGACGGCCCGGTCCGACCCGGGCCGCGGTTCCTGGACCGCGCTGCCCGGAACGCCCCACGGGCTGGTCATGGCCAGTCCTGAAGGGCCGTTGGCCGTCACTGCCCGCGACGCGCCGTGGCCCCTGTTAGGCGTCGCACCCGCGATTGTGGAAACTGGCCCCGTGACGTTGATCCATCCGTGGCGTGGCTCGGGTGCGGCATCGCCGGCGTGTTCGCCGGAGGCGTACGCGACTGGCCGTAGGCCCGTCCGCCGGCCGTTCCGGCCGGGGGGTCGGCGGCGCGGATGGGGGAACGTCGTGCTCACGGGCGCGGCCGGGGGCCACTGATCGCGTGTGATGGATCACACGCGCTTCGAGTGGCGCGTTTCCCGAAGCTGGGTGAAGATCGGTTCGCAGATCATCTCGACATGGAGGGGGCCACGTTGGCCGAGCTTAGGAAAGGAACCCGGATCACCGGCGCCGAGCGTGACAAGCTGGCCGCCGAGCTTCGGAAGAAGTACGAGTCCGGGCAGAGCATCCGACTCCTCGCCGAGTCGTCGGGCCGCTCGTACGGGTTCGTGCACCGGATCCTGTCCGAGTCCGGAACGACCCTGCGGGGCCGTGGTGGGGCGACCCGGGGCAGCAAGAAGAAGAGCGCCTGATCGTGCCCACGCCGGCCGCCGCCTGGATGGCGGCGGCCGGTCTTGGACTCTCGGTCGCGAGTTCCGTCGCGACCGTGACGTTTCGCGCCTCGGCCGGCGGCGACCCGGCCGAACCCGCCCGGCTGCCCGCGGCGGCCGAGGCGCTCACCGAGGTCAGCCGGGCGCTGACCGGAGATGTACGGGTCGTCGTCCTGCGTGGTGACATCTGGTCCTGCTCCGCGGGGATTCCCACGGCGCTGGACTCCACCAGGGAGACTGACGCCCTCGGCGCCGTGGAACGGCGCGTCGCCGCATGGCAGGCCGGATTCGGCTGGCTGTCCGCCCGGGCGGACCTGGTCAGCGTCGCGGCGGTGAACGGGCCGACCAGCGGCGCCGGCCTGCAGCTCGCGCTGGCCTGTGACCTGCGTGTCCTCACCGAGGACACCGTGCTCTCGTTGCCCGAAGCGGTCCTGGGGCTGGTCCCCGGCCTCGGCGTCACCAGCACACTGGTCGACCTCGTCGGCTACCCGACCGCGCTCGACCTCTGCCTGACCGGGCGGCGGCTCGCCGCGGCCGAGGCGTGCGCGCTCGGCGTCGCGCAGCGGGTCGTGCCGCCCGCCGGGCTGGACGCGGCCGTCGACGAGCTGGTCGCCGCCATCCTGGCCGCGCCGCGCGCCGCCGCCGCCGAGACCAAGGCACTGCTGCGCGGGGCCGCTCACCGCGGCCGTGGTGAGACGCTCGCCGCCGAGCGGGCCGCCCTAGCCCGCTGCCTGGTCACCCACCCGGCCGGCTAGCCCACCGACCGCGGCCGGCGCCCGCCACCCCGCCTCGTCCTGACCTCGTCCCCGCCTCGCGCCTGGCCAGCCGTGGCGACGCTCCGTCACCGGTCATGGCACTCGACGCCGCGTGGACCGGGAATGTCGGTCGCCGGGTCGCGCCTTACGTCGGAGGACGGTCGCGGACCTGTCCGGATGACATCCCGCGGCTGGCCCGGTGGGCACACGGCCCGGCGGGCCGACGACCCGGGACGGCGAAGGGACGCGAGCGGCGGATGACATCCCCGATGGGGCAGGGCTCCTGGTCGACGATGCGCAGCTTCCAGCGTGACAGGTCGGTCGCGCGGCAGAAACTGCGGCCGGGGACGATCCGGCGGATCGGCGAGTTCGCCCGCCCCTACCGCCGTCCGCTCGCGGCGTTCCTGCTGGTGGTCGTGGTCCAGGCGGCGCTGGGCACGGCGCTTCCGCTGCTCTTCAAGGTCATCATCGACGAGGGGATCATCCCGGGCCGGGTCGGCCTTGTCGAGGCGCTCGCCGGCGTCATCGCGGTCATCGCCGTGATCGACGCCGGGCTGTCGCTGCTGCAGCGCTGGCTGTCGGCGCGGATCGGCGAGGGCCTGATCTTCGAGATGCGCTCGAAGGTGTTCGACCACGTGCAGCGCCAGCCGCTGGCCTTCTTCAGCCGCACCCAGACGGGCGCGCTGATCACCCGGCTCAACAACGACGTGCTCGGCGCGCAGTCCGCGTTCACCAACACCCTCGCGGCGGTCTTCTCCAACATCCTCACGGTCGGCTTCGTGCTCGCCGCGATGTTCACCCTGTCCTGGCAGGTCACGCTGATCGCGCTCGTCCTGCTGCCGGTGTTCGTCGTCCCGGCGAAGCTGCTCGCGCCCCGGCTCGCCGCGCTGACCCGGGAGAGCTACGCCCTCAACGCCGAGATGAACACGACCATGACCGAGCGGTTCAACGTCGCCGGCGCGCTGCTGGGCAAGCTCTACGGCGACCAGGGCCGTGAGGTCGCGACCTTCCGCGGCCAGGCCGGCCGGGTCCGCGACATCGGCGTCGCCCAGGCCATGTTCGGGCGGATCTTCTTCGCCTCGATGACGCTGGTCGCCGCCCTCGCGACGGCCGTCGTCTATGGCGTCGGCGGCCGCTACGCCGCGCAGGGGCACATCGAGGTCGGCACGATCGTGGCCCTGACCGCCTACCTGACCCGGCTGTACGGGCCGCTGACCCAGCTGTCGAACGTGCACGTCGACGTGATGACCGCGCTGGTGTCGTTCGAGCGGGTCTTCGAGGTCCTCGACCTGAAGCCGGCGATCGAGGACAGGCCCGGCGCCGCCGCCCTCGACGTGCCGCCGGGCGGGGCCAGCGTCGAGTTCGACCACGTCGGGTTCCGCTACCCGGCCGCGAGCGAGGTGTCACTGGCGTCGCTGGAGTCGGTCGCCGTGCTCGACCCGCGCGTGCCGGCGCCGGTGCTGCGCGACGTGACGTTCCGGGTCGCGCCGGGCGAGCTCGTCGCGCTGGTCGGCCCGTCGGGGGCGGGCAAGACCACGATCAGCCAGCTGGTGCCGAGGATCTACGACGCGCTCGACGGCGCGGTCCGCGTCGGCGGCCTGGACGTGCGCGACGTCACCCTCGAGTCGCTGCGCGCCACCGTGGGCGTCGTCACCCAGGACGCCCACATGTTCCACGACACGATCCGGGCGAACCTGGCCTTCGCCCGGGCCGACGCCACCGACGAGCGGATGTGGGCCGCGCTGGACGCCGCCCAGATCGGCGCGCTCGTGCGCTCGCTGCCCGACGGCCTGGACACCGTCGTCGGCGACCGCGGCTACCGGCTCTCCGGTGGCGAGAAGCAGCGGCTCGCGATCGCCCGGCTGCTGGTGAAGGAACCGAGCGTCGTCGTCCTGGACGAGGCGACCGCGCACCTGGACAGCGAGTCGGAGGCGGCCGTGCAGCGGGCGCTGACGGCGGCGCTGACGGGACGAACGGCGCTGGTCATCGCGCATCGGCTGTCGACGGTCCGCGACGCGGACCGGATCCTGGTCGTCGCCGACGGCCGGGTGGTCGAGGAGGGCCGGCACGCGGACCTGCTGGCCCGCGACGGCCTGTACGCCGAGCTGTACCGCACCCAGTTCGCCGACGACTCGCCCGCGCCGGCGGCGGCCTGACGGGAGCCGGCCGCCCGGAACATGACCTCGAGAAGATCGCCCCGTGGAATTGGAACGGTAGCGTCTCGCTATTCCCCTGTGGCAGGAGATCCCGAAAATCCGGCTTCGCTTGGGGCGTTGTTGGAACTCGCCCCCGGCGCGTCGAGCTGCGGTTCGGGCTCGTCCTGGGGAACGGCGATGTCGACGTCGCCCGACGGCCGGCGGTGAATGGCCGGATTGCCGCTCATGGCATGCTCCGGGAGACCTCGGGCCGTTGTATCATCCTCGACCTCCGCACATCGCGAGCGCATCAGGAGAGATCGCCGGGCGCCGTTGCCCGCTTTCCCGCGCTGTGCTGACCGTTTAGGTCCCCGACGGCCGGGCGCGGAGCTGTCGCCCATCTGACGGGAAACCGCCGACGGATGTCGGCTGCTCGACCGTACGCCGTCTCGGCTCCGGCTGCATCGAGTTACCGCATGTCCGTAACGCCGGAAGTGTCAGGCGAAGGTGGCCCGGAACGGTGACGCGACCCAACTTGTGACCGGGGCGGCGTCCAATCCGAGTCGATCATTTTCTAGGCTTTGAGTCGTGCCACGAAGAGCCAAGATTGTATGTACCTTGGGCCCCGCGACCAACTCCCCGGAGCGGGTACGAGCCCTCGTCGACGCGGGAATGGACATCGCCCGTCTTAACTTCTCCCATGGCAGCCATGAGCAGCACGCGGCGGTCTACCGGCGGGTCCGGGAGGCCAGCGACGCGGCCGGGCGTGCCGTCGGCATCCTCGCCGACCTGCAGGGCCCGAAGATCCGGCTGGGAACGTTCGCCACGGGCGGGGTGACCCTCGTACCCGGTGAACAGTTCACCATCACCGTTCGGGACGTCTCTGGTGACCAGCACCAGGTCGGCACGACCTACCCGGGACTGCCCGGAGACGTCCAGGCCGGCGACCGGATCCTGGTCGACGACGGCCGGCTGGTGCTCACGATCGACGGTGTCACGGATACCGACGTGCACACCACCGTCGTCATCGGGGGCCCCGTCAGCGACCACAAGGGGATGAACATCCCGAGCGCGGCGCTCACGGTCCCCGCGCTCACCGAGAAGGACGAGGAGGACCTGCGCTACGCCCTCGAACTGGGCGTCGACATGATCGCGTTGTCGTTCGTCCGCTCCGCGGCGGATGCCGCGAAGGTCCGCGCGGTGATGGACGAGGTCGGGATCCGGATCCCGGTCATCGCCAAGATCGAGAAGCCGCAGGCCGTCGCGGAACTGGACGGCATCATCGAGGCGTTCGACGCCCTGATGGTCGCCCGCGGCGACCTGGGCGTCGAGCTGCCGCTCGAGGACGTGCCGCTGGTCCAGAAGCGCGCGGTCAGCGCGGCCCGCGAGCGGGCCAAGCCCGTCATCGTCGCCACCCAGGTGCTCGAGTCGATGGTCAGCGCGCCGAGACCCACCCGGGCCGAGGCGAGCGACTGCGCGAACGCCGTGCTGGACGGCGCCGACGCGATCATGCTGTCGGCCGAGACCAGCGTCGGGGCCTACCCGATCGAGGCCGCGGCGACCATGGCCAGCATCATCAAGACCGCGGAGCAGGACCTGTCCCGGCTGCCGGCGCTGCGTACGGCCCCGCGCACGCTCGGCGGCGCCATCGCCCAGGCGGCGGCCGAGGTCGGTTCCGCGGTGGGGGCTCGTTACCTGGTCGCGCACACGCTGTCGGGCGACACCGCTCGCCGGCTGGCCCGGTACCGCTCCCACGTCCCGGTGCTCGGGTTCACCCCGATCCCCGCGGTGCGCAGCCAGATGGCGCTGCTGTGGGGCGTCGAGACCTTCGTGGTGCCGTTCGCGAACAGCACCGACGAGATGGTCCGCCAGGTCGACGAGGCCCTGCTCAAGATCGGTCGATGCCAGCCTGGTGAGCTGGTCGTGGTCGTCGCCGGCACCCCGCCGGGCGTCGCCGGCATGACCAACACCATGCGCGTCCACCGGATCGGGGAGGCCGTCTGAACCTGGGCATGGTCCGCGCCCCGCGGCGGCGGACTCGTCGCCGCGGGGCGGTGCCCGGCCGTGGTCGCCCGTGCCGGCCACCCGGCTGGCGCCGTCGCGGCACCGCCGGCCTTTCGCCTCCACCCGAGGCTTTCCTCGACGCCGCTGGTAGGCGCGCCCCGGCCGGCTAGGTAAGGTCCCGGCCTGTCGGTGTCGCACGGGGCGAGGCGCTGACGGTGTCGCGTCCAGCGTCGGGAGCGGGTGGATGGTCGAGCAGGGCAAACCGACGGCGGCCCCGGAGCCGGACGGGCCGGAACCGGCCGAGCCGGCCGGGACACCCGCGCGCCCCCGCCCGGCCGGGGCGCCGGGCGCCCCGGCCCCGCAGCGGCCGGGCGGCGGCCCGGGCGGCCCAGCCGGTTCTCCGGGGTCCCCATCGGCGGGCCCGGCGGTCATCCGGCCGGGTGCGGCGTCGGCTCGCCCCGCCGCCGCGCCGGCCGGGCCAGCCGGGCCGCCGGCCAGGCCCGCCTCGTCCTTCCCGGCCGGTGACCCCTCGCGGCCGGCGGCCGGCGGTCGTCCGGGCTCGCCGAGCGGTGCCCAGGGCGGCCAGCCAGGCGCACCTGGCCGCCCGTCAGCGGCTGCTGGCGGCACCGCCGACCGCCTGCCGGCGGCGAGCCCCACCGTCCCGCGCTCCTCCGGCCCGGCCCGTCCACCCACAGGCTCCACCGGTTCCGCGCCGGGCGGCTCGGCCGCCAGCGCGGCGAACGCGGGGTCGCCCGCCGCCAGACCCGCGCCAGGCGGGACGGGACAGCAGCGACCACCGGCGGCGGGAGCGCCCGGCCAGCGCGGCGCGGCGGCGCCCCCCGGCAGGCCGGTCCCGCCAGCCGCGCCCGTGCCGCATACTTCCCCCGCCATCGCGAAGCCTTCGTCGGCACCGACGAAGCCAGCCACGCCGACGAAGCCAGCCACGCCGTCCAGGCCGGCGTCGCCCCCGGCCGCCCCGGCCCGCCCCGCCGGCGGCCAGCCCCCATCGCCCCCGGTCCGCCCGGCGCCGGCGAGCCCTGGCTCCGCGTCGCCCCCACAGCCGTCGTCCCCACAGCCATCCTCTCCGTCGTCCTCTCCCTCGACGCCGGCCGCCCCGAGGCCCGGGACACCGCCGGCCGCTCCGGGCCGGCCCGCGGCGGCCGACCCGCGTCCAGCGGCGGCGCCGGGCGCCGCGCCGCGCGCGGGCTCGCCGGGCGGCGGCCCCGCCGGATCGAGGCCGGGCGGCTCCGGCACCTCCGGGACGGGCGCCGCCGGCTCCACGACCGCAGGCTCCGCCGCGGTGGCGCGGCCGGCCCCGGCCAGGCAGGAACCGGCCTCCCGCGACAGCGAGCGGACATCCTGGGTGGGCCGGACCCGGCCCGCGACCGGGGCGGGTTCCGCGGCCGGGACAGGTTCCGCGACGGGATCCGGCCGCGCCGGCGAGCAGGGAACCTCCCGGACGTCGGCCGGCGGCGCCGCGGCCGGCCCAGCCGGGCGTTCCTCCGCCCAGCCCGGGACGGAGGCTGGCGGTGGGTGGTTCGGGCGCTCCGGCAAGCCCGAGGACGACACGCCCCCGGCGGGCGGGCCGATGCCACCACCGAAGGCCGCGTCTCCACAGCCGAAGGCCGCTTCTTCACCGGCGAAGGCCGCGTCCGCTCCGGCGAAGCCCGCCGCTCCGGCCGCCTCGGCTGCCTCGGCTGCTCCCGCGGCCACGGCGAAGCCCACGACCGCGCCGGCTTCCTCGGCGCCACCGCCGCGGGCTCCCGCGCCCGCCCCGAGCCCGGCGTCCCCGCCGCCGCGGCCCAGGCCGGCCGCGGAGCCGACGGCCCGCGCGTGGGCGGCGGGCCAGGGGGGTGGGGCGGACAGCGAGCGCGCCGCCTCCGCCCCAACCCCAGCGGCCTCGAAGGCCGCCCCGCCGGAGCCGCGCGCCGCGCGCCCCGAGACGCCGACGATGTGGGTGTCGCTCCGGCGAGGCGCGCCCCACCCGCCGGAGCGCCCCGCCGAGGTGGCCACGCCGGACGCCGGGGACGCCCACCCGGCCGGACCGGCCGGTCCGAGCCCGGACAGCACGGCGGCGTTGCCGCGGACGGGCGCCCGGCCGCGCCCGGCCGACTCCCGCGCCCCGGAGCAGCGTTCCGCGCGGGCCGGCGACGCCGCCGTGGCCCGCGCCGAGCCCGTCCCGGCCGGGCGCGACCAGACGGTCCCGGTCGAGCCGGTCGACCCGCCACCAGCGGCCAGCGCCGCCGACGGCTGGTGGGGGGCCGACGCCGACGGCCAGGCCGGGCGGGCCGCTCAGGACGCCGCCGCGCCGGCGGCACGGCCGGCGAGGCGGCCGTTGCCGTCGTTCCTGCTGCTTGTCGCGGGGCTCGTGGCGGTGGGCGCCGCGTTCGCTCCCTGGAGCACGCTGGTCGCCAGCGACGAACGGCGGACGTTCAGCGGCCTGACCGTCGGGGACGGGCGGGTCACGCTGGTCCTGGGGGCCGCGCTGACGCTCCTCGGCGCGGCGCGGCTCGCGCGCCGGCGGCTGTCGGTCGCGGACGCGGCGCTGAGCCCGCTGCTCGCCGGCCTGCTCGTCGTCATCGCCGGCTGCGACCTGCTCATCGGCCCGCCGACCCTGGCCACCTTCCGTGGGATCTCCGCCGACCGGATCATCGTGGAGCCGGAGATCGGCCTGTACGCCTCGCTCGCGGCCGGCGCGGTCGCGCTGCTGGCGGCGATCGCGCTGCGGCGCGCCGGCCACGCCGGCCCGCCGCGGCCCGCAGGGGACGACCGCCCACCGGCGGTCCGCGCCGGCGGCGACCATCGGGCGGGCCGAAGCCGGTAGCCAGGCGGATCGCGGCACGCCAGTTCCCGGGCGCCGGGCGATCACGGCGACGGCCGGGGACGCCGCGGGAGCCGCGTCAGCGCCCGGTGGTCGACGGGCACTGGACGGTTACGCATGGTAACACCTATGGGTGGCCGAGTATCGGGTGCCGTCGGGCGCGGAGCTGCCCGACTCACGAACCCATTCCGACACACCCGTCGCTTCCGGCGCCGCCGCCGGCGGGGACCGAAACGGTCCGGTCGAGCGAGGCGTGAGCTCCGACACGGACACCTCCGCGGGCACGGCGCGGACCGAGCCCCGGCCGGCCGAATCCCGCCCGACCGGGCCTCCGGCGCCGGGATCCCGCCCGACCGTGCCCCGTTCGGCCGGGCCTCGTACCACCGGTACACGCCTGACCGGGCCGCGCTCGCCGGCACCGAGATCGCCCGCGCCAGGGCCGTCCAGCCCAGCTGGGCGGCGGTGGGGACCTCCCGCGCCGGCCGGCCCGGGAGCCGCCAGTGTCTTATAAACATCACCGAGCCCCCG
>NZ_JADWYU010000097.1:90683-161428 GCF_016786325.1 Frankia nepalensis | reverse complement strand
CAGGTTGCGCCACAATGTCCACCTCCCGGTATCGCTCACAAGCCGATACCGACAGTGCACACCCAGGCACCTAGACGGCGACAACCCGATCATCGCGTCCACCTCGGTGAGCGTAGGTGGTCAGCGCACTAGCGAGCGGCGTCGGCGCCGGGCATGAGGACCACGACGTTGCCCACCTTGCGGCCGCTGTCGACATAGGCGTAGGCGTCGCGCAGGTCGTCGAAGTCGTAGGTGCGATCGACCACGGGGCGGTAGGCGCCCCGGGCCATCAGCCCGGCCAGGTGCGCGGCGAGGTCGGCGTCCGAGTGTGGGAACGGGAACCGGACCCGGCGGCGACCCAGCGCCCCGGCCACCGGCCCAGCGGCAGCGAGGAGGATGTTCTGCGCCCCACGGCCGAGGTCCGAGGAGACGTAGGAGCCACCGGGTCGCAAGAGCGGGCGTGCAGCGCCGAACGGGAGGTGCCCGGTCGCGTCGACGACCGCGTCGAAGCCACCTCCCACCGACGCCGGATCCTGTCCCCCCGCGAGTTCGACCACACGAGCGGCACCGAGATCGCTCAGCAGCCTCGGCCGACCGGCGGGAAGCCGGTCGCACACCGCGACCACCTCGACTCCCTCGATGTGCAGCAGCTGCACCAGCCCGGTCCCGATCGCCCCGGTGGCCCCGTGGACGAGGGCGCGGTCACCCCGGGCCAGGCCGGTCACCCTCAGCACGGCATGCGCGTAGTGCGCCCCTTCCGTCCCCGGCGCTGCCTCGGCGAGATCCCACCCCTCCGGCACCCGGGCGACAAGACCGTCCACGGCGACGGCGACCAGCTCGGCATGAGCGCCCGGCCGGCCCTCGACGAACCCGAAGACCCGGTCTCCTACGGCGTACGACCCGACACCCTCGCCGACGGCGGCCACCACCCCGGCGTACTCCGACCCCAGCACCTCCACCCGCGGTCGCGGCCACCCGCAGTAGGCCCGGTTGATCCAGGGCCGCCCCGACCGGTACGCACAGTCGGTGCGGTTCACGGTCGTCGCACGCACCCTGACGAGCATCTCACCACGGCCGGGGACCGGGTCGGGGACGTCGTCGAAGCGGATCACCTCGGGGCCGCCGTACCGCCTCCGGACCGCTGCGCGCACGTGCCCAGTATGGCAAGGCACTGACAGCGCCTGACCTACGGGGGAATCGAGTCAATCCGTCCGTCAGCTGGTGCGACCTGCGAGCCTCTTGGCCGCGAGGAGCGCGGGCGGGAAGGGATCGACGCTATGGAGATTCGCGTGTTCTCTACGTGTCCGATGTGCTCCGCCGCCGATCTCGCGCGCACTGGCAAACAGCGGCCTCCCAAGTCGAAGACCAGCGTGGTGCCGGTTCTCGCGGGAAGCGGCCGACCGAACGGAACGTGCACTGTGGGGATGAGCCCTGGAATGACACCGCCAGGAAAGGTGACAACCAGCGTGACACCGGTGATCTTCGGTGCCACGCGGTTAGGGAGATGCGTTTTGCCTGCTCAGAGGCCATATCGATCTCGGTGGAGCTGAGGGGATTCGAACCCCTGACCCTCACACTGCCAGTGTGATGCGCTACCAGACTGCGCCACAGCCCCATATTCAATTTCACCTTTACCGCGTCCCAACTGTACTACATCGGCCGCGATGCCGGTTTAGTGCCCGTTCGTTCCTCTTCACCCTACTACATTCCCGAGACCGTAGGTTCGGGGTGCAGCTTCGCGGACTACTCCGTCGCTGATGTCTCAGCGAGCCGGTTCCGACCGCGTTGGCGAGTGTACAGGATCCGTGTCCGGGGCTGCCGAGTCATCCCCGCCCCCCAGCAGCGGCCGACCAGGCAACTGCGTGGGCAACGACGTCCCGGCGACCGCGTCCCGCGGGCCTGTCGTGACCTTATCAGCTCGCTGGACGCCGACATTGTGCTCGGCCAGCCGGAACCGTCCGTGTTCGGCGCGAAGCAGCGACCAGTGACAGTTGCGCAGTGGACCGAAGTGCCACCAGGTCTCCGGAGGGAGGCCGAGCAGGCGGCCGATGAGGGCCCGGGCGGTGCCGCCGTGCAGGACGAACACCACCAGGCTGTCCGGCCCGGCCGGCGGCCCGGCGGCGGCTACCTCGTCGAACAGAGCGCCGGCCCGGGCGCCCACCTCGGCATACGTCTCGCCGCCGCCGCGGCGGACGTCATCGCCGCGGCGCCAGGCCGCGTCCTCCTCGGGGAACAGCCGCCGGGCTTCGTCCGAGGTCAGTCCCGACCAGGCGCCGAGGTCGATCTCGCGCAGCCGCGCGTCCGGCCGGTAGGGCAGGCCCAGCGTCGCGGCGGTCGCCCGGCAGCGCAGCAGGTCGGACGACACGACGAGCTGGGGGCGCATCGCCTGGATCACTGGGCCGACCAGGGCGGCCTGGGCACGGCCGACCGCGTCCAGCGGCGGGTCGGCCTGCCCTTGGAAGCGTCCGTTGTCGTTCCACTCCGTGCGGCCGTGCCGCAGGAGCAGCAGCCTCACCAGGAGGGGCCGGCCGCGCGGGGGGCCTCGGCGCCGACACCGGCGCTGACCGTGGCGCGCGCCGCGTCGCGGTCCTCGAAGGTCACCCGCGGGCAGTCCTTCCAGAGCCGCTCGAGGTCGTAGAACTCGCGCTCCTCGGTGCGCTGGATGTGCACGACGATCTCGGAGAAGTCCAGCAGCACCCAGCGGCCCTCGCGCTCGCCCTCGCGACGCAGCGGCTTGACGCCCACGAGGCGCAGCTTCTCCTCGACCTCGTCGACGATGGCCTTCACCTGCCGCTCGTTGTCGGCGGACGCGAGCACGAAGCAGTCCGTGATGGCCAGCCGGTCGCTGACGTCGAGGACGACGATTTCCTTCGCGAGCTTGTCGGCGGCGGCCTGGGCCGCGGTGAGGGCGAGCTCGACGGCCCGGGGGGAAGCGGTCACGCTACGGGATCTCCAGGGTGGTGGGCTGGCCGGCGGGTCGCCGGCACGCTGATGGCGGTGGCGACCAGGGTGGCACCGGCCGCGCGCGGATGCCGGCCGGGATGCGCCGACCAAGATACGGTAGCTGGCGCGGCACGCGAGGTCACGGCGGTTTTCGTACGGTTCGCCCGGCTGGTGACCGGGGTCACCGGTAGAACAGACCAGAACAAGTCGATATTCCCGGCCAGCTCACGGCCGTCGCGACGGTCGGCAAGCCAGCCGCCGCCCGGCCCGGCTCGACACGTTCGACCTGGTCCGCTTCCAGCTTGACACAGCCCGGGTGGGTGACGCCCGTCCCGACACCGAGCGACCGGCCGCGCCACCACGGCGGTGACCGCTCGCGGCGCCGTCGGGCGAGAGCCGGCGGGCGTCCGCTCACGGCCGGCGCGGTCCTGGACGCGCGTCAGCCCGCGCCGGGCGGGGACGGGTCGTGACGGGGCAGGTAGAGACCCCGCTTGACGATGTAGCGGACGACGCCGTCGGGCGTCAGGTACCAGATCGGCGCGCCGCGGGCGACCCGGTCCCGGATGTCGGACGACGAGATCGCCAGCGCCGGAACCTCCAGCAGGCTGACCGAGCCGGCGGGCAGGCTAGCGTCGAAGGCCAGGTGGTAGCCGGGCCTGGTGACTCCGATGAAGTGCGCGAGCGGGAACAGGGCGTGGACGTCGCGCCAGGTCAGGATCTGCGCGATGGCGTCCGCTCCGGTGATGAAGAACAGCTCGGCGTCGGGGCGCAACGCCGCCAGGTCCCGCAGCGTGTCGATCGTGTAGGTCAGGCCGCCACGGTCGATGTCGATCCGGCTGACCGTGAACTGCGGGTTCCCCGCGGTCGCCAGGAAGGTCATCAGGTACCGGTCCTCGGCCGGGGACACCTCCCGGTCGGCCTTCTGCCAGGGCTGGCCGCTCGGGACGAACACGACCTCGTCGAGCGAGAACAGGGCGGCCACCTCGCTTGCCGCCACGAGGTGCCCGTTGTGTACCGGGTCGAACGTCCCGCCCATCACCCCCAACCGCACGCACGGACAGTAGCGCCACGCCCGGGCGACGTGCCCCGTTCTCGGCGCCCGCCAGCGGCCGGAGTGACCGTTACCACACAGATCCCCGATCACCGATGACGCAGGGTGATGGTCGGGCGAGCCGACGCCCGCGCCACGCCGGTAGGTCCGGTCCTGGGCCGGGCCGGGACCGCGCGCGCACGACGGCCGGACGGGCGCGGGTCACCCGGCGGTAACCGTGTGGACCTCAAAGAGTCCCACCGGGATGGGTTCGGACAGCTAGGCTCGGGGGCGCTGACGGAGGCACTGGTCACATCGACTGGCGCCGGCGGCGGCACCCGCCTGGTCACGTCGGCGACCAGGAGGGGTTCGCAAGGTCCGCTTCAACGCGATGAGGAGGCCGACCATGCCGGTACCCGGTCCGCGCCCCATCGGGCGCCATTCGACGCGGCCTGGCCCGGCCCGCCCAGGCGGCTCCGCCCGCCCGGTGTCGGCTGCCCGGCCAGACCCGGCCCCGCCTCGCCCGGCCCCGCCGGGCCCTGGCTCCGGCCCGCGCCGCCCGCTGGCCTACCGGCGGAGCCGGCCGTGGCGGTAAGCCCGGGAACCCACCCGGGCGCCGGCACGCCGGCAGACCCGAGCGATCTCGTGGACGTCGACGCGCTGATCACGGCGTATCACGACGTGCATCCGGACGCGGCCGACCCCGCGCAGCGGGTGTCCTTCGGGACGTCCGGGCACCGGGGCACGTCGACGAACGGCTCGTTCAACGCCGATCACATCCTGGCGACCACGCAGGCGATCTGTGAGTACCGCGCGGCGGCCGGGTACGACGGGCCGCTGTTCGTCGGCGTCGACACGCACGCGCTGTCGGCGCCGGCGCTGGTCAGCGCGCTGGAGGTGCTCGCCGCGCATGACGTCGACATCCGGATCGCCCCGGACGGGGAGGCCACCCCGACCCCGGTGATCTCGCACGCCATCCTCACCCACAACCGGTCCGGCCGGCCGGGGGTGGCGGACGGCATCGTCGTCACGCCGTCGCACAACCCGCCGACCGACGGTGGCTTCAAGTACAACCCGCCGCATGGCGGCCCGGCCGACAGCGAGGTCACGACCGCGATCCAGAACCGGGCGAACGAGCTGCTCGCCGCGGGCCTGGCCGGGGTGAGCCGGCTGCCGTACGAGAAGGCGCGGGCGACGGCGACGGTGCACGACTACGTGACGTCCTACGTCGACGACCTGGTCTCGGTGGTCGACCTGGACGCCGTGCGCGGCTCGGGGGTGCGCATCGGGGTCGACCCGCTGGGCGGGGCGAGCCTGGCCTACTGGCTGGCCATCGCCGAGCGGTACTCGCTCGACCTGACCGTCGTCAACGACACGGTCGACCCGACGTTCGGCTTCATGACCCGCGACTGGGACGGCAAGATCCGGATGGATCCGTCGTCCCCCTACGCGATGGCCTCGCTGCTGCGGCTGACGGGCGCCACCCCGGCGGATGGCCGACTGGGTTTCGACATCGCGGTCGCCAACGACGCGGACGCCGACCGGCACGGCATCGTCACCCCCGGAGCCGGCCTGCTCAACCCGAACCACTACCTGTCGGTCGCGATCTCCTACTTGTTCGCGCATCGCACCGACTGGTCGGCCGCGACGGCGGTTGGCAAGACGCTGGTCAGCTCCAGCATGATCGACCGGGTGGCGGCGGGCCTGGGCCGTGACCTGCTCGAGGTGCCGGTCGGGTTCAAGTGGTTCGTGCCGGGGTTGACGGACGGCAGCCTCGGCTTCGGCGGCGAGGAGAGCGCGGGCGCGTCGTTCCTGCGGGCCGACGGCACGGTGTGGACGACCGACAAGGACGGGCTGATCGCCTGCCTGCTGGCCGCGGAGATCACCGCCGTCACCGGCCGCGATCCCGGGGTGCTCTACGCCGAGCTGACCGAGAAGTACGGTGCCCCGGCCTACCGCCGGGTCGACGCGCCGGCGAACGCGGCGCAGAAGGACGTGCTCAAGCGGCTCACCCCGCGGGCGCTGGGCGCGGCGACGCTGGGCGGCCAGCCGATCGTCGCCACCCTCACCCATGCCCCCGGCAACGAGGCCTCGATCGGCGGCATCAAGGTCGTCGCCGACGACGCCTGGTTCGCCGCCCGCCCGTCCGGCACCGAGGATGTCTACAAGATCTACGCCGAGAGCTTCCGCGGCCCCGACCACCTGGCGTCCGTCCTGGCCGAGGCCCAGGCCATGGTCGACGCCGCCCTCGCCCGCGGCTGACACCGGAAGCCCGGCGGGCACCGCCGGGCTTCCGGGCCGCGGATCGCCGGCCGCCTGGCACAGCGGCGGCGGGTGATGGAGGCGCTCAGCCGGTTCGCGGGAGGGGCCGCGGACCCGAGATCGGCACGCGCGAAGCCTGGCCTTGGACCGCTCGGCGGGGCGGACGGCTGTTGAGCCGCGAGCGCCCGCCCCGCCGGGCGGCGTCGAGATCGGGCGTTCTACGACGCCGCGAGCAGGTCGGCGGCTGATCGCCGCGCGTTCTCGCTCCCCCGCTCCGCCGCGAGGAACGGGCCGTCCCCGCTCGGGTCGAGCACGCCGGACTCGGCCCAGCTGAACCGGTCGGCGAGCACCTGCTGGGCCAACGCGTAGTTGTGGGCGTCGTCGTTGCGCCACAGGGCGGCGAAGGAGTCCTCGACCCGGCGCCGCGCCTGCCGGCAGAACAGGTCAGCCAGGTCGGTCGCGGTGGTCTCCCCCTCCTCGGCGAGCATCCGCGCGCGTACCACCGCCGCGCTCATGGCGAACAGTTCGGCGCCGATGTCGACGAGGCGGCCCAGGAAAGCCTGGCGCTTTTCCAGCCCGCCCTGCCAGCGCGCCATCCCGTAGAAGGTCGACCGGGCCAGCCGGCGCGACGAACGCTCCACGAAGCGCAGATGGGCGCCGAGGCGGCCGAACTCGCGGAACGAACCCGGCGACATCCCGTCGCCGACCGCGAGGCTGGGCAGCCAGCGGCTGTAGAAGGCGGCGGCCCGCGCGCCGGCACGGGCCTTCGCCGCGAGCGACGCGTCCGGGGAGATGATGTCGCCGGCCACCGTGAGGTGGGTGTCCACGGCCTCCCGCGCGATGAGCAGGCGCATGATCTCGCTGGAGCCCTCGAAGATCCGGTTGATCCGCAGGTCGCGCAGCATCTGCTCGACCGGAACCGGCCGTTCACCGCGGTTGGCCAGGGACTGGGCGGTCTCGTAGCCGCGGCCGCCGCGGATCTGGAGCAGGTCGTCGGCGGCCTGCCAGGCAAGCTCGCTGGCATAGAGCTTGGCCAGGGCCGCCTCGATCCGGATGTCCCCCCGGCCCTCGTCGGCCATCAGGCCGGACAGCTCCACGATCGCCTCCAGGCCGAACGCCGTCGCGGCCAGAAACGCGATCTTCTGCGCGACGGCTTCGTGCTGGCCGATCGGCCTGCCCCACTGGACCCGCTCCTGGGACCACTGGCGGGCGATGCGCAGCGCGTACTTGGCGTGACCGGCGCAGAGCGCGGGCAGGGCGAGGCGGCCGGTGTTGAGCGTGGTCAGGGCGATGCGGAGCCCCTCACCCTCACGCCCGAGGCGGTCGGCGGCCGGGACCCGCACCCGGTCGAGGCTGGTCACCCCGTTCTCGATGCCGCGCAGGCCCATGAACTCGTTGCGGTGCTCGACCCGGACGCCGGGCGCGTGCGCGTCGACGATGAAACAGGTGATGCCACCGCGATGGCCGTCCGAGCGCGGCACCACCGCCATGACCACCAGCCGGTCGGCGATCACCCCGTTGGTGGTCCACAGCTTGCGGCCGGTCAGCTCGTAGGCGGCGCCACCGTCGACCGGCACGGCCTGGCTGCTCATCCTGGCCGGGTCGCTGCCCACGTCGGGCTCGGTCAGCAGGAACGCGCTGATCTCCGTGCCGGCGACCTTCGGCAGGTATCGGCGCTTCTGTTCCTCGGTGCCGAACCGCAGGACCGGCTCGGCGACGCCGATCGACTGGTGCGCCGAGAGCAGCGTCGGAATGCTCGAATGCCACGAGCCGCACAGTTCGAGGGCCCGGTTGTAGTAGACGGTGGTCAGCCCCAGCCCGCCGTACTCCTCGGGGATCTTCATGCCGAGGGCACCGATGCGCCGCAGCCCGTCGATCACCTGCTCGGGCAGCCGCCCCTCCCGCTCGATGCGCAGCGGGTCCACCGCCTCCTGCAGGAACAGCGCGAGCTGCGCCAGAAAGGCCTCCCCGCGGCGGCGGTCGTCCTCTCTCGGCCGCGGATGCGGCGAGATCAGGTCAAGGCGGAAATGACCGAGGAACAGTTCCTTGGCGAACGAGGGAAGCCTCCACTCGGACTCCCGCGCCGCCTCGGCGACCTCACGCGCCGCGCGCTCTCCTACCTGTGTCACGTCGCCTCCCGGCCGCCCGACAGCGGCACGCCGTGCTCCTACCCACGCCGTGTCCCGCCCGCACGAGCCGGAAGGCCATGACAGCCAGCCGCGGCGAGTAGTATCGCGATACATCTTTATATGGACCTGCCGTGGTCGACGACCAAGGGGACCGCCGCGCGACCCGCTCGTACACGAGGTCATCGAACGGAGCCGGACCGAGGGGGCCGCGCCCTGGCGGCGGGCGGCCGACCGCCAGGCCGGCGGCCCGCCGCCCGAACGGCGCGCGGGGTTCCAGCCCCGGGACCCGTTCGAGTTCGCCGACGTGGCGTTCCCGATCGCGCCCGAGCAGGGCGACCTTCTTCATCTGAAGGGCAGCACCGAGATCTCGGTCCGCGTGGCCTCCTGACGCCCGGGTTTCGGACCGGCGGGGATCGGCCGGCCCGAAACCCGGGCGGGCGTCAGCTCAGCTGGAGGAACCCGTCGAGGAGTCCGCGGGGACCGGCGCCGGGTCGGCCGGGGCCGGGCCAGCCGGGGCCGGCGAACCCCCGCCAGGACCACCCTGACCATCCGGACCGCCCGCGGCGCCGGGCGGGCCGGCCCGGTGGGACGACCGGCGGCGGCGTACGACGCGGGCCAGCCGGTAGAGCAGGTAGGCGACGACGAGGACCAGCAGCACCAGGGCGAGACCGCCGAGCGCGGAGATGATGTCCTCGAGGCCGTTGACGAAGTCGCGGCCGGCGTCACGGAACGCCTCGACGAAGCCGTTCTCGTCGTCCGGCTTCTCGGGCTCGCCGCCCTTCTCGTAGAGGTTGATCGACAGGGTCGCGTAGTCGCTCTGGTCGGCGAGCACCTTGAGCTGCCCCTCGATCTGCTCGATCTGGGCCTGCACGGAGCTGATCTCCCGCTGCACGCTGAGAACGTCGCCGATCGTGTCCGCCCTGGTGAGCAGCTCCTGGAAGGTCGAACGCGACGCGACCAGCGCGCTCTTGCGCGCCTCGAGATCGACGTACTCGCCGGTGACGTCCTGAGAGGTCAGGTTCGACGAGCTGACGACTCCGACCCCGCCGACGGTGTCCTGCAGGCTGGTGAACTTCCCGGACGGCACCCGCAGGGTGATGGCCGCGCTCTGCCGGTCGTCGTCGTCCGTCGCCGAGGTGCCGGAGACCTGGCTTTCCGCCAGGTAGCCGCCGAGGCCCTCGGCCGCCACCCGGATCTTGTTGATCGCGCTTTCGACGGTCCCGTCCGGGACCTCGACGCTCATCGACCCGGTCCACACGATCCGGGGCTGGGCGCCGGCCGGCCGGACGGCGCCGGAACCGGGGACCGTCGGCGGCATGATGCTCGAGTCGCTTCCGGAGGAACCCGCCGTGAAGGTGGGAGCGGCCGCGGCGCTCACTTCCCCGTCGGCGGTCCCTGGCGCGCCCCCGCCCTTGTCGCCGTAGGCGCTGTCGGGCGCGATCATGGCCGGAGCCGGCTCGATGGCGGCCCCGCTGCTGTCCCGATCACCGCCGCCGCCGCTGCCGCCGAGCGCGGCGATGGCGACGACCAGCACGACGAGCACGAGCACCGCGGCGAAGGCACCGCGACGGGTGACCCGTATCCGGCGCCCGCCAAGCTCGATCGTCCGGCCCGCGGTGCCGGCCGCGCCGCCAGTCCGCGCCGCCTGGAACGCCGCCCAGCCGGCCCGCAGCGGCGCGGGCGCGGCCGCCGCCGCGCCGCTCAGCCCGCGCGAGGTCCGCCGCCAGGAGCGGCTCCGGCTGGGCCGGGAGCAGATCCTGGACGCGGCCGAGGAGCTGTTCGGCCGGCAGGGCTACCGCGGCACCAGCCTGCAGCAGGTGGCCAAGCGCTGTGAGTTCTCGATCGGCGCGCTCTACCTCTTCATCGACAGCAAGGAAGAGCTGCTGCGGGCGGTGCTGGGCCGGCGCACCGCGGAGCTGATGGCGAAGATGACCGAGTGCCTGGCCGCCGAGGGCACCGGGGCGCAGCTGCTGGCCCGGCTCGCCAGGATGCAGGTCGACTTCCACCGCCGCTACCCGGACTTCGGCCGGCTCTCGACCCAGATCATGTCCGCCACCGGCATGCCCGGCATGCCCGGGTTCGGCGAGGACGTCGCCCGCGGCTACGACGCCGCGATCGCCCTGGAGGCGGAGCTGTTCGCCCGCGGTCAGCGGGACGGCACCCTGCGCGCCGGCGACCCGGAGTGCCTGGCCCGGCTCTACTCCGCGATGGTCACCGCCTACCACGCGATGGATCCCGAGGTCACCGGCACCGGCGTCGGCGCTGGCCTGCCCGACGAGGTGTTCCTGTCCACCGTCTCGGCCGCCTTCGCCCCCTGAGCGAACCCGGCGGATCCGGCCGATCGGGCGGCGCGGCGGGCCGCGCCCCGTCATCATCAGAAGATCGTGGCGGCATCGATTGGCCAACGATTGGATAACGTATATTCTTCTGATCCGCGACGCGGGAGGCAGGCCTCTGGCCGCTCCCGCCCGCATGTGACCCGAACGCGACAAAGCCAATGGGGGCGCCGGGCGCGAGCCGTGCTCGCGTCCTCCGTGGCCGCCCGGCGGCACGGAGCGGAGCGCCGGATGACCATCACCGACCAGCCAGGCACCGGATTGGGCAAGGACGACGTGCCACCGGTGCCCCCGACGATCCCCGCCGCGCTGGAGCGGGCGGCGCGGCTGTGGCCGGACGACGAGGCAGTCGTCGACGGCGACGTCCGCCTCACGTTCGCCCAGCTCGCCGCCGCGGCCGACGAGGTCGCGCGCGCGTTGGTCGCCAGCGGCGTCGAGGCAGGCGACAAGGTTTCGGTCTGGGCGCCGAACGGCTACCGCTGGATGATCGCGGCGCTCGGGATCTACCGGGCCGGCGGCGTCCTCGCTCCGATCAACAGCCGGTTCAAGGCGGGCGAGGCCGCGGACATCCTGCGCGCCATCCACGCCAAGGTCCTGTTCACCGTCACCGACTTCCTTGAGACGGACTACGCGGCGGCGATCCTCGCCGAACCGGACCTGCCGGACCTGCGCGACGTCGTCGTGCTCGACGGGCCGACGAGCCCCGGCACGGCGGCCTGGGGCGACTTCGCCGCCCGCGCGGCCTCGGTCCCCGCCGCCGCCACCGCCGCCCGCGTGGCGGCACTGACCAGCGACAGCCTCAGCGACATCATCTTCACCTCCGGCACCACCGGGAAGCCGAAGGGCGCGATGCTCGCGCACGGCCCGTCGACCCGGCTCTACACCGCCTGGGCACAGGTCATCGGGCTCGGCCACGGCGACCGGTACCTGCTCGTCTACCCGTTCTTCCACACCGCCGGGCTCAAGGCGGGGCTGCTCGCGACCGTGCTGGTCGGAACGACCCTGATCCCCTACCCGGTGTTCGACGTGCCCGCGGTCATGCGCCTCGTCTCCGACGAGAAGATCACCATGCTGCCCGGCCCGCCGGCCGTGTACCAGACCATCCTCAACAGCGACCTGTCCGGCTACGACCTGTCGACGTGGCGGCTCGCCGTCACCGGGGCGGCCCCCGTGCCCGTCGAGCTGGTCCGCCGGCTGCGCGCCGAGGTGGGGCTGGCGACCGTCGTCACCGGCTACGGGCTGACCGAGACCACCGGCACCGTCACCATGTGCCGGCACACCGACGACCCGGAGCTGGTCTCCAGGACGTCCGGCCGGGCGCTCGACGGCGTCGAGGTACTAGTCGTCGACGACGCCGGCGACGAGGTGGCTCGCGGTGAGCCCGGCGAGATCGTCGTCCGCGGCTTCAACATCATGCGGGGGTACCTCGACAACCCGGAGGCGACCGCCGAAACCATCGACGCGGACGGCTGGCTCAGGACCGGCGACATCGGGATCATGGACGAGGATGGCAACATCGCCATCACCGACCGCAAGAAGGACATGTTCATCGTCGGCGGCTTCAACGCCTACCCGGCGGAGATCGAGGGCATGCTGGCCGAGCACCCCGCGATCGCCCAGGTCGCGGTGGTCGGCGTGCCGGACGCCCGGCTCGGCGAGGTCGGCATGGCCTATGTCATTCCCCGAGCCGGCCAGCCCGCCCCCACCCCGGCCGAGATCATCGCCTGGGCCCGGGACCGGATGGCCAACTACAAGGCGCCCCGCTACGTCGAGGTCGTCGACTCCCTCCCGCTGAACGCCACCGGCAAGGTCGTCCGCTACGAACTGCGCGCCCGCGCCGCCGCCACCTACGCCCCCAGGTAGCCGTCCCGCCTCGGGAGGGTCCGCCGCCTCCGGCGGCGGCGTCCGGCCAGCAGGGCGGGCGCCGCCGCCGGGGCAACCGGTCAGCCGGCCGAATTCGCCGCGTATCGCCGGTCTGCCGCGCCGCTCGGGTGGATGCCGAGTAGCGGGCGGGGAGCCGGGCACACACGATGGGGAGGCCGGGCTCGGGGGGGTGACGGGGCGGATGGCGCACCAACGCGACACGGAGGCGGGCCGCGACCCGAACGTCGGCCCCGGCGCCGAGGCCGGCCAGGCGCCGACGACCACGCGCCGCCGCGACTGGCCGCCCGCCGGCCATGGCCCGTACGGCTCCGACCGGTCGGACCCGGCCGGACGTGACCCGTATCCTCCGGACGACGGCCGTCACCAGCCTGACCATCACCAGTCGGAGATGCCGGCCCGCCCGCCCGCCGAGCATCCGCACCGTGACTGGGCGCAGCGCGCCGACCGGGTCGCTGGTCGTGCCTGGTCCTGGTTCTCCAGGATCGCCGACCAGGCCGGCGCTCACCTGCCCTCGCACGAGCCGGCCCAGCGCCCGCCCGCCCCGGGCGGGGCCAGGCCGGGCGACGGCACGGCGCCGCGCGCCGAGAGCGCGCCGGCTTCGGCCCGATCCCGGCTCACCTCGGCCGGCGGTGGGCACGGCCGCCACGTCGACCTCGGGCACGTCGACACGATCACCGTCGACCGCTTCTCGCCGCCGACCGTCCAGCCGACCGTCCAGGAGCCGGCGCCTGGCACCGGGACGGCTCCCCAGACGCCGCCCGCGCCCGCTTCACCCGGTCCCCCGCCAGGCCCGCGGGCGCGGGCGGCCACCAGCGAGGCACCGGCCGCGGAACCGGGCACGGCGCCCACACCCGCGCGGGACCCGGAGGAGGCCGCGCGCGCCGAGGCCGTCGGCGCTGGGCATACCGGCGCCGGGCACGCCGGCGCCGGACCTACGGAGACCGGACACCCCGAGGCCGCGCGGGCCGGGGCGGCCAGGCAGGTGCGCCCGGCCGTGGGCTACGCGCTGCACGGCGGGCAGGCGGACGCGCACCGGCTGGCGACGATGGCTCGGATACTGGAACCGAGCACGGACGCGTTCCTGACCCGGCTCGGGATCCGGCCCGGCTGGCGCTGCCTGGACGTGGGCTGCGGCCACGGGCAGGTCAGCCTCCTGCTGGCCAGCCGGATCCGCCCGGGTGGCCGGGTCGTCGCCGTCGACGGCGACCCGGCGTCCCTTCGGGTCGCCCGGCGCAACGCGGCCGACGTCGGCGCCGCGATCGGCTTCCTGAGCGCGGACGCCGGCGGGCTGCCGGCCGGCCGGGGGAAGTTCGACCTGGCCTACTGCCGCTTCCTGCTCGGCCACCTCACCGATCCGCTGGCGGCGCTGCGCGCGATGGCGGCCGCGGTCCGGCCCGGCGGGACCGTGGCCGTCGAGGACGGCTACTTCACCCTCAGCACCCTCGCCACGCTGGCGCCGGTACCCGCCCTCGCCGAACTCGCCGACGTCCTCTCCATGACGATCCGGGTCCACGGCGGCGATCCGATGATCGGCCCACGGTTGCCGGCCCTGCTCGCCGCCGCCGGGCTGGTCGACATCACGGTCGACCCCTGGTCTGTTCCCGGTTCGGTGCTGCCGTTGGGCGTCTCCCTGCTGGAGATGCTGGACGCGGCCCGAGCCGCCGCGGCCGAGGCGGGCGTGGCCACTCCCGCCCAGTTGGACCGGCTGCGCCGGGAGCTGGGCACCCTGTCCGAGGCGGACCTGGCGGAGGTCGGCCAGCCCACCCGCCTGTACCAGGTCGCCGGCCACCGCCCGCTCCCGGTCAGGGCACGCGCCGCCGCCTGACGGCCTCGCCGCCGCGGTCCCCGCCACCAGCACGGCCACACCGCGCCCGCCCGCCACCTGTCGTGTGCCCGACCGCCAGCGCCGACCCTGGGGGCGTGAATGGGGGATCTCCCCGACGTCATTGGGGTCCCGCGGGTGTGACAGTGGTTCCACCCCGCGTGCATGGCGTGCCGCCGGTGCCGCCGGGGCCCGCGGGCGGCGAGCCAGCGGACGCCGCTTGGAGACAGCCCTCAGGAGACACCCTCAGGAGACAAAGGAGTCTCACGCCGTGGAAACGAAGATCGACGAAATCGCGCCGGACATCTTCCGCCTCTCGACGTGGATCGGCGAGGTCGCGCCGCCGGCCGGGTTCACGTTCAACCAGTTCCTGATCCGCGACGAGGAGCCGTTCCTGTTCCACACGGGCATGCGGGGCCTGTTCCCGCTGGTGTCGGCCGCCGTCGGGAAGCTCGTCGCGCCGGCCAGCCTGCGCTGGGTGGGGTTCGGCCACGTGGAGGCCGACGAGTGCGGCGCGCTCAACCACTGGCTGGCCGCGGCGCCGAACGCCCAGGCCGCGCACGGTGAGCTGGCCTGCATGCTCTCCGTCAACGACCTGGCGGACCGGCCCCCGCGCGCCTTCGCCGCCGGCGAGGTGCTCGTCACCGGCAGCCACCGGCTGCGTTTCCTGCCCACGCCGCACGTGCCGCACAACTGGGAGGCCGGGCTCTGGTACGACGAGACCACCGGCACGCTGCTCGCCGGCGACCTGTTCACCCACATCGGGGCAGGCCCGGCGCTGGTCGAGGACAGCGTCGTCGACCCGGCAGTGGCGGCCGAGAAGATCTTCAGGGGCACGTCCGGCGGGCCCACGCTGGTGCCGACCCTGCGCGGGCTCGCCGACCTCGAGCCCACCACCCTGGCCCTGATGCACGGCTCGTCGTTCCACGGCGACGGCGGCGCCGAGCTGCGCGCACTCGCCGCCGCCTACGAACAGGCCCTCGCCCTCGGCTGACGGCCGATGGCCGATGGCCGATGGCCGCGCCGCAGGCGCGGGAGCCACCGCCGTCCTAGGCGGGGGGATCGGCGGAAGACCTGTGGCGCGCGGCCGTGGCGAAGGCGGCCGCCTCGGCTCGGCCGCGCAGGCCGAGCTTGCCGAGGATCCGGCCGACGTGGTGCTCGACGGTCTTCGGCGCGATGAACAGCCGAGCGCCGATCTCGGTGTTGCTCAGGCCCTGGCGGACGAGCTCCAGCACCTCGCGTTCGCGCGCGGTCAGGGCGCCGAGCAGGGCGTCCGGCTCGCGGCCCGGCCCCGCCGCGGCGCGCCGGCCGGCCTGACCGGCGACACCAAGCTCGCGCAGCAGCGCGAGCGCGCGGTCCCGGCTCGGCGCGGCGCCGAGCCGTTCGAACACGGCGAGCGCGAGCCCCGCGTCGGCGGCGGCGTCGACCCTTCGCCCAGCGGCGGCGTGCGCGAGCGCGCTCTCCAGGCTCGCGGTCGCCGCGACCAGCGGGCGGCCATGGTCGCGCAGGCAGGCCTGGGCCGCCTCGAACGCCGCGACGGCCGCGTCGAACTCGCCCTCGGCCGCGAGCACCCGGCCCCGGGCGAGCCCGGCCTGCGCGGCGAGCACCTCGCTGTCCGAGGCGTCGGCTGCCTCGGCCAGCCGGCGGGCCGCGTCGCCCGCGGCGACCATGTCGCCTCGGCGCAGCTCGGCCACCACCAGGAGGGCGAGCAGCTCGCCGCCGCGTACCCGGTCGCCGACCAGTTCCCGCAGCCCACGCCGGGCGACGGCCGCCGCGAGGTCGGCCTCGTCGCGGGCGAGGTGAACGGCCGCGGCCGGGGCGCGGGCACTGACCCGGTCGAGGCAGGGGGCGATCAGCGCCGCGGCCTCGTCGACCCTCCCCTGGGCGACCCGCATCGTCGCCAGCGCCGCCGCCGTGTCCGACCGATGGCCGTGGCTGCCCGCCCCGCCGGGCCTGAGCACCTCCAGCATCGCGGCCTCGGCCTCAGCCCAGCGGCCGGCGCCGCACAGCACGGAGCCATAGGCGGCGCGGCAGTGGGTGTGCAGCACCCGCGGCCGTCCGCCGGTCCGGTCCAGGATGGTCGCCCGGATCAACTGGATCCATTCCTCGGCCCGGGCGACGTCTCCGGCCCGGTCGCAGCTCGCCAGCAGCGCGCAGAAGCTGCGCCCGATCACGGCCACGTCCCGCACCTCGCCGGCGGTGATGGCCGCGAGCGCCTCGTCCAGCCGCGCGAACCCCTCCCGCGCCCGCCCGCGGCTGACCAGCGCCAGCCCGCTGTCCGCCAGCGCTCGCGCCTCCAGGTCCTGGTCGGCGAACTCGGCCGCGATCGCCAGCGCGCGCTCGGTGCTACGGAGCAGCTCGTCGGTGTCGGGCCGGTCGCAGGCCATGCGCGCGAGCTCCAGGTAGCCCCACTCCACGGCCGGGCCCACCTGTTCCAGAACCCGCCGCGCTCGCGCCGCCCAGCCGTTCCCGACGGCCCGCTGACCGAGCATCCCCGCGTACAGGTCCACGAGCTCGATCGCGACCCGGGCCGCCGCCGTCAGCTCCCCCGCCGCCCGCAGGGCGTGAAAGGCGGCCTCCCAGGCGCGCCGCGCCTCGTCCAACCGGTCGTCGGCGTAGGCGAGCTGGCCCAGCAACAGATGCGGCTCGGGGCCGTCCGCCCGTTGGAGCGACCCCCGCAGGGCCTCCTCGGCCGCGGCGAACTGGCCGCGGCCGATCGCGGCGCGCGCTGCGTCCACCAGCTCGGCCGCCCCCATGGCCTCGGCGGCTCCCCACGCCCCGGCAACCTCAGCCACGCCGCGATCGTAGGGACCTACCCGGCTTCCGCGCCATGCCCTCGCCCCGCCCAGGCCCGCTCGGACCGCGACGGGGCACCAGCCGGACCGGCGGTCAGCCTGGTCAGGCTGGTCAGGCCGCGGCCGACCAGTGGAGGGTCACGAAGCGGCGGATCTCGCGGTCGAGGTCGCGGTCCTCGGGTGCCATGCCGAAGAAGCCACCGTGGCCGGCGGCCTCCAGGACATGCAGCTCGGCGGGGACGCCGGCCGCGCGCAGGGCGCGGTGCAGCCGGACCGTGTTGGACAGGAACAGGTCGCGCGTGCCGGTGGTGAGGATGGTGGGCGGAAAGCCCTTGGTGAAGTCCCCGAACAGCGGGGACACGTACGGGTCGGCCAGGTCGTGGCCCGCGGCGTAGAGCAGGTTCGCCGGCATCAGGCTGTCCCTGAGCACCGGGTCGAGGCCGAGGTTGGTCTGGAAGGTGTCACCGGACTCGGTGAGGTCGGCCTCGGGCGTGGCGAGCACGGCGGCGGCCGGCAGCGGCAGCCCCTCGTCGCGCGCCCGCAGCAGGAGCGCCGCGGCCAGGTTGCCGCCGGCGGACGCGCCGCCCACGATGATCTGCTCGGGGGCGTGGTCGCGCAGCAGCGCCCGGTAGGCGGTGACGCAGTCGTCCAGCGGGGCCGGGTACGGGTGGTCGGGCGGCATCCGGTAGTCGACGGCCCAGGTGCGCGCGCCGACCCGGGCCGCGGTGCCAGTCCCCATGGCCCGGCAGACCTCGCCCCCGCCGAGGATCAGGGCGCCGCCGTGGATGTCCAGGTAGACCCGGCCGTCGTCGGGCACGCCGGGCGGCGTGATCACGTAGACCCGGACGCCGTCGGCCTCGATCTCGTCGACCTCGGTGCCGGCGGCGGGCGGCCGACCGCTCATCATCGCCAGCAGCGCCTCGTTCCGCTGGGCGATCTGGTCGCGCCACGCGTCCTTGTCCGCCAGCGGCGGGTACCCGGAGATCTCCAGGCGGGGCATGGCCAGCATGGCCTGAGCCTCGGGGCTCAGGGACGAGGGAACCGGGATGTCCCGGGCTGGTAAGTGAACCGTCGGACGACTGTCCACAGTGGTCATGCGGATCCTCCTCAGATGCGCCGCCGGCAGGGCCGGGCATCTCGTGTGATCCGGGACACTAGCTACGAGGATCCCGAACCGCCACGAGAAGAACGACGATTCCCGCCGCCACCACCGCCCATTACGGGGACCGGCTACTTTCCGCGGTCAGCCGGCGCGGCTGAGCGGCCCGGCGCGGCCCGGGCGCGCCCCACCCGACCTCCTTCCCCTGCCCAGGCCCCGTGCCTTGGCGTTGCCCCTCCGTCCGACCGTTGCCCTGCTCAGGAGGCCCGCTGGCGGGTGTTAGTCGAACTGGTCGAGACGGCCGGTGACCGCGGCCGCGCGGTCACCGAGGGTCGAGGCCGCGGTGGTCGGCCTGAGCAGCCGCGGCGCGGCGAGCTTGGCGGCGAGATGCTGCCCGGCGACGACCGGCGGGTAGCGGGGCGGGTCGTCCGCGCTCGCGCAGGTGGGAAGGCATTCGACTACGGCGTCGTAGTTGCCGTCGTGGAAGAACGCGATCGAGCGGCGGCGGGCCGCCCGGCCGGACTCCGCCGCCGGCAGCACCACCCGGTGCACGGTCGAGCGCCAGCGGTCGTTGGTCCACTGGGCCAGCAGGTCACCGAGGTTGACCAGCAGCCCGCCGGGACCCGGCACCACCGGGTGCCAGGCGCCGTCCGGACCGACGATCTCCAGGCCCGGCGTCCGGTCGCCGTAGAGGACGGTGAGGATGCCGTAGTCGGTGTGCGCGCCCATCCGGGCCGGTTCCCCCGCCGCGCCGTCGGGCCGGGCCGCCGCGTGGTAGTTCAGGCAGCGCATGGTGTCGGTGGAGTGGTCGGTGAAGGGGGCGAAGTAGCCCTCGGGCAGGCCGAGCGCGGCCGCGAAGATCTCGGTGAGCCGCCGGGCGAGCGCCGCCGCGGCGGCGAAGTAGGCGGTCAGTGCCGGCCGCAGCGCCGGGACCTCCGCCGGCCACAGGTTCGCGGCGAACACGCCGTGGCGCTCACGCTCGTAGACCGGGTCGCCGGCCGGCCAGTCCTGCGGGCCGATGTTGAACGCCTCGAAGGTGTCCGGGCCGGCGTCGACGCCGAGGCTGTAGGCCAGCGACTCCGCGCGCGGCGGGCTGTACCCCCGGTTGGTCATGAGGTCGGCGGGGGCCTGGCGCAGCTTGACGTCGGCGGGCAGCGCCCAGAAGGCGTCCAGGGCCACGAGCGCCGCGTCCAGGGCGGCCCGGTCGACGCCGTGACCGACGATCTCGAGAAAGCCGACCCGCCGGCAGCCGTCGTCGATGGCCGCCGCGACCTCCCGGCGGCGGGCGGCGCCGCCGTCCCGCCAGCCGGAGACATCCACTCTCGGGACCAGTTCGGGCATTCGGCCCGCCTCCCCTCGTCCGGTGGACGTCGCGCGTCGACCACGACGAATATAGGCAGGGGCGATATCCGTCGTCCCGAGACGTGAGCGGTCGCACACCGGGCAGCGCGGACGGTCGCCCGGGAGGCGAGCGGGTCGGGGCCACCGAGGCCGGCTCCGACGAACGCCCTCGCGTGGCCGGCGACCCGCCGGAACGGAGCCCCGGCGAGGCGGCGCCATGACACGATCGCGGTGCTCCTGCCGGTGACGGCCGGGATGCCGACCGGCGCGGGCCACCGACGCCGCGAGATCATCGGTACTAGCGGGAGGAGGCGTGCCATGCCGCCGCACCCCAGCCCCCGACACCCCGCTCCCCCGGGCCCGAGGCCGCCGGCCCGCGTCACCGAGGCGCCATCGGCCGAAGCGCCGGCCGCCGGGCAGCCGGCCGCCGGCGGCGCGCCGTCCGGCGCGGGCCAGCCGGCCGCGGGCCCGGCGCTGCGCGCGATCGGCGTCGCGATCCGCGCGGCCCGGCGTCGCGCCGGGATGCCGATGACCGCGCTGGCCGAGAAGGCGGGCGTGAGCCAGCCGTACCTGAGCCAGCTGGAGAACGGCCGCAACAACCCCAGCATCCAGACGCTGTACCGGATCGCGAACGCGCTCGAGCTCTCGCCGCAGGACCTGCTGCCCTCCGACCAGTCCGACGTCGTCATCACCCGGGCGGGCGCGGCGGCGGGCACCGGGATCGAGGACCGCCCCGACGCCGCCGTCGCGCGGGTCCTGGTCGGCGCGCCCGGAAAGATCATCCAGGCGCAGGAGGTCACCGCCGAGCCCGGCGCCTTCCTCGGCGACTTCTTCGAGCACGACGGCGAGGAGTTCGTCTACCTGCTGGCCGGTGAGGTCGCCGTCGAGCTCGACGGCGGGCGCGGCGAGCGGCTCTCCGTGGGCGACAGCATGTGGTACCCGGCGACGACGCCGCACCGGTGGCGCTCGGTCGGCGCCGAGACGGCCCGGATCCTGGTCATGTCCGCCGCCGTCCCCCGGGGCCGCCCGCACTGACCGCCGGCTCCCCGCGCGTGTTCCGGGTGCCGGCCGAGTCGGCGCCGCGACGATCGGAGGAAATCGCGCTGGGCGGCCTGTCAGCGCTTCAGTCCGCGACGGTTATTGCATGTAGCAATAGACGACCGGCGGAAGCGGAGGCTCGCGCGCCCGGGGCAGCGACAGGGCGGGGGTCGAGCTGTCGGATGGGCTCTAGGCTCCTGTCGTGACGACCAGCGACAACGCCGCCAGCGACAGTGCCGCCGCCGACAACGCCGCCGCCGCGCCTGGGCACTCCCTCGTCGTCGGGCTGCACCACCTGCAGCTGGCGATCCCACCGGAGACAGAGGACGCCTGCCGGGCGTTCTGGGTGGGCCTGCTCGGCCTGACCGAGGTGCCCAAGCCGGCGCCGCTGGCCGCCCGCGGCGGAGCCTGGTTCCGCGGCGCCGGGATCGAGATCCACGTCGGAGTCACGGCCGACTTCGTCCCGGCGACCAAGGCGCACCCGGCGGTCCTCGTGGACGATCCGGACGCCCTGGCCGCCCGTCTCACGGCCGCCGGGACGGCGGTGACCTGGGCGCATGACTTCCCTGGTCACCGGCATTTCTACGTGGCCGACCCGGTCGGGAACCGGATCGAGTTCATCGCCCCGGACCCGGCGGCCTAGGACCTTTCCGTGGCGCGGCGGCGGCGCGCGGCCGATGGTTCGCGGCCACGGCCCCGCTCCCCGGCCGGTCAGCCACCGGCGCGGCGGGCCGCCGGCGGGGCGGGCGGGCCGTAGGGAGTCCCGTCCGGGACGTCCCGCAGGTCGATGTCCGTGACGACCCTGGCGGTCAGCAGCGCCTCGACCTCGTCGGCCGGGTAGCCCGCCTCGGCGAGGACCTGGCGGGTGTCATGGCCGACGAGCACGACCCGGGCGGGCGGCCGGCCGGCGCCGTGCCGCCAGGCGCCGTAGCGGTGGACGACGTCGAAGCGGCCGTAGCGCGGGTCCGCGATGACATGGGTGAAGCCGTTGGCGACCAGGTGCGGGTCGGTGACATGGTCGTCACCCAGGATGGCTGGGACGGCGGGAATCCCCCGGGCCGCGAGCGCCGCCGCGGCGTCGCGCACCGCGCGCCCGGCCAGCGCCGCCGCGACGGCGTCGGCCACCGGGTCGGCCGCGGTGTCGGCCGGCGGGGCGGTGTCAGCCGGCGGGGCGGTGGCCGGCGGGTCCAGCCCCAGGGCGGCGAGCAGGTCGGCGACCCGTGACTCGGTCACCGCGGCCACGCCGAGCCAGCCGTCGGCGCAGCGGTAGTAGCGATGTCCGGCGCTCGGGCCCGGATGGTCCGTGCCCCCGCAGGGCGGCCGCGGCCGCCCCGCGTACTCGGTGAACTCGGGCGACTGCAGGTAGGTCGCCGTGTTGGCGAGTGACAGGTAGAGCCGGTCGCCAGCACCGTCCCGGTCGCGGGCATACAGCGCCGCCAACGCCGCCAACGCCCCCAGCACGCCGGTCCCGGTGTCGTTGAGCGGGATCGGGGTGAGCACCGGGTCGCCGGCGCCGCCCTGCGCGTCGGCGAGCCCCGACAGCGCCTGGAAGACCGGGTCGAAGCCGGGAGCGTCGGCGTACTCGCTGGCGTGCCCGTAGGCGGAGACGCTGCAGCGCACCAGGTCCGGGTTCGCCGCCAGCACCCGCTCGGCGGCCAGGCCCAGCTTCTCCATCCGGCCGGGGCGCATGTTCTCGACGAACAGGTCCGCGTCCCGCAGCAGCCGCAGCAGCACGTCGGCGCCGCCGGGCGCGGCGACGTCGAGCGCGAGGGCGCGCTTGTGCTGGCTCGCGACCAGCACCGACATCGGGAAGACCCGGAACGGGTCGCCGTCCGGCGGCTCGACCTTGACGACGTCGGCGCCCCAGTCGGCGAGCAGCTCGCCGATCAGCGGCCCGGCCAGGTAGGACGACAGGTCGACGACGCGCAGGCCGGTGAGCGGCAGCGACCGGCCGCCGTCCTGCCGGGCGGCGGGCGGGACGACGGCCCGCGCCGGGGTGTCGGGCCAGATCTCCCCGCCTGGCGGGAGGTCCTCGGCCACCGGGAAGCCACCCGGGGCGGCGGGAGCGCGGGTCAGATGGACCGGGAAGCCGGGCATGGTGACCGGGCCGAGCGTCGGGTGGTCGCGGCGCACGAGCGCCCGGTTGGCCTCGACGATGTCGCGGACGGCCCACTCGGCGCGGGTCGCGATCGGCGCGCACGGCACGTCGGCGGCGGCGAACAGGTCCAGCCACTCGGCCAGCGGCCGCTTGCGGAACTCGATCTCCAGCTCGTCGGCCACGAGCCGCCCGCCCACGTCGTAGACCTGGATCTTGTTCCAGTCGCCGTCGACGCCGGGCAGCACCAGGACGTCCATCCGGTCCATCGCGTCGAGCGCGCGGAAGAAGATCTCCGGGACGAGCGCCGCGAGGTAGAGCCAGCGGCCGTCGCCCGTCTGGTAGATCCGCCAGAACGGCACGCCCTTCCCGGTCCGGGATCCCCTGATCACCGGCTGGTCGTGGCCGACCTGGGTCATCATGCCGAGCTGGGCGGCCGCGGCGTGCAGGCCGCTGACCGTGACGGCGTGGCCGCGCCCGCCGTCGCGGCGGCGCCCGACGAGCGCGGCGACGGCCGCCGCGGCGCCGAGCGCGCCGTGCAGGTGGGTGGTCGTCGCGGTGACCGGCGCGACCGGGCAGTCCCAGGTCGCCGGATTGCGCGCGGCGACCCCGCCGAGGCCGGCGAGCAGCAGCGGATCCTCGGCGACCTCGCGCCACGGCCCGTGCTCGCCGTAGGGCGGCAGCCAGACGTGGCACAGCCCCGGATGGGCCAGGCTCGCGGCGTCCAGGCCGAGCGCGGCCAGCCGGGCGGGAGTCTGGTCGACGAGCAGGACGTCCGCGCCGCCCGCGAGCCGCGCCACGTCGTCGCGGCTCATCCGCGCGACGCGCTTGCCCCGGTCCGACCACAGCGCGCCGGGCAGGCCGGCCTCGTCCGGCTCCTCGGCCAGGGTCGAGGCGTCCGCCCCGTCGCCAGACGCGGGCAGCACGGCCCGCGCCACGTCCGCCCCCAGGTCAGCCAGCAGCATCCCGGCGACCCGGCCCGCCCTGGTCGCCGACGCCTCGAGCACCCGCACGCCGGCTAACGCGGCCCGTCCGTCACTCATGCGCCGGCTCCGCCGCCGCTACCCGCCCGACCGACGCCGACAGCCATGACGCGCCCTCCACCCTCGCGATCCTTCCTCGTTCGTACCAGCGCCCGGCCCCACCGGCAGCCGATCCCGTCCGGCGGCCCGCCCCCGGCCGTCCCTGCGGCGCGCCGCCGGAACGGGGGTGAGGTTTTCCCCAGGTCGCAATGGCGGGTCTGCGCGGTCGTGCGTCGCCGGTCGCTGATCTACGGTCGTGACGACGTCCCGGACAGCGGGGCGGGCGGCGCGCCGAGGCGCGTCGGCGACACACGGCGAGACGGTGACACACGGTGAGGCGGCGGGACGTGGTGACTCGGCGGGACTCGACGAGACGGGACGGCGGGACGACGCGGCGGCCGCTCCGGCGGGCGCCGCGACGCGCGCACGAGGACCCGCGGCCGGAGGGGCCGGCCGGGCCCGGCCGGTGGTCTCGATGACCAGCCTGGCACCCGGCGGCCTCGCTCTGAAGGCGCGCGCCGCGCGGGCGCTCTGGGCGGGGCTGCGGGCGACCTATTCGCGGCGGTCCTGGCTCGCGACCGTGTTCGCGGCGCAGACGACGGTGCTCGGCACCGTGAGCTTCGCGACGGTGTTCGCGTTCGCGGTCGGCGGCGGGGCGTCGCTGTTCTTCATCCCGGTCAGCCTGCCGCTGCTGTGGGTGGGGCTCACGCTCGCCCGCAGGTACGCCCAGTTCGAGTCCTGGCGGTTCGCCGCCTTCCTGGGTGACGAGCTGCGGCTGCGCCCGGTGCCGGTGCCCGGGCACCTGGGCAGCGGCCGCCTCGGGCGGGCCTGGGCCAGGATGTGGGCCCGGCTGCGGTCCGGCGGCAGCTGGCTGGAGGGTGTGTACGCCCTGTTCGTGCTGCCGCTGGTCGGCTGGATCGGTGGGTGGATCGTCGCCACGCTGTGGGGCGGCGGGCTGGCGTTCGTCCTGTTCCCGGCCTACGCGCCGGCGCTGGGCCGTGCCGACCGGCTGGTCGGGCTCGACCTCGGCTACGGCGGCTCCGTCGCCACGCACGCCGTCGTCGGGGTGGCGGCGCTGCTCGCCGCGCCGTGGGTCGCCAGGGGCCTGGCCGCCCTGCAGCTCGCCACCGCCCGCAAGCTGCTGTCCCCCAGCCCCACCGCGGCGCTCACCCAGCGGGTGGCGGCGCTGGAGACCAGCCGCGCCGGCATGGTCACCGCGGCCGCCGCGGAACGCCGCCGGATCGAGCGTGACCTGCACGACGGCGCCCAACAGCGGCTGGTGGGCGTGGCGATGACGCTCGGCCGCGCCCAGGAGCGGTTCGCCGACGACCCGGGAGGGGCCCGCGACCTGGTCGCCGAGGCACACGCCGAGACCAAGCGAGCCCTCGTCGAGCTGCGCGACCTCGCTCGCGGCCTGCACCCCGCGGTGCTCACCGACCGGGGCCTGGACGCGGCGCTCGCCGGGCTCGCCGCCCGCTGCCCCGTGCCGGTGACCCTCCAGGTGGAGGTGACGCCGCGGCCGACGGCGGAGGTCGAGGCGGTCGCGTACTTCTTCGTCGCCGAGGCGCTGACCAACGTCGCCCGGCACGCCGACGCCACCGCGGCGCGGATCGTCGCGCGCCGGTCCGGCGACCGGCTGGAGGTGGAGGTCAGCGACGACGGCCGCGGCGGCGCGGCCGAGGACACGGGTTCCGGGCTCACCGGGCTGCGCGACCGGGCGCTCGCCGTCGACGGCGCCTTCTCGGTGCGCTCCGCCCCAGGCACGGGCACGACGCTGCGAATGGACCTGCCATGCCAGAACTGACGCCGTCTCCCGGCCGTCCCGCGGCCAACCCCGCCGAGCCCGCCAACCCCGCCGAGCCCGCCGAGTCCGCCGAGCCCGCCGAGGGAGACCACGCGATGAGCGAGCGCCTCGCCGCGACGGCCACGCAGCCGCCGCCCACCGCGGTGGCGGCCGACGGCCCGCCCGGCGGCGGCCCGCCGGCCGGACGGCCACCCGCGGGCGGGCACCGCGGCGCCCGCGGCGCGCTGCTCGCCCTCGGCGCGCTGCTCGCCCTGGGGCTCGCCGCCGTCGCCGGCACGCAGGCCCTCAAGCTGACCACCGGCCAGGAGCGGGGCGACCAGCGCGTCGCCCTGCCGGCGTCGGTCACCCGGGTGGAGCTGATCACGTCGAACGGCGACCTCTACGTGAGCGGCGTCGCCACGGGCCCGGCGGTCGTGGACGCGCGGCTGTCCGGGACCATCGAGCCGCCGAGGCTTCAGCTGCGGGTCGACGGCACCACGGCCCGGGTCCGCGCCGACTGTGACTGGGCCTTCCTGCTCGCCTGCGAGTCGACGCTGCGCCTGTCCGTCCCGCCGGGCGTGACGGTCGTCGCGCGCTCCAGCTCCGGCGACATCCGCGCGAACGACGTGCGCGGCCCGCTGGACCTGCACACCTCGTCCGGTGACGTGTCGAGCTCCGGCGGCACCGGCTCGGTCCGGCTGACGACCTCGTCGGGGAACGTGCGGGCCTCCCGGGTCGACGCGGCGTCGGTGTACGCGCACTCGTCGTCCGGCGACGTGAACGTGAGCCTGCTGGTGGTGCCCGACGACGTGGAGGCGACGACGTCCTCCGGCAACGTGCGCGTCGGTGTCCCCGACGGCCCGACCGCCTACAACGTGACGGCCCACACCTCGTCGGGCGAGGACTCGATCGAAGTCCGCACCGACCCGACGTCGGCCCACCGGATCGTGGCCCGCTCCAGCTCGGGTGACGTCACGGTCCGCTACAGCCCGGCCGAATAGCCGAGCCGCCGAACAGCCCGGAGGCGAGACGTGATGGTCATGACCGTGCCGAGCCGGCGGCACCGCCCGGTTCGCGCGGTACGGCCGGAGCTGTCGGGCAGCGGACAGCACGGGATGTCCTGGCTGGTCACGGGCGAGCACTACGATCTCCCGTACCGGCCGGGCCGGCGGGATCGAGGCCAGGGCACGAGCGCCGGTGGACGGACGCGAGACCGGAACACCCGCTGGGCAGGGGCCGCCGGGTGCCGCCCCTGGGACACATAGGTGGTCGCATGCCCGACGATCGCGGTTGCGCGCGTCAGGAAGACCCCGAGCATAGGAACGGCGCGTCCCCGTCCGACGAGGCGCGCCCGCCGGAGCGCCCCGCCGTGGGCCGACGGTTCTTCCTCGCCGACTCCAGGGCGCGGACCTCGCCCGGGCGGGCCAGGCTCACCGAGATCGGTGGCCGGCTCGCCGACCCGGCGAGCGCCACCCGCTGGTACGCGGCGCTCGACCTGGCGGTGCTCGCCGACGTCTCGGCCGCGCACGGCCCGCTCGCCCAGTTGCTCGCCGGGGAGCCGGCCACGGAGCTCGGCCCGGCGGCCAGCCGGCGCGTACAGGCCGTGCTGGAAGCGCGGGGGCTTGGCTGGCTGGGTGACGACGGCCGGCGCGAGGAACACGCCCAGCGCGCCTGGAACGCCCTTTACGCCGCGCACTACGGGGTCGCCGACGCGGTGTCGCGGGTCGAGCCGCTGACCTACGCGCTGCGGGTGTGCCGGCTGGCGGAGCTCGCCTACTCGGGGGACGAGCCGGGCTGGCGGGAGCTCGCCGACGCGGCCGCCGCCCGGCCGATGGTGCCCGCCGAGATCTACCGGGCGCGCGGGGACCGCCGGCCGCGGCCGGCCGATGCTGTCGTCCGGGCGGTCGCGATGCCGGTCGCCGGCGGGGAGCTGGACGCCGCCGCCCTCGCCGCCGGCCGCGACGAGGGCTGACGGGGAGGTCTAGAACCAGCCGCGGCGGGCGCCGAGCGCCTGCAGCTGCTCGTGGAGCAGACGGGCCAGATGGCCACGGTCGGTGTCGTCGAACCCGACGCGGAAGCGGCTGAGCGCGTCGCCGCCGGAGTGCAGCAGCCCGCCGCGGCGGTCGGCCTCGAGGACGACGTCCATGCCGCGGTCGTCGACCAGGTAGGTGACCTCCAGCTGGTTGATCCGGCTGGCGTACTCGCCGGACGCCTTCAGCTCGATCTCCTGGTAGAAGGGCAGGTTCGAGCCACCGACGTGGCCCTTCTCGACGTCGGCCGAGATGAAACGGAAGCCGAGGTCGCCGAGCGCCGCGAGCACCGCCTCCTGGATCGGCAGCGGGTGCACCGAGATCGGGTCCAGATCGCCCGGGTCGAGGGCGCCGGGGATGGACAGCGTGGTGCGCACGCCGACCTGCATGCCCTTGAGGTGCCAGCCGCCGACGTCGGTGACCGGGGTCTGCCACGGCACGGGCAGCTCGAAGCGACCGCTGACCTGCTGGCCCGGGTGGACGAGCAGGTTGCCGCCGATCTCCTGGGTGCCGAAGGCGACCTTCTCGTAGTAGGTGGAGTCGTCGTACTCGACCTCGACCGTCGCCTCGAGCGCTACCAGGATCTTCTCGATCTGCTGCTCGACCTTGCCGCCGGTCACCGTCGTCGTACCGGTGACGACGGCACCCGGCCACGTCTGGTCGCGGTCCAGGACGGTCTCCACCTCGGCGCCTCCCACGCCGAGCCGAGACATGAACCGCTTCATACCCATAGCGAATGCCCTTCCCACCGAACCGCGTACGTCACTGATCAGGGTTCTTACCGTTCCGGGCGACCGTGTCGCCAGCCGGGGTCAGTCAGCCGACAAGGCCGCCGGCCCGCCGGCGGCGACGCCGCGCGGCCGGTGGCCAGGTCACGAGGCCAGCCTCGCGCCGGCGGTTACCGACACCAAGTCTGCCCCCTGCCGGCCCGGCACGTGCCATCAGGCCGGCAGGACGCCAGCGGCGCCGGCGATCAGCGCGCGGCTCGCCGCCGGGTCGCCGGCGACGGTGACGGCGAGCGCGGCGGTCTCGGCCGGAGTGCGCCGACCGGCGGCCAGCAGGCAGAAGTCGACCACGTCGAGGCACACCTCGGCCACCACCGGCGGGTCCGCGGCCCGGTCGGGCGCGGCCGCTGGCTCCCGGCCGGGGCCGACCAGCCAGCGGGCCACGACGGCGTCGCCGCTCGGCGCCCGCTGGCCGAGGGCCGCGGTGCCCGGCGCCAGGCCGCGGTCCAGCGCGCCGCCCGGCGGGCCGGCGCCGTCCCGGGCGATGGCGCTGGTCAACGTCAGCGCGAGCACGCCACCGGTCACGCCGGCGGCCGCGCGTACCCGGCCCAGCGCCAGCCCCGTCACCGCCCGCAGCTCGGCCGGCTCGAGCGCGGGCAGCCGAACCCCGGCCACGTCCGCGAGCGCGCCGCCGTCCAGCCAGGTGCCGAGCATCCGGCTGGTGAGATGGTCCTCGACCGGCGCCGTCCAGCCGAGCGCGTCGACCGGGAGGCGCGCGCTCTCCGGCTCCCGCCCCGCGAGCCAGGCGCACAGCCCGCGCGCGCCCTCGTGCCAGGTGCGCCAGAGCAGCACGGGCGGCCAGAAGACCGGCGGCCAGAACACGGCCGGCCAGTACGCCGCCGGCCGGTCCGGCGCCGGGGCGCCCGGCCGCGCGGCGCGGCCGCCCGGCACCGCCCCGGTGTCCCGGCCGGTCTCGGGTGCCCCGACCGCGCCGTCCGCGCGGCGGGCGGCCGCGCGGACGATGCCCTGGGCCGGCGTGTCGGAGACGGCGCGCGCCAGGCTGGCCGCGACCGGGATCCCGATCGCGGTGGCGACCGCCGCGTCCAGCCCCGCCAGGCGGGCGACCACCTCGCGCGCGCAGCGCCCGTCCCGGCCGGTGGGCCGGTCCCAGCCCGCGGCGGTCAGCTCGGCGAGCACCCGGTCGACGGCGGCCGTCCACGCGGCGAACCCGGTGGCGCACGGCGGCGCGGCGGCGACGGCCGGGCGATGGGCGAGCGCGACCGACAGCAGCGCGGCCCGCGGGTCGGCGGGTTCGCCACCGGTGGGGCTCGCGAGCGGGCCGGTGGGGCGGGCCCGATGACGCGGGTCGGTCGTGGGGCCGGCCACCGACGGCGGCGGTTCGGCGGCGAGCCGACTGGTCACGGCGGCCAGCGACTCGGCGAGCTCGCCGTCGTCGGCCGGGTAACGCAGCGGGTGCTCCCACAGCCCGACCAGCACCGCCCGCACGATCGCGGCCGCGGCGGCCGGGGCGTGGGTGACGGCGGCGATCGAGAGCAGTCGGTCGCCGAAGCGGGCGTAGCCGTCGGCGAGCGCCGTCGGGTCGCCGGCCACGAGCCGGTGGCGCAGCGAGGCGTGGCCCGCGCCGAGCCCCACCGGCGGATCCGCCGGGAGCTCGGGGCGTCGGGAGCCGGTGATGGCCACGCTGCGCAGTGTCGCACGCGGCGGCGTCCCGATCGCCGCGCAATCGCGATGCTCACGATCGGACCCGCCCAGGCCACATGACCCCGGCGCGTCGGTCCGTTGTCGGCCTCGGCGGCTGTCCGGCCCGGGCCGGCTCAGCGGGCCGCCGTGGGGGCGGGGCGGTCGGTGGGGATCCGCCCGTGCCGGCCCCTGGGCTCCCGTCGAGGGCTGGTGGACAGTGGGGGGCATGGGACGAGCGAGCACGCGGCGGCGGGTGGTGCGGGTGACGGTAGGCGCGCCGCCCGCCGTCCAGGTGGACACCGTCGTCGGCGAGGAGCCGCTGGAGATCCGGGTACACGGCCGGCCGCTCGCGGTCACCATGCGCACCCCGGGCGACGACATGGACCTCGCGGTCGGCTTCCTCGTCGGCGAGGGGCTGATCGGCGCGTCCGGCGACGTCCGGTCGATGCGGTACTGCGCCGGGACCGACGACGAGGGCCGCCAGACCTACAACGTGCTCGACCTGGCGCTGGACGCGGCGGTGCCGGAGCCGGACCTGGCCGCGGCGGCCCGGTCGTTCTACACGACCAGCTCGTGCGGCCTGTGCGGCAAGACGAGCATCGACGCGATCACGATGCGTGCCCGCTACCGGGTCTCCGACGACCCCCTGCGGGTCCCGGCGGCGGTGCTCGCCAGGCTGCCGACCGCGCTGCGCCGTGCCCAGCGGCTGTTCGCTACCACCGGCGGGCTGCACGCCGCCGCGCTCGCCGACGCCGCCGGGCGGATCGAGCTCGTCCGGGAGGACGTCGGCCGGCACAACGCCGTCGACAAGGTCGTCGGCGCCGCGGCCCGCGACGGCCTGCTGCCGCTGCGCGGCCGGGTGCTGCTGGTCAGCGGCCGGGCGTCGTTCGAGCTGGTCCAGAAGGCGCTGCTCGCCGGCATCCCGATGCTCGCCGCCGTGTCGGCGCCATCGGCGCTGGCCGTCGAGCTGGCGGCGGACAGCGGGATGACGCTGGTCGGCTTCCTGCGAGGCGACTCGATGAACGTCTACACCGGCGCCCACCGGGTGCTCGTCGACACCGGCGGCCCGGCCGCCGGCGCCGAGGGCGCCGGCCCGGCGTCGCCTGGCGACACAGCGTCTCCCGACGACACCGCGCCTGGCGACGACACGGCGCCTGGCGACGCCGCGCGTGGGGTCGCCGGGGGCGCCGAAATGCCAGGACATCCGGCGACGTGAGCCGATAGAGTCCGCCTCCGTGACCTGCATCGTCGGGGTGGAGCAGAACGGGCGGGTCGTGATCGGCGGCGACAGCGCGGGCGTGGCGGGATGGGCCATCACCGTCCGGGCCGACACCAAGGTCTTCCGTAACGGCCCGTACATCATGGGGTTCACCAGTTCGTTCCGGATGGGCCAGTTACTGCGCTACAGCCTTCTGCCGCCGGTGCCGCACACCTGGGACCTCGACCGGTTCATGGCGACGGACTTCGTCGCCGCGGTCCGCGACTGCCTGCGCGACGGCGGCTACGCCCGCAACGAGTCCGGCAACGAGAGCGGCGGGTGCTTCCTGGTCGGCATCCAGGGCCACCTCTACCAGATCGACTCGGACTTCCAGATCGGCCGCAGCGTCGACGACTACCTGGCGGTGGGCTCAGGCGAGGACTTCGCCTGCGGCTCGCTGCACGGCAGCGGCGACCTCCCTCCGCAGGAGCGGGTCCGCAAGGCCCTGGAAGCCGCCGTGCACCACTCCACCGGCGTCCGGCCGCCCTTCCACCTGGTCTGGGACCCTGAGGAGCCCGAGCAGTCCGGCTGACCTGGCCCGGCCGGGTCAGCGGATCCCGAACGCCCGCCCGGGTCAGCGGATCCGGAACGGGAGCCGCTCGGCGGCGACGGCGGCCCAGGCGGACGCGCCGGTCAGCGGGACGAACTTCGTGGCCGCGTCGGTCAGCGCGGTGTACTGGTCGTCGGTGAGGTCGATCTCGGCGGCGGCCGCGTTCGCCTCCAGCTGGGCGACGCTGGACGCCCCGGGGATCGCGACGACGCATGGCCGGTGGATCGCCCAGGCGAGCGCGATCTGCGCGCAGGTCGCGTCGTGCGCCGCGGCCACCTCGCGCAGCACGTCCAGCAGCGGCGTGAGCCGGGCCAGGTTTTCGGTCAGGAACAGCGGGCTTCTCGTCCGGACGATCCCGGCCTCCGGCCGGTTCGTCACGTCGTAGCGGCCGGAGAGCAGTCCCTGGGCGAGCGGGCTGTAGGCGATCACCAGCCTGGCGGCGCGCTCCGCGTACGGGATCAGCGCCTCGTCGGGCGAACGGCGCAGCAGGCTGTACTCGACCTGGTTGGACAGCACCGGCGCGCCGAGCGCCGCCTCCGCGTCCTGCCAGCGGGCGAGCGAGTAGTTCGAGACGCCGACCGCCTCGACCAGCCCGACCTCGCGCAGCCCGCGCATGCCGGCCATCGTCGTGCCGTCCTTGATCAGCGGGTTGGGCTGGTGAACCTGGTACAGGTCGATCCGCCGGACGCCGAGCCGACGCGCGCTGGCCACGCCGCGCTGCTCCACCATGGGCGCCACCGGCAGGACAGGGAGGATCTTCGTCGCGACGAACGCGCCCTCGGCGGCCGGCCCGGCCGCGCGCAGCGCCTCCCCGACGATCCGCTCGCTGCGCCCGAAGGCGTAGATCTCGGCCGTGTCGATCAGCGTGATCCCGAGCTCGAGCGCCCGCCCGACCAGCCGGGGAGCCTCCTTCTCGGCGTAGTCCTGGCCGTATCCCCACTCCTTCGAGCCGAACTGCCAGGTCCCCAGCCCGATCTTCGAGATCTTCTTCCCACCCGCGAGCTCGGCCACCGGCCCGGTCACATACCGCATGCTCTTAGTCAACGCCAACACGCCGCCCCGCGCGCCCCGACCCTCCAATGCGCGCGCGCCTGGCCGCCGCGACGCACGCGGTAGGGCCATCCGCCGGCCGCTCCCCCAAGCCGCCCGACGAAATCAATTAATTACATGAGGCGACAGTTTTGCGGTTATCTCAAGACTTACCGGCCGAGCGATGGCGGTCGGTGGTGACCGTGCACACTACGAGTGTGAGTGCACCACTGAGCGGAGCGATCCAGCTGCCTGATGGGACCCTGGTTCGAGGGCGCGGGCGACGGGAGGGGCTGCCAGACGGTTCGACACCGGAGTTCGGGCTCTATCTTGGCAGGTCACGCGGGCTGCCGCGGCGCGGTGCCGCGCGGCGCGGCACGGCGGAGCCGGGAGTTCCTCCTGGATCGCCGACCTCCCAGATCGGCGTCCCGACTTCCGCGATCGCCGACCTTCCAGCAGACCTCCCCGCAGAGCTTCCAGCAGATCTCCCAGATCGGCTTCGCCGATCCGACAGGGACCCCGGGCTCCGCCGATCCGGCTGGAACCCAGGGCTCCGCCGGTCCGGAGGGGACCCTGCCGCCGATCGGGCGGGCACCCTGGATCCGGCGGGAGGCCGGCTGCCGATCCAGGAGGTCCGCTGGGACATGCTGTGGCTCGACTGGCCGGACTTCCGCACCCCTCGTGACGCCCAGACGGCGGCGAAGGCCATCACACAGACCTATGAGCTCGCCCGGGCCGGGCGGCGCGTCGAGGTCGCCTGCGGCGGCGGCAACGGCCGCACCGGCACGGTCATCGCCTGCATGGCGATCCTCGCCGGCCACCCGGCCGACGACGCGGTTGCCTGGACCCGCCGCCACTACCGCCCCCGCGCCGTCGAAACCCCCGGCCAGCGCCGCTGGGTCCGCTGGTTCGCCACCGTCGACCACACCGACGCCGACCACACCGCCGCCCAGCCACCCGTTGCCTGATCGGGCGGTCCCCACCCTCCCTGTCTGGCAGCCCTCCCGCCCTGGCGCGGCCATGGCCGGGGCGACTTGTGGGCGGGGCAGGGGTGGCATATCGTCCGGAACCAGCCGGTGGAACACGTTCTAGTTGGGTGATGGCTGGAGGAGGGCGCGTGGGCGAGTCCGGGGCGGAGCCGTTGGTGCTGGTCGAGGCCGACGGGCCGGTGCTGACCGTGACACTGAACCGGCCCGAGAAGCGCAACGCGACGAACGCGGAGGTGCTCTGCCGCCTCTACGACGCCTGGGGCCGCCTCGACGAGGACGACTCGCTGCGGGTCGGCATCCTGACCGGGAAGGGCCCGACGTTCTGCGCCGGGATGGACCTGGCCGAGATCGGCCGGCTGCGCGCCGGCGTGCGCGACAACGAGTGGATCAGCCGACTGCAGGACGACCCGAGCATCACGCTGAAGGCGTTCCTGAAGAAGCGCCGACCGGCCAAGCCGATCATCCTGGCCGCGGAGGGGTTCGCCCGCGCCGGCGGCACCGAGATCCTGCAGGGCACCGACATCCGGGTCGCCGGGGAGAGCGCCGTGTTCGGCGTGACCGAGGTGCAGCGTGGGCTGTTCCCGCTGGCCGGGTCGGCGGTGCGGCTGCGCCGGCAGATCGGCTACGCGGTCGCCGCCGAGATGCTGCTGACCGGCGAGGACCTGCCCGCGCGCCGCGCCCACGAGCTGGGACTGGTCAACCACGTGGTGCCGGACGGGCAGGCACTGGCGAAGGCTCGCGAGATCGCCGACCGGATCGCCCGCAACGGCCCGCTGGCGGTGAAGGCCATCCTCGCGACGCTGCGCGACACCGAGTGCCTGCCCGAGGCGGAGGCCTGGCCGATCGAGGAGCGGTACGGCAACGCCGTCATGCGCTCCGGGGACGCGGTCGAGGGCCCGGTGGCCTTCCTGGAGAAGCGCGAGCCCGTCTTCACCGGGACCTGACCTGGCGCGGCGCGGGCCGGATCGGCGCAGCCGGTCGACTTTGGCCGGCGGACGGGCGACGCTGAGGGAGCGACGCCCCGCGGCACGGGCGCGGGCCACGGAGCCCGGTCCCCGGCGCGCGGCGCGCGGTCGTCGGGCGAACGTCGGAAGGGTGACCGATGCTCAGCGTCTTCTGTTTCGACCGGCTGGCGGTGACCGTCCGGGACATGTACTTCATCGACCCGGATCCGATCCCGGGGCAGGAGGGGGCCGAGCGGGGGGTGCGCGTCGAACTGCGGCTCGTCGAGCCGCAGCCGTGGCGCGGCTCGATCTACGCGGCCCAGAAGCTCGTCGTCGACACCGCGCTGCTGCGTGTCGACCTGTTCGAGTCGATCGAGCGCGGGCCGGGCAGCAAGGACCGGATGCACCACCACCCGACCATGGCCGACAACGAGCCCGGCGACCGGGTCTTCGACGAAGCCATCGTCGCGGAGCCGCTCGGCTGGCTGCGCGAGCGGCTCGCCGACCCGCTGGCGCTGCTCGCCGCCGCGGGCGTCCCCGGTCTGGCCGACTACGAGGAGTCCGCCGCCGAGCTGACCGCCTCGCTGCCGTATGTCGTCGAGGCGGTCGGCACCAACCTCGATCGGGTCCGCGCCGGCGAACTCGCCCTCACCCGCACCCGTGGCACCTGACCGCCGCCGGGGCTTGACCGACGGCGGCGCGCCGGGATTCGAGCGGAACCGGCCGCATGGTTCGTCGAACCGCGGTCCAGGACCACCGGCCAGCGCGTCGAGCGGGTTCGGGCACGGAGAAGGCAAGCACCACTACTAGAACACGTTCTACGATTTGGGTGTGGACGAGCTTGAGCACCCGGTGTGGGACGCGGACAACCACTACTACGAGGCGGTCGACGCCTTCACCCGGCATCTCGACCCGCGGGACGGGCCGCGCTGTGTGCAGTGGGCGACGATCAACGGCCGGCAGTACCACGTATTAGGCGGGCGCGTCAGCCGGGCGGTATCCAACGCGACGTTCGACCCGATTTCCAAGCCCGGCTGCCTGGCCTCGTATTTCCGCGGCAACCCCGACAAGGTCAACCCGCTCGACCTGATCCGCGACAGCGAGCCGATCCGCCCCGAGTATCACGACCCAGCGGCCCGCCTGCGGGTCCTCGACGAGCAGGGGCTCGAGGGCTGCTTCCTGTTCCCGACGCTCGGGATGATCTACGAGGAGCCGCTCAGGCACGACCCGGTGGCGGTGTGCAAGACCTTCCGGGCGTTCAACCGCTGGCTGGCGGAGGACTGGACCCTCGACTACCAGGACCGGATCATCTCGGCGCCCTACCTGTCGCTCGCCGACGTCGACTGGGCGGTCGAGGAGCTGGAGTGGGCGATCGACGCGGGCGCGCGCATGATCGTCATGCGCGCCGGGGCGCCCACGACGGTGCTCGGCCGGCGCAACCCGTTCGACCCGATGTTCGCCCCGTTCTGGGCCCGGCTGAACGAGTCCGGCCTGGCGCTGGTCGTGCACGCCGGCGACAGCGGGGCCTCCTCCGACGGGTACGCCGACGACGGCCACAGCTTCAGCTTCTCCGGCGCGAGCTACGGGCCGACCATCAAGAGCTTCGCGATCGAGAAGGCGGTGCACGACTACCTGCTGTCGATGGTGCTCGCGAACCATTTCGCGAAGTACCCGAACCTGCGGGTCGCCTCGGTCGAGAACGGCGCGGAGTTCCTCCCCGACCTTTTCCGCAAGCTGCGCTCGCAGGCCCGCAAGCTGCCCGGCTGGTTCAGGGAGGACCCGGTCGAGATCTTCCGGCGGCACGTCTGGATCAACCCGTTCTGGGAGGACGACCTGACCGCCGTCGTCGAGTGGGTCGGCGCCGACCGGGTGATCTTCGGCTCGGACTGGCCGCACATCGAGGCCCTGCCCCAGCCGCTCGACTACCTGCCCGAGGCCAAGCCGCTGTCTCCCGCCGACCGCCGCCTCGTCCTGCGCGACAACGCCCGTTCCCTGGCCACTCCCCGCCCGGCCTGAGCCGCGGCGCCGAGACCCGGCCGGCGGCCGGAAGGCGGGGCCCCGGCCGCGGGACCGGGCGCCAGCCGCCCGCGAGAAGCGGGACCCGGCCCGGCGCGAGCCCGGGCGGCCACCCGCCGCCCCGGCTCACCGGCTCGACGCCCGGCGGCCGGCATGCGCGCCGCCGGACGAGGACGGGGGCAGCCGGCCGGGCTCAGCCGAGGCCGGCGGAGGCGCCGACCTGCGGCTGTGCCCCGGCCGCCGGCTCCACCGCCGCCGAAGCGGGCGCGGCGGGCGCGGGCTCCGGCTCCGGCCGCGGCTGGAACGCGGCCACCACCTGGTCGACCTGGCTGCGCGACTCGTAGACCTGCCGCAGCAGCCAGAACCGCAGGAACTTCGCCAGGGACGCATACAGGAAAAGCGCTCCACCGGCACCCGTGACCGCGAGGAACCCGATGGCCAGGATGATCTGTGACTGGATGTCCCGGGGATCGCTCATGTTGCGGGAGGACTCGTAGGTCACCAGCACGACGACGATGCCTAAGACCATGAGCACGATGCCCACGATCTGCAGGACGCCGTCCCGCCGCGCGTCCTGAGTCCGTATCTTCAGGCTGGACACCTCTGCCTTGAACTGGTCGACCCGGCCTTGTTCCATTGCGCTGTCACGCTCCCAGATACGCGGCGGAGAGATGCTCCTCCACCTCCGACGGTGCACCCACGTTCACGATCCGGCCATGGAGCATGAGGGCCACCTGGTCGGCGATCGGCAGAACCGTGCGGGCGAACTGCTCCACGATGAGAATCGACATGCCCTCGGCCGCCAGCCGGCCGACGATCTCGTACAGCTCGCGGACGACCCGCGGGGCGAGCCCCATCGACAGCTCGTCCAGCAGCAGCACCGCCGGGTCGGTTCCGAGGGCCCTGGTCAGCGCCAGCATCTGCTGCTGGCCACCGGACAGGGTGCCGGCCAGCTGCCCACGCCGCTCACCGAGCACCGGGAAGCGCGCGTACGCGATTTCCTCGACGTCCCGCAGGGAGACGCCAGGCTGGGCCTGTGCACCCCGTGACCAGGAACGGGCCTGTTTACCCCGTGGCCAGGAACGGGCCTGAGTCATCATCCACAGGTTCTCGCGGACGGTGAGGTTCGGGAAGATGCCCCGCCGCTCCGGGATCGTGCACACTCCGAGCCGCGCCAGCGTCTCCGCCGAGGCCCCGGTGACGGACCGGCCGGCGAGCCGGAGCTCGCCGCTCGACGGCCGCTGCAGGCCGCAGCAGACGTTCAGCGTGGTGGTCTTGCCGGCGCCGTTCGGGCCAAGCAGGGCGACGACGGAACCGGCCGGCACCGCGAGGTCGACCCCGTGCAGGACCTCGATCGGGCCGTACCCGGCGCGGACGCCGGCCAGTTCCAGCAGCGGCGGCTCGATGCCGGCGCCTTTGCCGGGTACCGGGCCGGCAGCCGCGGTGGCGGCCATGTCGGTGCTCACGCGGCGCCCTCTTCGGCGGAGCCCAGATAGGCGTCGATGACGGCCGGATCGGCCCGGATCACGTCGGGCGGCCCCGCCGCGATGACCCTGCCGTAGTCGAGCACATAGATCATGGCGCACACGTCCATGACCAGGCCGACGTCGTGCTCGACGAGGCAGACCGCGATGCCGTCCTCCTGGGCGAGCCGGCGCAGCAGCCGCCCGAACGCCTCGGTCTCCTGCTCGGTCTGGCCTGAGGCCGGCTCGTCCAGCAACAGCACCCCGGGCCTGGTCATCAGCGCCCGGCCCAGCTCGACCAGGCGTGCCTGGCCCGTCGGCAGCTCGGCGACGTCCCGGTCGGCGACGTCGGTGAGGCCGACCAGCTCGAGGACCCGGTCCGTCTCCCGGTCGAGGTCGAGGCGACCACGGCCCCTGGGGTCGGCCTTGCCGATCCCCAGGGAGCCTCGGCGGCGCCACGTGTCGCGGATCTGGCCCGCGACCCGGACGTTGTCGCGGACGGAGAGCGACACGAACGGTTCGAGGCGCTGGAACGTGCGGGCGAGCCCGCGGTGCGCCCGTTTGTAGGGCGGCAGGCGGGTTATGTCCGCACCGTCCACGAGTACCCGCCCTCGGGTCGGGGCCAGCAGGCCGGTGACAATGTTGAAGAGGGTGGTCTTGCCGGCGCCGTTCGGGCCTATCAGCCCGGTCACCCGGCCGGCCGCGACGGAGATGGACACGTCGTCGAGAGCGACGTTGCCGCCGAACCTGACCGCGATGGAGTCGGTTTCAAGCAAGGCCATGGCGTGCCTCCAGGGTGGGAGTCATGGCGCGGGTACCAGCGTCCCGGCCGGCGGGATCCCGGCCGACGGGGTCACCCTTCCGGGCACAGCGGCCAGGTCGCCGGGCAAAGCCGCGGTCTCGGGCAGGCCCAGCGCGCGGTCGAGCACCCTCCGGTGCTCGTCCGTGAGGGGGACGTCCACGCCGACGAGCTCGAGGGGCACCTCGGCCGGGCCGTCTGCCGGGCCGGCCGGAAGGGCGCCCGCGCCGGCGCGCCGGGCCCTGACCGCCGGGGCCAACCGGTCCGACACCAGCGGGGTGATACGCGGCCAGATCCCCCACAACAGCACGGTGAGCGCGACGAACCACCAGTTGCTGAACGTGTCGGTGTAGGCGAGCAGGTAGATGGCGGCCTGCAGGGCCAGCCCGGCGGCCAGCATGACCCGGGCGCGCCGGAACACCTCGAAGGCCCTGATGATGTCGTCGACGAAGCCGGTCGGGTTGCGGGCCAGCCCGATACCGATCAACGCGGGCAGCACGGTCGAGAACTGGCTGAGGAACGAGAACAGGGAACTCAGGCTGGCATGGTCGGTGCCAACCTTGTCGAACATGTTCTGCAGGGCCACGAAGCCCACTCCGGCGAGCAGGCCGCCGGCGAACGCCCCGCTGACGTAGCCGATGCCGGCGACGACCACCGTCATGACCAGCCCGAGGCTGACGAAGATGACGAAGCGGTCGGGGTTGACGGACACCATCGCGGCCGACATCAGCGCGCCGCCGAGACCCGCGATCGCGGCCGAGAGCATGAACACCGACAGCTTGAGGCGGACCGGGTTCTGCCCCAGCGTGGCGCAGGCCGCGGGGCTGTCCTTCAGCGCGACCAGTCGGTGCCCGTAGCCGCTGCGCCGCAGCGCGACCATCAGCACGCCGAGCACGGCGAACAGGACGGTGATGACCATCAGGAACGTGCCGCCGTCGGCGAGGTCGATCGGGCCCAGCCTGGGCCGCGGGACGTTGAGCGTTCCGTTCGGGAAGATCGAGAACTCGACGTGCAGCAGTGGCAGCACCCGGGGGACGGTGTCGGCCACGACCATCGTCGAGACGAACACGCCGAACGCCATGGTGGCCAGGGCCAGGTAGAGGCCGCGCAGGCGCAGCGCCGGAAGCGCGACGAGCGCGCCCACCACCGCGCACACCGCGGCGGCGAGCAGCAGGCCCCAGACCGTCATCCGGGTGTCCACGCCGCTGCCGGTGACGCCGTAGTGGTAAGCGATGATCGTGCCGATCGCGCCGAAGGACACCGGGGCCAGGTTGATCTCCCCCGCGTAGCCGGTCAACGGGACGAGCGACAGCGCGATGACCGCGAAGGTCATCCCGATGACCATCGTGTTGACGACCGCCGGCGCCATGATCTCCCGCAGGAGGAACATCCCGACGACCAGGATGACCGCCCAGACCACGGCCGAGCGCATCGTCGGCACCCGGAACCGCTCCCTGGCCCTGGTGATCGTGCCGCCGCGCAGCCGGTCCTGCGGCAGCACCAGCAGCACGACGAAGAGCAGGATCATCGGCAGCGAGATCCGGAAGTTCGACGTCCACGTCCACCGCTCGCTCGGGAAGTACGCGAGCACGTAGTTGTTCGCCAGCCCGAGCACGACCGCGCCGAGGAACGTCAGCGGCACGCTGCGCAGCCGGCCGAACACGGCGGCGGCGAACGCGTCGATGACGAGCAGCGTCAGCGCGTTCGGGTCGAGCGCGCCGCCCAGGATCGGCGTGATGAGGATGCCGGCGAGCGCCGCGAGCATCGCGCCGAGCGCCCAGGACAGCGTGGCCAGCCGCTCCGGGCGGCCGCCGGTGAGCTGCAGCAGCGGCGGGTCGTCGACGACCGCGCGCATGCCGACGCCGGTGCGGGTCCGGTAGAAGAAGAAGCGCAGCCCGACCGCGATCAGCACCGCCGCGGCGAGCGCGAGCAGCTCGTGATAGGTGATCCGGCTGCCGAAGATCTTGACCTGGTTGGTGCCGCCGAAGAAGTAGTCGAACCGGCGGGGGACGGTCGGGTCCCAGATCCAGTTCGCCAGGGCGAGCGCGCCGACGGTCAGCGCGACGGTCACCGTGATTCTGGTGATCTCCGTGGTCTCCCGGAGGCCTCGCATGATCGTGATGTGCAGCAGCGCGCCGAAGGCGGGCGCGAACACGCCGAGCACAGCCACGAGCGCGACCGGGGTGGGCCAGTTCCAGTCGAACCGGACCTGCCAGTAGAGGAACGCCGACAGCATCGCGATCGAGCCATGGCCGAAGTTGAAGACACCGGACGTGGTGCACGTCAGGACCAGGCCCGAGGCGGCGATTCCGTAGATCCCGCCCAGCACCAGGCCGAGAATCGTGTACTGCAGAAACTGGTCCACTGCGGAGCCAACCCGTTCTCGAGTGGTCCTTCTCCGTCGCCCCCGCGCCGGGGGTACGAGGGCTCGGCCCTCGCGCGCTGGAAAAGGCCCAGTGGTGGCCTGCCTGATCGCGCGGATCCTGGGTGCGGGCCTGGTGAAACCCACCGGCCGCGCGGGTCCGGGTCCAGCCCGTCCGCCGCGCCGTGGGTCAGAGGGGGCGGTGGACGGGCTCCTCCCGGACCGGCGACGGATTTCGTCACATCGGCTTCGCCGAAAAGGCGGGCCGGCGGTCCGGGAGGCCGGGTGACAACCGTGCCTAGGCCTGCGGCTTGATGACCTTGTCCGTCAGGTAGTTCGTGGAAATCCGGTCGGCGGTCAGCTCCACGGTCACGAAGTCATCCGGAAGCTTCACGGTGTAGCTCGGCGAGCAGTCGAACTCGCCAACCTTCTCCGGGAACTCCTGGACGTACTCGGTTCCCTTCATGCGCAGCAGCATGCCGCATTCCGGGCCATGGTTCTCCCCGGGGTTGGTCGCCGCGTGCAGGCCGCCGCCCGTCCACTCCGTGACCTTCGACAGCTCGTTGACCATGCACTGCCGCGTCAGCGTCGACCCGCACTTCTTCGCTGCCGTCGCCCACAGCAGGAACGACGAGGTCGCCTGCATCCCCAGCTGGCTGGTGTCGCCACCGTCGGCCTCGACGATCTCGATGTACTGCTTCACCGCCGGGACCCGGTCGGCCTGCTCCATCGGGACATAGGCCGTGCGGACGTAGACGTTGTCCGCGAGGCCGTTGGAGTTGAACTCGGCGAAGCCCCTGACGTAGTTGTTGGTCTCCGTCAGCCAGATCGGATGGAAGTCGACCTGGTTGGCGGCCTGCAGCGCGTTGTACAGCTGCGGGCCGGCCGAGAGGGTGAACCAGACCACCTCCGCCCCGCAGTCCTTCAGCTTCTGCATGAACGGCTTGTAGTCCGGCTCGCCGAAGTAGTTGACGGTCTGCGTACAGGGCAGCCATTCCCAGCCGAACGGCCTGGCGGCCTCCACGCCACGCCTGGTCGAGTAGTTCTCGGTGGCGAGCGTGGTGGTGTACTGGGCGGCCTTTTTGATCTTGTCGGGATGCAGCTTGGCGAACTGGGCGAAGAACGCGCCGACGGTCTCGTCCGCCGGGTTGGGCACGGCCTGGTACTGCATCGGGCCGTTGGCGAACTCCGGGCTCACCGAGTAGGTCTGGACCGACACCAGATTGCAGGCCACCCGGGTCTGCTCGCCGGTCGAGTCGAACGCCCACCCCTGGCCGACCAGCATGAAGGCGGATCCGCAGGCCTCGGTCATCACGTTGTTGGTCTCGGTGATCTTGGCGTCGTAGAAGTCACCGACGATCTCGCGACCGTTGATCCCACCCTGTTCGTTGCACCAACCGATCATCGCCTTGACCGCGTCGCCGATCTCGTGCGAGAGGCCGGGGCTGCCGGTGAAGCCGCGGTCGTCCCCGTAGGCGATGGTGATGCTGGTGTCGGTGACCCCCTGGTCCGTGGCGCCCTTGGCGTCACCGCCGCCGCACGGGCTCGGCAGGTCCCCGAAGGCCGCCGCGGCCGGCGCGGAGGTGGTCGCCTGGCCGCCGCCTCCCCCGTCAGGATTCGCGCCGCGGTCGCCCGAGCCACAGGCGGCGGCCAGGACGGCCACCACGGCGAGGACACCGAGCCGCCGTAATCGGGATGATCTGTCCATGACACGTCCTTCATGAGGTGGAACACCGGTACCGCGGCGCGGCCGGACCGTCACCGACGGGTCGGCGAAGCGAGTCCGCCGCCCACCGGAGCCCACCCGCGAGCCCTGTGGTCGGGAAGGTATCCGCGCTGAATCTGATGGTCAATCAGGGAACGGAACGGCGCATGATTCCGGGGACCTACTGTTAGCCCGGAACTGGAGTCCCACGAGGACAATGATCATCTGATGCGACGTCAGTTCAGGCGGCCTAGCCGCCTGCCGCGTCGCCCGCGTCGCGGGCCGTCCGGCTCCGCCGTCCGGGAGTAGGCCGCCACCGTCCCTCGCATTGTCGGCCCAGGCCCGGCCGACCGGGCCGCGTTTGACCCGGGCGGGCCATCGGATTCCGGCCGCCCGCCCCGGCGCGGCCGGCTCACAGCTGCCGGGACAGCTGGAACGAGCGGATGGCGAAGCCATGACGCAGGTAGAGGCGATGAGCGTCGTAGCGATGGGTGCCGGCGGTCAGGTGGAGCTGGGCGCAGCCCAGGAAGCGGGCCTCCCGCTCGAGCCAGGCAAGCAGGCGGGAGGCATGGCCTTGGCCGCGGGCCGCGGGGATGGTGGACAGGTCGTCGACCTGGAGCACCGGGCCGTGCGCCAGCATGTGCTGCACCCTGAAGCCGGCCGCGGCGACCACCCGCCCGGACAGGGCGTCCCAGGAGGCGACGAGCCGGTAGCCCTGCGGGCGCTGCACCTCGTTGACGAGTCTGACGAATCCGGCCGAGGTCAGGTGCGGGCGCAGCTGACGCATGGCGTCGTACGCCTGCTCGGTCCCATCCGCGCCCAGTTCCGCGATTTTCACAAGTCGTATTGTGTCAGTCGCGGGGCGTGATTACCCGATCCGGAGCCCGGCGATGTCGGCCTCCCCGCCAGACGACGCCCCCTCGACGGCCGCGGGCGCGTCGGCGAGGACCAGCCGCCCCGCCAGCCAGTCGGCGGTCTCGCGGACGAAGCGGGCGACGTTGGCATCGACAGCCAGTTCGTGGCCCTCGCCCTCGAACAGCAGGAACCGGCACTCGACTCCGCGGGCGCGGGCCGCCGCGACGACCTGGACCGCCTCGCGGACACCCACGTTGGTGTCGTTCGCGCCGTGGACGACGAGCAGCGGCGCCGCCAGCGCATCCGTCCGGTGCAGGGGCGACAGGTCCCGCAGCAGGGCACGGTCGGTGGCCGGATGACCGTACTTGCTGACCGCCGACGCGGCGATCCACGGCTCGGTGTCGGCGTAGAACGTCTCCAGGTCGGCCATCCCGCAGATGTCGACGCCGGCGCCGAACAGCTCTGGGTAGGTGACCAGGGCGGCGAGCGTGAGATAGCCGCCGTAGGAACGGCCGCCGACGCCCACCCGCGCCGGGTCCGCCACCCCGGCCGCGACGAGGAAGGCGTGGCAGGCGGCCACGTCGGCGATCGCGTCGAACCGGCCGGCCAGGTCGTCGGCCCGCTCGAAGGCCTGCCCGTAGCCGGTGGAACCGCGCACGTTCGGGGCGAGCACCGCGACCCCGCGGGCGGCGAGCGCCGCCAGCAGCGGCTGGTAACCGGGCCGCTCCTGCGACTCGGGCCCGCCATGCAGATAGATGAACGCCGGCCCGGGACCGGTCCGGCCCGCCGGCAGGTGCAGCCAGCCGGACAGCTCCAGCCCGCCGTGCCCCGGGAAGGTCACCGCCGCGGGCGCCCCGAGGACCGCGGCGGCCCCTTCCGTGGTAGCCCGCTGCGCGGGCAGGACGGCGCCGGGCCGCGGCGGCGCGGGCGGGACGGCGCCGGGCCGCGGCGACGCGGCGACGACCAGCCGGTAGCCGTCGGGGGCCGCCGGATCCAGGGTCCACAGCTCGCCACGAACCCCGGGGCCCGCCAGGGCGAGCAGGATCTCCCCGGACGGGACGACCAGCAGGGCGGTCGCCACCGGGCGCGGCGGCGCCGGCAGCGGCGAGGCGAAGCCGCTGTCCAGGTCGAGCAGCGAGAGCTCGGTGCGCCCGGCCGCGTTCCAGCCGAGCACGGCCGATCTTTTTCCCGGCATCACCGCGCAGAACTCGAGGTCGGCGTCGTCACGGCCGGCGAGCGGCACCAACTCCCGACCGACGAGCGGCACTGGTTCCTGGCGGGTGCGCGGCACGATGGGGTCGCCGGCCCGCGCGGGCTCGGCGAGCGGCAGCCGGAACAGCGCCACCCGATCCCGGCCGGCGTTCGTCGTCACGAGCAGGGACGTCCCCCCGGGACCGAAGCGCCCGGCCGCGACGGTCGCCTCGCCGGCGAGGACCGGCACCGAGGTGCTCGCCGCCGTGTCGACGAGCAGCAGGCGGCGGCGGCCGCGGGAGCCCGTGCGCACGAGGAGCAGGTACCCGGCGCCGTCCCGCCGGGCGCGCGCGTCGCACACGACGAGCGCGACGCCGGTCGCCACCCGCTCGCGGCCGCCGGTCGCGGGGTCGACGAGCAGCGCCTCGGTGTGCCCGGAGGCGAGCGACTCGCAGACCACCAGCCGGTCACCGCCGGGTGTCCACGGCCCGAGCGCCGCGGACGTGCCCGCGCGCCGCCCGGCCAGGCCGGCGGCCCCGGACGCCTCCGTCCCAGAGGCTTCTGTCCGAACGGCCTCCGTCCCAGCGGTCGCTACCTCGGCGGACCCGGCCTCAGCGGACACGGCGGACGCGGCGCCGGCGGGTCCGCCGGCGAGGCGGCGCCAGCCCGGCCGGCCACGGCGGACCACCCGCACCTCGTGCAGCTCGCCGCCGCCGGGGGCGACCTCGACCGCGAGCCAGGCTCCGTCCGGCGACCAGGAGACGGCGCGCGCGAAGCCCGGCCCGGCGTCGACGCGCTCCTGGACCCAGCCCCGGCCGGCCTGTCCGGCGGGTTCCCACGCCCAGGGCGCGGGAGCGCCGTCACGGTCGCTGACGAAGGCCAGCGACCCGCCGGGACCGAGGCTCGGCGCCCACACGCCCGGCACGACGAACGGGTCGTCTCCCGGCCCCGTCCACGGCGGCGCGCCGCGGGCCGTCTCGGCCCCGGCGGTCCGAAGTCCGGCCGCCTCGGCGCGGCCCCACATCGGCCGGGCCGGCTCGTCGCCGACCAGGCCGGCGTCCACCGGGCCCGCCTGAACGGGCACCGACGGCGGGAACAGGTCGTCCTGCAACCCTCACACTCCCTGCGCCTGCAGCCACATCTCCAGCAATGCCGCCTGCCACAGGGCGTTCGCGCCGAGGTTGGTCCGGTTGTCGTTCGGAGCCGCGAGCATCGCCTCAACCCACTGTGCACGGAACAGCCCCCGGGCGCGCGCCGCCGGGTCCGTGAGGGCGGACGCGACCCGGTCGAGGAGCGGGCCGGACAGGTGGCGGATGGCCGGCACCGGGAAGTAGCCCTTCGGCCGGTCGATGACCTCGGCGGGCAGCAGCGCGCGACTGATGTCCTTGAGCACGCCCTTGCCACCGGCGGCGAGCTTGAGCTCGGGCGGGCAGGCGGCGGCGAGCTCCACCAGCTCATGGTCGAGGAACGGGGTGCGTGCCTCCAGCCCGGCGGCCATCGTCATGTTGTCGACCCGCTTCACCGGGTCGTCGACCAGCATGATCAGGGAGTCGATCCGCAGCGCCGCGTCGACGGCCGTCTCGGCCCCGGGCGCGCCGAAGTGCTCGGCGACCAGGTGGCGGCTCGCGTCCGCCTCGATCAGGTGGCTGGGGGCGACGATCGCGGCGAGGTCGGTGTGGGAACGGTCGGCGAACACCCGCAGGTACGCGTCGACGGCCTGGTCCCGGCGCGTGCCGGCGAGCGGCGGGTACCAGGAGTAGCCGGCGAACACCTCGTCGGCGCCCTGGCCGGACTGCACGACCTTGACGTGCCGGCTGACCTCCTGGGAGAGCAGGTAGAACGCGACGCAGTCGTGGCTGACCATCGGCTCGCTCATCGCCGCGACGGCCGCGTCGACGGCCCGCGGCAGCGCGTCGCTGGGAATCAGGATCTGGTGGTGGTCGGTGGCGAACTGCTTGGCGACGATGTCGGAGTAGTGGAACTCGTCGCCGGACTCGCCGCCCGCCGCCTCGAACCCGACGCTGAAGGTCGCCAGGTCCGCCTGGCCGGCCTCGGCGAGCAGCGCCACGATCATGCTCGAGTCGAGCCCGCCGGACAGCAGCACGCCGACCGGCACGTCGGCGACCATCCGCCGGCGCACGGCGACGCGCAGCCGCTCGGCGACGGCGTCGCGCCAGTCGGCCGCCGTCCAGCCGGCGTGCTCCGGGCCACGGGTGAACGCGGGCCGCCAGTAGACCTCGTCCCTGCTGGTGCCGTCCGGGTCGATCACCCGGATGGTGGCCTGCGGGAGCTTGCGCACGCCGCGCAGGATCGTGTGCGGCGGCGGCACGACCGCGTGGAATGACAGGTAGTGGTGGAACGCGACCGGGTCGATGTCGGTGTCCACCCCTCCGCCGGCGAGCAGCGCCGGCAAGGTGGAGGCGAACCGGATCCGGTGGGCGTCGGCGGTGACGTAGAGCGGCTTGATGCCGAGCCGGTCGCGGGCGAGCACCAGCCGGCCGGTGTCGCGCTCGTGGACCGCGAACGCGAACATGCCCGCGAAGTGGTCGACGCAGCGAGGACCCCAGCGGTGGAACGCCTTGAGCACGACCTCGGTGTCAGACGTCGAGAAGAAGCGGTAGCCGGCGGCGGTGAGCTCGTCGCGCAGCTCGCGGTAGTTGTAGATGCAGCCGTTGAACACGACGGTCAGGCCGAGCTCGGCGTCGGCCATCGGCTGCGCCGCCCGCTCCGACAGATCGATGATCTTCAGGCGGCGGTGGCCGAGCGCGACCGGCCCGGCCGCGAGGACGCCGACGCCGTCCGGCCCGCGCCGCTCCATCGCGGCGGTCATCCGGGCGACCGCCGCGACGTCGGCCGGCCGCCCGTCGAGCCGTAGTTCTCCGCTCAACCCGCACATGTCCGCTCCCATCGCCTCGGGCTGGGCCAGGCAGGCCGCGGCTGGTGATCCCGCCGCGGGGTGGTTGCGCACTGGCTCACTGAGCCTTTTCCATCGCCCCCGTGATCTGAAAACTCCGGACTAATGGTGAAACGGCCGGCGGCGAGGGCCCGGTCATCCGCGCAGCAGCCAGGTGTCCTTGCAGCCGCCGCCGCGCGAGGAGTTGACGACGAGGCTGCCGGCCGGCGCGACCCGGGACAGCGCCGCCGGCGCGACGACCGTGCGCTCCCCCTGGTAGACGAACGCCCGCAGGTCGACGGCCCGCGGCTCCAGGCGGCTCGGCCCAGCGCCTCCCGCCGGCCCAGCGCCGTTCATCCCCCCGTTCGCGGACACCGGCGTGGCCGGGCCGCCGTCCGGGTCCTCGGGGTCGCCCGCCCAGGTCGGATGGGTGGACAGGGCGACCATCTCCTGGCCGATCCAGCGACGCGGCTCGGCGAGCAGCCGCTCACGGGCACCCGTCAGCTCATGCGGCTCGGCGTAGGGGCCGATGAGCACGTCGGCGCCGCCGTAGCCGTCGATCGGCTTGAGCACCAGCTGGTCGAGGTGGCGCAGCACGTGGTCGAGCTGCTCCGGGTCGCCGCAGATGTAGGTGGGGACGTCCTCGAGCAGCGGCTGCTCGCCCAGGTAGTAGGTGATCATCCGGTTGACGTAGGCGTAGATCACTTTGTCGTCGGCGACGCCGTTGCCGGGGGCGTTGGCGAGGCTGACGGTGCCGGCGGCCAGCGCGCCGAACAGGGCAGGGCCGAGCGGGCCGCCATCGGCGCCGGTGGCGGCGAACAGGTCGTCGTCGTCGATCCGCCGGTACAGCACGTCGATGCGGCGCGGCCCGCCGCCGGCCGGGTCGAGGTACGCGACGGCGTCGCCGTCGACGACAAGCTGGCCCGGCTCCAGCAGCGGGACGCCCATCTGGCTGGCGAGCAGCTCGTGCTCGAAGTAGGCCGAGTCGATGGGCCCGCTGGTCAGCAGGGCCAGGGCCGGCCCGCCCCGGCGGTCGTGGGCGGCCGGCGGCGCGGCCGCGACCAGCGCGGAGCGTAGCAGCGCCGGCACGCCGTCGAGGCCGAGGATGCCTGGCGGTGGCGCGAGCTCGGGCAGGGCGGAACGGGTGAGCCGCCGGGCGGCGACCGCGTAGCCCGCCCCCGACGGGACGCGCAGGTTGTCCTCGAGCACCAGCCACCGGCCGTCGCGGTCCCGGACCAGGTCGATGCCGCAGACGGTGGCCCGGATCGCGCCGGCGGGCACCACGCGCCCCCAGTGGCGCAGCCCGGGCGACTCGGCGACGGCCCACTCGGGCACGATCTTGTCGGCGATGGCGTACCGGTCGGAGTAGACATCGCGCAGGAACGCCTCCAGGGCCCGCGTGCGCTGCGAGAGCCCCTCGCCGATCGTCGCCCAGTCGGCCGCCGCCACGATCCGGGGGACCAGGTCGAACGGCATGGGCCGGCTCTCGGTCTCGCCGGTCACCCGGAACACCATCCCGGCGGCGACCTGCTCGGCGCGGCGCGCGGCGGCCTGCTCGGCCAGCACGTCCGGGCCGAGCCGTTCCAGGGTCCGCAGCATCGCCCGGTAGGGCGCGCGGACCGCGCCCCGCCCGTCGAGGACCTCGTCGAAACCGTCCGGCCGGAAGTCGGCGCTGGCCTGGTAACCGGCGAGCAGCGTCGGCGCGATCCGGTCCGCCCTGGCGAGCCCCGCCGAGTCCGCCGGTGCCTCCACCGTCGCCCCGGCGGACGGCGCCGCGTCGGAGCCGGGGTCGGCGACCCGGGTGCGCGCGAGCAGTAGATCCGCGACGTCGGTGAGCAGGCCGCGCCGGCGGAACGCACGCCGCTCGGCGGCGGCGGCGCTGCCCCGGCGGACGGCCTGCTCGGCCAGCCCGGACAGCAGCTCCCAGTCCCCTGCCTTCTCCAGCCACGGCCGGATCTCGGTGAGCAGCCGGTCGAGCAGCTCGTCGGCGGGCACCGGGCCGGCGCCGCCGCCGGTCAGCTCTACCAGGTCGCCCTCCAGGCCGGAGCGGGCCGCCCGCCAGGTCGCGGCGCGCAGCAGCTCGGGCCGTGGGACGGGCGCCTGCCGGCCGGCATCGATCTGGTCGACGGCGTGGCCGACCAGGCCGCGGAACAGGCCCGCGATGAGGACCACCGTGTCGACGTCCGGGCAGGCGTCGCAGACCCGCAGCTCGACGGTGGGCAGGTGCGCCGACGGGCGGATGTCGAAGTAGACCATGCCCGGGTCGCTGATGACTCCTGACTTGACCAGGTCCGTGACCAGCTGGTCGTACTCGGAGGCGGTCGGAAACGCGGCGGCGACGCCCGCGGTGGGCCAGCGCTGCCAGACCATGGTGCGCATGCTGGCGTAGCCGCTGTCGGCGCCCATCCAGTACGGCGAGCTCGCCGAGAGCGCCAGCATGAGCGGCAGCCAGGGCGAGATGTACCCGATAACCGCCATCGCGGCGTCGCGGTCGGCGACGTCGACGTGCACGTGCGCCCCGCAGATCACCTGTTCGCGGGCGAGGATCTGGTACTCCTCGGTCATCTGCAGGTAACGCGGGTCGCGGCTGATCTCGAGCGTCGCCGGGTCGACGATCGGCACCGTGCCGGCGGCCACCGGTCCCAGGCCGAGCGATTCGGCGGCGGCGGCCAGCTGCCGGCGCGAGTCGACGAGGTCGGCGCGCAGCGCGGCAAGGTCACGGGTGGGGGCGCTGTTGGTCTCGACGACGGACTTCAGCAGCTCCCCGGTGAAGCGGTCGCCGGCTGGCAGCACCTCAAGGATCTCCTCGGCCCGAGGCACAAGCTGGCGCGTCGCCAGATCGAGGATGTGAAACTCCTCCTCGACGCCGACTGCGGGAATCAGCGGGCCGCTCATGGCCACCGACGCTACGTCGCCGCCGTTACGACGGCATGTCCTGACCGCGGCGAACCGCCCATTCAGCTCCTCATCGGCCAGATCGCCGATGACACCCGGTGACTGCACCACAACTCACCACCCGTGATCGCGACGCTACGCTTACGTTCCAGGCATGATTCGCCCGCCGGAGGGGTACGCCAGCCGGCTTCCTCCACCTCCCCGGACGCGACATCACGATGAGCGACGGGCGATCCGAACACCCGACCGACGGCCGGGCCCGGCGTACTGTGACAACCATGCCCGCGAATATCGGCCCGAATGCACTGGAAATGATTTCGGAAACCGCTGCGGCTTCAATTCGTCCGGGTGTTGCGGGAATCACGGTTTACCCGTCGACGGGCCGCGGCCCAGCCGGGTCGGCGCCTCGGTGAGCGGCGTCAGAGATCAGGCGACAGGCATGGGCCACGACGCCGACGGAGGCGGCCCCGCTGGAGGCGGCGGCAGGCGGCCGGACGACGCTTGCGCGCCAGGCGAGTCCACGTCCGCGGCCGTCGATCACAACCGGATGCCCGGCCGCGGCGCCCAGGCGGCGGCGCGCGCCCACGTCGGCCACGCGCCGCGGCCCGGCACGGCGGACGTGCACAGCCATGCCGATGGGCATGACCATGCCGATGAGCACGGCCATACCGATGAGCACGGCCACGCCGGCGACCATGTGCCTCAGCACGACGAGCACGGGACCGGCGGACATGGGCATGTGCACAGGCACGGGCACGGCGGGCACCAGCACCGGCCGTCGGCGTCAGCGGACGCCCGGCTGCTGTGGGCGGCGCTGGCGCTGATCGGCGGCTTCATGGTCGTCGAGGTCGTCATCGGCCTGCTGGTCGGCTCGGTCGCGCTGCTGTCGGACGCCGCGCACATGCTCACCGACGCCGCCGCGCTCGCGCTGGCGCTGGTCGCGATGCGGCTGGCCGCCCGGCCGGCCGGCGGGCGGCTGACCTACGGCTGGCGCCGGGTCGAGATCCTCTCGGCCCAGGCGAACGGCTTCACGCTGCTGGCGTTCGCCGTGGTGCTCGCCATCGAGGCCGGCCAGCGACTTGCCCACCCGCCCGAGGTGGCCGGCTTCCCGGTGCTGGTCACGGCGCTCGCCGGCATCGTCGTCAACATCGCCGCGACGGCGCTGCTCGCCCGCGCCGACCGGCGCAGCCTGAACGTCGAGGGCGCCTTCCAGCATGTGCTCACGGACCTGTTCGCGTTCATCGCGACGGCGCTCGCCGGCGCCGTCATCCTGCTCACCGGCTTCACCCGCGCCGACCCGCTGGCCGCGCTGGTCGTGGCCGCCCTGATGATCCGCGCCGGCGTCGGCCTGATCCGCGACACCGGCCGGGTCATCATGGAGGCGGCCCCGGTCGGCATCGACCCCGCCGAGATCGGCCAGGCGCTCGCCGCCATCGACGAGGTCACCGACGTGCACGACCTGCACGTCTGGGAGGTCACCTCCGGCATGCCCGCCCTGTCGGCGCATCTGCTGGTCGACGAGGCCGGCGACTGCCACCGCGTCCAGGACACCGCCCGCCTGCTGCTGCGCGACCGCTGGCACATCGACCACGTCACCCTCCAGGTCGACCACGCCGAGCCCACCGCCTTCACGGTCACCCTCGGCCCCCGCTGGCAGTGCTCCGTCACCGCCCCGCCGCCCAGTGGCGAAGGCCGGCGACATCCGGTCTGATCAGCCGACGGCTGTCAAGCTGGCAGGAGACCGGGGGGCGAATCGCCCGAATTAGGACTGTCGGACCCGACAGGCATCATCTCGGGCATGCCCTCCAGTGCCCACGAGACGCCGATCGAGCTGATCCGGCTCGATCCGTCCCTGCCCGACTGGGTCCAGACCGAGTTGCTCGGCGACGACGCGCCGGCCTTCGAGCACGCCAGGCTCCACGACCCGAACGTCCGCACGCGCACCTACCAGGCCGACGCGATGGTGCTGCTGTGCGGGCCGGACGACAAGCCCACCCGCGCCACCGTCTACGAGAACCAGCGCCGCCGGGATCCGGACAAGCTGGGCACCTGGAAGCTGTACATCGGCCAGATGGAGTCCGAGTTCCGGGTCAAGGCCTCGCTGGTGGTCTTCGTCCCCGACGCGACGGTGGCCAAGTGGTACCGCGAGCAGATCGCCCTCGACACCCGCAGCGGCGCGTGGCTGCGGCCCTGGTTCTTCACCCCCGCGGACGTGCCGCTGATCGTCGACGAGCGGCTGGCGGTGACCCGGCCCGCGCGGGTGCTGCTCTCGGCCATGTGCCATCTCGACGACGCCGCCATCGACGCGATGTTCCCAGCGCTGCTGGCCGCACTGAACGCGCTGGAACCAGATGTGAAGATCTTTTACGATGATGAGACCGCGGGCAGCCTGCCCGCGGCCGCCCGGGCACGATGGGAGGCGTTCCTGATGACCACGGCTCTCGGCCGGCGGTACCACAACGAGCGATACAACGAGATCGACGCCCGCGCCGAAGCCCGAGGCGAGGCCCGGGGCGAGGCGAGAGCGGTGCTGACAGTCCTGGAGGCACGCGGCCTGCCCGTGACCGACACACTCCGCGAGAGAATCATGGCCTGCACCGACCTCGACCAGCTCAGCCACTGGCTACGCCACGCCAGCACCGCCACCACCACCGAAGACGTCGAGGACCTCCTCCGATAGGTCCACGGCCGATTTAACCGCAAAACTTACCGCAAGACCTGGCCTTTCGTTCACGGCAAGAATCGAATGGAGGCCCCCAGGTTCCCCGAAGAACTCTCTGGTTTCACAAGCCTACGAAGAAACGATCACCTCTGCAAATCGGCTAACAGACCGATAGGCGGCGCCGGTCGCGTCCGCCTCGACCTAGCGAACCGATGCCCTTAGCCGAACCGGACAAGAAGTATCCCGGCAGCACTGAGCTCTGAACCTCGACCCACAAGTCGTTTCGACAGTCTTTATGTGATCGGTCCCGCTTTGTCTGCCAGCTCCCACGCGATCTCTGATCAGCGCAACGTCTCAAGCTCGCCGCTCGTGGCCGCCCGTGCCCCAGCGGGTGCGCGCGGCGTCAAAAAGGGCAGCGAAATTTCACCAGTACCAGCCATTGGGCAGATGCAGAACACTGTATCTTCAGGTCGGCGATGACCTGTTCGAGATAGCGTGTCCCCGCGACAGTGTTCCCACCCACAGTCAACTGGTCAATTTTGGTAGGTCCAGCCTGCTGGCAGACAGAAGACACGGCTGCCACAAAGCCGATCGAAATGGCTCTCGCGGATCTTAGTCGAGCCAACCTTGCACGTTCGACCCGGAGTCGATCGGAAACCCGCTCCCGGACTCCATTTTTCTCCCAACTATCTTCTCGTAGGCCTCTGACGGTAGATAAAGAAGCCTCTCAGCCCTCTGGACGAACGGGGTCGCGAACCGCGCAAATTCATCATTGAATCGCAGCGTCGCATCGTAAACATCCTCACCCGCAAGAATGCAGGCACACCGCGCATACAAAAACTGGTCGTCCGTCTGAGGGAATGTCATCCCTCGGACATTGACGGGTATCTCCGCCAACCCCCTTCTATCCAGGCGATACAGCGCCTCACGCAACTTCTCCGAAAACCGAACTAGCTCTTCTGGGCCAAGCACAGCGAGCCGCCCCGAGAGCTTCTCCAACGCACTATCGACATCACTCGCGTCTCGAAGCTCACTCGATCCAACTATCCGCCAGAAATTGACCACAAAAATTCTCCCTACCAGAGCCGCAACTGCTGGAAGCCTCTTTGCTCCAAAATCTTCTTTCCGGGCGAAGCCCTCTGGTTTGAAAGTTGAACGCCCTGGCCGCGCAGTTCTTGGATCCGAAGGTGCTCGGCGACAAACAGATCATCATCGTTTCCGCACACGTGAGTACACTTGGCATCCGCCCGGCTCCGGAGTCTTCCAGTGTCGATATGATGCTGGAGTCGCTTGTCAAAATCGCTCGTTTTTCCGACATAAGTGCTTCCCGGATTCCACTGATCGGCGAACTCGTAAACCCCTTGATTCTTTTTACAGTTGTGGACGAGTACAGGGTTTTTGCCAACGAGGACGTAGTAGGTGTGGAGGTCGGCGACGGTGAGGTTATAGACGGCCTGTGTCTGGTGTCTGGTGACGGTACCAGTGATCGTGACCGTGGTGCCGTCGGGCTGGCGGAGGGTGTCGCCGGCATCTAGGTCTTCGGCATCGGTCCAGGTCTGGTCGTCGGCTTCCCAGAAGGGATGATTGTGAGTCGCGGTGAGGGTCGCGGGGCCTCGGTCGGTCTGGATCTCAAGGTCGATGAGGATCTTGGCGCCGCGGCCGATGATGAGGTTGGTGACGGTGTGGGGCTCGGTGCGACCGGTCACCGGGTCGGTGGCCAGGACCCGATCGCCGACGTCGATGTCGGCGATGGGTTTGGATGTGCCGTCGGCGAGGAGGACCGGTGTGTCCGGTGTGAAGCTGTTCTTACAGCCCTTGGCGACGAGTTTGGAGAGGCCGCCGCCGACAGCGCCTCTGGCGGCGCCTCCCCCGACGCCGGCGAGTACGGCTCCGCCCGCGGACAGGGCGGCTTCCTTGTAACGGCCGTTGACCAGGTGGCCAAGAGCCTGGGCACCGCCGCAGGCCGCGCCGACCGAACCGGGCGCGAAGTTCGCGCACAGTGACACGAGCTTGTTCTTCGCGACCCAGTTACCCGCGGTCTGAACATTCTTCTTGACGGAAGTGACGGCTTGCTTTGCCTTGTCCTTCACCGAGCTGACGGCTTGTTTCGCCTTGCACCCGAAGTCGAACCGCCCGCATTTCTTCTTCGCCTTCTCGGCCGCTGCCTTCTCCGCGGCGGCCTTCTCACGGGCAGCCTTCTCCCGGGCAGCCTTGTCGCGCGCAGCCTTGTCGCGGGCGGCCTTGTCCGCCGCGGCCTTCTTGGCCGCTGCCTGGAAGGCGAGGGCCGCGCGCACGCCGTCCCAGAAGTTCTTCTGCCCCATCTGGGCGATCTGCCGGTTCGCCGCGCCGCTCAGGTCCGGGCGGGGCGGGGGGGCCGGCTTGACCCCGGCGAGGGACGCCCTGACCCCGGCCCAGAACCTGGCCTCGCCCATCTGGGCGATCTGCCGCTGCGCCTCCAGGCTCAGCCCGGCGTTTCTGGCCCTGGCCACCTCCGCGGACCGCTGCGTCACCGCCTTGGTGGCCTTTTTTACGGCCGAGATGATGGACCAGAAGCCGGTGGGGTCGTTGTAGGCGAGGGGGTTGGCGGCGGCGTAGGTGTAGCGGTTGGACGCGGCGGTGCCGGTGATGGGCAGGTTCGCGGGGTCGCGGCTGATGAAGGTGCCGGTGTCGGGGGTGTACCAGCGGGCCTGGGCGTTGACCTTGTCGGTGTCGGGGTCGGTCCAGCTGCCCTGGTAGCCGATGTGCAGGTTCGGGTTCCCGGCGACGACGGGCTCGCCGAAGGGGGTGTAGCTGCGGCTGTCGGTGAGGACACCCGCGGTGGTGAAGGCCGCGACGAGGTCGCCGTGGGTATCGGTGACGGTGGCCCAGTTCCCGGACGACGTGCCGATGGCGACCAGGTCGCCGTCGGGGTCGCGGGAGAACGCCGAATTCCAGTCGGTGGCGGGTTCCTTCTCGAGGCCGGCGTAGGTGAAGGGGGCGCTGTCGCGGGTGGCGAGCCGGTCGAGCCCGTCATAGGTGTAGGTCTGGAGGGTGCCACCCTCGTTGTCGCCGAGCAGCCGGCCGAAGGCGTCGAAGCTGGTGGTGGTGACCGTGGAGCCCTCGGTCGTGGTGGCCAGCGTGCCGCGCGCCGTGTAGGTGTAGGTCGACGTGCCGTCCGAGAGCAGCCGGTTGCGCTGGTCGAAGGTCGAGACGGCCGCGTTCTCGGAGGTGCGGTTGCCGGCCGCGTCCCAGCCGTAGGTGGTGGTGACGTTGGCCTGGTCGGTCCAGGAGGTGAGGCGGTCGGCCCAGTCGTAGGTGTAGGTCTGGGTGCCGGCTCCGGCGACCCCGAGGGGGCCGAGGGTGGTGGACAGGCGGTTGTCGTTGTTGTCGTAGGTGTAGGACTGGCCGCGCAGCACGGTGCCGCCGGGGCCGGTGAGGGTGTCGGAGATGGTGCGGCCGAGGTCGTCGTAGCCGAACGTCCGGGTCGCGCCGGAGTAGGTGACGGAGGTGATCTGGCCGGCGTCGTCGTAGCCGAGGGTGCGAGTACCGCCGGTGACCGTGCCGGTCACCGTCGCCAGTTCGCCGCGCGGCGTGTAGGTGAACGTCGACGAGCTGCCCGGGTCGGTGCGCCCGCTCATCCGGCCGGTGGAGTCGTAGGTGAAGCTGCTCGTCCCGCCGGGGCCGGAGGCGCCGGTGATCAGGCCGCGGTCGTTGTAGGTGAACGACTGCGTCCCGCCCGGGAAGTCAGCTGCGACGAGCTGGCCGACCAGGTCGTAGGCCAGCGTCCGCGACGCCGAGGGGGTGCTCACCCCGCTGCCAGACTCGGCGGTCAGCCGGCCGAGGGCGTCATAGGTGGAGGTGCGGGTGACGCCGCCAGGGGCGACGACGGAGACGGGCAGGCTGCCAGCGTCGTATGTGGTGGTCCAGGTCCGGTCCGCCAGGTTCGGGTGGGCGGTCGTGGACGGCTCGATGATCTTCTCGACCAGGCTCAGCGAGTTGTAGGTCGTGATGGTCGCGTTGCCCCGGCCGTCGGTGACCCGGGTCGCGTTGCCCGCCAGGTCGTAGCCGACCGACGTGGTGACGCTCGTGCCCGACGCGATCGGGATGACGATCGTGCGCCGCTGGTTGAGGGCGTCGAAGGTCGCGCTCGCGGCGTGGCCGTTCGCGTCGGTCTCGGAGACGACGTTGCCGGCCGCGTCGTAGCCGGTCGACGTACTGCGCAGCAGGACGTCGGTGGGTGAGTACTCGGCGACGGTGGTCTTGCGCCCGGCGCGGTCGTAGGTGGTGCGGGTCTCCCGGCCCAGCGGGTCGGTGACCGACGTGACCCGGCCTGCGAGGTCGTAGGTGTAGGTGGTGGTCTTGCCGAGCTCGTCCTGGACGGCGATCCGGTCACCGGCGCCGTTGTAGGTCGACGTCGTCGACGCGCCGGTGGCGACGTTGGCGGGCAGGAGGACCCGGACGATGTCGTCGGCGTCGTTGTAGACGGTGTAGGTCGTGAAGGTCTGGGTCAGCCACTGCTCGGTGACGGTCGTCGCCCAGACCCGGTCGAGGTCGTCGTAGGCGTAGAACGTCCAGCCGTCCTCCTGGTCGACCTCCGAGACCAGGTTGTCCACGTCGTCGTAGACCTTCCGGGTGACACCCGCCGCCGGCGCGCCGGCCAGCTGGGGGTCGGTGACGGCGACGACCCGGTCACGCTTGTCGTAGACGGTGGTGGTCGTCTTGCCGCGCGTGTCGACGTGAGTGGTCGGGTTGCCGTTGTCGTCGTAGTTCCACGACTCGGTGGGCACGATCGCGCTGCCGCCGCCGGGCGGCGTGTACGACGGGTAGGTCTTCTGCGTGACCCGGCCCAGGTGGTCGTAGGCGGTGACCGTCACCTGGTTGCGGGCGTCCCGCACATGGGTGACCTCGCCGAACGTGTTGTAACCGACCTCCTCCGACGGCCGGTCCGACGTCGCCGCGGCGCCGTTCTCCTCGACCAGCACCGACGGGCGGATCGCCTGGGCCGGGTTGCCGGCCGCGTCGCTGACGTGGTCGGTCACGTAGGCCGAGTTGGGCGGCCCGCCCGACACATAGCCGCGGGGGTCGACCCTGCTGGTCATCTCGCCGCGCTGGTCGTAGGTCATCGCCTCGGTGAACCGTTCGACCCCGTTGCCGAACACGGTGGTCGACGTCGGCCGGGAGACGTCGTCGAAGGTGTACTCGACGCGTTCGGTCGTCGTCGTGCCGGCGGCGGACAGCTCGGTGGCGGTGACGTTGTCGCCGCCGTCGTAGGTGAGGTCGGTCCGGCGGGCGACGCCCTGCGGGTCGACGATGGTGGCGGTCGGCCGGCCGGCGGCGTCGTACTCGGTCGAGGTCTTGAGCAGCCCGCCGTCGGTGATCTCGGTGATCTCGTTGCCGGCGCCGTCGTAGACGTGCTCGGCGAGGATGATGTCGCGGGCGGCGGGGCCGGACAGGACCCCGTTGACGAGGTCCGGGGGCCGGTAGCCCTCATGGATCTCCCGGAACACCAGGCCGTCCAGCCAGTACTGGTAGCGGACGGCGCGTCCCTCGGCATCGGTGACCGACGCGAGCCGGTCGGCCGGGTCGTAGGCCCGTGACTCCAGCACCACGTCCCGAGGGCTGCTGCCGGCGACCGGGTCGTCGACGAAGTCCTCGAGCGTCGTGGTCGCCAGCTGGTTGTGCGCCGTATATGTGTACGAGGTGACCGTGCCGTTCGGGTCGGTCGTCGTCGCTACGTTGCCGTTCGGGTCGTAGGTCGTCGCGTAGGTCGCCCAGGGGAAGCTGCCAGCGCCGACGGTCTTGTAGGTCTCCCGGTCGGCGTCGTCATAGGTGTAGGACGTCGTGCGGGCGGTGTCCCCGCCGGTGGCGTCCGACACGGTGACCTGGGTCAGGTTGCCGTTGGCGTCGTAGGTGTTGGTGGTGACCGGGGTGTGCACCACCGACGTGACCAGGTTGGTGACGCCCGGCTCGGTGACCTGCGCGGCCAGGCCGAGCTTGGTGTACGCGGTAGTGGTGGTCAGCCCGGCGGGGAAGGTGTCGGAGATCTCCTTCGACGTGACCTCGCGGCCGATCTCGTCATAGGTGTACTCGTGCACCAGGCCGGCCGGGTCCTGGTCCCGGCGCAGGTCGCCCTTGGCGTCGTAGCCGGAGGTGTCCGTCTTGCCGCGGGTGTCGGTGTGCGAGATCTCCAGGCCACGCGGGATCGTGCCGCCGCCGGCCACCGCCGCCTCGGCGCCGGTGGAGTAGATCCATGTCTCGGTCCGGCCACCGGGGAAGCCGGCGACGGCCGGGCTCGTCCGCGCCGTCATGTGCCCGAAGCTGTTGTAGCCGTAGAAGGTCGCGTAGGTGTTGTCCGACGGCGACGCGGAGCGGGCGTCCCGGTGGACCGTGACCAGGTCGTTGCGCGGGTCGCCGGGTGCGCCGAGGTAGTAGTTGTAGTACTCGGTGTTGACGAACAGCGTGCCGCCGTAATAGGCGCGGGCCTGCGAACGGGCGATCACGTTGCCGCGGGTGTCGGTCTCGGTCTGGACGATGTTGCCGTTCTCGTCGATGACCTGGTACGGGAAGCCGCGGTCGTTGTAGACGAACTGCCGGCTTCCGATGTTGTCCCGCTGCGCGACCAGCTGGCCGTCGCGGTACTCGTGCTCGGTCTCGTGGTCGCGCGGGTCGGTCACCCGGACGATCGTGTTCGGGCTGGTCGCCAGCACCTCGTACTCGGTGCGGTTGCCAAGCCCGTCCTCGCGCCACTGCACGGTGCCATCGAGGTTGTAGCCGATGATCGTGTCGACGTTGCCCTCGGGCAGCGTGATTGCCCCGAGCTTGCCGTTGAACGCGTAGTCATATTCCGTCGGGCTGGTCGTGTGCGGGCCGGCAACCGAGGTGATCTTGTCGCCGTCGTAGGCGTAGGTCCACGTCAGCGGGCCGGAATGGGCGGCGACGCTCTGCGTGGACACGCTCGTGACGTGGGTGCCGGTCCAGGTGAACGACAGCGTCCGCAGCGTCGTCAGGTTCACCACCGACGTCAGCTGCGCGTTGCTGTTGTGGTTCAGCTCCAACTGCAGGCCGGCAGGGTCGGTGATCTTCGCGAGCCGGCCGTCGGACCGGAAGGTGTACGCGTCCCCGGACTTCTCCGTCAGCGTCACCGCGGCGGTGGCGGTGAAGTCGTCGATCCTCCCCGAGCCGGTCGCCTCCGCGAACGGGCCCGCCCGGCTCCCGTAGAACACCGCCGGGTCGTTCGTCGACAGGATCTGGGAACCATTGCGCTGGACGTAGATGTTCGGCCCGTTGGTGACGACCGTCATCGTGTCCGACGCCGTGCAGCACAGCCCGCCGCTCGACGTGGCCACCACGGTCTCGACCCCGCCGACCCGCTTGACCAGCTGCCACGTCCCCGCCGACGGCTGGGCCACCACCCGCCAGTAGTTGTTCGGGTCCGCATACCGGAACACCAGCCCCAGACCGGCCTGTGCCACCGGCATCTTGAACGAGAACTGGCCGTCGGCGGCGGCCGACACCGTGGCCATGTTGCGGTTCCCGGACGCGGTCGCCAGGTAGGCCGCGTTACCGGAGATGCCCCAGGTCCCGTTGCCCAGCCCCGGCAGCGGCTGCGTCTGCCACTTCTCGCCGGTGTCCGTCGCCCCGAGAAGGGTGGACGAGTCGGCGCGGGTGAAGCTGTCGCGGTGCTGGTCGTCGAGAATCGTGACCGACCCGATCCGCCCCGAACCCGTGCTCAGCGCGAACAGGCCCGCCTTCGTCGCGGTCGAGAACTGCGCGTCCGTCACCGACCCGACCACCCGGTCATTGCGATAGACCGTCAGGTCGGAACCGGCCATCCGCACCGCGTAGGTGTCGGTCGCCGCGCAGCACGCGCCGCTGAACGTCGCGATCTGGGTCCCGACGCCGCCGACCCGCTTGGCCAGGATCAGCGAGTTGCTTGAGGGCTGGACATGCAGGATCCACATGTTGTTCGCGTCCTGCACCCGGAACGCGACCCCGAGATAGTCCTGCGCCACCGGCGCCGTGAACCGGATCAGCCCGTCCGACGGCGCCGGCATCACCGCCGACGCCGATGAGCCCGAGACCAGGTAGGCGTTGTTCCCGTTGATTCCCCACGTCCCGGCCAGCACCTGCCACGACTCACCCGTATCCGCGGTGCCGAGCGACGACGTGTGGTTCGCCCCGGTGAACGACGCGACCTGCGGGCTCGGCGCCTGCATCAGCGAGTAGTAGCCGTCCTGCGGCGTGAACGTGCCGTCCCAGTTCCGCCCGAACCGGCTGTCCCGCCCGTCCGGATACCGCACCACCAGGTTGCCCTCACCGGCATCGTCGACCCGGACGCCCATGTCCCACTGCGACGACCACCCAGTACCAAACATCCCCACCGACGAGTTGAGGCTGTTGTAGGTCCGGGTCAGCCCCAGCGCCGGCCCCACCCCGGCCACCGAGATATCCGTCGTCGACGACGCATAGTTCCTGATCAGCGGCGACACCGAGTCCTCCGCCGGTACATACGGGTCGCCGCCGAAATGCGCGCTCGTCGGCGGTGAGGGGACCTGCGCATAGATCTTCGACGGTGGGGTCCAAGCGCTCGTCGTGCCGCCGGACTTCACCCGGCCACGCCAGTAGTACGGATACCCCCAGCTCATCTCATCCGCCGGCACCTGCCACGACGAGCTGGAGATGAAGCCGCCCGACGACTTGCAGAAGCCACTCGCCGCGTCCGGGTTCGAGCAGATCTGGAACTCGTACGTCAGACCGGACTGGTTCCCGGTCAGCGACAGCACCGGGCGCAGGGTCTCGACCCGCTCCGCGTCCGCCGGCGTCGACGTCGTCACCTGCACCCCGCCCGCCGGCGGCGCGACCAGCGCCACCGGCAGCATCGAGATGCCGTGCGTCGAGAAGAACGCCCCGCCCGCCGCGGTGTCCTGCATGTCGAACTTCACGATGTAACTACCCGCCGGCGGCGGCGTCACCGTCGCGAGAACATCCACCGACTGCCCACGGCCCACCGCCACGGGCAGGTTCGTCTGAAACCCCTGCGCGACGAGTTCAGTGGTCCCGGTGGCGTCATACACGTGATACGACAACTTGTAACTACCGTTCGCCGGCCACGTGAACTTGCCGCGGTTCGTGATCCGAACCTTGATCTTTCCTGGCTGCGTCGCGGTCAACGCCTGTTCCCACACCGGCGAGCCCGTCGGCCACGAGTAGACGGCGTCATACGGCGACCAGGTGATGTTCATCTTCGGCCGGTAGTCCCCCGCCGTCCCCGGCGCCGTGCAGGCACAGTTCTGCGACGCGAACTCCTTGTAATGCGTCGCGTCCCACGACGACGCCCGCACCGACAGACCATGATTGGCCGCCGTACCGTCGTTCCAGTCCTCCACCAGCTCCGTCAATCGCGAGTCACTGAACGTCTCCCACCCGGCCGGGCAGCCCCCGTTGCCGCTCTGATGGGAGAACGTGCTCTGCGCGACCTCACCACTGATCGACGCGCCAGGCCAGGTCAGCGTGGTGCCGTTCCACTGCTGCGTCACCTGATACAGCGACACCGGATGCGCCGTGCACGCGTCATGCGACGCCGTGTTGTACAACGACACCTGCGCCGACAGAATGTTCGCGTTCTGCAACGCCGAGTTGTTCGGGAAGTGGACATAGGCCCGGTTCTCATCCCCCGTGCCCTGCAGCCCCACCCGCAACGACCCATCCGACCCCTGCGCAGTACCCGGCGTCGCCGACGACACCCACGTGTCATCAGCACCCGCCGCCACCGGCGTCACCGTCGGGTCCACCCGCACCGGAAACACCCGCTCCGGCGCCCCCAACCACTCCGCGTCGAGATCCACCCGCAACGCCGGCTGACCCGTGCCCTCAGCCTCCACCAGGCTGTACGTCACACCCTCCGACGTCGCCCGGCCCGGCGACGAATCCTCCATCCACCCCCGCGGAACCACCGCGACCACCGCACCCGAACCATCCGACAGCACCACCCGCCCCTGCCGGTCCAGACCCGCCGTCAACCCCTCAAGGGCCAGCGGGAACGTCCAGCTCGTCGGCGCATCCGCCGACTGCAGAACGATGACCTCCTTGAGTCCCGACGCCGACGCCGACAGCTCCAGATCCGCCTGCTCCCGTACCTCGGCGAACGTCACCGACTCCCCGTCGGCCACACCGTCCGACGCCGCCGCACCCTCCAACGCGAACCCGGCCGACAGCCCATCGCCCAGCTCGATCCGGGCCAACTCCGCGTCGTCCGCCGCCGCGGCGATCTCCACCGGCGCCGCCACCGACTTCGCCTCGAACCCGCCGCCGCTCTGTTCCTCGAGCCCGGTGTCCACCTCCACCCACCGGCCCTGCTCGTCCTGAAACCGCACCGGCTCCGTCGACACCTCCGTCGAATACGTGCCGTCCGGGTTCCGGAACACCGACGCGTTGTCCGTCCGTGCCGCCTGAACCTCCACCCGGCCCGGCTGCACCCCATCCGGCTCCCGCACCCCCGCCGCCAGGTCCTCCTCCAACGGCAACTCCGCACCCGCCGGCACCTCCGGCAGGATCACCTCCCCCACCGGAGCGTCCGCACCCGTCGGATACACCACCTCCCGCGGCTTCTCCTCCGGCGACGCCGGCACCGCCCCCTCCATCGCGGGAACCCGTGCCATCACCTCCGCCACATCCGGCGCCGCGTCCCGTGACGTCACCTCCGCCGGCACCAGCTGCTCCAAGCCCTCAGCCGTCCCGTTCGAGGACTCCGGCAGCTTCACGTCCCGAAACGGGTTCTGCTCCGAGATCGGCACCAGATCCGGATCGGTCACCCGGTCCACCACCAGCACCACGACGCCTGACACCAGCAACGCCGGCACCAGCAGCAACGCCACCCGACGCACCCGGGCATGGCGCCGCCACATCTTCCGGCCAAAGGACAGGGAACGGCGCACGGGCAGGAACCGGCGAGTCATGTTGTGGCTCCGCGCAGGTCAAAGGAAAACACAGGACCAGAACCGGCGCGCCAATAGCGGCACGCCGCGACGTCGGTGAAAAAAGGAGGTCCCAAACCAGCCAGAACCGCCCTCAGAGCGCGCGAGGCTAAAGCCTCACGCGTCGAGAGGGCGGTGGAGGAAAGAGGACTTCCCAAAGGAGAGGAGACTGCGCCCCGGACACGTCGGCGTGCCCGGTGAAGCCACCCAGGGCCTGGTCAACACGACCTAGGCATGCCCAACGGATGGCGAGAGTATCTACAGCGGAGCCAAATATGGCGTACGGACAACCGCCCGTCAAGCGGTTCGCGCGCGGCAGAGGGGCAAAGGCCGCCGACGGTCAGCTGACGGTCAGTCCACTCACGCAGCGAATCGGCGGTAGCAAGCGCCACCACAACCGTCAGTCACGAGACGGGCCTCGGGGAGCACAACCAGCCACACGACCGCCGCCCGGACCGTCATTGTGGCGCGTATTTCTTCGCAGCAACGAAACTGGCGTGGCGCGGACGGCCGGGCCGGTGACCTGGCAGAACTCCACTCCGCCGCCCGGCCCGGTGGTGGCCAGCGCGGGTCACCCGGCCTGGCGGGACGGTCCGCCCGGATAGACCGCCCGCGTCGCGGCTCGTGGAGCATGCCCCGACCGGCACCGGTACCGGCGCCAGGCCGGCCAACCCGCAGGCCGCCACCTGCCGGTCCGACGACGGGCGACGGGCGACCAGCTGTCCCAGCGCGGTGACTGTGGTCCGTCGCCACGCCGTTCCGGGCGCCGCGGGCGTCGTCAGCCGGCGGCCGGGGTGAGGCGCAGTCCCGTCTCGGGCAGCGAACCGCGGATGTCGGCGGCCAGCAGGGCCCAGTCACGGGCGCGGGCCGAGGTCTCGCGGTAGACGAGGCCGACGCGGCGGCGGGGTGGCGGAGCGCGGAAGGTGGCCACGCCGAGCCCGCGCCCCTCCCCCACCTCGACGGCCACCGCGGAGGCGGGCAGCAGCGTGACGCCGAGCTCGTTGGCGACCATCTGTACCAGCGTGGACAGGCTCGCGGCCCGCAGCGCGGAGCGTTCCCGGGCGCCCGCCTCCCGGCAGACGTCCAGCGCCTGCGTCCGGAAGCAGTGGCCGTCCTCGAGCAGCAGCACCTCCTGGCCGCCGAGCGCGGCGACCGGGACGGAGGCGCCCCCGGACAGCGGGTGGCTGTCCGGGATGACCAGCACGAAGTCCTCGTCGTAGACCGGGATCTCGGCGAGCCCCGGCTCGTCGGTCGGCAGCGCCAGCAGCGCCACGTCGACCGCGCCGGCGCGCAGGTCGGCGAGCAGGTCGGCCGTCTGGTCCTCCCGCAGCGCCACCCGCAGGTCCGGCCGCCGGACGCGTAGCTTCGGCATCAGCCGGGGCAACAGGTAGGGCGCGATGGTCGGGATGACGCCCAGCGTGATGTCGCCGGTGAGCGGGACCTGGGCGCGTAGCGCGACCGTCACGAGGTCGTCGACGGCGGTGAGCACGCCGCGGGCCCGCCGGGCGATCTCGTCGCCAAGCGGGGTGAGCAGGACCCGCCGCGTGGTCCGCTCGACGAGCTGGACGCCCATCGTCTTCTCCAGGGCGGCGACCGCGCTCGACAGCGTCGGCTGGCTGACGTGCAGCGCCGCGGCGGCGCGGCCGAAGTGGCCGTGCTCGGCGACACCCACGAGGGCGCGCAGCTGGGCCAGCGTGGGCTGCGGCATAGCCATAGCAAGACTCTATCAATCCTGCGGAATCTTTCGATTTCTCTTTTGAGTCCGTGCACGGCACAGTGGGCGCACGGCCCCGGTCGGCTGGATCGACAGCCCACCCGGGCGCGGACCCCAACCGGCCGACCGGGGCCGCGCCCAGCCGTCCGAGCACCACGGCGTTTCGAGCACACCAGCGTTTCGAGCACCCCAGCGCACCCAGCACCGCAGCGCGTCGAGCACCACAGCGCGTCGAGCAGGCAGCCCCGCGTCGCGGAGCCGGCGTCCCGGACCGGCTCCGCGACGCGCCGGGCGAGCACGCGGCGCCCCGAGATCACCGTGACAGGACGAGAGGACAACAGCCACCGTGCTTACCGTTGGTGACGCCTTCCCCACCTACGACCTGACCGCCGTCGTGGGCAACAACCCCGACACGGCGTTCGTCCAGGAGACCTCCGCCAGCCGCCCGGGCCAGTGGCGCGTCGTCTTCTTCTGGCCGAAGGACTTCACCTTCGTCTGCCCCACCGAGATCGCCGCCTTCGGCCGGCTCAACGACGAGTTCGCCGACCGCGACGCCCAGGTACTCGGCGTCTCCACCGACAGCGAGTTCGTGCACCTCGCGTGGCGCCAGAACCACGAGGACCTGCGGGACCTGCCGTTCCCGATGATCGCCGACATCAAGAAGGAGCTCACCGCCGCCGCCGGCGTCCTCGGCGACGACGGCGTCGCGCAGCGGGCCACCTTCATCATCGACCCGGACGGCGTGATCCAGTTCACGATGGTCACCGCCGGCAGCGTCGGCCGGAACCCGAACGAGGTCCTGCGGGTGCTCGACGCGCTGCAGACCGACGAGCTGTGCCCCTGCAACTGGCAGAAGGGCCAGGGCACCCTCAGCGTCGGCGGCAAGATCGTCTCGCAGGAGAAGGTGGAGGTGGGCGTCTGATGTCCGTCGAGGCGTTGCGGGCCGCGCTGCCCGAGTACGCCAAGGACCTGCGGCTGAACCTGGGTTCGGTGACGAGCCAGTCCCACCTGACCGAGCAGCAGCTGTGGGGCACCGTCCTCACCGCGGCGCTGGCCAGCCGCGGCCGCGCGGCGATCGCCGAGCTGGAGCCCGAGGCCCGCGCGCACCTGTCGGCGCAGGCCTACCGCGCGGCCAAGACCGCCGCGGCGCTGATGGCGATGAACAACATCTACTACCGCTCCCTGCACCTGCTGGAGGACGCGGAGTACGACCGGATGCGCGCCGGGCTGCGGATGAACGCGATCGCCAACCCGGGCGTCGAGAAGGTCGACTTCGAGCTGTGGTCGCTCGCGGCGTCCGCCGTCAACGGCTGCGGCCGCTGCCTGCAGGCGCACGAGCACGAGCTGCGCGGCCGGGAGGTGTCCCGCGAGGTCATCCAGGACGCGATCCGGATCGCCTCGGTCGTGCACGCCGTCGCCGTCACCCTCGAGTCCGAGGAGCTCATCCCGGCCACGGTCTGAGGCCCGTGAGCGGTCGTCCTGGATCAGCCAGCCTGGCCGGCACCAGCCGGCCTGGCCGGCGTGCCCGTCCGGGACGGCCGTCCGGACCGGCCGACGGTCGCCCGGTCACGGCGGGACGCTCGGCATCCCGGTCGGCGCGAGCCGGCCGCTTCCCGCGGCCACGGCCGAAACGTGACAGGAGCGTTACGGAACGGAGCCGGCGCCCTGCCTCAGGGCGCCGGCTCCGCGCGTTCGGCAGCCCGAACCCGCATTTGTGGCATTTCGCTCTATAAGGCCCGAGACGGTCATCCGGAGCACGAACTCCGGAATGTCCAGCGTGATCCACGTCACGGATCTGGGCAGATGCACAGCAATTCCCCGGATCCTGCTAGACAGAAGCGCATGATCGGGGACGAGGTGGACATCCTGCCCGAGGACGAGGCGCCCAAGCCGCCGGCCACCGCTGAGGCGGAGCGCCCGGCCGGGCCCGAGGATGCCACGAAACCCGCCGACGACACCCCGCCCGACCTCACCCTCGCCGGTGGCGCCGCGCGGCTGGAGGGCCTGCGGCGGCTGAGCGCCTGGCCGCGCAGCTTCCCCAAGCCGCCGGCCAGCCCGCCGGGCGGGAGCGCCGCGCCCGCGAACGACGCCGCGCCCGCGAACGACACGGGCGCCCCAGCCGCGGCCACCAGGCCCAGGCGCGCCGCGGTGGCCGCGGCCAGCCAGCCCGATGCCGCGGCCGGCCAGCCCGATTTCGACTCCGAGCCCGGCCCTTCCCCCGAAGACGAGGGCGGCACGCCGGTGGGCAGCCCGTTCGCGGACGCGGTGGGCGCCCGGGTGCGGACGGCGGCCGAAGGGCTCGCCACCGTCACGATGACCGTCCCGGCCTGGCTCACCGGCCCCGCCCCCGGCCCACGGCTGGGCACGGCGGCGGTCGTCGCGCTCGCCGAGATCGCGCTCGGCGCCGCCACCAGTACCAGCCCGCGTTCCGGCGACCTGACCGTGACGGCCGCCCTGCAGCTGCGCACCCACGGCCCCACCGGCGGCTGGGCCGACCCGGACGTCAAGCGAGGCCCACTCGGGCCGCTGTCGATGTTCAGCCCCGACCGGGCCGCCGCCCGGGGGCGGCGGCCGCCCGTCCGGCTGCGGGCCGAGGCCCAGGCCTACGACGCCGACGCGGAGGAGCCCGACACGGGCCTGCGGCGCGCGACCGCGACGATCAGCACCGACGACGGGCGCAGGCTGGCGGTCGCCTCGGCCGTCTGCGCGGTCTTCTCCCCGGCGGCCATGCCCAGCGACGCCGTCGGCCTCGACTACACCGTCGGCGCCGTCGGTGAGCCGCCACGGGACACGGCGGGCGAACCGGTCGACGAGATGCCGGACGGGCTGGTCAACCACGCGCCGCCGCCGCACCCCCTGCTGGGCGCGCTGGCGGCCGCCGCCGAGCACGACGATGACCGACTGGTGCTGCGGATGCCGCCGCCGGCGTGGCTGGCGAACCGGCTCGGGCGGGTACACGCCGCGGCCAGCTGCGCGCTCGTCGACGCGGCGATCAGCGTCGCGCTCACCCGCCGGCTGCCGACCGGCAACACCGCGCACCTGCAGACGCTGGACCTGTCGGTCGTGCGCTCACTGCCGCTCGACGAGGACATGACGGTCGTCGCCTCGGTCCGACATGTCGGGCGACGACTGGCCGTGGTCGACGTGGAGCTCGGCCAGGTCGACGCGCCACCGAGCGTGCTCGCGCGGGGGACCGTCGCCCGAACCACCCAGCGCCGGCCGCTGCCCTAAAACCGCAGGTCACCAGCGCCGCGCGCCGACCGCCGAGCCCGTGCGCAACGATCATCCGTACGCCAGCTATCCATGCGGATAGTAATCAGGCATCTTCACAGTGTGTTACATTCTTCGTATCACACCGTGGTATTCCTCCACCCGTAATCAAGCGGCTACAGAACACCCTGTAAGACTCGGCGCGGTCGCGACAGCGACCTCCAGCGGCCTGGCGGCAGGCCGCCGCCACCCACAGGGAGACGACGTCATGGCGTTACTGCAGTCGGCCACGAACCTCGATACGGCCCGGCGGACCGCCCATTCGGTCCGCATGACCCGGGTGGGCGGCCCGATGGGCGCCGGCAGCCCGGTCCGCCCCGCGCCGTCGGCCCTCCTCGACGACGGGCGCGTCGGGCGGCATGTCCGGGTGCCCAAGACCGCCGAGCTCGTCGCGGCCCACCTGCGCCGACAGATCGTGCGGGGCGAGCTGGTCGAAGGCGACGCGCTGCCGCCGGAGGCCGTGCTCATGGAGCAGTTCGGCGTGTCCCGGCCGACGCTGCGCGAGGCGTTCCGGGTGCTGGAGTCCGAGGCGCTCATCTCGGTGCGCCGCGGCGCCCACGGCGGCGCCCGGGTGCACCGTCCGGACGGCCACGTCGCCGCCCGCTACGCCGGCCTCGTCCTCGAGCACCGGCACACCACGGTCGGCGATGTCCAGCACGCGCGGGCGGCGCTGGAGACGCCGGCGGTGCGCATGCTGGCCGAGTCGCCGGCGCAGCCGGTCCTGGGCCGGCTGCGTGCGGCGCTGGCCGAGTCCGCGACGGCGATCGACGGCCGCGGCGCGATCCAGGAGGGCGCGGCGACGGACCCGCGCGCGTCGCTGAGCGGTTTCCACCACCTGCTCGTCGAGCTGGCCGGAAACCAGACGCTCACGGTGATCGACAACATGCTCCGCCACATCCTGCACACCGCGGCCAACCACCAGCCGACCGCCGAGGGGCGCCCCGACACCCCTTGGTCGCCCGTCAGCGCGGACGGGCATGGATCGCTGGCCGAGCACCAGGACGTCCACCGGCACCTGGTCGAACTGATCGAAGGGGGCGACCCGGACGCCGCCGAGGCCCTCTGGCGCCGGCACCTGGCCGAGTCCACGGACAGGTCGTCGTCCAACGTCGTCCTCGACCTGCTCGGCGGCTGACCGCCAGGCTCGGCCCACGGGTCGGCCGGCCGCCGGACCTGAGTCCGGC
>NZ_JADWYU010000097.1:0-90673 GCF_016786325.1 Frankia nepalensis | reverse complement strand
TACCCGGATACCCGCCGCCCGGCCCGCTCACCCGGCCAGGGACCGTTCTCGCGGCGCCCCCGGACCGCGCCGGAGTCCTGGTCATCGGGCGTGGCGACACCGGCGAGCCGCCGCGTCGATTCGTCCAACGTGTGGTGAAACACCCTCCGGGGGGCTAGCGTGTGTCGGCATGGCGCCAGCGGGCCTTGCCTGGCAGACACTTCCCGAGCCCGGCACCCTCGCGCTCGTCGACCCGGAGTCCCGCCGAGCCGCCGCCTTCACCCGGCCGCATCCCGCCGACCTCTCGATCAGCGAGCTCGTCGCGGTCGAACAGCACGTCGCCCGCTGGCTCGACCCCGCGACCCGCCAGGACGCCGAGGAGGCCCTGACCGGGAGCCTGGCCGGCGACCCCATGCCGACGTTGCGTTCACTCTGCTGGCTGATGGCCTCCTGGGCCGTCGGCCTGCACCTGCGCACCGGCCACTCCCCCACCCAGGTCCTCGCCCAGCTGACCCTGAGCGGCCTCTGGCGTGGCCCGCAGGCGCCGGAGACGGAGCGCATCTGGGAGCTGCTCACGGCCCAGGTCCGGGCCGGCGCGCTGGCCGCCCTGACGAACGACACCGCGACGGCGCGCGCGTTCGAGGCCGCCGCGCGCACCCGCGTCACCGGCTACCCCGAGTGCCTCCTGCACCACGGCCTTCTGCTCATGGCCAGCCTGTGGTCGACGCTCGCCGCCTACGGTCTGGACCTGCGCGACGTCGCCGGAACTCTCGCCCTCTACACCCAGGACTCCGACGAGCCCCGGGCAGGCTCCTTCCGACCGCTGACGTGACGCCTGTCCTCGCCCAGGCGGGCCGCCCATGACGGGGGCGAGCGGTGCCCGACCGTCAGGACGACCGGGCCGGCGGGCGGGCGGGGCGGCTCACGGACCGGGTCGCCTGCTGGTGCGCCGCGGCGCGCGGCACGCCCCGGGGCGCCCGCGCGACCGCCCACGACGGCTCGTCGCCGGCCTCCGCGCCGTCCGGGCCGGCCTGGACGAGCTCGCCCTCCTCCTCGACGGCGTCGGCCGCGTCGGCGCCTCGGCCGTGGGAGGTGGCGCCGTGGCCATTCCCTCCGTGACCGTTGGCCCCACGGCCGTTGCCCCCGTGGCCACCCGCGCCCTGGCCGTTGGCCTCGTGGCCGCCGCCGCCGTCCCCGCCGGGAGCCGGAGCGCCGTCCCTGCTCTCCGGGTCGATGTAGATGGCCCGGGTCATCCCGCCGTGGCCATGGATGGCCAGGAGCGTCTCCATGTCACGGTAGATCGTCGTCGACTCCAGGCCGGACGACCACCACAGGACGCAGGTGCCGTCCGGGGCCTGGGCGCCAAACGCGACGGCGCCGGTCCCCGACACGCCGGACACGTCCACGTCCCGTTCCAGTTGGAACCTGCGCACCTGCCGCGCGGACATCGCCGCTCTGACCTCCTCCTGGAGCGCGTGCGCCGCCGCGCCGCTCAACCGACCACAATGGCCGTCAAACTGGCACGGTACCGGCCACGCGACCGGGTCGGCGACAGGGCACGAGCCCGTACCAGTCCGGTCGGCACACGGTAACGGGTCGGACCCAGCTGGGTCATCCCTTACAGGGTCACGGCCACCACTATTCCTCGCAACCGCCCACGACCCGCAGGTCAGAACGACCCCCTCACCCGCCCGGGACCACTGTCCGGACGCGCCCTCGGCTGCCGGCCCGGCCGCCCGCCGCCCGGGCGTCAGGGCGCCGTGCGGACGGTCACCGGGACCGCCAGGGCGCTGGCGCCGTCGGGGGCGAGGTAACGGTCGTAACGGGTGTCGCCGCGCAGATGCCGTTCCAGGTAGGCGACGGTGTACCAGCGGGCCACCTGACGCGCCTGCGCCGCGTCCACCATCGGCGCCACGCAGGTGACCAGCGCGCCCAGCCGCAGCCGGGTCTGGATCGCCTTTGGAACCCGCGCGTCGCCGGCCAGGTACGCCTGGTCACACAGATCGCTGAACGAGTTGTGCGTCGCCGTCGGCACGACCACCTCCATCCGGTCCGCGGCCCCGGTCAGCCCGCGAAACGTGCGGTCCGCGTTGCGCTCGACCGGCGTCAGGCCGTCGTCGGTCCCGCCGAGGAGCAGCGTGGGCACCCGCACCCGGCCGAGCAGTTCCGCCGAGAGCACCTCCGTCGCCGGCGACATCGCCACGACCGCCCGGACGCGGGGATCGGCCGGCGCCCGCAGGAAGCCGATGGTGGACGTCACCGCCGTCAGGCCACCGAACGAGAACCCGATGACGGCGACCTGGTCGGGCCGGGCCATGGAGGCGAACGGGTGGCCGGCGCAGAGCATCCAGTCCAGAACGGCGCGGACGTCCAGCGGCCGGTCGCTCGCCAGCGCGACCATGGAGGCGCTCCGGCCCGCCGCGGCGTCGGCCATCGTGTCGCCGACGTGGTCGGGCGCGGCGACGACGTAGCCGTGGCTGGCCAGCGCCTCGGCGAGCGAGGCGAACTGCACCCGGCTGCCCGCGCTGCCATGGGAGAAGACCACCAGCGGGAACGGGCCGGCCTCCGGGGGCGCGTCCGCCACGGCCACCCGCGACCGCAGGCCCACGTTCGGCACGATCTCGTAGCTCGCCGGGGTCGTCTCTCTGCTCATGACAGCCGCCCTGGCCGGGGCCGGCAGGCGCGACCGGCTCGGGTACCAGACCGACGTCGCGAGGACGCGTCCCCCGCGGGCCTGGTCGACGATCGTCACGGTGCGGTAGCCGACGCCGCGGCTGCCCGGCTCGTCCGGAGCGGGTGGGGCGTCCGGGCCGGCGGGGTCGCCGACCGGGTTCACCGCGGCGTGCTCGGCGGCGGGCGCGCAGGCCGCCGGCGGCGGCTCGGCGGCCGGTCCGTCCGCGAACGCGGCCGGGATGGTCACCGGGCCGGTGATACCACCACCGGCCACGAGCGCGGCCGCCACCAGCGCGCGGACCCAGCGCGCGCTCGGCCGCGTCGAGGAGGTCCGAGAGGACCAGACGCAGGGAAGCCGACTACGAAATGGCGCAGCCACGCTACGAACAGTAGTTGACCCGAGGTGACAGCGACCGCGGAGTCATCGGCTCCCGGGACGAACCACGCCAGGCCCGACCGGTCGGTCGCTCATCCCCCGGTGGTGCCGCCGGTTCGGGGCCGGCGGCCGCCCCAGCCCGTGTGGTGATCCGTGCGCCTCGCGCCACGGCTGAAGCTCACGGGTGCGGGCTCGTGCTACGGCTTGCGGCCCACGGCGGCGTAGATGGCGCGGCCGGCGGCCGCGGCCTCGGCCGTGAACTCGACCGGGGAGCCGTCGGCGGTCCAGAGGTGGATCTCGCGAACGCCGGGGCCAATGAGGTCCAGGCCGTCGAGAAGCTCCTCGACCTGGGCCCGGGTACGTGTCGTGATGTTGATGCCCTGCGCGCGGTAGACGGCGGCGAGCCGTTCGGCGTGCTCGGGGTCGTAGTCGGACGTCCCGTGGGTCAGCGCCAGGGTGCTGCCCGACGGCACTGCCGCCACCAGCTCGCCGACGACCTCGCGCTGCTCGTCCTTGGACAGGAAGTGCAGGACCGCGATCAGCGAGAGCGCGACCGGGCGGGTCAGGTCGAGGGTCTCGCGCAGGTCCTCGGAGGCGAGGATGCGGCCCGGGTCGCGCAGGTCCTCGTCGACGTAGGCGGTACGGCCCCGCGGGCTGCTGGTCAGCAGCGCGCGGGCGTGCGCCAGCACGATCGGGTCGTTGTCCACGTACACGACGCGCGACTCGGGCGCGATGCCCTGAGCGATCTCGTGCAGGTTCGGCCGGGTCGGGATGCCGGTCCCGACGTCGAGGAACTGCCGGATCCCGGACTCAACGGCGTACCTGGTCGCATTGTGCAGAAAAGCGCGGTTGATGCGGGCGGCGAGCGGGATCTCCGGGAAAACGGCGAGGGCCTGCTGCGCGGCCGCCCGGTCCGCCGGGAAGTTGTCCTTCCCGCCTAGGAAGTAGTCGTACATCCGCGCCGAGTGGGCGACGTCCGTCTTCAGCTCGACGGGCGTCACCCGGCCCGCGGCGGACTCCTGCCAGGCCGGGAAGTCCGCCTCGTCCGCCGTCCACGTGTCCGGGTTCCCCACCGCGACTTGCCCCTTACCATCCGTGTCATACCTGTTTGGGCGCAGCATAGTCCGTAGGCGTGACGAGCCTCGCGTGGACTCGCCCCGGGTGGTCGGGGGCCGTCCGCTCGCGCAGGTGGGCCCGCGCGCCCTCGCGCAGGTGGGCCCGCGCGCCAGTCGCGGCGTGTGGAGGACCTCATGGCCAGTCCACGCGGGGCGTGACGATCCCCTCAGCACGCCGGCGCCGCGACGCCACCGGCGCGGCCCGCGGCGGGCAGGGGTGTCCCGCGGCAGGGGTGTCCCGGGCGCCCCCCCCCCGGCCCCGGGCGGCGCCCGGCCTGGTCAGACCGCCAGGAGGCGGACCAGGTCGGCGTCGTGGAGGTCGGCCGCGGTGCCGACGTGCGCGACCAGACCGGCGTCGAGCACGATGAACGAGTCGGCCAGTTTGATCGCGGTGTCGACGTACTGCTCGACGAGCAGGATCGCGAGCCCCACCTCCTTGTGCAGGCGCTCGATGACCTCCTCGATCTCGGCCACGATCGAGGGCTGGATGCCCTCGGTCGGCTCGTCGAGGATCAGCATCTTCGGGCCGGTGACCATGGCTCGGGCCATGGCGAGCATCTGCTGCTGACCGCCGGACAGGAAGCCGGCTCGGCGCTTGAGGAAGGGCTTGAGACGCGGGAACACGTCCAGCGCCTCGTCGATGGCGCCCTTCTTGCCCTTGGCGGCCTCCCAGGTGACCTGGAGGTTCTCGTACACCGTGAGCTGCGGGAACGTCTCGTGCCCCTGCGGGCAGTAGCCCATCCCGCGCCGGACCCGGTCATAGGTCGGAACCTTGGTGATGTTCTCGCCCTGGAACTCGATCTTTCCTGCCGAGGGGTGCAGGACTCCCATGAGGGCGTTGAGCAGAGTCGTCTTGCCCACGCCGTTGCGCCCCATGACGCAGACCAGGGCGCCCGCCGGGACCTCGAGGTTCACCCCGAAGATGACCTGGGCTCGGCCATAGGCGACGTCCAGCGAGGTCACCTTCAGCATCGGGTCGCTCACGGGGTGGCCTCCAGCCCGAGCACCGCCGCCGATCCGGCGGCGGCGTCTTCCTTCTTGCGACCCAGGTAGACCTCCTGGACACGCGGGTCCGCCTGGACCTCGGCCACGGTGCCCTCGGTCAGCACCTTGCCCTCGTGCAGGACGGTGACGACGCTGGCGAAGCGCCGCAGGAACTCCATGTCGTGCTCGATGACGACGACGGTGCGTTCCGCGGCTATCTGCTGGAGCAGCAGACCGGTGCGCTCACGCTCGTCCTTGGTCATGCCGGCGACCGGTTCGTCCAGGAGGAGCAGCTGGGGGTCCTGGGCCAGCAGCATGCCGATCTCCAGCCACTGCCGCTGGCCGTGGGAGAGCACGCCGGCCTTGCGGTCGGCCAGCTCCGCGAGCTGTGTCGTCTCCAGCACCTGCGCGACCGCGTCGGTGACGCCCCTGCGGCGCAGGAACAGCTTCGGGACGGCCATCCGGAAGCTGGCCGCGAGGTCGATGTTCTCGAGGACCGTCAGGTCCTCGAACACGGTCGCCGTCTGGAACGTCCGGCCGATGCCCAGCTTGACGATCCTGTATTCGCGGCGGCCGACCAGCTCGACTCCCCCGAACGTCACCGAGCCGGCCGCGGGTTTGGTCAGGCCGGTGATGACGTCGACCAGGGTGGTCTTGCCGGCGCCGTTGGGACCGATGAGGAACCGCAGCTCGCCCCGGTTCACCGTGAAGTCGATGCCGCCGATCGCCACGAACCCGTCGAACACGACCCGGAGGCCGCGCACCGCGAGCAGCGCCTCGCCGGACCCGCCGGCAGGGGGCGGCGCGGGGATGTCCACCTCGGTCGTCATCACACCGCCTCCTTGGCCTCAGGGGTGCCCTGACCGGGTATCAGCACCGGCGCGCCTCCGGGTGGTGGCGCGGCCGGTGGGCCGCCGGGCGGGCCGGAGCGGGTCGGCAGCGTGATGCCGAGCCTCTTCAGCAGCACGGGCACGCCGTCGCGCACCTGCGGCACGATGCCCGCGATCCCGCGTGGCAGGAAGGCGATGACGCCGATGAACAGGGCACCCTGGAAGTAGGTCCACCCCGACGGGTAGTCCTCGGAGAAGTTGGTCCGAGCCCAGTTGACGACGACCGCGCCGATGACCGCGCCGGCGAGCGAGTAGCGGCCGCCAACGGCGACGGCGATCACCAGCTCGATCGACGGGACGATGTCGAGCATGCCGGGGTTGATGATGCCGACCACCGGCACGATCAGCGCGCCGCCGACCGACGCGGTCACCGCCGAGATCGCGAACGCGATCGTCTTGATGACCGTCGGGTCGTAGCCGAGGAAGCGGACCCGGTCCTCGCCGTCGCGGATCGCCAGCAGCAGCCGGCCGAACCGGCTGGCGACGACGAGCCGCAGCAGCAGGAAGATGACGAGCAGCACGCCGGCGGTGACGAAGTACAGCTTGCGCTGGCCGTTGGCCTCGAACAGGTTGATGCCGAAGAACGAGCCGAAGTTCGTCAGGCCGTTCGTGCCGCCGGTGTAGCCCTGCTGCCCGATCAGCAGGATCACGAAGGCGGCGGTGAGCGCCTGGGTGAGGATCGCGAAGTACGCGCCCCGGACCCGCTGGCGGAACACCAGCAGGCCGAGGACGGTCGCCACGATGATCGGCAGAACGATCACGCCGATGATCGCCACGACGGGGTTGCGGAACGGCTCCCAGAAGGCGGGCAGCTTCTCGACGCCGCTCCAGGACATGAAGTCCGGCACGTTGCCCGGGCCGGCCTCGTGGAGCTTGAGGTACATGCCCATCGAGTAGCCGCCGAGGCCGACGAACAGGCCCTGCCCGAGCGTCAGCATGCCGCCGTGGCCCCAGGCCAGGGCGATCCCGACCCCGACGATCGCATAGCACAGGTACTTGGTGAACAGCGGCAGCCGGAACGCCGGGTCCAGCACGAACGGCGCGAGCAGGCCGAGCGCGAGGACGACGATGAACACGACCCGCCACGGCAGCTGGGGCGTGACCACGCGGGCGCGCCACCCGCCGCTGGTGGCCGGCTTCCCGGCCGCCGGGGCCTCGGCGGCGTCGGCGACGGGGGCGCTCATGTGAGCGCCCGGCTGCGCAGCACGAACATGCCCTGCGGGCGGGCCTGCAGGAAGGCGACGATCGCGACGAACACGAGCACCTTGCCCAGGCTCGCGTTGGTCCAGAACTCGACGTAGCTGTTGAGCATGCCGAGCGCGAACGCCGCGATCAACGCGCCGCGAAGCTGGCCGAGGCCGCCGACGACGACCACGAGGAAGGCGTCGACGATGTATTTGGTGCCGAGGGTCGGGCTGATCGTGCCGACCAGGGTGAGCGCCACGCCGGCGACGCCGGCGAGCCCGGAGCCGATGAAGAAGGTGATCTGGTCGACCCGGTCGGTGCGGACCGCGCTGCAGGCCGCGAGCTCGCGGTTCTGCATCACGGCCCGCATCCGCCGGCCGGCCGGGGTGCGGCTCATGTAGAGCCAGATGGCCACCAGGCAGGCGACCGCCAGGCCGAGGATGAACACTCGGTTGTAGGGAATCCGGATACCGCCCAGATCGGCGCCCCCGATGAGCCAGCCGGGGGCGACGACCTGGACGCCGCGGTTGTCGATCAGGTCCCGAACCAGCTGCTGCAGGATGAGGCTCACGCCCCACGTCAGCAACAGCGTGTCGAGTGGTCGCCCGTAGAACCTTCGAATCAGCGTCCGCTCGAGAATCACGCCGAACAAGCCCGCCACGATGAAGGCCACCGGCAGGGCCGCGAGCACCGCTTCATGCCCGGCCCAGTCCTGCAACATGTACGCCGTGTAGGCGCCCACCATGATGAACTCGCCGTGCGCCATGTTGATGACGCCCATCTGGCCGAACGTGAATGTCAGACCGAGTGCCGCCAGCAGCAGCACCGCTCCGATACTCAGCCCGATCGGCAACTGGTTCAGGAACCCGTTCACCTCAACCGCCCCCTGCTATCGACCCTTGATGCCTACGAGGACAGCCCGGAGGCCCACGGGTAGTCAGCGCCCTTCAGGAAGGGATCCGGTTTGATCGGGCCGTCGGACGCCCAGACCTCCTTGATCTGGCCGTCGTCGCCGATCAGGCCGATGCGGGCGGTCTTGTAGACGTGCTGGGTCGCGCCGTCGATCGTGACCTTGCCCTCGGGCAGGTCGATCACGATGCCGTCCGACGCCTTCTTGACGGCCTCGACGTCGGTGGTGCCGGCCTTCTCGACCGCCGCCGCCCACAGGTAGACCGCGTTGTAGCCGGCCTCCATCGGGTCGGAGGTGACCTTGTCGGAGCCGTACTTGGCCTTGAACGCCTCCACGAAGGTCTTGTTCGCGGGCGTGTCGGTCGTCTGGTAGTAGTTCCAGGCGACGTAGTGGCCGGACAGGTACTCGGTGCCGATCGCCTTGACCTCTTCCTCGGCGATGGACACGGACATGGTCGGGATCTGGTCCGGGCCGATGCCGGCCGACTTCAGCTGCTTGAAGAAGGCCACGTTCGAGTCGCCGTTGAGCGTGTTGAACACGACGTCAGGCTTGGCCTGCTGGACCTTGTTGACGATCGTCGAGACCTCGGTGGAGCCCAGCGGGAGGTACTCCTCACCGAGGATCTCCATGCCGTTCGCCTCGGCGTACGCCTTGATGATCTTGTTGGCGGTACGCGGGAAGACGTAGTCGCTGCCGACCAGGAAGACCTTCTTCTTGCCCTCTTCCGCCAGGTAGTCCAGGGCGGGGACAATCTGCTGGTTGGTGGTGGCGCCGGTGTAGAAGATGTACGGGCTCTGCTCGAGGCCCTCATACTGCACCGGGTACCAGAGCAGCGCCTTGTTGCCTTCGAAGACCGGCAGCATGGCCTTGCGGCTCGCCGACGTCCAGCCACCGAAGACCGTGGCGACCTCGTCCTGCGTGATCAGCTTCTTGGCCTTCTCGGCGAAGGTCGGCCAGTCCGAGGCGCCGTCCTCGACGACCGGCTCGAGCTGCTTGCCGAGAACCCCGCCCTTCTTGTTGATTTCCTCGATGGCGAGCAGCTCGGAGTCCCGAACCGTCACCTCACTGATGGCCATGGTCCCGCTGAGCGAGTGCAGCAGGCCGACCTTGATCGTGTCTGACGAGGACGAGCCCCCGTCGGAATCCCCCGACCCCCCACAGGCCGCGAGCAGGAGAGCAGGCAGCACCGCGAGCGGCGCGAGCCTACGCCAGGACTTACCGAACAATTCCTTGCCCTCCCTAGGACGCTGATATCGATCAGTTTAGGGAAATTGGTTACCAACACAGGGCCGGCAGGTTACCCGCAAGTTAATCCAGCCCCGAGGACTTTTTTGCGGACCAGCGACCCGGGCGACTCCGCCGAACAGTCCGAAGAGAGGCCGCGAATCAATTCCCGGGCAAAGGAAATCAGGTTAGGGCAACGCCAGCCGGGGCGCCACCGGAAAGGCGCGGCTTCATCAGATATTTACAGCCTGGCGCGGGAGTTTCGCGCGCGTTTCGGATACGCGGCGAAAATGGGCGCCACCCGTTTCGCGCGCGTTTCACGGAGAACCACGCCCGCGCACGGGCGGCACGCCCTGGTGTACCCACGTTTCTGTAATGTGAATCACACAGCCCGGTGCCCTCGAGAACGGCCGCGGGCGCGGGGGGCGACGAGGGCTCTCACAGCCCGGACGCAGCCCGGGCGGCCGGCAGCGGCGGCGCGCCGCCCGGCCATCGCCGAGCGGCCGCCGTCCCGCTACGGCCAGCGGTAGAGGCCGTGGAACGGGCCGCGGTCGGCACGGCCATCCGGGGCCTGCCCGTTCGGAGCCTGCCCGTTCGTGACCTGGCCGTTCGTGACCTGGCCGTCGGCAGCCTGGCCGTTGGCAGCCTGGCCATCCTGGAACTGCCCGTTGATCGCGACGACCTGCGTGTCAGCGGAATCAGGCGGCGGCGCGACGGCCGTGCCCGTCGGCTCGCCGACCGGCGCCCACTCCACCTGGCTCGGGTCCTGCTCGCCGGCGCCGGAGACATACGTCGAGCCGGCCAGCGGGTCGACCGTCTGCCGCCGGCCCCACGGCAGCGCGCCGCCCAGCCCACGCGGCCTTATCACCTCGCCGCGGTCACGCGCCTCGGGCGGGCGGTGCGCCCCTCGGCCGCCGCCTGGCCGAGGTGGCTCGGCCGCGCGCGGCGGCGCCTCACCGGAGCCGGGCCACCCACCATGCGCCTCAGGCCACCCACCATGCGCCTCGGGCCGCGTCCGCTCCGGCCGTCCCGCGTGGCCATCGACGGGGTTGTCGACGGAGCCGAGGTAGCCACCCGTGGGGTTGTCGTGGCCATCCCCGGGGCTCGGGCGGCCGTCGGACCAGGCCGGCTTCTCCGGTCCCCCGTCGGCGTCGTCCTCGACGGTGGCCCCGCCGGCGGCGCCCCCGAAGCCACCTAGGCGGCTGATGCCGCCGATGTCCAGGCCGTTGCGGGCACCGCCACCGGAGTTCTTCGGAGCCTCGGGATTGGGGCCCGCGGCGACGATTCCGCCGACGGACACGATGTCCCACGGCGCCGGGCCGGCGCCGCCCGCGGTGCCCCAGGCGCCAGGCGAGCCGTCCTGCCCCCCGGCCCCGGCGGGCGGGGTCCCCCCGGCCGGCTGCCCGCCGGCCCCGGCGGGCGGGGTGATCCTGGGCCCGAACAGCGGGTCGCGACCGAGGTAGCCAACCCTGTCAAGGCCGAGCGGGTCGGGCCGGGCCGCGTCGTAGCCGCCGTAGCCGCCGCCCTGGTAGCCGTCGGACCGCGGCGGGTTCGACGAGTAGCCGCCCCGCGGGAACCCGCCACCGAGCCCGCCCGCGCCGAAGCCGCCGAGGGAGACGGGGCCGCTCGGCGGTCCACCGATGGCGAGGTCACCTGTCGGCGGGTAGTCGGGAATCTGGTCGGCGGAGGGCGGCGTCACGGACGGGAACGAGGACGGGTAGGCGATCGGCGTCGAGGCCGGGCCGTCGGACCAGCCGGGCCGTTCGTCGTCCACCGGCCCCTGGCCGGGCGAAGCGGCGCCGGGATGGCTCAGCCCGGGGAAGGTCGGGCGCGGCGGAGCGACCGGGGGCGGCGGCGGCGGCCCGGGAATGGGTTCGAGGTTGCCGAGCCCGGGCCGCTCCCAGGAGACCGAACCACGGTTCTCCGCGCGCCGCCGCTCGGACTCGAGCCGGTCGCGACGCAGCCGCTCGCCGCGCTCGCGCTCGGCCCACTCGGCCTCGGCCCGTTCCCGGTCCGCCCGCTCGCGCTCGGCCTGTTCCCGCTCGGCCCGTTCCCGCTCCAGGCGAACCCGCTCGGCGCGTTCGGCCTCCGCCTGTTCCCGCTCGGCGCGTTCCCGCTCGGCGCGTTCGGCCTCCGCCCGTTCCCGCTCCACGCGCTCACGCTCCGCGCGTTCGACTTCCGCCCGTTCCCGCTCCACGCGCTCACGCTCCGCGCGTTCGGCCTCCGCGTGTACCCGCTCCGCCCGTTCCCGCTCGGCGCGTTCGACCTCCGCGTGTGCCCGTTCCACTCGCTCACGCTCGGCGCGGTCCGGATCGCCCTGCTCGGCCTCGACGCGGTCGGGGTGCGCGGCGGCCGACTCGGCGCGGTACGCGTCGCCGTCAGCGCCGGTGACCGTCATCTCGGCCAGCAGTTCGGCGAGCGGGCGCGGCGAGCCGACGTGGAAACCCTGCGCGTAGTCGACGCCGATATCCGCGAGGACCCTGGCAAGCGGCTCTCGGTCGACGTTTTCGGCGATGGTGTACATCCCCAGGGTGCGCGCGATCCGCACGACCGCGTCGACGAGCGCGACGTCCTGCGGATTCACGTCCGCCTGCCGGACGAAGTCCCCGTCGATCTTGACCCCGCTGAACGGCAGGTTGCGCAGGTGGACGACCGAGCCCATGCCCACGCCGAAGTCGTCCAGGATGAACCGGCAGCCGGCCGAGGTGAGCTTCTCGGCGAGCCGGCGCGCCGGCTCGATGCTGACGAGGGTGGACCGTTCCGCGATCTCCAGTCCGAGCCGGGTCGGGTCCACCTCCGCGTCGCGCAGCGCGTCGAGGATGAAGTCGCCGAAACCCGGGTCCTCGACGGAGCGGGCCGACACGTTCACATGCAGGTAGAGCGAGCCGTGCGGCCCGTCGGCGGCGAGCGCGGCGACGGCCTGGCCCACCACCCACCGGTCCAGCCGCAGCACCAGCTCGGTGCGCTCGACCGGCTCGAGGAACTCCCGGGGCGACAGTTCCGGCGACAGGCCGTCACGCAGCCGCACCAGCAGCTCGTAACCGATGATCCGGCGAGCGGCGAGGTCGACGAGCGGCAGCGCGTCGACGGCGAGCGTGCCGTTCTCCAGCGCGGCGCGCACCCGCTGGGTGACGGAGACCCGCAGCGCCGCCTGCTCGTACTGCGCGTCGGTGAACAACCGGGCCCGGTCCCGGCCGGAGCCCTTGGAGTCGTAGAGCGCGAGGTCGGCCTGGGCGAGCGCCGCGGTCTCGTTGTCGACCAGGGCGAGCGGGACGACCCCGATGCTGACGGTCACCCGCAGCGCGGCGTCGTCCACCGGGATCGGCGAACGGGCGACCGCCTGGCAGAGCCGTTCGGCGACGGCGAGCCCCGCCGCGCCGTCGCCGGTCGGCAGCAGCACGGCGAACTCGTCGCCGCCGAGCCGGCCGAGCACGCCGCCGGACAGCTCGTCGCGCAGCACCTGGGTCAGGCCGCGCATGACGATGTCCCCGACGGCATGGCCCCGCAGGTCGTTGACGTCCTTGAAGTGGTCGACATCGATGATCAGCAACGAGCCTTCCCGGCCGGCTGGGAAGGCGGCGAGGTGCTCACGCAGCACCCGGGTGAGCGCCCGCCGGTTGAACAGCCCGGTCAGCGCGTCATGCTCGGCGAGATGTTCCAGCTCCTGTTGGACGCGGTGCAGGTCGGTGATGTCGTGCGCGGTGCCGAGCACGCGCAGCGCGCGGCCGGACTCGTCGGCGACCACCTCACCGAAGCACTCGAAGACCCGCTCCCCCTGGCCAACACGGTCGCGCAGCCGGTGGATGAAGGTGAACGTGCCGGGCGTGCCGATCGCGTCGCCGAGGGCCGTCCGGATCATGCGCAGGTCCAGGTCCGGCAGCAGCGTCTGCACCTCGGCTGGGTCCACACGCTCGGCCGGGTCGAAGCCGAGCAGAATCCGCATGTTGCGGGAGTGGACGAGCGCGCCGCTGCCCAGATCCCATTCCCAGGTGCCGGTGCGGGTGAGCTCCTCGATCCGAGCCAACCGGGCGTCGTCGGACAGCGCCGGCGTGGCGGCGACCCACACGCCGGGCGGGTCGGCCTGGCCCACCGGCCGGCCGCCCTCGCCTGGCGGTGGCACGGGCGGACGAGGGACGGTGGGGCGGGCCATCACTACCGTGTCGTCGGTGATCGGCGGGCCCCAGGCGGCCTGGTCCCATTCGGGGGTGCCCCGCCACGCCTCGTCGCCTGGCGGCCCGGCCCAGCCCGCCGCGGGATCGATCTCCCCGGCGGCCCCGGTGTCGCGCCGGTAGCCGGTGGTCACGTCGAAGACCTCATAGAGCGTGAGGCCGTCGGCCCAGCCTTCGCCGGGCAGCGCGAGCCGCTGGCAGCGCAGCCGCAGCCAGCGCTCGGCGCCGTCGGGCGCGGTCCAGGCCACGTCGACCGGTCCCGCGCCCGGGACCAGCCCGGACAGCGGCAGCCGGGCCTCGGCGACGGCGAGCCGCGCCCGGGCGCGTTCCGGCAACCGTTGGTCCAGACGCTCGGCGATCTGGTCCGCTCCGGCCGCCGAGGGCTCGTCCGCGGCCGCCGCGGCGCCCTGGGCCGGCCCTAGACCGACGACCTCGGCCAGGGCGGCGTTCACCCACACGACGCGGCCCTCGGCGTTCACCACCAGCAGGCCGGCCGAGACGGCGTCGGCCACCAGCCCTGTCACCGCGGCGACCAACGCACCTCCCGCGCAGCTCCCGCAGCCTGGTCGCAGCCGTCGGCGCGGGCCAGGCCCTGTTGCTGGGCAGTCTAGCGGCGGTCATCCGAGCACATTCCGTTAACCGTCCCGAGTCGGTGCGCAGTGGCACTCCTTGGCGGCCTCGCAAGCCACGCCTCGGCCTGCCCACCCGTGTCGGGCCGGGCTCTGGTCAGTCGCCGTCGTGCTTGTGAATCTGCTCGGCGAGGTACTGGGACGCGCCGAGCTGGCGGATCAGCTCGAGCTGGGCCTCCAGCCAGTCGATGTGCTCCTCCTCGCCCTCGAGGATCTCCTCGAGGAGCAGCGCGGAGCCGAAATCCGACTTGGCGCGGCTGAGGGTGATGCCCTTGCGCAGCGTCTCGACGTTCTCCTGCTCGCGGCCGTAGTCGAGCTCGAGCATCTCGGGCACCGTCTCGCCGGTGCGCAGGGTGTGCAGCCGCTGCAGGTTGGGGTGGCCGTCGAGGTAGAGCACGCGATGGATGACCTTGTCCGCGTGCTTCATCTCGTCGATGGACTCGTCGTAGTAGTGGTGCGCGAGCCCGTCGTAGCCCCAGTGCTTCTGGATGCGGTAGTGCAGGAAGTACTGGTTGACCGCGGTCAGCTCGTTGGTGAGCACCGCGTTCAGGATCTCCAGCACCTCGTCATCGCCACGAACCACCCGGGCCTCCCTCGTCGCCGCGCCATTGGGGCTTGACCGGCCGGCGCCGAGGAGCCGTCAGGCGGCCCGCGCCGAACCCACGACCGGCGCGCCGCCGCGGTGGCAGCTCAGGAGCTCGGAGATCTCCTCGAGGCATCCCCCGCACCCGGTCCCGGCGTCACAGCGCTCGCCGATCTCCTCGGCGTCACGAGCACCGGCGGCGATTACGCTCCGCAGCGTCCGGTCGGAGACAGCAAAGCATGAGCAGACCAGCACCGCACCTCACCACGCTGGACGGGTCGGCACTTCGGGCGCCGACCAGGCACTTGGGGTTACGTTGTCCGGGTTCCCCGCATCAGCAACGATGTTTAGCTAAGGCTTCCCTAACGGTCTTCAGAGTGACACGTTAGGCCTGCCTAACGCAAGAGAACCTAACCTTCGCCGGCCCCGCCGAGAACTCCGTCACATCCCGCCAGGGCGTGTCGCTCTGGACAAGGGAGCGGATTTCCGATCAGCCAGGCGACGGCCGAGGCGGACGACGGGACCGACCGCCCGCCGCGGAGCCCCGCGGCCGGGACGGTCAGCAGCCGGGACGGTCAGGCGGGAGAGTCGAAAGTGATCTCGACCCGACGATTGGTGGCGCGCCCGCCGGCGGTCGCGTTGTCGGCGGCCGGGCGACTCGAGCCGAAGCCGACGGCGCGCAGCGACGTCGGCGGCACGCCCTTGCTCACCAGGTAGGCGACGGCGGCCTCCGCTCGGCGCAGCGACAGCGTCTGGTTGAAGGCGACGGGCCCGGTGCTGTCGGCATGCCCGGCGACCAGAGCCGGCGGGGCACCCGCCCGCAGCGCCGCGGCGACGCCGTCGAGGCTCGCCCGGTCGGCCGCGGACAGGGCCGCGCTGCCCGGCGCGAAGGTGACCGGATGGCCGGCGGTCGCCGCCGCCAGCGCCGCCTCGGCCGATTCGCCGCCGGCGGGCGTCCCGCCGGCGCCCCCCTCGTCGGCGCCGGTGGCGGCGATCACCAGCTGGTTGTCCAGGACGACGCCGGCGTCACCGGCCCGTCCGGCGGTCAGCACGGCGGCGCCGAGGCCGACCCGGGTGCTCTCGTTGGCGACCGTGCCGGTCAGCGCCAGGCTGGAGCCGTCGACGGTGAGCGTGTACGTGCCCGGCGCGCGGGTGAGCGCGGTCACCAGGCCGGCCAGCGGTGGGAGCTGGGGCGCGCCGGCGCTCGGGTCGACGGTGATGTCGCTGGTGAGCCGCCCACCGGTGACGTCGGCGACATCCGCCAGCAGCGCCGCTCGGCGTTCGGGGTCGGGCACGGTCGCGCGCACCGTCAGCTGGCCGTCGGCATAGGTCAGCACCAGGGGCCTGGCCGGACGGGTCGCGACCAGCGCGTCGTCGCCCAGCCTGGCCGACGAGACACCGTCGACCTTGGCCGCGCGCAGCGCCGCCTGGGCGGCGGCGGGGCTGGCGAAGTCGCCGTGCAGGATCGCCACGGTGCCGGTCACCGTCACCTCGATGTGCGCCGCTCCGGCGCGGCGGACGGCGTCGGAGGCCCGCTCGGCGAGGTTCTTCTCGATGGGCCCGCGTCGCAGCCCGAACGCGAGCAGGCCGAGCACCAGCCAGGCGATCAGCAGCGAGACGACGAACGCGACCGGTCGAGGTCGCCTCAGATGCGGCATCGCGGGCAGGATCATGGTCCGACTCCGAGCAGGGCGGGCGCGAGACGGACGGCTCAGGCAATGCGCGGGCAATGCGCGCGAGACCGCCCTCGGTACGGGCAACTTTCGCACATCGCGCCCAGAGCGCCCAACGCGCCTCCTGGCGGGCCGCGACGAGGCCCAACCAGGCGGCCCGCTCCCACCTTCCCCGTGGCGGCTAGGTGATCGCGGCGAGACCGTTCGACGGGGCACGGGGCGCTGGCTGCGCGGGCGCTTCCCCTGGCCTGGAATCGCCGCCGTCCGCGAGCGCGTCCGGAGCGTCGGGGCCGGACGGGTGAGGCAGGTCGTCGGGCGGTCGCGGCGAGCCGCCGCCAAGCGGCGCCGACGGGCCGTCGGGCGCGAACCGGCGCGCCGAACGACGGGTCAGCGCGATCGCCGCGAGCGTGGACACGCCCAGCACGGCCCAGCCGGCGAACGCGTCCAGGATGTAGTGGTTCGCCGTGGCCATCACGACGAAGACGGTGCCCGCCGGGTAGAGGACGCCAAGCACCCGGACCCACCGCCAGCGGGCGTTGCGCGCGATCAGCACGCCGCACCACAGCGCCCAGGCGCAGTGCAGCGACGGCATCGCGGCATACAGGTTGGCGACCTTGTCGAGGCCGGTGGGGGCGGCGCTCGCGGTGGCGCTCCACCAGCCCCAGTTGTGGTACTCGGCCATCGTGTCGGTGAAGCCGGCGCCCGGCAGCAGCCGGGGCGGCGCCGTCGGGAACAGGAAGAACCCGGTCAGGCAGAGGAGCGTGGTGAAGACCAGCGCCCAGCGAGCCCTCGAGTAGCGGCGCGGATGGCGGCGGTGCATCCAGAGGATCACGGCCGGCGTGACGATGAAGTGCAGCGTCGCGTAGTAGTAACAGCAGGCGATCGCGATCGCGGGCACGCTGTGCAGCCAGTGGTTCAGGCCAAGCTCGATGTCCAGGCCGACGGCTTCCTGCCAGCGCAGCAGCGTCTCGCCGGTCCTGGTCGCCTCGCTGACGGAGCCCTCGGCGAAGCCACGGGTACCGGTGTAGCAGTAGTACATCGCGACCAGGATGACGATCTCGACCCACCACACGGGTCGGCCGGTCGCGGGATCCCGCAGCCGTCGCCGCCAGCGGTCGGCCCGAGTCGTCGCGGTGTCCTCGGGCGCGTCGAGGCGCCCAGCGCCGCCGGCCACCGCGGCATCCGCGCGCGCGCCGGCCGCTCGCTGCGCCGGAGCTCCGGCCGTGGGTGCCTGGGCTCCGTCGTGACCCGTTGACATCCTTCTACTCAACCCGATGCCTCCGACAGTTAGTCCACCGCCCCCGTGACCGGCCTGGGCGACCGGGCCTACGAACGCGGCGAGGGCCGTCTTCGTCACCCCGGGCGGGGTGACGAAGACGGCCCCCTACGATCAAGATCATCCGGCTCCTCGACCGGCCCCGTCAGGCGCCCGGGAGTCCGGTCGCCGCGCCGGGGCTCGCCGGCGCGGCCACCGAGCCCGCGTCGGCGGTCGCCGGGGCCTGCGGCAGAGCGCTGCCCGCGACCCAGGTCTCCCACGGGATCGCCCAGTCGTTGCCCAGCTGGTCCGTCTCCGGCGGGCGACCGCTGTTACGGACGTTGATGACGTCCCCGACCTGGCTGAAGTGGTAGAACCACTCGGCATCGGCCGGTGACGCGTTCACGCAGCCGTGGGAGACGTTGGCCCGGCCCTGTGAGGGTACCGACCAGGGCGCCGAGTGGACGTACTGTCCCCCGCTGGTGTACTGGACGGCGAACGGGACCTCTTCGTAGTAGTAGTCCGGGTCGCCCTTCGGGATGCCGACCGTCGCCGAGTCCATGATGACGAGGTCGGCCTTGCCGAGGACGTTGTGCGGGCCGTCCATGGTCAGGAATGTCCGCTTGCCGCCCTTGCCACCGCTGATCGGCATGGTCCGCAACAGCTGGCCATCCCGGTAGACCTGCATCTGGTGGGTGGCCAGGTCGACGTAGCTGACCTGCTGAGCCCCGATGGTGAAGTCCATCACCCGGTCCTTCACGCCGACCAGCCCGTTGCCGGCCTCGAGCCCGGCGAGGTTGGCCTCGACGTGCACCTTCGTCCCGGTCGGGTAGTAGTCCTTCGGCCGCCAGCGGACCACCCGGTCCGTGAGCCAGCTCCACGAGCCTTCCAGCGGCGGGTTGGTGGTCACCGACAGGCGGCTCTGCACCGCCGCCCGGTCGCTGGTCGGGCCGCTGAAGGTCAGCACGATCGGCGTGCCGACGCCGACGACCTGGCCCTCGACCGGCTCCCAGGAGACCTTGAACGGCTTGTCCGGGACGCCGGTGGTGAAGGTCGCCTGGCTGTCGGTGGTGCCGGTGACCTCGTCGGCCGCGGCGGTCGACGCGGTCACCTGGTACTGGCTGTCGGCGAACAGCCCGCCCGTCGAGGTCCAGGTCTTGCGGTCGGCCGAGAACTCGCCTGGCAGCTCGCCGGCGTCGGTCTTCTGCGAGGCGCTGGCGGACCGGGCGACCGTGACCTCGTCGAGCGGCGCGTTGGCGGTCACGACGACCTTGTCGGTCACCGCGACACCGCCGGCGCCGTCCGCCGGATTGATCTTGATTGACGCGGCGGGCGGCGCGGCCGACGTCGTGACGTCGGGCGACGGCCCGGTACCGCCACCGCCACCGCACGCGGTCACCACGACCGCGAGCAGCGCGGCGACCAGCGCGACGAGCGCCCTCGGGTGCCCGGCGACGCCGGGTTTACGCATCCGTCGAATGTGCTCGCTCGCGGAGAAGACCATTGTTCGCCTTCTTCCGATCTCCAGGACTGCCATTAGCTCGTCCGCGCGAAAACTCTTCGTCGGACGGTACCTAGCCGCGCGCCACTCGTCGCGCCGAGCGAGCAGATCCGAGGTGTCACCCAGACGACCATCACTAATCGCCCACGGCCCTAACACAGAGAGTCGCACTCTCCGGGCAATGCCCATAAAGCCCTCCCACGTCGCGTGACGACGTCCCCATGGCCCGAGATCCGCGAACGGCGTCGCCCACGCCGTCCGCCCCACGCGACACCCGCGCCATTCCGTCAACGTCGCCCAACACGCCAGGAGCGGCCCGTGCCCATCGGCGCGGGGCGGCCCAGGGGGAACGTCACACAGGTGGCAGGTGTTCCATGAACATCAATACACGGAGCGTGCTGACATCGCTCCCCCCAGCGACGCCCGAACGCTCGGACGGGATACTCGAACCTCCACCAGAGTGCCTCACGAGAACCACCGGCGGCATGGCCGGAATCCCACCAGCCCGGGAAACGGGAACAACATCCGCCCGGGCGAGCGGGCCGTGGCCGCGGAACTCGGCGACGGCCATGTCACAGATAGCGACACGGCAGAGCACGTGGAGTAATAGTCGGGCGCCACCGGGTGGCGACCGGACCGCGCGCCCCCTGGTGAGCGGCCCGCGCCGGAAGGAAACAAGATCGGGGAAACCTCCACCGAACGCCGCCGTGACGAGACCGGGTCCTCACCAGGGCGAGGATGAAGGTCGGGCGACGCGAGGCCCACCTTGGCGGGTCCGCCGCGGCCGGGTCCGCCGCGGCCGGGCCAACCCCGCCTCGCGGGCCTCACCACCACGCGACCATCGACCGACCACCGACCCGACCACCCGTGGACAGCCACCGACCACGGTGACAGGAGGCGCCAATGGCGATCGTGCTTGGGCCGAACCAGTTCGGGAAGGCCGAGGTTCGGCTGGTGCACGTGGACCGGTCGACACCGGTTCACCGGATCACCGATCTCAACGTGTCGTCGGCGCTGCGCGGCGACTTCGCCGACGCCCATCTGACGGGTGACAACGCGCACATCCTCACCACCGACGCGCAGAAGAACACCGTCTACGCGTTCGCGCGGGACGGCGTCGGCGAGATCGAGGAGTTCGGGCTGCGCCTCGGCCGGCATTTCGCCGACTCCTTTCCGTGGATCACCGGCGCCCGGGTCGAGATCGAGCAGTACGGCTGGGAACGCATCGAGGTGGGCGGCGCGGGCCACGACCACGCATTCCGCCGGGCCGGCGCGGAACGGCGCACGACGGTGGTCACCCTCGAGGGGACGACGCCCTATGTGCTTTCGGGCCTGGCCGGTCTTGTCGTGCTGAAGTCCACCGGGTCGGAGTTCTCGGGCTTCCCGCGTGACCGCTACACCACGCTGAGCGAGACCACGGATCGGATCCTGGCCACGGAGGTCACGGCCCGCTGGCGGCTGGTCGGTGTCGGGCACGACTACGGGAAGCTGTTCGCCAGTATCCGGACGATCCTGCTGGAGACGTTCGCGTCCCTACACAGCCTCGCGTTGCAGCAGACGCTCTACAAGATGGGCGAGGCGGTGCTCACCGCGCACCCGGAAGTCGCCGAGATCCGGATGTCGATGCCGAACAAGCACCATTTCCTGGTCGACCTGGAGCCCTACGGCCTCGACAACCCGAACACGGTCTTCTACGCGGCCGACCGGCCGTACGGAAAGATCGAGGGAACGGTGCTGCGCGACGACGCGCCCCCGGCCGGCCCCGCCTGGCTGACCGTTCCCGGCTTCTGCTGACCTGGCACCCGCCGGGCCGCCAACGAGGCGGCCCGGCGCGGCGGTCCGGCGCGGCCAGGCACCTCCTGGGCCGCCGGGCTCTCGGCGGGCACCGCCGTCCCGGCGTCATCCCGCCCAGCCACCGCCCCACCAGACACCGATCCGCCCACAAGAGGATCTCCGCGGCGGAGCTCTCAGCAGGGGCTTACCGTGACGACGTCGCCGGGGACGAGGCCGAGTCGTTCGGCGGCGTGGCCGTCGCGCACCGCGAACGCCGCCATCCCCGCCGAGTCGACATAGAGCACCAGCTCTCCCGGCTCCACGGAGCCGAACGTCACACCAACCGGGATCACCATCGGCCGCCGCCCGTCGCCGGCCTCGCGATCCCGCCCGGCCGCGAACCGGACCTCGGCCCGCCCGCCGGGTACGAGGCCGACGTCGCCGAGCAGGCCGCCACTCGCCGCCAGTTGCACGTTGCCGAACCGGTCGACCATGACGACCTCGGCCTCCAGCTCGGTCGCCGGCTCCGCGGGCGGGAGCACCCGGGCCAGCGCCGGCGGCATCCGTACCAGCCCTCGCGGATCGACCGCCTCGCCGAGCACCCGCGGTGGCGTCCCGGTCGCGAGCTCCGCCGCCGCCGGCGCGAACACGTCACGGCCGTGGAAGGTCGCCGGCACCCCCGGTCGGGCGGCCAGCGCGTAGGCCTCGGTCACGCCGCCCAGCACCGCGGCCGCGGGCGCGAGCAGCCCGTTGTCGGGCCCGACGAGCAGCCCACCCGGGGTCACGACCACGACCCCGCGCCGGCTGGTGCCGACGCCGGGGTCGACGACCGCGAGGTGCACCTGGACAGGCAGGTAGCGCACCGTCTGGGCGAGCACGGCCGCGCCGCGCCGGACGTCGCCGGGGTCGATCAGGTGGGTGATGTCGAGGGCGCTCACGCCACGGCGCAGCAGCACGCCGTGACAGGCCGCGACGAACCCGTCGGCGAGCCCGTAGTCGGTCAGGAAGCTCACGTGGGACACGGCGTCCATGGTCTCTCGTCGGCTCGCGGCGCTTCGACGGGCCGCGCCGCCCGACGGCGCCGCCGGGGCCATCGTCACACCGCGGCCGGCCGCGGCGGCGCCGTCACCACTGTCGACGGCACCGTTGGCGGCACCGTCAGCGGCCGGGGCCCGATCCTGGCGGGAGGCCCGGACGCCCCGCCGGCTGGCGCCTTCCCAGCCGTGCCGACGTGCCGGGATCCAGCCCGCGGGCTCGGTCAGATCGCGCCGTCGGCGCGCAGCTGGGCGAGCGCGGCGGCGTCATGGCCGAGCTCGGTGAGGATCTTCTCGGTGTGCTCGCCCAGCGCCGGCACCGGCTCGATCCGCGGCGGGGTGTCCGGGAACTCGACGACCGGGCGGAGCTGGCGCACCGGACCGGCCGGCGAGTCGACCTCGATCCAGCGCTCACGGGCGGCCAGCTGCGGGTGCACGAGCACGTCGGCCATCTCGTTGACCCGGCCGTACGCGATCCCGGCCGCGTCCAGGCCGGCGGTCACCTCGGTGGTGGGCAGCCGCCCGACGACGTCGGCGACGATCGCGTCGGTGCGGCCCCGGTTGCGCACCCGTGCCCGGTTGGTCGCGAACTCGGGGTCCTCGGCGAGCTCCGGCCGGCCGAGCAGGCCCCTGGCCAGCCGCGCCCACTCCCGGTCGTTCTGCACCCCGATCAGCACGCTGTCGCCGTCGCCGGTGGTGAACGCCTCGTAGGGGGCGATCGACGGGTGGCCGACCCCGGCCCTGGCCGGGGCGCGGCCGGTGTGCTCGGCGAACTGGACGGCGTAGCCGTTCCACTCCGTGATCGCGTCGAGCATGGTCAGGCTCAGCGCCGCGCCCTCGCCGGTCCGTTCCCGGCGCAGCAGCGCCGCCAGGATGGCCTGGGCGGCATAGGTGCCAGAGGCGACGTCGGCCGCGGCGAACCCCGCCTTCGCCATGTGCTCCGGGGTGCCGGTGACCGAGACCAGGCCCGACTCGGCCTGGATGAGCATGTCGTAGGCCCGTCGGCCGGTATACGGCCCGCCCAGGCCGTAGCCCGACAGGTCGACGGCGACCAGGCGCGGGTAGCGGGCGACCAGGCTCTCCGCGTCGAGCCCGAGCCGCGCGGCGGCGCCGGGCGCGAGGTTCTGCGCGACGACGTCGGCGCCGGCGACCAGCTTCTCCAGCGCGGCCCGGCCGGACGGGACCTTGATGTCGACGGCGAACGACTCCTTCGAGCGGTTGAGCCAGGAGAAGTGCGCCGACAGGACGCCTCTCACCGCTTCGTCGTAACTACGGGCGAAGTCACCCGTTCCGGGCCGTTCGACCTTGATGACCCGGGCGCCGAACTCGGCGAGGTGACGGGTCGCGAACGGCAGCGCGACGGCGTGTTCGAAGCTGACGACGGTCATTCCCGCGAGGGGCAGCACGTCGACAACACTATTGCGCCCCCTTGCCTGGCGTCGGAGGTCGAACCGAGCGCGACCGACGCCACGGCGCGCGCCCGGGCGGGCGGAGGCGGAGACTGGAGCTGTCGGAACTGGAACCCGGAACAGGACACCCAGGGAGTGGACGTGCGGATCATGCCGCGTCGCCGGCAGCCGGTGCTCATCACGTCGGCCGCCGACCCGCGCCATGTCGACATCCGCCGCCGCGAGGGCCAGTACCTGATCTGGATGGGCTTCCGGGTGCTCTGCTTCGTGTTCGCGGTGCTCCTCTTCCACGGCTGGGCCAGGTTCGTCGCCATCCTGGCGGCGTTGATCATCCCCTGGGTGGCGGTCGTGGTCGCCAACGGCGGGCCGGCCCCGTCGCGCCGCCGGCCGGCCGGATTCATACCCTCCAGCCGCCTGCCCGGCGCCGGGCCCACCGCGCTGGAGTCCGGCGAGCATCCGGTCGTCGACAGCGACGCCGTTCCCGGCCGCGGCGGGGACCGGCCCACGGGCGACGACGGGCCGGCCCCCGCCGGGCCAGAGGGAACCACCGACCCGGGCATCGGCTCCGAGGGACACCCCTGGGCCAAACCCACCGAGGCGCCGCCAGCTCCCCCGCCGCCGCGGGCCGATGTCGGCTTCTTCGGCCCGCGGCGCCCGCCAAGGGCCGAGCGCCGCCGCTAAGGGCGCCCTGGAGCCTCCCGGGACCTTCGCTCGCGCGACGCGCCGCGCCGCGCGAGCCCGCGCCTCACCCGGCCGGCGGGCCTGGCGGATCGACGGGCGCCCGTCGGGAGTAGGTTGCACCTAGCTGTGCCGTAACGTTCACGTGGTGGCCCGCTTGTGGTCCACGTCCGCGTTTCCGGCTCTGTCACCGTGCCCTTGTGCGCGTCGCGGTGGTAACCGAGTCCTTCCTGCCTCACGTGGACGGGGTCACGAACACGGTCTGCCGCGTGCTCGAGCACCTTCGTGCCGAGGGACACGAGGCACTGGTGGTCGCGCCGTCCCCCGGCCCGCGAGCCGTCGCCCACGCACCTCGGGTCTACGCGGGCGCCCCGGTGCTGTGGGCGCCGTCGGCGCCGCTGCCCGGCTACCCGCAGTTCCGGTTCGCCACCCCGTGGCCGAGCCTCACCCCGACGCTGCGGGCCTTCGCTCCGGACGTCGTGCACCTGGCCGCCCCGGCGGGCCTAGGCGCGCAGGCCGCGTACGCCGCCCACCGGCTCGAGGTGCCCAGCGTCGCCGTGTACCAGACCGACCTCGCCGGGTTCGCCCGCCGGTACGGGCTGGCCGCGCTCGACCGGTCCATCTGGCGCTGGCTGGCGACCGTGCACCGGCTCGCGGCGCGCACGCTGGCGCCGTCCTGGGACGCGGTCGACGCGCTTCTCGGCGCCGGCGTCCATCGGGTTGCCCGCTGGCGCCGCGGCGTCGACCTCGACCGGTTCAACCCGGCGCATCGCGACGACGGGCTGCGTGCCCGGCTCGCCCCTGGCGGCGAGGTCCTGGTCGGCTACGTCGGCCGGCTCGCCCGGGAGAAGGGCGTCGAGCTGCTGGACGCCGTCGCCGACGTGCCGGGCACCCGGCTCGTGGTGGTCGGCGACGGGCCGGAACGGGCGCGGCTGGAGCGGATGATCCCCGGCGCCGCGTTCCTCGGCTTCCAGGCCGGCCAGGGGCTGTCGGCGGCGGTCGCCAGCCTGGACGTGTTCGTGCACACCGGCCGGTACGAGACGTTCTGCCAGGCGGCGCAGGAGGCGAAGGCCAGCGGTGTCCCGGTCGTCGGGCCGGCGGCCGGCGGGCTGCTCGACGTGGTCGAGCACGGCCGGACCGGTCTGCACTTCCGGCCCGGCGACCCCGTGGCGTTGCGCGCCGAGATCGTGCGCCTGGTCGAGGACGGGCCAGGCCGCGCCGCGATGGGCGAGCTGGCCCGCGCCTCGGTGGCGGACTGCGGCTGGCGCGCGATCGGGGACGAGCTCCTCGGCCACTACCGCGACGTGCTGGGCGGCAACCTCCGTGCCCACGCGGGCGCCGACGCCGGCGCTGATGCCTGGCGGTGACCGCGTCGGCGCCCTGGCCGACGCCGCCGGCCGGCCGCGCCACCGCGTCCTTCCCCGAGGCCGAGTCCCTCCCCCAAGTCCGACTTCCCCTGGCCCGACCTGACCCGGACGGCAGACCCGCCCATCGACGCGCGGGGACGAACCGACCAGACCAACCCGTGAGCAGCCGCCCACGCCCGTGGCCTTCCGGCCGGACGCGGGGGCCGATGGAAAGTGGGCCGAGATGAGTGGGCCGATGAGGATCGCGCAGGTCGCCAACTTCGTGGCGCCGACATCCGGGGGTATCCGCACCACCCTGCGCCACCTGGCCGCGGGCTACGTCGCCTCGGGCCATGAGGTCGTGCGGGTACTGCCCGCCCGGCGCGACGGGGCTCGCCAGGTCGACGGCGTCACCACGCTGATGGTGCGCTCACCGCTCGTCCCGGGCACCAGCTACCGCATCATCACCGAGCCGTGGCGGGTCGCGGCGATGCTCACGGCCGCGAATCCGACCCACCTCGAGGTCCACGACCGCACGACGCTGCGCAGGCTGGGCCGCTGGGCGCGCCAGCAGGGGGTGCACTCGCTCGTCGTCTCCCACGAGCGGGTCGACCGGCTGCTGGGCGCGAAGACGCCGTACTCGCTGCGTGGGGTGCTGCCGGTGCGCGCCGCCGCGGACGTCACGAACCGCGGGCTCGCCGCCGGCTACGACACCGTGGTGACCACCACCCGCTGGGCGGCGGCCGAGTTCATGCGCCTCGGGGTGGACAACCTGAGCCAGGTGCCGCTCGGTGTCGATCTGGACCGGTTCGGCGCCGAGCGGGCGGACCGTTCGCTGCGGCGCGCGTTCGCCCGCGACTCGGACGTGCTGCTGGTCGCGATCAGCCGGATGGACCCGGAGAAGCGCGTCGACATCGCCATCGACGCGCTCGCCGAGCTGGTCCGCCGCGGGGTCCCGGCCCGGCTCGTGCTGGCCGGCGACGGCAAGGGCCGCAAGGAGCTGGAGCGGCGCGCCGCCGGTCTGCCGGTGGTGTTCCTCGGCTTCGTCTCCGACCGGGCGCGGCTGTCCGCGCTGCTCGCCAGCGCCGACGTGGCGCTCGCCCCCGGGCCGGTGGAGACCTTCGGGCTGGCCGCCCTGGAGGCGATGGCCAGCGCCACCCCGGTCGTGGTCCACCACGGCAGCGCGCTCGCCGAGCTGGTCGAGCCCGGCTGCGGCCGGATCGCCGCCGGCTGTGGCTACGGCTTCGCCGAGGCCGTCGAGGAGATCCTCGCGCTCGACCCGGCCGCGCGGCGGGCGGCCGCCCGGGCCCGCGCCGAGCAGTACCCCTGGTCGGCCACGGTCGAAGGCTTCCTCGCGCTCCACGGCCAGGAGGCCCCCCCGGCCACGGCTACGCCGCTGACCCTGCCCACCGGCCGCGGCGACAGCGACGGCCTGCCCCGCGCCGCCTAGGAGAGCCCGGGACGAACGACGCCCTACCTGCGCGGATCCGGTGCCCCAGGACACGTTCTGTGGCCGTCAGCGCCACATGACGGCGCCGATGTGCCTACCGTAGGCCCCGTGTACCACGCTCTCCTGCCCGCGCCACGGTCCGGCGTGCTCACCGGCTGGGGGAACGCCTGGCTGGCCGGGTTCGTCGGCTCCGACGACGTCCTGACCCGCGTCCAGCAGGCGATCGGCCCAGGCCAGCACACGATCGACGGCCAGCCACTGCTGCTCGGCCTCGGCGCGCTGCGCGCCGCGCGCGCCGAGCGTTTCCGGCTCGTCATGCCGGTTCCGGGTGACGTGTCGGGGCTGCCCGGGCCGCCAGCCGTGAACGGCGACGCGCTGGCCGCCGGCGAGGCGGTCATCGTCATCGGTCCGAACCCGCCGCTGCTGCTGGTCCCGTCCGTGGAGGTGCACGGGCCGGCGGTGGAGGGCGTGCTGGAGTCGGTGCACTGGCGGGTGCTGCCGGCGGCCCGGGTACCGGCGCCGCCGAGCCCGGTGCCCGCCGCCGAGCACGAGCTGTCCGACGCGATCCGCAGGACCACCTCGACGCTGCTCGACCTGGACATCGCCAGTGCCCGGCCCGAGGTGCTGGCGCTGCTGCGCGACCGGGGCGACGCGGAGCCGGGCCCCGGCCTCGGCCCGGGCTATCCCCCGGCCGCGCACGCGCTGCTCGCCCGCGCCGAGCGGCTGCGCGCCCTGCTCGACCTGGCCGCGCTGGACGACGGCGCCGCGGTCACCGCCGGCGAGATCGGCCGGCGCACCGCCGCGCTGCGCGGACTGTCCGCGGCCGTCCGCCGCTCCTACGAGGCCGCGTACGACGCCTTCGACCCCAGCCACGCGACGTCGCCCCCGTCACGCTGACCGTCCCGGTGGCGACTGGTCCCGCCGGCCGGCCGCCACCGGTCGCGGAACGGACCAGGCGAGCCAGGCACTGGGAACGGGCCGGCTCAGTTCGCCGGCGGGTCCGGGGTGGCCGACGCGGTCGGGGGGGTGGTGGGCAGCGCGTTCGTGATGCCGACGATCACGACGGTGGCGAGCGTGACCGGATCGCAGCGCGCCGGCGAGGTGGTGAGGGTCAGCGTGAGCGTGCTGGGCGTGGTGGTGAGCTCGCCCAGGTCGATCCTGGCCAGCACCGCGGGCTCGTCGCCCGGCCGCGTCGGCACGGTGGTGTCCGACTCGGTCAGCGGGGTGGCGCTGGTCGCGCTCGCGCGGGCCTCGGCATGGATCACGGTCTGGCCGGTGGCGGTGGCGCTCGGCGCGGCGTAGTCGCCGACGACCTCGAGGGTCGGCGCGTCCGCCGCCGTGATCACCCTCGCGGCGAGGCTGCTCATGGTCAGCTTGATGGTCGGGCAGCCGGGGTTGGCGGTCAGCGTGACGATGGGTGTCGGTGAACCGGTCCCGGTCGGGCTCGCGGACGCCGTCGGACTGGCGGACGCCGTCGGGCTCGCGGACCTGGTGGGGCTCACGGACGCCGTGGGGCTGGCGCTCACGCTCGCGCTGACCGTGACCGTCGGAACGCCGGTCGAGCTCGCGCTAGCCGTGACGGAGGGGGAGGTCGCGGTGACGGTCGGCGTCACGCCGACGGTGGCGGTCGGGCTGATCGTGATCACCGGCGGCGGGCTGAGGACCGGAGCGCTGGTCCTGACCGGAGGCCGCGTGGTGACGCGGCCGCCCGGCGGGGTCGTGCCGACCCGGATCGGCACGAGATCGTCCGGCGACGTCGTGACCAGCGGGGTGTAGCCCCCGAGGGTGGTCTCGGTGTCCCAGGGCTGCGCGGTCAGCGTCGGCAGGCCGGTCGCGTCGGTCAGCCCTCCGGTGGGAGCGGCGGTGACGGTGTCACCCTCGGTGTCGGAGGGGCGGTATCCACCGCCGAGGAGCAGCAGCAGGGCGATCGCCGGAAGAGCGAGGAGCTGGGTCAGGCCGAACGTGCGCCGGCGCTTGCGAGCCGCGGACGCGCTGTCGGGCCTCCGCCGCCGCCGAGGCCCGGCGGGAGCGCCCTCGGCTGGAGCTGCCTGGTCCCCGGAAGCGACCTGGTCTTCGGAGGCTGCCTGGTCCCCGGAGGCGACCTGGTCTTCGGAGGTTGTCTGGTTCCCAGAGGCGACCTCGCCGGCCGGATTGGCCGGACCGGTCGGCTCCGTGGCGGCGACTGGCTTCTTGTCGAGACCGATCGGCTTCGTGGGAGCGATCGGCTTCGTGGGAGCGATCGGCTTCGTGGGAGCGATCGGCTTCGTGGGAGCGATCGGCTCTGTGGGAGCGGCCTGCTCCGGTCCGGATGCCGACGCCTCGTGCCCCGCGCCGGCGGGCTTGGCCCCCGGCGCCGCTGGATCTGGGCCGCTCTGCGGGCTCACCTGCGAGCCGCTCCTTCAAGGTCAGGTGCTGGCGGGTCCGGTGGTGGCGCCTGGGCGTCCGCCGCCGTGCCGACGCCGCGCGCACCGGACGTCATGTACGCCCAGACGCGATGTACATCAGACGTCGTGCACACCAGCAGTGACCCGAAGGCCACAATACTGGCATTCGCGAACACGCAGGCCCTGTTGGCCGAACAGGTGTCAGAACGTTGGCCAACGCCTGCGTGACCGGCGGCGCATCCGTGGGCGCCCGCCCCGCGCGGTCACGCGCGGATCCGTAAACGCCGCGCCCACGCGGCCGGACGGCGCCGCGCCCAGCGTGAGCGGGCTGCCCCGAAGGCCCGCCTCAGTTCAGGCGGGGACAGAAGTGGCCGTCGGGACCGTCGGGCCGGCCGCACAGGACGCAGGCCGGGCGGCCGGCCGCGACGATGCTGCGGGCCCGCTCGATGAACGCCCTCGTCTGCGAGATCGTCAGGCCGACGCGCAGCGAGTCGACGTCCTCCTCGCTGGCCGCCGTCCCGAGCTGGCCGGCGGCAAGGCCGGCGGCGTCGACGAACACCCGCCGGCCGTCCCAGGAGACCGTGAGCTGGCCGAGGTGGAAGTCCTCCTCGAACGGCGCCTGCAGCGGCGCGAGGTCCACCTCGACGTCGGCGGCGGCCGGCACCGACACGCCCTGCTGCTGGCCGACCTGGCCGAGCAGCGCCGACAGGCCCTCCGCCAGCGCCGTCACCTCGGCCTTCTCCAGCCCGATGGTGACCAGCCGCCCGTCGGAAGCGGCCTGCAGGAAGAACGCGCGCTCGCCCGGCTGCCCGACGGTCCCGACCACGAACCGCTCCGGGGGGTCGAACACGAAACGCTGCATGACTTGCGCACTCTCCGTCACACGATCCGGTCAGGGCCAGCTGACCCCGTCAGGGTCAGCGCCGGTCCGGCCGCCCGGGCCGGGCGTCCGGAAGCTCCTCATCCAGTATCCCCGTCCGCCAGACACGCCGGCCATCCTCCGAGTGCCCGGGGCCGCCCGCCGTCGCCGGCCCGCCGCGCTCGGCCGCGCCGCGCCGGTACCTCCCTCGACCGAGCGCGTCCTCGGGAAGGCCGGCCATCGCGGGCCGGCGGTCCTCGGTCGCCGGCGAGCCGCAGCAGTCGAGCGGGCAGACATCCGGAAACGAGCCCAGCTCGCCGAGCGCCCGCCGAGGCCGGCTCGGGTCGCGCCGCTCCTCGACAAGCTCGACGATCATCTGGACGAACCGCGGATCCGCGCCGACCGTGCCCGCCCGCGCCGCGGTCAGTCCTAGCTTCCCGGCTCGCGCCAGCGCCTCACGGTCGAGGTCCTGGATGACCTCCATGTGGTCGCTGACAAACCCGATGGGGACGATCACTACCGACTCCGCGCCTTCGGCGGCCAACCGCTCGAGGCAGTCACCGACGTCCGGCTCCAGCCACGGCACCCGGGGCGAGCCGCTGCGGCTGCAGTACGCGACGTCCCACGGCTGTTCCCGGCCACGCCGCTCGGCGAGCAGCCGGGCGACGGTCCGGCTCGCGGCCAGCAGCTGGCGCTCGTAGGCACCCCCCGCGGGCCCGCTCTCGACCGCCTGCCAGCGCGGCACCGAGTGGGCGACGAAGACCAGGTGGGCGCCGTCGCGCCGGTCGGCCGGGAGCGTCTCGAGGGCCGCCTGGACCCGGTCGGCCATCGGTTCCAGGAACCCGGGATGGTTGAAGAACACCCGCAGCTTGACGAACGCGGGAGCGGGCTCGCCGGCGGCGCCCAGCTCGTCGAGCGCCTCGGCGAGGTTCTCCCGGTACTGCCGGCAGCCGGAGTAGGTCGAGAAGACCGACGGGATGAAGCAGGCGGCCAGCCGCACGCCGTCCGCGCGCATCTCGGCCAGCGCGTCGCGCAGGTAGGGCCGCCAGTTCCGGTTGCCCCAGTAGACCGGCAGCGGCGCGAGCTCGTCGCGCAGCGCGGCCAGCAGCTCGCGACTCTGGTCGTTGATCGGGCTGCGCCCGCCGAGCTGGTGATAGTGCTCCGCGACCTGGGCGATCCGTTCCTCCGGTACCCCGCGCCCCCGGGTCACGTTCCGCAGGAACGGCAGCACGTCCGCCGGCTCGTCCGGGCCCCCGAACGTCACCAGCAGCACGGCGTCGATCTCGGCCTCACCCGGCCGGCCCGCCCCGGCCGTCCGCTCGCCGCGCTCCACCGGCCCCCGGCCCGGCCGGCGAGCCACCCGCTCGGCGGCCGCCGGCCCCCTGGTCCCGGCTGAAGACTGACGCATCAGGCCATTCTCTCCCAGCCCCACCCCCGGCAAACAACCCGCGGCCAGCCCTCAAGGTCCAGGGCCGCCCAACCAACCTGAGCCGGGCCCCGGCCGTTCAGCCGCTCCACCACGATGCCGCCGAACAACCACACTGACACAGCCGGCCGCCCCGGATGGAAAGCCAACCTGGACGGCGGCGATGCGCGAAGCGCGAGCCACCGGGGGTGTCGGGGGCGGAGCCCCTGACATTGGGGGTTCCAGGGGGTCATCCCCCTGGGCAGACATCCTGACCGGCGGTCCCGGCGAAGCTGACCGAAGGGCAGCGAGCAGGACTCGCCCAACCCCCGCCGGTCAGTGCCCCATGCCCACGCCGCCGTCGACGGGGAGGACGGCGCCGGTGATGTACGCGGCGCGCTCGGAGGCGAGGAAGGCGACCGCGGCGGCGACCTCCTCCGGCTCGCCGATCCGCTTGCCCGGGACGCTGGCGACGAGCAGTTCCCGCTGGGCGTCGGTGAGCGCGTCGGTCATGTCGGTACGGATCGGGCCGGGCGCCACGACGTTCGCGGTGATCGAGCGAGGGGCGAGCTCGCGGGCGAGCGAGCGGGCGAAGCCGACGAGGCCCGCCTTGGAGGCCGCGTAGTTCGCCTGTCCGGGCTGCCCGGACAGGCCCACGACGGAGGAGATGAAGACCAGCCGGCCGTAGCGGCGCCGGATCATGCCTCGGGCGGCCCGCTTGGCGACCCGGTACGCGCCCAGCAGGTTGGTGTCGACGACGTCGCGGAACGCGTCCTCGGACATGGTGAGCAGCAGCGTGTCCCGCACGACACCCGCGTTGGAGACGAGGATGTCGACCGGCCCCAGCTCGGCCTCGACCTCGGCGAACGCCTTCTCCACCGACTCGGTGCTCGTGACGTCCATCCGGACGCCGAACATCCCGGCCGGCGCCTCCCCCCCGCGGCTGGCCACCGCCACCCGCTGCCCGTCCGCCGCCAGGGCCGCGGCGCAGGCGGCGCCGATCCCTCGGTTACCACCGGTGACCAGTGCCACCCGACCCTCGTTCTCGACCATGGAGCGGATGTTAACCGCCGTTCCCCCCACCCGGGCGGCGGCGCGGGCGTCCGACCCCGTCACGTTCCTCACCGCGACCGGAGGCGGTCTCGATCCCGGCGGACCGTGGGCCGAGGCGGCGGCGGTCGGCGACGACGGGCCGGTGACGATGGAAGGGTGCGGGTGACGATCAGGGTGCAGCCGGGGGCGAGCCGGACGGCGGTCGGCGGGGAGGTGGCCACCGCGGACGGACAGCCGAGTCTGGTGGTGCGGGTCTCGGCGCGCGCCGTCGACGGCAGGGCGACGGAGGCGGCGCTGCGGGCGCTCGCCGACGCGCTCGGGCTGCGCCGCCGCGACGTCACCCTCGTCCACGGCGCCACCAGCCGCGCCAAGCTGGTCGAGATCAACGCGACCGACGAGGCCGCCCTGCGCGAGCGCCTCACCGCTCTGCGCCGTTCCCGCTGACGGTCCGGGCCCCGCCGGTCACCGTGAGCGGCCCTGTCAGGCCCGAGGAGCCCGCGAGGCCCACGGCCGCCGCCGGGGCCGACGGGGCGGCGGCCCCCGGCACGGGCCCTCGAGAGGACTGGTGAAGGAAGATGGAGGCTGGAGCGGCGCGTCGGCGGCGGGGAGAGCCCCGCGGGCGGGCAACGCGCCGGGGAGCTCTCGCGTCGGGACTGGAGTGACAGGCGTCGTGTTCAGGCCCGGGATCCGGCACGTGGAGTACCGGCCACGGGAGCGGTCGTACGAACCACCCGGTCGGCCCGACCCCGCGGCGGAGCCCGGGGGCGCCGAGCCCGCGGCCGGCGGGGCCCCGATCGCCGGCCTTCCGCCCGACGAGGCGGCGGTCGCCGGCTGGGCCGCGCGGCCTGCCCAGGCTCCCGGTTCCCTCGAGGCGGCACCGCCCGCGCCGGGCCAGCCGCCAGCCGAGGTGCCCGCGCGGCCGGCCCACGGTCCCGCCGTCGGTCAGCCGCGGCCGCGACGGCCGCCGCCCCAGCCGCCGCGCCCCTCCGGGCCGGCACCCGGCAGTGCCCCGGCCGGCGGCCCCTGGCTCGCCGGGCCGGCCGCCGCGGCGCGGCCCTGGCCAGGGCAGGTCGACGCCGGCGCCCGGCCGCACGCTCCGGCCGCGCCGCCCGAGCCGGCCCCGGCCTCGGCACGGCCAGGCGCGATCATCCCCGGTCCGCCGGGCGGCGTGCTCGATTTGGGAGCGCTCGCCGAGGTCGAGGACCGGCTGTGCCGGCTCGCGGCCACGGGCGTCGACGAGGCCGCCCGGGACGGGGGGCTGGGCCCGCGGGCGGCCACCCAGCGCCACTCGCTGACGACGGCCGCGTCCTCCGTCGCCGCCGTGCTGTGGTTCGACGCGCTGCGCGCCGAGGACCGGGTCAGCGTGACGCCGCGCGCCGCGCCGCTGCTCGCCGCCGTCCATCAGGTCCTGGAGGCCTCCCGGCCCGCGAGCGTCCACGACGCCGCCGGCCAGGACGACGACGCCGGCCAGGCTGGTGACCGGCCGGGCGACGAGGCAGACGCCCGGCTGCCCGCGCCCGCGGGCCGTTCGGCGCGGACGCTGCGGGCGACCGGCGCCGGCCTCGTCGGGCCGAGCGGCACGGTCTGGGGTGCGCTCGCCCGCCGGTTCGCCGGCACCCGCTTCGATCACATCCCCGGCGGGCGGTCCATCTGCCTCCTGGAGTACGCGGAGCTGCGCGACGCGGCGGTCTGGGAGGCCGTCACCGACGAGCGGACGCCCTACCTGGGCGAGCTGTTCTGGGTCGTGCTGGTCACAGGCGCCGCGGTCGGGAGCGAGGCCGACGGCGACCCCCGGGCCGGCCTGGCCGGGCCGGGCGGGCCGGAACGGGCCGCCCGGATGTTCGAGGCCGCCGGCTGGCAGGTGCTCACCCTGCGCTACGGCCGGCGGCTGGAGGCGCTGTTCCGCCGCCCCGGTGGCCAGGCGCTGCGCGCCCGGCTGGGCCGGATGCGCCAGGACGAGTACCACGAACTGCTGGCCGCCCATGGGCCCGAGCTGCGCCGCCGGCTCGCCGGGCCGGGCGCGGCGGGGGCCGGCGTGGCGGGGCTGCTGGAGCCGATGACCGACGACGAGATCCACGACGCGCTGCGTGACCTCGGCGGTCACGACCTGGCGCTGCTGATCGACGCCTTCGACGACGTGGCCGCGGACCGGCCGACGGTGCTGTTCGCGCACACCCACGACGCCTCGACCCGTGGCCCGGACGGCCGCGAGTCCCCCGCCGCGCGGCGGGGATCCCCGCCGGTCGGGATCACGTCGATCCGGCCGATGGGCGCGGGCGCCGTCGTGCTGCCACCGGGAGGGGACACGCCGGAGGGCACCGGGCTCGCGCCCTCGGCGGGGACCCGCGGCGCGCGGCTGGCGGCCCACGTGGCCTCCTACCTGGACCGGGCGCCGCGGCGGGCACCGTCTCCACCGGCCGTGCCGATCGATCTCGGCCCCGCCGCCGCCCGGGCGGGTGGGAGCGGCGGGGCGGTGACCTCCACCCAGGCGGCGTTCGGCGGTCTGCTGCGCGGCCTCGCCGCGCTCGCCCCGGAGGTGGTCAGCGTGGTCGTCACCGTCTCGACCCGGGACGCCGACCCCGTCGTCGCCGGCTGGCTCGACCCGGCGGGACCGGCCGGCGGCCCCGCCACCGCGCCGCCCGCGCCACCTCCGGGAGGTCAGCCGGGAGGTCAGCCGGCGGGGGTGCTCGCCTCGGCGACCGGGCGGCGCCACGTCGCCGGGGCGCTCTCGCCTGGCGCGTTCGCCGGGGCGCTCGGCAACCTGGCGGTCGCCTGGAACCGGCAGGGCCTGCCGCTGCTGCCGATCGGGGTGACCGACGAGGCCGTGGCCGGCCGGGTGCTGCCGGCGTGGGCCGCCGGCTGCGCCGCGGACGGACGCTCCGTGCTCGCCGTCGCCGACACGGGCGCCGACGGGCCGTTCATCGGCCCGGCACTCGCGCTGGCCGCCGCCGGGGCCGCCGGGCTGCCCGGGGTGACCCGCTTCGAGCCGGCCTTCGCCGAGGACCTGTCCTGGTGCCTGCTGGCGGCGCTGGGACGGCTGGGGCGGGCAGGAGGCTCGTCGACCCTGCTGCGGCTGTCCGCGCGGCCCGTCGACCAGCGCCTGGCGGCCGTGCCGGCCGGCGGGGACGAGCGGGCCGGGCGGCGCGCGGGCGTGCTCGCGGGCGGTTACCGGCTGCGCGCCGGCGGCCCGGCACCGGCGCCGACGCTGGTCGGCATGGGGGACTGCCTGCCGGAGGTGCTGGCCGCGGCCGACGAGCTGACGGCCCGGCTGGGCCGTGAGGTGGGTGTGGTCGTCGTGACGTCGGCCGACCTGCTCTTCGACGCGCTGCGTGCCCGCGACAGCCTGGCCGACGCGGACGCGGGCGCCGTGTCGGTACTGGACGAGATGTTCCCGGCGCACCTGCGCGGGCCGCTGGTCACCGTGACCGCCGGCGACCCCAGCCAGCTCGCCTTCCTGGCCGGCATCCACGGCGACCGCCTCGCCGCCGTCGGGCCCGCCATGCCGTCGGGCCCCGCCGCGGGGACGGGCCGACGGCCCCCGGTCGAGGTGGCCGCCGTCGTCGAGGCGGCCCTGAAGCTCTCCCTCACCACCCCGTGACGGAATCGGGGGATCACGGCCCGGACCCGCGGCGCACTGCCCGGACCCGGGGGCGCCCGTCCCCCGACCGCGCGGGGAGCTAGAGGGCGACGGCCGCGTCGCGCAGCGCGAGGGCCTCGCGGCCGGCCGCCTGGGCGCCGGAGGTGTCACCGCCGGCGGCGCGGACGCGGGCGACCTGCTCCAGGGCCCACACCAGGTCGCGCAGGATCTCCGGCCGGTCACCGACGATCTGGCGGCGGCGGCGTTCGACGGCCAGCGCCTCCTCGAAACCCTCCAGCGCCGCGTCCAGGTCTCCGAGGGCCTCCCTGGCCCCGGCGACCTTGTCCAGCCCGACGGACAGGTCGCGCAGCACGGTCGGGTGCTCGCCGTACTCGGTCCGCAGCCAGCGCACCAGCGCGAGCGACTCCGCGTACGACTCCAGCGCGCCGGCGACGTCCCCCTGGTCGTAGCGCATGTTGCCCACCAGGCTCAGCGAGTGGAACAGGGCACGCGGCACGGTCGGGTCGATCTCGGTGGCGCCGGCGGCGGCGAGCGCGCGCCGGGCCGTCGTCACGGCCTCCCCGTAGCGGGCCAGCGCGCCGGCGACGTCGCCGCGCAGCCGCAGCATGTCGCCCACGTCGAGCAGGCCGCGGGAGATGTCGCGCAGCAGCGGCGCGACCTCGCCGTAGACGGTGAGCAGCCCGCGGCGCACCTCCAGCGCGTCGGTGTAGGCGTCCAGCGCGGCCTTGGTGTCTCCCTGCTGCTGACGCAGGTCGCCGATCTTCTCGAGGGTGTTGGCGAGCCGCTGCCGGGCCTGCGGCGCCGACGCCCCGTCCGCGATCATCCGGTGGGCGAGCGCCAGGCACTCGGTCTGGATGTCGAGCGCGCCGACGAGATCCCCGAGCGCGGCGCGGGCGGCGCCGGCGCGCTCCAGGCTGACGCCGAGGCGGTGCTCGGACTCGGGCGTGCGGTCGGCGGTCGCCAGGTGCCGGTTGATCCGTAGCGCTTCCTCGTAGTTCTCCTGCGCCGGCGCCGCCCGGCCGTGGTCAAGCAGCGCGTCGCCGTGCTCGATCAGCACGGCGGCCAGATGCGCCAGGTCGGCGACTCCGCTGGTAGCCGAGGCAACCCGCTCCCTGCTGACCGACACCAGCGCGTCGAGCGCGGTCAGCAGGGTGTCGAGGTCGCCACGCTCCCGGGCGAGCCGGGCCAGCCGCTCGAGATTCTGCGGGGTCAGCTGCTGTCCGGTGGCCGCGACCTGACCTGCGTGGTCGTCCATATCCGGAAGAGTAGTAGCCCTCCGGCCCGGCCACACCGCCGCTTGCCGCTCCAGTTCGGATAAGTCGCGACCTTGGCCACGCGACGCGCAGCCTGTGTCGCGCCCCGTCACCACCCACGCTCGCGCCGGCCGCGGGCCAGGCATGCCGCCACCGCCCGCCACCGCCCGTCGCGCGCCCGGTGGTGCCGGGGTGGCCCCCGGCGTCCGGCCGCGGGGCGGCACCCGCCCGTGGTCAGGACCGGGTGGTCTCCACCACAGGGCCACGGGCGGGCGGGCGTCCTGGGGCTAGCCGAAGAAGTGGCCGGGCGGGTAGGCGCGGTCGGTGCGGGAGCGGGGCATGCCGCGCAGGGCGTCGGTCAGCGTCCGGGCGGTGTTCACCAGCGGGACGTGGCTGAACGCCTGCGGGAAGTTGCCGGTCATCCGGCCCAGCCGCGGGTCGTACTCCTCGGCGAGCAGCCCGACGTCGTTGCGCAGGGCCAGGAGCCGCTCGAACAGCTCCTGGGCCTCGCGCACCCGGCCCGACAGGGCGTAGTTGTCCGCCAGCCAGAACGTGCACGCCAGGAACGCGCCCTCGCCGGCTGGCAGGCCGTCGACCGCGCCGTCCTCGGCCGTCGGGTAACGGTTGACGAAGCCGTCCTCCAGCAGCTCGCGCTCGATCGCGGCCACCGTGCCGACCACCCGCGGGTCGGTCGCGGGCAGGAAGCCGACCAGCGGCATGTAGAGCAGCGCCGCGTCGAGCTCGGAGGAGCCGTAGAACTGGGTGAAGGTGTTGCGCTCCTGGTCGAAGCCACGGGCGCACACCTCGCGGTGCACCTCGTCGCGCAGCGCCGCCCAGCGCTCCACCGGGCCGGGCAGGCCCGACTCGACGATGCCCTTGACCGCGCGGTCGGCGGCGACCCAGGCCATCACCTTGGAGTGGGTGAAATGCCGGCGCGGGCCGCGCACCTCCCAGATGCCCTCGTCCGGCTTGCGCCAGCCGGTCTCGAGGAACTCCATCAGCTTGGTCTGCAGGGGCCAGGAGTCGTCGCGGCCGTCGACCTGGGTGGCCATCCTGGCGACGTGCAGCGCGTCCAGGACCTCGCCGTAGACGTCGAGCTGGAACTGGTCGACGGCGGCGTTGCCGACCCGCACCGGAGCCGAGTTCTCGTAGCCGGGCAGCCACGGGACCTCGTACTCGGGCAGCCGGCGCTCGCCCGCCACCCCGTACATGATCTGGACGCGCGAGGGGTCGCCGGCCACGGCCCGCAGCAGCCACTCCCGCCAGGCCAGCGCCTCGCTGGTGAACCCGGCGTCGAGCAGCGCCAGCAGCGTGATGGTGGCGTCGCGCAGCCAGCAGTACCGGTAGTCCCAGTTACGGACGCCGCCGATGTGCTCGGGCAGCGACGTGGTGACGGCGGCGACGATCCCGCCGGTCGGGGCGAACGTGAGCGCCTTCAGCGTGATCAGCGAGCGACGCACGGCGGCCTGGTAGAGGCCGTCATAGGAGCAGCCGGCCATCCAGTCGTTCCACCACGCCTCGGTCTGGGCGATCATCTGCCGGACGGCGGGGGCGGGCGGCGTGGGCTGGTGCGACGGGTACCAGGTCAGCGAGAACGGGACGGACTGGCCCGCGGCCACCTCGAACTCGGCGAAGGTGGCGGAGTCGCGGCCCTCCATCGGCGCCGTGGTACGCAACGTGACGGCGTCGGGCCCGGCGGTCGCCGTCATCGTGTGCTCGTCCCGCCGGCGCACCCATGGCACGATCGAGCCATAGTCGAACCGGAACCGGGCCTCGCTGCGCATCCGCACCCTGCCGGCCAGGCCCTCCACCAGCCGAAGCACGGCATGCGTCCCGGCCCGCGGGAGCATGGCGTCGGTGATCCGGACGGTCCCGGTCGCCGTGGTCATGTCCGTCTCGAGGACGAGGGTGTCGCCGCGGTAGCGGCGGGTGACGCCGAGGACGGGTTCGGTCGGCGCGATCCGCCAGCGCCCGGCGTTCTCGTCGCCGAGCAGCGCCGCGAAGCACGCCGGAGAGTCGATGCGGGGCAGGCACAACCAGTCGATCGAACCGTCCCGGGCGACGAGCGCGGCCGAATGGGTGTCCCCGATCAGCGCGTAGTCCTCGATGAGGGATGCCACCGTTGCTCCTAGCACGATGATGAGCCGGCGGGCTTCGCCGGAGGATTGTTGGAAGTTCTGATGCCGCTCGAGCCACGACGCCCGGCGGCGCGGACGCGCCGACGAACGGCGCGAGACGCCACACCGGCTCGTCGCCGTCCGCGTTGCCTGTCCGGGCACGGTGTCGCGCCGGGTGTCGGCGCGCCGTGCCCCACCACCGTGGCCGCTCCGCCACCGTGGCCGCCCTGTCCCGGTGGCCGCTCCGCCACCATGGCCGGCGTCGGCGCCGGCCGGGTCGGGTCACAGCCGTGCCGGCGACACCGGGCGCCGTCTGAAGGCCTCGTCACCTCAGACGTCCGGAGCCGCCGCGGCCAGCCCACAGCCATGTCTCCCCGAGACCTCCGCGGCTGGCGTTCGGCCAGCCGTGTTGGTCAAGGCGGTACAGATTATGAGCCCGGACAGCGGACTAGTTTGGGAGTTCGGCCCATCCGGGTGGTCCCCGCGTGAGCCGGAGCCGATGTCATGCCCCGACCCGACAGGGATCTTCCGAAGTGACCGCTACCACTCCCCCGCCGGAGCCGTCTCCTCCCCCCGTGCTGGATCTCGGTGCCCCGACGGCCCTACAGCGTGCACCATCACCGGGTGACCCCGCGCGGCCGGGTCCCCTTTCCGACACGGCCGCCGGTCAGCCGGCGGGCGCGGGCGCGCGCGCGACGCCGCCGACACGCTCGAAGCCCTCGCCACTCGCCGAGGCGGCGCGTTACCTGCGCGACCCGCGCCGCCGGGTGCCGGTCGTGTTCGGGCTGATCTGCCTGGTCGGAATCCTGGTGTTCGGGGTGTACGCCGTCCTCGAGGGCCCGCCGCCGCGAGTCGAGGCGGTCGTCGTCTTCACGGCACAGGCGACCGAGGCGCAGAAGGACGCGGTCCGCGCCGCCTGCCCGACTGTCGGCGGGGCGGTTCAGGAGCCACCGGACCGCAACGACCTCGCGATCACCCGCGTCTACCCGCTGCGTTACAACCTGACGGACGCCTCCACCGGCGACCGCGCGAAGGTGTTCGCCTGCGTCCAGGGGCGGCCCGGCGTGGAGGGGATCACCACTCAGACCCAGGGCCAGTAGCCGCGGCAGCGCTAGCCGCGAGCCGACTGGGAGCCGGCGGGCGTCGGCGCGGCCTCGTCGGCGTCCTCCTCGTCGTGGCGACGGGCCTCCAGCACCTCGGCCGGCGTGGGCTGGCCGGCCCTGCGCGCCTGGCGCGCCTGCCAGAGGCTGACGAAGATCGTGGCCAGCACCGCCAGGCCGCCGAAGATCACGCTACCGCCGCTCCAGGCCGACGACCCGGGCAGGTCGTCGTAGATGATCCACAGCACGCCGGCGGCCACCATGCCGAGGCCGAACACGATCGAGCCGGCCGTCGACCAGACCCGCGCGGCGGCGAGGTCGGCGAGGTCCGCGGCCTTCTGCCGCGCCGCCTCGAAGCGTTCTCTGGCCCAGTCGTACTCGAGGCCCAGGACGAAGAAACCGAGAGCGACGACGAGGAAGCCCGGGCCGGGCAGCACCAGCATCGCGGCCCCCAGGCCGAGGATGGCGACCCCCAGCACCGTCAGCACGATCCGCCGAAGCAGGCGGGCAGGTGACCTGAGCACGGCTGGCGGCTCCTCCCTGGTTCGCCGACGCGTCCGCCCCCCCGAGCGCCACGTTCCATGGTGCCTGGCGACGGCGGCGCTCGCCGCTCGTTTGTCCCGTAGAAGCAGGTCGGAAACCCGATACGTGAGCCAGCCCTCGCCGCCGGCGGGTGGGCGCGTCGACCCGTGGGCTCCCATTGGTGACTATGCGCGACCGCGCCCGGGGCCAGGCCGTCGCCGGCTTCCGCCACCCCGCGGCGGGTACCTGCTCCTCGCCGGCGAGGCCGCGCGGTCCCGCCGGTGGGGCACCAACCTGTACCAACCAGGCAGGACGGCAGCAACGTCTACTGTGGGCCCAGTGGTGGGCTGGACCGCCGGCCACCGGCCGCGCGGGCGCGCCCGGCGTTCGCGCACGCCGCCGGAGGCCGTCGAACGCGCGCCCCGACCGTCATCTGCTCCTGATCGCCGACAGCCCGAAAGGCCCCATCGTGGACATCGAGGAGACCGCGCTTCCCGGAATCGGCCTACGGCACGAGTTCCAGACGCGCTCCGGACGGCGGATCGGCGTCGTGTCGCACCACAAGGGACGGCGCGAACTGGTGATCTACGACGCCCACGACCCGGACTCCGTCGCCGAGTCGCTCGCGCTCACCGCCGAGGAGAGCGACGCCCTGTCCGAGCTGCTCGGCGCGCCGCACATCGTGGAGAAGCTGGCTGACCTGAGCGCCGCGTTCGCCGGCCTGGTCGGCGAACGGATCAGGATCACGCCGGACTCGCCGTACGCCAACCGGCTGCTCGGGGACACGCAGGCGCGGACCCGCACCGGCGCGTCGATCGTCGCCGTCGTCCGCGACCAGGAGGTCCTCGCCTCCCCGAGGCCCGACTTCCGGTTCCACCCGGACGACGTGGTCGTCGTCGTCGGGACGCCCGAGAACACCGCGGCTGTCGCGGACCTGTTCAGCACAGGCTGACGGCGGCGCCAGCGTGGAACACACTGCATCGATCTTCCTGGAGCTCGGCGCCGTCCTGTTCACCCTGGGGGTGCTCGGGCACATCGCCAACTGGATCGGCATCTCCCCGATCCCCTTCTACCTCATCGCGGGCCTCGCGTTCGGCCACGGCGGGCTGCTCCCGCTCGGCGCGAGCGAGGAGTTCATCGAGACCGGCGCCGAGATCGGCGTCGTCCTGCTGTTGCTGACCCTGGGGCTCGAGTACACCGCCGACGAACTGGTCCACGAGCTTCGCCGGCAGGCGCCGGCGGGCGCCCTCGACCTGCCGCTCAACGCCGCGCCAGGGGTCGCGGCGGCCCTCATCCTCGGCTGGGGCTGGCAGGCCGCCGTGGTGATGGGCGGCGTCACCGCGATCTCGTCGTCCGGGATCATCGCGAAGGTCCTCGGCGACCTGGGCAGGCTCGGTAACCGGGAGACGCCGGTGGTGCTCTCGGTGCTGGTCCTCGAGGACCTCGCGATGGCCGTCTACCTGCCGATCCTCACCGCGCTGCTGGCGAACATGACGATCGCGCGCGGGTCGCTGACGCTCGCCGTGGCGCTTGGCGCGCTCGTCGCCGTGCTGTACATCGCGCTGCGGCACAGCTCGAAGGTCACCCGGCTGGTCTTCAACCCGGCCTCGGACCGCAACGACGAGATCATCCTGCTGCGCGCGCTCGGGCTCACCCTGCTGGTCGCGGGCGTCGCCCAGCAGCTGCAGGTGTCCGCGGCGGTCGGCGCCTTCCTGGTCGGCATCGCGCTGTCCGGGCCGGTGGCCGAGGGCGCGCGCGAGGTGCTGGCCCCGCTGCGTGACCTGTTCGCCACCGTGTTCTTCGTGTTCTTCGGGCTGAGCACGGACCCGGCCGACATCCCGCCCGTCCTGCTCGCGGCGTCGCTGCTCGCGATCGCCGGGGTCGCGACGAAGATGATCACCGGCTGGTGGGCCGCCCGGCGGGCCGGGATCGGGACGCTCGGACGGTTCCGCGCCGGAGCGGCGCTGGTGGCCCGCGGCGAGTTCTCGATCGTCATCGCGGGTCTCGCGGTCGCCGCCGGGATCAACCCCCGGCTGGGCCCGCTCGCCGCCAGCTACGTCCTGCTGATGGCCGTGCTCGGCCCGCTGGCCGCCCGGTTCGTCGAGCCGGTGACCCGGGCAGCCCTGCGCCGCCGGGACCGCAAGCCACCCACCGCCGCGACCACCACGGTTCCCACCCCGACCGCCCCCACCGCGACCGCCCCCGCCACGACCGCCCCCGCCACGACCGCCGCCGGCGACGCGGCGCCGGCCGGCTGACCCGGCCGCTGGGCGGCGGCGGCGCGCGCACCGGATGTGTGTCGACATAGAACCTGCCTTTGGCAGGATGCCAACCATGAGCGGACTTCTCGAAGGCAAGCGGGTCCTCGTCACCGGCGTCCTGACCGACGCGTCGATCGCGTTCGCCGTGGCCCGGATCGCGCAGGAGCAGGGCGCGACGGTCATACTCACCGGCTTCGGCCGCGGGCTCTCGCTTACCCGCCGGATCTCGCGGCGGTTGCCGACCGAGGCGCCCGTCCTCGAACTGGATGTGACCAACGAGGAGCACCTCGGTGGCCTCGCCGACAAGGTGCTCGAGCACGTCGACGGCCTCGACGCCGTGCTGCACGCGATCGGCTTCGCGCCCGAGTCGGTGCTTGGCGGCAAGCCGTTCGTCGAGGCCGCCTGGCCGGAGGTGGGCACCGCGTTGCAGGTGTCGACGTGGTCGCTGGCGGCGCTCACCCGGGCGTCGCTGCCGCTGTTCGGCGAGCGCGCGAGCGTCGTCGGCCTCGACTTCGACGCCTCCGTCGCCTGGCCGTCCTACGACTGGATGGGGGTGGCGAAGGCCGGTCTTGCCTCAGCCACCCGGTATCTGGCCCGCGACCTCGGGCCGCGCGGGGTGCGGGTCAACCTGATCTCCGCCGGCCCGCTGCGCACCATGGCGGCCAAGAGCATCCCCGGCTTCGAGAAGTTCGAGGAGGTCTGGGACGAGCGTGCCCCGCTCGGCTGGGACGTCCAGAACACGGAGCCGGCCGCCCGCGCCTGCGTCGCCCTGATGTCCGACTGGTTCCCGGCCACCAGCGGCGAGATCATCCATGTCGACGGCGGCTTCCACGCCGTCGGCGTGTAGGAGCCGGTGGGAACCAGGTAGGTGGGAACCAGGTAGGACCAGCGAGGTCCCGCCGCGGGCGCGAGACCCGGCCACGCCCGCGGGCACGGCTGGGCTCGTGGCCATGGGCGCGTTCGGCCCGGCCGCGCTCACCGTGGCCGGGCCGAACGCGTCTGGAGCCGGGTGCTCGCGGACGGCGCGCGGGCGGCGCGCGGGTGGCGACGGCCGCCGAAGTGGCCGAAGACGTCACCAAGGTCACGCGGCGGGCGCCAGGCGCCCGGGACCGGCGGACCAGGCCAACCGGCGAGCTTGGATACTGGACGACGGCATGGGGGTAGACGAAGCGGGAGGCAACATCCGTGGCAGGGCGAATCGCGGTCGTCGGAGGCGGCATTCTGGGACTGGCGGTCGCCAGGCGCCTGGGGCAGGTGGACCCGTCGGCCGCGGTGACCGTCTTCGAGAAGGAACAGGACATCGCCCGCCATCAGACCGGCCGCAACAGCGGCGTGGTGCACGCCGGGCTGTACTACACGCCGGGCTCGCTGAAGGCGACGCTGTGCCGGCGCGGCGTGGGCCTGCTGCGCGAGTACGTCGACGCGCGCGGCATCCGGTACGAGGAGTGCGGCAAGGTCGTCGTCGCGGTCGATGACACCGAGATCGACCGTCTCAAGGAGATCGCCCGGCGGGCCGAGGCCAACGGCGTGCCGGACTGCCGGTGGCTCGACGCCGCCGAGCTGCGCGCGATCGAGCCGCACGCGCGCGGCGTCGCCGCGCTGCACTCCCCCACGACGGCGATCGTCGACTATCCGGCGGTCTGCCGGGCGCTGCGCGCGGACGTCCTCGACGCCGGTGGCGCGGTGCGCACCGGCGCGCAGGTCGTCGGGATCGAGGAGAAGGCCGACGGGGTGTGGCTGCGGCTGCGGGCGCGCGGCACCGCTCCGGTGGCGCCGAACGGGCACCATCCGGACGGCGCGAGCGCCGCCGCGAAGGCCGAGGTGCGCGAGGTGACCGAGCTGGTCGGCCCGTTCGACCTGCTCGTCTCGTGCGCCGGGCTGCACTCCGACCAGGTCGCCGCGTTCACCGGCGAGGACCCGTCACCGCGGATCATCCCGTTCCGGGGCGACTACTGGCTGCTGCGCCCGGAGCGGCGCGACCTGGTCCGCGGCCTGATCTACCCGGTGCCCGACCCGCGCTACCCGTTCCTCGGGATCCACCTGACCAAGCGGGTCGACGGCGAGATACTCGTCGGCCCGAACGCGGTGCTCGCCGGCGCCCGCGAGGGCTACACGCTCGGCACTCTCAAGGGCGGCGACCTGCGGGAGACACTCGCCTGGCCGGGCATGCGCAAGCTCGCGAAGGCGCACTGGAAGACCGGGGCGAAGGAGATGCTGCGCACCGCCAGCAAGCGGGCGTTCGTCGCCGAGGCCCGCCGCTACGTGCCCGAGCTGACCGCCGCAGACGTGGTGCGCGGCCCCGCGGGCGTGCGGGCGCAGGCCGTCGCCCGCGACGGCAGCCTGGTCGACGACTTCGTGCTGGCCCACCGCGGCCGGGTCCTGCACGTCCGCAACGCCCCGTCGCCCGGTGCCACCGCGTCCCTGGCGATCGCCGAGTACATCGTCGCCAAGCTCGTCCCCGAGCCCCAGGCCGACCCCACCTCCTGACCGGGGCCCAGGCGCCCGTCAGCCGGCCGGGCTGTCGCTGATCGCGGCCAGCAGGGGAAGGACGGTCGCGCAGGTCGGGGTGGCGATCCCGTGCTCGGCGCCGATGCGGACGACCGCGCCGATCAGGGCCTCGTGCTCGAGGCGGCGGCCGGCGAGGCGGTCGTAGAGCATCGACGTGCCGGCGCCCGGCGGCTGGCCACGCAGCCGGCGGACGGTGAACTCGGGCAGGCCCTCGGGGATCTCGGCGCCCTCGGCGGCGGAGACCGCGACCGTCTCGGCCATGATGGCGAGCGCCAGGTGGGCGACGTCGTCGCGCCGCAGCACCTCCAGGCGGCGGCCGGTCAGCGCCGTGACGGTGTTGGCGGCGCTGTTGACGCACAGCTTCGTCCAGGCCGCGGTGGCGAAGTCGTCGATCAGCCGCACCTCGCCGGCGGTGAGCGCCCGTTCGGCGAGCCGCTCGGCCAGCGGGACGTCCGGGACCTGGATGACCCCGCCTGCCCGGTGGCGGATCATTCCGGGCCCCTCGGCCTCGGCGTTGATGTAGACGACGGCGGGCAGCACCTGGTCCGGGCGGGCGACCGCGGCGACCCGCTCGGCGTGCCGGACCCCGTTCTGCAGCACGACGACGCCGGTGCCGGGGCCGACGGTCGCCCGCAGCCAGCCGGTGACGGCGGGTACCTGATGCGCCTTGGTGGCGAGCAGCACCCAGTCGAACCCGTAGGTGGGCAGCAGAGCCGGGTCCGCGACCACCTCGGCCGGCACCTCGGCCTCGACGTCGCGGCCGTCCTGACCGGTGGAGACCACGACCAGCCGGTCGAAGGGCCGGCGGACGCACAGCCACACCTCGGCACCGGTCGCGGCGGCTCTGGCCGCGAAGTAGCCGCCGACCGCCCCGGCACCGATGACGGCGACCCTGGCGGGCGGCGTACCCGCGCGCGGCGAGGCCGGCCGGACGATCCGGCCGGTGACGAAGTCCATCTCCGGCCCCGGCGGCGCCACGATCCCCGACCGGGCGCGGGAGGACCGCTCGCCCGGCCTGGTCACGCCCGGAGCGTCGTGGTAGGCGGGCAACGCCGAGCCCGCCGCCGAATCGGCCATGCGACGAGACTGCCCGACCCCCAGCCCCACCGGCCACCGGCCCGGGGCCAACTCGGGGTGTTCCAGCCCATTCCACCCATATATACGCAGGTGGAGCGTTCCACGCCTGTCCGGCCGCTCCGGCCCGTTCGGGCCCCGAGGGCCGAGGGCCGGGGGCCGGGGGCCGGGGGCCGGGGGCCGGGCCAGCCTGGCCGACGCGCTCCAGCGACGCGGGCGCGGCGCGCCTACCGCTGGGTGGCGAGGACGACCTTGCCGAGGACGGAGCGGTCGCGCAGACGGGCGAAGGCTTCGTCGAAGCGGTCGAGCGGGACGACCTCGTCGACCGGGATCCGCAGCCGGCCGGCGACTACGTCGGCCGCGAGGGCGCGCGTCGCGGTGGCGCGGCCCTCGGGGGTGACGACGAGCCCCGCATAGCCGAGCAGGCTCAGCCCCTTGCGGTAGAAGGTCCGCCCGGGCAAGGAGATGTCCTGGCCCGCGGAGACGCCGACGATGACGATCCGGCCGCCGACCGCGGCGAACTCGACCGCGCTCGGAGTGAAGCCGCCGCCCAGCGGGTCGACGACCAGCGTCGGGCGGAAGTCGCCGACCTCGGCCGCCAGGTTCCCCACGCCCGCCACCACGACCCGGTCCGCGCCGAGCCCCGCCACCGCGGCCCGCTTGGCCGGCGATCCGACCTGGCCCACGACGCTCGCCCCGGCGAGCTTCGCGAGCTGCACGGCGACCACGCCGACCCCGCCACCGGCGCCGAGCACCAGCACCCGGTCGTCGGGCTCGATCCGGCCGAGTACGTGCAGCGCGTTGTAGGCGGTGACCGCCGCGGTGCCGATCGCGCCGGCCTGCGCCGGGTCGAGCTCGCCCGGCACCTCGACGACCGCGTCTCGCGGCACGACGACCGCGCCCGCCCAGGTGCCATCGCGGGTGAGCCCCAGCCCTGATCCGGCGAGGACGACGCGCGTGCCAGTGCCGGCGAGAATCCCGGTCCCCTCGACGCCGAGGGTGCGCGGCAGGTGGCTGAGGTCGCCGATCTGCCCAGCGGCGGCATAGCCGTCGATCGGGTTGACCCCGGCGTGGTCGAGCTCGACGAGCACCTCGTCGTCGCCCGGCACGGGCAGTTCGGCCTGCTCGTCCAGCCGCGGCGGCTCGCCGGCCGCCGCCAGCCGGACCGCTCTGGTCACCGTCGGACCGCTCATCGTCGAGTACCCCTTCCCCCACAGGCGCCGGTCACCACCCGTCGGCAGGCAACCGCGACCGGTCTCCGCCGAATTCCCGCCAGCCCACCGGAGGCGGCCGGCGGGCTGGCGGGAAGGCGACGGAAGAGGTCACCGAGCCCTTCGCGCGGGCGCCGCCGGATGCGACGCTGCCAGCATGGCCGACGCGGTGGAGCATCTGGAGAAGGCTGGCCCTTGCGACGACGCCGCGGCTCCGGCGCCACCGGCGTCCAGGCAGCCGTCGCCGGGCGGCTCCCAGCCGCCGGCCGAGGAGCTCGGGGCGCGGTGGCGCGCCGCGCGCGCGGGACTGGCGGTCGTCCACCTGGACGCGGCGGCGGCGGGCGCGGCGAGCGGCGCCGTGGTCGACGCGCAGGTGGCGCACCTGGCCGCCGAGGCGAGGCTCGGCTCGTACGCCGCCCAGGAGCTGGCCGCCGAGCGCCTCGACGCGGCGCGGGCCGCGCTCGCCGGGCTGCTCGGCCCGGCGCTGACCGGCGCCGACGTCGCCTTCCACCACAGCGCGACCTCGGCGTTCGCCGCGCTGGTGGGCGCCTGGCCACTGCCGCCCGGCGGGCGGGTCGGGATCGTGCCGAGCGACTTCTCCTCGAACCTGCTGACGCTGCGCGCCCGCGCGGCGCGCGACGGCCTGGAGCTCGTCGACCTGCCGCTGCTGCCCGACGGACGCGTCGACGTCGACCGGCTCGGCCGCGGCGAGGGACCGGCGGCGCTGGACCGCCTGGACCTGGTGACGTTCCCCGAGGTGCCGAGCCAGCGCGGCGTCGTCCAGCCGACCGCGGCGGTGGCCACGCTGTGCCGGGACGCGGGAGTGCCGCTGCTGCTCGACGCCGCCCAGTCCCTCGGTCAGGTCGACGTGGCGGCGGGCGGCGCCACCGGCGGCGTGACGGCCTGCGTCGGCACGTCCCGCAAGTGGCTGTGCGGCCCGCGCGGCGTCGGCTTCCTCGCCGTGCGGCCCGACTTCGTCGAGCGGCTCGGCGTGCCCGCGCCGACCGGCTACACGGCCCGCTGGGAGCCCGATCCGGCGGCGGCCGGCGGCGGCCGCCTCGTCGCGTTCGAGGGCGTCGGCAGGTTCGACGTCGGCGAGGCGGCGATGGCGGCCCGGGTGGGGCTGGCGGCGGCGCTGGCCGAGCACGTCGAGGCCGGCCCGGAGGCGGTGCGCGCCCGCGTCCAGGCCCTGGCCGCCGCGGCCCGCCGCCGGCTCGACGGGGTCGCGGGCTGGCGGCTCGGCGAGGACGTCGCCTCCCCGTGCGGGATCGTCACGCTCACGCCGCCCGCCGGCGTCGACCCGGCGGTGGCGCGGGAGCGGCTGCGCCGCGAGTCGGGCATCCTCACCTCGGCGATCGACCGGACCCGGGCCCGCGACGCCGTGCCGGCGCTGCGGGTGAGCCCGCACGTCCACAGCACCCTGGCCGATCTCGACCGGCTCGCCGAGGCACTCGACCGCGCCACCCGCTAGCCCCCGTTGTGGGGTGGACAGGACCGCCGGCACGCATCATTGTCTGGATCATGATGCTGGGGCGCCGGGAGTTCCTCGGAGGGACGCTTGCCGCCGCGGCGGCCGTCACGACCGGCGGGCTCGCCGGTTGCGGGTCGGGAGGCGCCACCCCGGCGCCCGCGGCGACCCCGACGGCCAAGGCCGCGCTGCCCGACACCGACACGATGATGGACTGGGTCGAGCAGGTGGTTGCGCGCGGCGTGCGCCGGCCCGGATACGCCGCGGACCAGTGGGCGCAGGAGTTCGTCACGGCGAAGTTCCGGGAGTTCGGCCTGACCGACGTCCATGCCGAGCCGGTCACGGTGACCCGCTGGGAGCCGCTGCGGTACTCGCTGGTGGCCACGCCGGCGGGCGAGGCGCCGGTGGAGCTCGAGTGCTTCCCGCTGCCGTTCGCCGTGCCGGCCGACGGGCTGGAGGTGCCGCTCGCCCGCTTCGACGAGGCCGACCTGGCCGCGGTCGCCGGGCGGGCAGCGCTGGTCGACGCGAAGATCATCGGGCTGCCGCCGGCGCTGCCCGCCGAGTTCGGGAGCGCGCCGAAGGACGGCACGCCACGGGTGTACGACCCCGACGGCACGTTCACCGGTGAGACGCACCTCGTGCCGCTCGTGGCCGGCTCCGAGGGCCTCATCGACAAGGTGGTCGAGGCCCGCGGCGCCGCCTTCATCGGCGCGCTGCACGACTACCCGGGCGACGGATGCCGGTACTACTTCCCCTACCACGGCCGGACGACCGACATCCCCGGAGTGTGGATCAAGGGCAGCGACGGGCGCTGGCTGAGCGAGCGGCTCGCCCGCGGGCCCGTCCAGGTCCGCCTCGACGTCGCCACCAGCAGCGCCCCGGCGCGCAGTGACAACATCGTCGGGGACCTGCCCGGCCCGCCGGGCGACGACGAGCTCGTGCTGGTCGGGTCGCACCACGACGGGCCCTGGGCGTCGGCGGTCGAGGACGGCACCGGGATCGCGATGGTGCTCGCCCAGGCCGCCTACTGGGCCGGGGTGCCCGCGGCCGAGCGGCCGCACCGGATGCGCTTCATCCTGCAGGGTGGGCACATGTGCGGCGGCGCCGGGCTCATCGACTATGTCGACAGGCACCGCGCCGAGCTCGACAAGGTGGTGCTCGAGGTGCATCTGGAACACGCGGCCCGCGACGTGGCCGCCCGCGACGGCCGGCTGGCGCCGACCGGGCGCCCCACGCCGCGCTGGTTCTTCACGTCGACGATCCCGACGCTGGAGAAGTCCGTCTACGACGCCATCGAGGCTGAGCGGCTGGGCCGGTCGATGCTGCTGGCCCCGAACGCCTTCGGGGACATGCCGATGTCCGACGGCGCCCACTACCACACGGCCGGCGTGCCGGTGGTCCAGTTCCTCGCCGCCCCCTGGTACCTGTTCGACGAGGCCGACACGCTCGACAAGGTGGACCCCGACAGCCTGCTCCCGATCGGCCGCGCCGCCGCGAGGATCATCGAGTCCACCCGGGGCGTCACCGCCGCCCAGCTGCGCGCCGGCCTCGTCACCCGGTAGGCGGCCGGCGCCCGGCCGTCTCAGCCACCGGCCGTCTCAGCCATCGGCCACGTCAGCCACCGACGTACGGCCGTGCCAGCCGCCGGCGTACGAGCGTGTCAGCCGCCGAAGTAGAGGAGCCACTGCTCACGGGTGCGCGGGCGGTAGACCATGTTGGACTCCCGCACGTCCGCCATCGGCGCGCTCGCGCGAGGCGGCGAGTAGAAGTGGCCCGGGTAGACGACCGGGTCGTCGGGGAGCGCGGCGAGGCGCTGCAGGCTGTCGTACATCTCGGCCGGGCTGCCGCCGGGGAAGTCGGTGCGACCACAGCCGTCGAGAAACAGCGTGTCGCCGGCGACGAGCCGGTTGTCCACCAGGAAGCACTGGCTGCCCGGGGTGTGGCCGGGGGTGTGCAGCAGCCGGATCGGGATCGCGCCGACGTCGACCGTGTCGTCGTGGTCGTGGGAGACCAGGTCGGTCTCGGAGACGCCGGTGACCCGGCGGACGAACTCGGCCTCGTTCCGGTGGACGTGCACCGGCGCCGGCGCCTTCGCCAGCACGTCCTGGATCCCGGCCAGGGAGAAGCCCATCATCGAGCCACCGACGTGGTCCGGGTGATGGTGCGTGGCCAGCATGCCGACCAGCCGCATCCCGTCGGCTTCGAGAAGCCCGAGCAGGTCGTCGGCGGCGTAGGCGGGGTCGACGATGACGGCTTCGCCGGTCTCCCGGTCCCCGATGAAGTAGCAGAAGTTGACCATCTGCCGCGCGATGGGATCATCGACGGCGAAGTCCCGCCCCGACAGCAGCTGGCGGAAATACAGTCGGTCGGCCATGCTCGCCAGGCTAGCCAACCGGGAGGCGATCAGGCTGCCGGGTCGCGGTCCCGGCCGCGAGGGCCGCGGCCGGAACCGGCGGAGGCGCCGCGCGGGGCGGTTGCCACGGGCCCGGCCAGGCGGGCGCGGGCGTCGTGGGCGGGGATCGTCCGTGGGCGGTGGGAGACGGGGCCCGGACGTGGCGACCTGCACTTTCCCAACCCGAAACACGGGTCCCGGCCGCCGCCATCTGAGAGGGTACGGCCATGTTTGGCATCCTTCGTCCGTGTCGCCACCGGATGGGCGATGAGCTGACGTCCACCTGGATGTCCCACCTGTGCGGGATGTGCCTGGCCCTGCGGGACCGGCATGGGCAGTGGGCGCGGGCCGCGACCAACGTCGACGGGCTCGTGCTGTCGGTGCTGGTCGCGGCGCAGTCGGGCGAGGGGGCGACCAGACGGGCGGGGCCGTGCGCGCTGCGCGGCCTACGGCCCGCCGAGGTCCGCGCCTCGAACGACGGGGGCGCGCTGCTCGCCGCCGCCGTGTCGCTGACCGCCGCCGCGGCCAACGTGGACGACCACGTCGCCGACGGTGACGGACCGTTCGCCCGCCGCCCGGTCGCGGCGCTCGCCGGCAGGTTCGCCGGCGCGGCGGCGCGCGGCGGCGCGCGCACCGGCGCCGAGCTGGGCTTCGACGTCGAGGTGATGGAACGTGCCGCCGGCCGGCAGCGCGCCCTTGAGGCGGCGGCGGGCCCGGGAACGGCGCTGACCGTGGTCACGGCTCCAGCCGAGGAGGCCGCGGCGGCCGCGTTCGCGCACACCGCCGTGCTTGCCGGGCTGCCGGGCAACGCCGAGCCGCTTGCCGAGATCGGCCGGCTGTTCGGCCGGGTGGCGCACCTGGTGGACGCCGTCGCCGACCAGGCGGCCGACGATGCCAACCGGGCCTGGAACCCGCTGACCGCGACCGGGACGACCCTCGCCGAGGCGCGAGCGCTGTGCGACGACGCGCTCATGGGGATCCGGCTGGCCCTGCGCGACGTCGAGTTCGCGCCGGGCCGGGACGAGCCGGCGCACCCCGGCACGCCGCGCACCGGGCCGCCGGGCGCGCGGCGGTCCGCGAAAAGGGGCGAGCGGCATCAGGGCGGCGCGTGCCCCGCCAGGCACGACCCGGCCACCCCCGAGACGGGCGCGACGGTGACGGGCGTTTCGGAACGGGAGCGGGCCAGCCGCGACCCGAACGCCCGGCTGGCGCATCTGCTGCTGGTCCACGAGCTGGAGCGGGCCGTCGACACGGCGTTCCGTTCCGCCTGGCCGCCGCCCGGTGGGCCCGGTCCCACCGGGCCTGGGTACGGACCACAGCCCGGGCCCGGGCATCCGCCCCACCCCGGTCCCGGTGGTCCGGGCGGCCCCGGCGGCCCGGGCCGGCCGGGACGTGGCCTGGCCCTCGGAACCTGCCTCGCCGCGACAGGAATGTTCTGCACCTGCCAGATGTGCGGCGAGTACACCTCGCCCTACGACGGCCAGCGCAAAGAAGGGTTCTGCTCCCGCGGTGACTGCTGTGACTGCTGTGACGGGTGCGACTGCTGCGGCGACTGCTGCGGCTGCTGCGACTGCAACTGCTGACGCCTCGCGGCGGGTCGTCGCCGGGCGGGATGGAGATCCGGCGGGTGGGCACGTCTGCTGAAATGGTCCCGTGAGTCCTCCCCCCGATTCCCCGGCCGGCGCTCCAGACGACACCCATCCCCCGCCGGGCCCCGCCCGGGAGCCCGGCCCCACCACGGACCCTGTCCAGGCCAGCGAAGACGGCGCGGCCGCGGGCTGGAGCGGCGGTCAGGAGCCGCCGGTCAGCTTCGCCGCGGTCGACGACCACCCGATCGTGCTGGAAGGCCTCGCCACCGCGCTCGGGCAGCTGCCCGGGCTCACGCTCACGGCGACGGCGACCTCGGTCGCCGAGCTGCTCGCGGGCCCAGGCCTGGAGGCCGACGTCGTGCTCCTGGACCTGGATCTCGGGGACGGAACCGATCCGGCCGAGACGATCCGGCGGCTGATCGGCCTGGGCAGGGCGGTCGCGGTGTACAGCGCGTCCGCGGACGCGGAGACGGTACGGGCGGCCCTGCGAGCAGGAGCGGCGGCATACGTCGCGAAGACCGACCACCTGGATGACGTGGCGCGGGCGGTGCGGGCCACCGCCAGTGGCGTCGGGTGGATCTCGCCACCGGTCGCGTTCATGCTGCTCACCGACGACGCCCCGGACCGGCCGGCGCTGTCGCCGCAGGAGAAACACGCGCTCCGGCTCTACGCGGCGGGCCTGTCCATCCGGATGGTCGCCGAGAAGATGGGCGTCGCGCCGGAGACCGCCAAGCAGTACATCGACCGAGTCCGGAAGAAGTACCGCGACGTGGGCCGGCCGGCCAGCACGAAGATCGATCTTCTCCACCGCGCGGAGGAGGACGGCCATCTCCTCGGCTCGGCCAAGGACTCATCCACCGCGTCGTCCTGAGCGGACGGCACGGGCCTCCCGCCGCGGGGGACGGGTGCCGGCAGGCTCGCGGGCTGCCGGCACCCGTCAGGATGCGTCACGTCGTACCCCGCGTAGCAACGTGACGCCCCAGTCGGCGACCTGGACCTCCTCCCCCAAGGCTGGTCCGGTCTCCCCGAACCGACTGGCGTGACCGAGTCTGCCGGAAACGGACAGTTCGGTCACCAGCACTTTGGTCCCAATCTCACGTGCCCCGAATGGGGGACGTGAGCGGCCACCCGGCACCGAGCCGGCAGGACAGCTGCCGCCCGGAGAGGCGCCGGCGACACCGCGGTCCGTCCCCGCGGGTCTCCGGTAGGCGCCGGGACCACGCCGGCCCCGGCGCCTACCGGATCTGGCGGATGACGCCAGCCGGTCCGTCACCGCCGTTCGTCCGGTCATCCCGCGCCGCCACGGCCGCGACGCCCTCCCCGGCCGCGACGCCCGCCAGGCCCGCGTGGCGCCGCCCGGCGTCGTTGGCCCGAGGCGCCGGGCTGGCCCGGCCGGACGAGCAGCGCGGCGACGAGGCCGAGCAGGCCACCGAGGAGCGCGAGCCACAGCCCAGGGCCGATGATCGTGACCGCCGCCGTGGTCGACCCCGTCATCAGGCCGCCGCCTCGCAGGTAGCCGATGTCGATGAGCGCGACCAGAGCCGTCGTCAGCCCGGCGACGCCGGTGACGCCGGCGGCCAGCCGGGCGGCGTGCCCGCGCGGGCGGGTCGCCAGGCCCAGGGCCGCGAGCCCGGCCATCATCCCGAGCCCCAGCGTGAGCCGGCCGTGCTGGGTCGGGTCGAGCCCGGCGACCGAGTACTCGACCAGTCCCCAGGCGCGCACCGTCGCCCAGGTCATCGTCGACGCGACGATCGTCAGCGCCGCCCCCACGGCGGCGAGCGCCGCCGGCAGGACCAGCACCGGCCGGGCGGGCCGCTCGCGCCGCGTCGGAACCGTCGCCGCGCCCGGGCCCGCCGCGTCGGGCTCCCGCCCGGTGGGCGCGTCGCCCGGCTCCGTGGGCGGCGCGCTCCCGGAACGCGGCTGGGTACCACCGCCCTCCGGCCAGCCATTCGGCGGCCCGGCGTCCGGGGGCTCGGGCGCGGCGATCTCTCCACCGGCCGTGGCCGCGCCCGGCCGGGCCCAGCGGGGATCCGCGGTGGCGGCCGAGGCGGCCCGCCAGGCGGCCCGGGCCGCCTCGAGCCTGGCCCGTTCCCGTTCTCGTTCCCGTTCGGCGGCCCGGGGGCCGGGGGCGCGCCGGGCGGCGGCGACGGCGCGCCCGTCGCCCAGCTCACCGACGAGTCCGCCTGGGTCAAGGTCGGCCCGACCAGCGGCCCGTCCACCGGCTGGAGCGACGGCGGCCTCACCGTCGACGCCAGCACACTGAAATGCACCCAGCCGGCGGCCGACCCGACCCGTGGCGTCACCGACACCGAGATCACCGTCGAGGGCCTCGCGTATCTGACCAGCCCCGGCGGTTCCACCATGCAGGGCGCCGACGTCGGCGCGAAGGTCCGGTTCGACGCCGCCAACGACGCGGGCGGCGTCAACGGTCGGCGGATCAACTTCACGGGCGTACTCGACGACGGGCAGGACTCCAGCCGTAACATCGCGCAGGCCAAGGTGATCGCCACCCAGACCCGGGCGTTCGCCGCCGTGCCGGTCATCACCAGCCAGGCCGGCTACGCCGACACGTTCTGCCAGGAGAAGGTTCCCTTCTTCGGCTGGGGCACCAACGAAGGCTTCTGCGAAACCGCGGTCGGCTTCGGCATCACCGGCTGCCAGTACAACGACGGGGTCCTGGCCAACAACCTGGCCGGCATGGTCAACTCGCTGTTCGAGGACGACCGGAACCACACCCTGGCCCTCGTCGGCATCGACCTCGACTCGAGCCGCGCCGCGCTCGGCAACCTCAAGAAATACGCCGAGGCGGGTGGGGTCAAGGTCACCTACGCGGAGTCGCCGATTCCCGCGAGCGGGCTGGCCGACACGACCGCGCTCGTCCAGGCGGTCATGAGCTCGAACGCTGGCGCGCCGCCGGACGTCGTCTACTTCATCACCGACTTCGCGTCCGGCCAGAAGCTCGTGCAGGCGTTGAAAGCCGCCGGCTATCCCGGCAAGTTTCTCAGCCCGTTCTACGACCCCGCGCTGGTCGGCCTGAAGGACTTCGACGGCATGTACGCCACCAGCAGCTGGCTGCCCGGCATCGACGACACGAACGTGAAGGCAACCAAGATGGTCGCGGACTTCAAGAAGTACGCGCCCGACCAGCGGATCAGCATCTCGGCACTCGCCGGCTACTGGTCGGCCGACCTGTTCGTCGATGCCCTCTCGGCCGCCGGCAGGGACCTGACGGTGGACACGTTCGTCGACTTCCTGAACAAGGACTGGGTGCACGGCGGCGAGGGCGCGGTACCCGAGACCCGGTGGCCGCTCAACCACTTCGCCACGACACCGTGCAGCTCGATCAGCCAGCTGAAGGACGGCGCCTGGCATCCCGTCACCGAGCTGTCCTGCGGCTCGCTGCTCGTCAGGAAGTAACCGCCACCGGCGCTGCCACCGGCCGCCGCCGGTGGCGGCACCGCCAGCCGCGCCTCGCGATCAGACCGGAACAGCCGGTTGGGGTGAGCCACCGTCCCCAGCCGGCGCCCGAGCCGCCGGGCCCGCGAGGCCGGGATCACGGCCATTGCCAGGACTGGTCACCCCTGCGGCGCCGACGCCGCGGGGGGCGCCAGCACCACGAGGAAGGACAGCCGTGCTCGAAGGAACCAGCGCGCGGGTCCGGGTCGACGACGTCGCGCCCGCCGGGGCGGCGGAGGTGTCGGTCCGGATCGTCCGAGACCCGGACCGGACTCCGGAGCGACCCGTCGTGCTGTGCTGCTTCGCCGGCGGCGGCATGTCGGCGCGATACTTCGAGCTCGCCGGCGCCGGCCGTGCCACCCGCGACGAGCCCGCCCATGCCGAGCCTGGCCATGCCCAGCCTGGCCATGCCCAGCCCGGCTATGACATGGCCGCGTACCTGGCCGCCGCCGGGCTGGTCGTCGTGCTCGTCGATCACCTGGCCACCGGCGGGAGCGACACCCCGGCCGACCCGTGGGCACTCGTGCCGGAGACGGTCGCCGACGTCGACGCGGCCGCCGCGGCGCGCGCCGTCGCCGGCCTCGGGCTGGTCGACCCGGTGGTGCTGGGCCTGGGCCACTCGATGGGCGGGATGCTGGTCGCGCTGGCGCAGGCCCGCCACCGGCCCTACGCCGGGCTGGTGCTGCTGGGTCACTCCGGCCGCGGGTGGCCCGAGATGCTCGGCCCCGGCGAGCTCGCGGTCGCCGGCGACCCGGTCAGGGCGCGGGCGTCGGTCGCCGACCTGGCGCGGGCCCGGTTCGGCCGGGCGCTGGTGCCGAGCTCGTCAGGAGTGCTGGAGCTGCTCGTCGGGCCAGGCCTGCCGCCGGCGGCGGCCGCCGCGCTGGCCGGCTGCGCCGACAGCCTGATCACCCCGTGCGGGCTCGCGTCGATGATTCCCGGCAGCCACCGTGACGCTCTCGCGGCGATCGACGTCCCGGTGCTGATCGGTCTCGCCGAGCACGACATCGCCGGTCCGCCGCGCGAGGCACCGGGCTACCTGCCCGGCTGCCCCGACGTCACGCTGCACGTCCTCGCGGGGGCGTACCACAACAGCAACGTCGCCCCAGGACGCGCCGAGCTCTGGGACCGGATCGTGGACTGGGCCATCGTCGACCGGGTCACGGACCTGCGCGTCCACCGACCATCGCCCGCCCCGTCGGCAAATGGTAGACAATATACATGATGTTGCTGAAGGAGGCTCAGGTATGACGGCGACCCAACCCGCTGCTGGCCCGACGGCGCGACCCCGTCTCGCGCTCGGCCTGCCCGTCGGCGAGTCCATGTACAGGTCCGACGAGCAACACAAGATCATCGACTTGGCCCGCGCCGCCGACGAGGCGGGCGTCGACACCCTGGTGCAGAGCGACCATGTGATCATGGGCGAGCGGCTCGACCGGTATCCGTGGGGCCCCTTCCGCTACCCCTACGGCTCGCCCTGGCTCGAGCCCGTCACGCTGCTGTCGGTCATCGCCGGGGCGACGGCGCGGGTGCGCCTGTCCACCGGCATCCTGATCGCCGGCCTGCGCCGCGCCCCGCTGCTCGCCAAGCAGGCGGCCACCCTGGACGCGCTCTCGCGGGGCCGCCTGGAGCTGGGTGTCGGCACCGGCTGGCAGCCGGAGGAGTACGAGACGCTGGACCTGGACTTCGCCAACCGCGCCCAGATCCTCGACGACACGATCGCGGCGTGCCGGGCGCTGTGGGCGCCTGGGCCCGCCGCCGTCGACCTGCCGACCGCCCGCTTCGAGAAGATCTGGTGCGACCCGAAGCCGACCCAGCCGAACGGCCCGGCCATCCTGTTCAGCGGCCCGCTGACGCGACGCAACCTGCGCCGGATCACCGAGCTGGGCGACGGCTGGATCCCGATCATGGGTGAGACCGTGGAGGGCGTCGCCGCCGGCCTCGCGAAGATCCGCGAGGCCTGGGCGGCCGCCGGCCGGGGCGACGAGACCCCGCGGGTGCGTCACAGCCTGCCGATCGCCCGCGACGACGACGGGTCGCTGGACCTGGACCGCACGCTCGCCGGCGCGCCGGCGCTCGCCGATCTCGGCGTCACCGAGGTCTCGGTCCCGATCTCCGCGTTCGTGCGCGACGGCGCCGAGGCGACCGCCTGGATCGCCGACCTCGGCCAGCGGTGGGAGAAGCTGTGGAGCTGACGACCGACGGCAAGCCCCGACCCGCGGGCCTGCTCGCCGCGGGCCGCTCGTCCGGCGACGCGGCCGACCGGCTCGCCCTGCGCGACCTGGCCGCGAGCTACGCCGCCGCGGCGGACGCCGGCGACGGGGAGCTGTTCGCCTCGCTGTTCACCGACGAGGGCGTGCTGCGGGTCAGCTACGCGGACCAGGCCGAGCCGAACCGCCCGGTCGTCGGTCCCGCCGCGCTGGCCGGGATCCCCCGGGCGCTGCGCGCCCGGTTCACCGAGACGTTCCACTTCGTCGGCAACCACCGCTGCCAGGTCGACGGGGACACAGCCGTCGGCGAGACCTACTGCGAGGCGCATCACCTGCACCTCGACGAGGGCGGCACGCCGGTCGACCTGCGGATGGCGATCCGCTACGCGGACGCCTACGCCCGCGGCACGGACGGCGTCTGGCGGTTCGCCCGGCGCGCCGTGAACGTCCTCTGGCAACGGGTCGAGCCGGTCACCGGCAGCCAGTCGCACCGCTGACCCTCCGTTTTCTCGGCTGTTCAGGAGGCAGACGATGCCCTAGGGACCGCTCGACGGGCTGCGTGCCCTGGTCGTGGGCGGCGGCGGGCCGGGGTTCGCGAGCGCGCTGCCGCTCGCCGGCGGCGGGCCGTTTCCTCGCCGGCCAGGAGTCGAGCTGGGTCACCGGTCAGCGCATCAGCGTCGACGGCGGGCACACGCCGCGCGCCTTCCCCGACATGAGGCCGCTCTTCGCGACCAAACAAGGCTGGAGGATTCATGCCACGCGTCATCCGCCCGGTCCCCGACCTCGACGACGCCTTCTTCTGGGAGGCCGCGCGGGACGGCAGGCTGGTCACGCGCGCCTGCGCCGGCTGCGGCCGGATCGCGCACCCGCCGTCGCCGATGTGCCCGGCTTGCGGCTCGGTCGACTGGACGGAACGCGAGCTGTCCGGCCGCGGCACGATCCACAGCTGGATCGTGTCGCGCCACCCGTCCCAGCCCGACGACGCGCCGCGCATCGTCATCCTCGTCGACCTCGAGGAGGGCATTCGGCTCGTGTCGAACCTGCGAGAGGTCGACGCGGCCGACGTGTCGAACGAAATGCCGGTCGAGGTGTTCTTCGACGAGGTCGACGGCTTCAGGCTGCCCCAGTTCCGCCCGGCGGCGGCCCAGGAGGTGAGCGTCTGATGGCGGCCAGCGCGAAAGCCGCGATCGTCGGGATCGGGCAGACCGAGTTCTCCAAGAACTCCGGGCGTAGCGAGCTGCAACTGGCGGCGGAGGCCGTGCGCGCCGCGCTCGCCGACGCCGGGCTGTCCGGGCGCGACGTCGACGGCACGGTCACCTTCACCCAGGACACGAACGACGAGCTGGCGCTGGCCCGCGCGGTCGGCATCGAGGAGATCCGCTGGGCGTCGCGCACCCCGTTCGGGGGCGGCGGCGCGTCCGCGACCGTCGAGCACGCGGCCGCCGCGGTGATCTCGGGAATGGCGAACGTCGTCGTGGTGTACCGGGCGTTCAACGAGCGCTCCGGCCACCGGTTCGGCCAACCCGCCCAACAGGCACGTTCCGCCGGCTTCAACTTCTATCTGCCGTACGGCCTCGACGCGCCCACCAAGATGTACTCGCTCTGGTTCCAGCGGTACATGCACGTTTACGGGCTGACCAACGCCGACTTCGGTCTCTACTCGGTGGTCGCGCGCCGCCACGCGGCGACGAACCCGAACGCCTGGTTCCACGGCAAGCCGATCACACTCGCCGACCACCAGAACTCGCGGTGGATCGTCGAGCCGATCCTGCGCCTGCTCGACTGCTGCCAGGAAAGCGACGGCGGCGTCGCGCTCGTCGTCACCACGGCCGAGCGCGCCCGGGACCTGCGCCAGCCACTCGTCACCGTCGAGGCGGCGACGCAGGGCAACGTGATCGACGGCGACGTGCTGTTCAACTACTACCACCCGGACATCGCCCGTTTCCCCGAGGCGGAGATGGGCGCGCGGATCCTGTACGAGACGACCGGCCTCGGCCCCGCCGACATCGACGTCGCGATGCTCTACGAGAACTTCTCCCCCGTCGTCTTCTACCAGCTGGAGGCGTACGGCTTCTGCAAGCCGGGCGAGGCCCGCGACTTCATCGCCGACGGCCACATCGACCTCGACGGCACCATTCCCGTGAACACTCACGGCGGCCTGCTCGGCGAGGCCTACATCCACGGGGTGAACAACATCCTGGAGGCGGTCCGCCAGCTGCGCGGCACCGCCGCCAACCAGGTGAGCGACGTCCGGCACGTCCTGGCCGCCGCCGGCCGCAGCGCGATCATCCTGGGCCGCGGCGCCTAGGGCAACGCGACGCTCAGGACGGCACGACGCGGACGGCTTCGTGACCGGCCAGGTCGTCCTCGTCAACGGCGACCTGGTGCCGCGCGGGCAATGTCTGCCTGCCGGCGGACAGACAGAGCGGCGCCCCGCCACTCCTCTCCCGCGCCGTGGCAGACACCGAGGGATCCCGGCCGTCCTGTCGGACATCAGGGCCACGAAACGGCGCTGGTCCTGGCTCTGGTGTCGGACACGATTCCCCGTGACGCCGGACAAGACGGGCACACCGCCGCACGCGGGCACAGGGCGAACGTCGCCAGGCATGGCCCTGGTCGTCGCCCATCGACGAGAACTTCGTTCTAGCTCGCTGGCTCGGCCAGGATGCTGATCGGCGGCCTCCCTCCTCCGGTCACGCTCATCGGTTGACACCGGGTTCTACCGATCACACGATGCCCGCATGGACGCTGAGAAGCTGCGGTCGCTGTTCGACCTGACCGGCCGGGTCGCGATCATCACCGGAGGCACCCGTGGCATCGGCCGCGCGATCGCCGAAGGCTTCGTCGCCGCCGGCGCCACCGTCGTCGTCGCCAGCCGCAAACCAGCCGCCTGCGCCGAGACCGAAGCCCACCTCAGGGCCATGGGCGGCGAGGCGCTCGGCGTTCCCACCCACGTCGGCGACCTCGACGCGCTCCATGCTCTGGTCGACCGCGCCGCGCAGACCTTCGGCCGCATCGACATCGTCGTCAACGACGCCGCCACCGGCCTCGCCCAACCCCTCGGCGCCATGACCGCCGACGCCTGGGCCAAGTCGTTCGACGTCAACCTGCGCGGCCCCGTCTTCCTCGTCCAGGAAGCCCTCCCCTATCTCACCGAAAGCCCGGCCGCCTCGGTCATCAACGTCGTCTCGGCCGGCGCCTTCCTGCACTCCCCCGCCGTCTCGATGTACGCCGCGGCCAAGGCCGCTCTGGTCGCCTTCACCCGCTCCATGGCCGCCGAATACGCCAGCCGCGGCATCCGGGTGAATGCCCTGGCGCCTGGCACGGTCGACACGGACATGGTCCGCGCCACCACCCCCGAGGCCCAGGAGCGGATGGCCAGGGCCAGCCACCTCGCCCGCGCCGCCCACCCCGACGAGATGGTCGGCCCCGCCCTGCTCATGGCCTCCGACGCCGGCAGCTTCATGACCGGCCAGGTCGTCCTCGCCGACGGCGGCCTCGTCGTCGCCCGCTGACCCCGAACCGCCGACTGGACGACGGCCCAGCCGCTGGCCGGCGCCCCAGCCAGGGCCAGACCGGCCGGTTTGACCGTTTTCGACCGGAGGAGCTACTGTCTACCCAGGCAGTGTCTGACCCATCACATCGACTTCTGCGGTCCCAGTGCTCGCTACCACGCATGCACCACCCCCAGCCAATCTGGCCATCACCATGGAGCGCCCGACGACTCCAATCGAGTGGCAGCCACCTGGCACGATCATGATTCTTCCTTCTGGCAATCCTTTTGCTAGTCTCCTCATCGTGGGCGACGACGGAGATCCGGATCCGACGGTCTCGGTGTCAGTGTCACTGCACGCCAGTGTGATCGCGTCCGTCCGGGAGCGGGTCGGCAAGCGCGGCGTCTCCGCGTACATCGAGCGCGCCGTCCGGCGCCAGATCGAACGCGACAACCTCCGCGAGCTCATCGAGGCCAGCGAGGCCATCCACGGAAAGATCACCGAGGAGGAAACCCAGGCCGCGCGCCAGGAGCTCTTCGGATCAGGCACACGGAGCGAGAAGGCATGAGCGGCACTCTGATCCTCGACAGCGAGGCACTGTCGCTGCACCTGCGCGCCGACCGAAAGATGGCCGCGAGACTCACAGCCGCCCTGCGGGAAGACGTCCGCATCGCAATCACGGCCGCCACCATCGTCGAGGCGGATCACGCGGGCGTTCACCGGGCCCGGCTGGACTGGGTGCTGTCGCGGCTGACAGTCGTCCCGCTGAGCCAGGATCTCGCGCGCTCCGCATCGAGCCTGCTCAAGGACGCGGACAGGCACGGCCACGAGCACGCGATCGACGCGATGGTCGCCGCCACCGCCCTCGACGCGGAGGACAAGCCGGCGACCGTCCTGACGTCGGACCCGGACGACCTCTCGGCCCTGCTCGCCGACCACCTCGACCGCACCGGGCCCGGCCGCGAGGCACCCCCGTCGGCCGTCAGGGTCGTATCGGTCTGACCGGACGGCGCCCGACGCCGACGGCTTCACAACCAGCCAGGTCTCCTCGTCGACGGCGGCCTCGTCGCCGCCCGCTGACACGCAAGCCTTGTTCGAGGTTCTCCCGGCCGGCGCCGGCCGGGTAAATGGGCCTAACCGTCGGCTGGCAGGGCGGCCGCCGCGGCGGCGGCGATCTTCGTCGTCAGGTCGGGGTGGTCCAGCGGCGGAAGGAGGTCGCCGGAGGCCGCCAGGTCCGACAGGGCACGGGCGGCGGCAAGGCGGGCGGCGGTCGTCGGCGGCCGGTGGGCGGCGAGCGCGGCGGTGAGCAGGCCCGGCAGAGCGTGCAGCGGGCGCGGCGCGGTGGTCGCCGCCGCGAAGCGGGGCGGAGTCTGCGGGCGGGTGCGCAGCACCTGGACCGTCGTCGGTGGCGCGGCCAGGCCGATCAGGTCGATGACGAGATCCACCGCGCCCGCCTCCGCTGTGAGCTGATGCAGCGCCGCGATGCCATAGCGGACCGGATCGTAGAGCGTTATGTCTCCGACGCCGGCGGCGACGAGCAGACCGGCGAGCTCGCCTCCACGCGACGGGTCGACGATGACCACCCGCGCGGCCGGCGGCTGGGTGCCCTGGGCGCGCAGCGTGGAGAGCACGGCGGCGGCCGCGGCGACGGCGAGGCCGTCGTTGACCGCGTCGAGAACGACCAGGCCGGCGTCGGCGAGGCCGTCGCGGATCACGGCGACCCGGGCGAGGTCGGTGTGGACGAGCACCGTCGCGCCGAAGCCGGGCGCGAGCAGGGAGATCGCCGAGACGACGTCGGCGGCGCGCGGGGCGGCGACCGGCATCGGGATCACGTCCAGGCCGCTCGCGCGGTGCAGCAGCAGCGCCTGCGACTCCAGCGCGGGCAGCGCGGTCGACGCCGCGATCGGTTCCAGGTCGAGCACGGCGGTGCCGTCGGAGAGCAGCGCGACCCGGCGGGCGCGGCCGGTGTAGCGGTCGGCGGCGCGCGGATTCGCGGCCAGATGGGTGACGACGCGGCGGTCCGCGTCGGCGTCGAGCTGGGCGATGTCCAGGTCGGTGACGATCCGCGCCAGCGGCAACAGCCCGAGCTTGCCGCCGGCGGCGACGCTGAAGGCCAGGTCGGTGACGTCGAGCAGGTCCGTGCCGAGTCGCGCCCGCAGGGTCGCGTCCAGCCAGTTCAGCGTGTCGGCGCCGTCTGCCTCGACGGTGACCACCGTGAAACCGGTGTCGCCATCTGAGTGGCTGTCGTCGCGCGGATGGCTGTCATCGCGCGGGTGGTCGACCAGGCAGGCCGCGGCGCCCGGTGCCTCGGCCACGACCCGCCGGACCCGCTCGACCGCCGTCGTCGGCACCCGCACCGCGAGGCTGAACGCCGGGTTCACCTGGAGCTGGCCTCGCGTCATGCGCTTCGCCGCGAGCGCGTGCCGGAGCCCATCTCGGCGTCACGCAGCTCGGCGAGCAGGTCCTCCTGGCCGGCGAGAAGTTCGGCGAGGATCCGGCGGGCGGCGCGCAACAGTTCGGCTACGTCGCTGCCGGCGAGCTCGTAGACGACTGTTCCTCCCTCTCTCGTCGCCCGGACGATCCCGGCGCGGCGCAGCACGGCCAACTGCTGGGAGAGACTGGAAGGTTCCACGCCGGTGGCGACCAAGAGGTCACGCACCGGCCTGGGGCCGTCCTGCAGCAGCTCCAGCACCCGGATCCGAACCGGATGACCAAGCATGCGAAAGAACTCGGCCTTTGCCTGGTAGAGCGGGACCGCCACGGCGTCACCCCTTATCGACTTGAAGAAGTTATCAAGTCGGCAACCGCTGGCGGCCTCGGCACCATCGGCGCCGTCGACCCTCGAGCGAGAGTTTGACCACTTCCATGTGCATCATGCACAGAATGTGCACTACGCACATCGCAGGTACGCTGGAAGTCGGCCAAGGGGACGCGGGAGGAGCGTCGGATGAAGCCTCAAGCCACCGCGGACACGATTGGGCTAGCCGAGGTCGCGGACATCGAGCGCGAGCTGATGCTGATCAGCAGATACGTGGTCATGACGGCGGCAGCGCGCGCCGCCGCTCCTGGGGCCGAGCAGCGGCTGGACCGCAGTGCCTATCTGCTGCTCAGCCGAATCGAGGCCGGGGGGCCGATGTCCATCGGACAGCTTTCCGAGGCCTTCGGCCTGGACACGTCGACGATCAACCGACAGACCGCGGCGATGTTACGAGCCGGTCTGGTCGAGCGCATCCCGGACCCGGACGGCGGGATCGCCCGCAAGCTGCGAATCACCGAGCACGGGTTGGACCGGTTGGGCGCCGACCGCGCCTGGGCCGTCAACGGCATCACCAAGTACGTCCACGACTGGGACCAGGCCGACCTCGCGACCCTCGCCCACCTGCTCACCCGGTTCAACATGTCCATGGAAAAGGGCCAGGGCCCCGGCCGCCGCTGGCCCCGCGGCTCGTAGGCGAGTAGCGCCCCGCCACCCCGCCGCCCAGTGCCGCATCAGCGAAGTTTGCCCGCGCCGTGGGCCGGTGCCGGCGCCGGTGAAGTGTCCGCGGTAGCGCGGTCCCTGGCTCGCGTTCTGGCGGACACTTCGAGCCCGCCACTCACGGGATGAGTGGCCAGCGGGCCGAGCGAACGTCGCTGGGTACGGCACTTGCCGCCCGGCCGCCGCGCGGCTCGCGGCCGGGGACGACGGGCTGGCGCCGGCGCGGCGAGGCCGGACGGGCGCCAGCCCGCCTTCGGAGCGAGGTCGGCGGCGGGTGGGGTCAGCCGCGGGTGGGGATGGTGGCGCCGCAGGCCAGGGGCTGGACGACCTCGAAGCGGCCGTCGGCCAGCCGGACCGCGGAGCCGCAGGGAGTGGGGACGTTGTGGTTGAGCGGCCAGCGGCTCTCGGCGACGGCGCCGGGAACCTCATAGGTGTAACCGCCGCCGTTGAGCAACTCGAGCAGCGAGGCGGCGGTCAGGTCAGGGCCGGCCTTCTCGACCGCCGCGAGGAAGAAGTCGGCTGACCAGTAGCCGGCCATCGCGGTCAGGCTGATCGTCTGGTCCGGGGCGTACTCGGCGAAGTCCTTCTTCAGCTGGTCGAGGGCTGGCGAGGACGCGGCCGACTCCAGCGGCGCCCACTGCAGATAGGTGAGCGAGTCCTTGAACGACGCGAAGTTGGCGAGCCGCGGGTCGTAGCCGACCTGGTTGACGATCTCGCCGGTGAAGCCGGCGGCGCGCAACGCCTCCGTGATCTTCAGTGTGGCGGGGAACGACAGGCTGAGGATCATGATTTCCGGAGGGGCACCCTTGTTGGACGTCATGATGGCGTTGACGATCGGGGTCGCGTCGTTCACGCCGCTGGTCGGCGCCGCCGCCTCGGCGTACGTCACCTTCAGGCCGGCGAGCCCCAGGGTGCGTTTGAAGACCTCGACGCCCTGGCGGGCGGAGTCGTTGTCGGAGCCGAGCACCGCGGCGGTCTTGCCCGCGAGGTCACCACCGAGCACGGTGTTCGTGAGCATTCCGGTGGAACTCGGGACGGACTTGTCGTCGGTCTGCAACAGGCAGCCGGTGAAGGCGAAACCGAGCGCGTTCTCGCACATCGCGGTGTTCGTGCCCCACCCGAAGAACGGGATACCTGCCTGACACAGCGGGTCGAGGAAGTTCGGGAACGCGGAGATAGCCGGGACGACAGCGAAGACCTGGTCACGCTCGGCAATACTCTGTGCCAGTTGCACGGAACGGCCGGGGTCGGTCCCGTCGTCCTTCGTGCCCAGATAGTTGATCTTTCGACCGTGCACGCCGCCCGAGTCGTTGGCCCGTTTGAAGCGGACCTCGGCGCCCAGCTCCGCGCCGGCCAGGGCGGCGCCGCCCGGGGCGGTGAGGCTCGCCAGGCCACCCACCCTGATCTCGGTCGCGGTGAGACCACGCGCCGGGTCCGTGGGGGCGTCCGCGCAGCGCAGGCCCGCCGCGTCGACCGTCACCCCGCCGTCGGACCAGCCGGTCGTCGCGCCCGGCCGGAAGGCATTCGGGTCGACCGTCGGCGTCGCCGCCGACCCGCCACCACCACTCGCGCCGGCGCCGTCGCCACCGCCGCCGCACGCGGCGACGCACAGCAACCCGGCCGCCGCCACGGCGGCAATGCGATGTAATCGCACAGGAATACCTCACCCTCGCAACTGGGGAACATGCGCGTCAATCCGCGCACGCCTTTTCGAATTCGAGGGTGACACAGCCCACAACGCGACACAAGTCAGTCCGTGTTGTTATCCTTTCCATTCTTCTCGGCGCCAGCGGCGCCAGCGGCGCCAGCGGCGCTGGCGGCGCCAGTAACGCCGCCGCCACCGCCGGCGCCATCGGCGACGGCGGACTTCACGGCGCCCAGCGCGTCACGGCGGAAATGCGCCGCCGAGTCGGTGTGGGTGGCGAGCGCCGCGAGCTCCGTGCCGGCGCGGATCGCCGCGCGGGCGCCCCAGACGTCGAACGCGCGATGCACCGACCGTTTGTTGATCTGGGTGAGGTCGCTGGGCACGCCGGCGACGCGGACCGCGATGGCGAGTACCTCGTCGGCGAGCCGGTCCGCCGGGTAGGCCCGGTTGGCGAAGCCGATCCGGGCGGCCTCGACACCGTCGATGCCGTCGCCGGTCAGCATCAGCTCCATCGCGCGGCGCAGGCCGAGCAGCACCGTGTGGTACTGCCAGTCCGGGGGGCTCGCCACCCGGACCACCGGGTAGCTGATCATCGCGTCCTCGGCGACGTAGACCAGGTCGCAGGCGGAGGCGAGCTCGGTGGCGCCGGCGATCGCGTAGCCGTGGATCTGGGCGATCACCGGCTTGGCCAGGTCCCAGAGGCTGAACCAGGTGTCGCCCACCTGGCGGGCCCACTGCCCAGGGCCGGGCGCCGAGTAGAACGGCGGGTCGGCCATCAGCGGTGAGCCCAGGTCGTAGCCGGCCGAGAAGCACGGCCCCGCGCCCCGGATGATGCTCACCCGCACGTCCGGGTCGACGTCATGGGCCCGCAGCGCGTCGAGCAGCTCGGTCCGCAACGGGGTGGAGATGGCGTTGCGCTTCTCCGGCCGGTTCAGCGTGATCCGCCGGACCCCGGCCGCGGGCGCGTCGACCAGCAGGTGCTCGTAGTCACTCATCTCGTGGGCACTCGATGTCGTAGGCACTCGATGTCGTAGGTACTCATGTCGCCGTCGCTCTTCTCGCCGTCGTCCGTGCCGCGGTCACTCATGGCGCGGTGCCCTCCCTGGTACCGGCCAGGTCGGCCATCAGCTCCAGCGCCTCCGGCTGGCGGGCGTCGACGATCAGGCCGGTGACCCCCGGCGGGACGTACCCCGCCGCCCAGCGCCGCCGGATCCTGGCCGGCGAGCCGACGAGGGCGCTCTGCTCCAGGTAGTCGTCGGGGACGGCCGCCATCGCCTCGGTCCTGCGCCCCGAGCGCCACAGCTCGACGACCCGGTCCGCCGCCTCCGGGAAGCCGCGGCGTGCCATCGCGTCGCGGTGGTAGTTGTGCGTCTCGCTGCCCATCCCGCCCACGTACATCGCGGTGAGCGGGCGCATCGCGTCGAGCGTGCCGCGCACGTCGTCGGTGATGGTGACGGAAGCGCCGGTGAAGATCTCGAAACCGCCGTGCTCGACCCGTTCCCGCGCCGGGGCGGGCACGCCGTCGGCGGGCAGCCCCATCGGCAGCCAGCCGTCGCACAGCTCGGCGGCGAGCGCGGTGTTGCGCGGCCCGCCGGCGCCGAGCCAGATCGGGACCGGCGCCACCGGATGCATGATCGACTTGAGCGGCTTGCCCTGGCCGAGCGCGCCCGGCCCGGTGTAGGGCAGCCGGATCTCCCGGCCGTCGTGGGCGACGGGCTCCTCGCGCGCCAGCACCTTGCGCACGATCGTCACGTAGTCCCGCAGCCGCGCGTTCGGCCGGCCCCACGGCTGGCCGTACCAGCCCTCGACGATCTGCGGGCCGGACAGTCCGACCCCGAGGATCACCCGGTTGCCGCCGGCCAGCGCGTCGATCGTCATCGCCTGCATCGCGAGCGTGGCCGGCGGCCGGGCGGCTAGCTGGACGACCGCCGTGCCAAGCCGGATCCGCTCGGTGTGCGCGGCGAGGTAGGCCAGCGGGGTGAGCGCGTCGCTGCCGTAGGCCTCGGCGGTCCAGACCGAGTGGTAGCCGAGGCTCTCGGCGTGCCGGACCTCGTCGACGGGCACCGCGAGCCGCGCCGCCCGGTAGAGGCTCAGCCGCAGTCCCAGCTTGAGCGCGACTCCGGTCGCCGTCACGGGAGGATCCCGGCGGGCGCCTGGGAAGAGCCACCCCACTCGCGGCCCTCGCTGAGCATCAGTCCGGCGAGCAGGGCGTTGCGCAGCTCGCGCGGGTCGATGACGTCGTCGTAGGAGAGCCTCGCGCCGCCGGTGACGGACGCCCTCGCCTGCTCGGCGGCCACCCGCGCCCGCTCCTCGGGATCCTCGATCCTGCTCGCGGTGGAGCCGGCCGGCAGCGCGCCCAGCGTGATCGACGGGAAGGCCAGCGTGAGCGTCTGGCCGTCGAAGGGGTTCATCGCCATCACCGACGACCCGAACCCGAACGCCTTGCGCAGCGTCACATGCAGCTTCGGGACCGTCAGCCGGTGCTGGACGGCGTACATCCGGGCGGCGTGGCGCAGGATGCCGGCCCGCTCGGCGGCGCTGCCGGCGAGCACCCCGGGGTTGTCGGCGAGGAACACGCACGGCAGGCCGAACGCCCCGGCCACCTGCAGGAAGTGAGCCGCCTTGTCGGCGGCGTCCGAGTCGATGGCGCCGGCGAGCACGCTCGGGTCGTTGGCGACGATCGCGACGGCGTGCCCGCCGAGGTGGGCGAGCGCGGTCACCAGCGAGGAGCCGAAGTGCGGCTGCACCTCCAGCAGCTCGCCGTCGTCGACGACGGCCTCGAGCACCGGCCGGATGGCGTAAGGCCGGCGGGGATCAGGCGGGATCAGTTCGAGCAGCTCGTCGACCCGGCGCGGCCCGACGTCCGGGCCGTCGAGCCGCCGCGGTGGTGGCTCGACGGAATTGAGCGGGAAGTAGCGCAGGTAGCGGCGGGCGAGCGCGATCGCCTCGGCGTCGTCGGCGACGACGTTGTGCACGACGCCACCGGTGGCGGCGGCGACGTCAGGCCCGCCGAGGTCCTCCTTGCTGATCTGTTCACCGGTCGCCGAGCGGACCAGCGGCGGGCCCGCGGAGAAGATCGACGCGGTCGCGGTCATCGCGACGAAGTCGCAGATCGGGGCGGTCAGCGCGCCGTGGCCGGCGGAGGCGCCCAGCACCAGGCAGACCATCGGCACCAGGCCGGACAGCTCGACCAGTCCGCCGAGGTCGCCAGGACGGCGGCCGGTCGCGTGTCCGGTGACCCGGTGGCCCGCGCCCTCGAGCATCATCACCAGCGGCACCCGCTCCTGGCGGGCGAGCTGGGTCAGGCGGTAGCGCTTGTCGGCGGCGCCGGTGCCGATCGAGCCGCCGAGCACGGTGACGTCCTCGGCCCCGGCGAGCGCCGGGCGCCCGTCGATCCGCCCGGCACCGGCGACGAACGCGTCGGCGGGCGCCGGCGGGTCGTCCGTGGCGCCGACGAGAGCGCCGATCTCGTAGAAGGTGTCCTTGTCGAACAGGGCGGCCAGCCGCTCGCGGGCGTTCAGCCGGCCGCGCGCGGCCTGCCGGACGAGGCGGCCCTCGCCACCCATGGCGGCGGCCACCGCCTTGCGGCCGCCGATCTCGGCCAGCGCCGGGCCCCACCCGTGCAAGTCGTCCGCCACCCGACCACAGTATGGAACCCTGTTTCTCCGCCGCAAGAGGTCAGCGTGCCGCGCCGGGCCGGTTCCGCTTCTCTCGGACCCGCCATCCCTAGAATGCAGTTCCAGCGGAATCCAGCGGGTCGGACGGGATGGACCGGAGGACGGCGTGGACATCAGGGACTCGGTGGCGATCGTCACCGGCGGGGCGTCGGGGCTGGGCGCGGCGGTCGCGCGGCTGCTGGCGGCGCGGGGCGCGCGCGTCGTGGTCGCCGACCGGGACGACGCGAAGGGCGCGGCCGTCGCGGAGGAGGTCGGCGGCGTGTTCGCGCACGTCGACGTCACCTCGACCGAGGCCATCATCGCCGCGACCGAGGTGGCCAAGGGTCTGGGGCCGGTGCGCGCCCTGGTGAACTGCGCCGGCATCGGCTGGGCCGGGCGCACCATCGGCAGGGACGGCACCTACGACTCGGCCCACAGCCTCGACGCGTTCCGCCGGGTCATCGAGGTCAACACGATCGGCACGTTCGACGCCATCCGGATCGTCGCGACCGCGATGGCGGCCACCGACCCGCTGACGGCCGACGGGGAGCGCGGCGCGATCGTCAACACCGCGTCGCTGGCGGCCTTCGACGGCCAGATCGGCCAGGCCGCCTATTCCACCTCCAAGGGCGGGGTCGTCGGCATGACGCTGCCGGTCGCCCGCGACCTGTCCGTCATCGGGGTACGGGTCAACTGCATCGCCCCCGGCATGATCGACACCCCGATCTACGGCGAGGGCCCCGGCTCCGAGGCGTTCAAGGAGAAGCTCAAGCGGGACGTCCTCTTCCCGCATCGGCTCGGCACCGCCGACGAGTTCGCCACGCTCGCCGTCGAACTGATCACCAACAGCTACCTGAACGCCGAGGTCATCCGCATCGACGGCGGCGCCCGCCTCCAGCCCAAGTAGGCCGCCCTACCGCGGCGATCCGGCTACCGGAGGGATACGGCTGTCATGACCACTGACCTGACCACGGAGGACCTGCGGCGCTTACGGCGGGTCGGGGACCGGGACGAGATCCGCCAGCTCGCCTATCGGTATGCCTGGGGGCTCGACAGCCGGGACACGGACGCGGTCGCCGAGCTGTGGATACCGTCCGCCGTCGAGGCGATGAAACGGCGGTTCCGCCGGTCGATGAGCGAGGTGGGCGTCACGGTCCTCTTCGTCGGCAACCACCTCATCGACTTCGACGACGACGACGAGGCGCACGGGCTCGTCTACTGCCGCGGGTACATCGAGACCCGGGACGGTCCCCACCCGGGGCGCTTCGTCGAGCAGGCGATCCTCTACCGGGACAGCTACCGCCGGGTGGACGGCGCGTGGCGGTTCGTCTCGCGCGGCCACGAGCTGTGGTTCGGGGTCGAGACGGCCGAGCGCCCGCTGGGCCAGCGCGCCGCGCGGTGGCCGGAGCATCATGACGGCGTGGGCACCGTGCCGTATGACGAACCCTCCTGGCGCGCCTTCTGGGCCGAATGCGCGGACCCCCAGTACGGCGGCGCGCGGGACGGCGGTACCGGGCAGGGCGGCTCTCAGCACACCAGGGACGGCTCGTGACGACCTTCGGGCTCTTCGTCGACTTCCGCCGGCTGGACTCGTCGGGCAGGTCGGCGGCCGCGCACGGCGCGCGCACCCTGGAGCTGCTCGCGGGCGCCGAGGCACTCGGATGCGACGCCGCCTGGTTCACCGAGCACCATGGCTTCGCCGACGGCTACCTGCCCCAGCCGCTCGTGCTGGCCGCGGCCGTGGCCGCGCGGACGACGAACCTGCGGCTGGGCACGGCGGTCGTGCTCGCGCCGCTGCGCCATCCCCGGCACATCGCCGAGGAGGCCGCGCTGGTCGACGTGATCTCCTCGGGCCGCGTCGAGCTGGGCCTCGGCGCCGGCTACGCGCAAGCCGAGTACGACGCCTTCGACGTCGACATGGCCCGGCGGTTCGACAGGACCGACTCCGTCGCGCTGGAGGTCAGACGGCTGCTCGGCTCCGGCGACGTGACCCCCGGCCCCGTCCAACGGCCGCTTCCGCTCTGGCTGGGTTACCAGGGACCGAAGGGCGCCCACCGGGCCGGGCGAGCCGGTATGGGCCTGCTCAGCCTCGACCGCGCCCTGTTCGAGCCCTACCGCCAGGGCCTGGCCGCGGGTGGCCACGATCCGGGCGACGCGCGGATGGGCGGGCTCGTCGACATCCTGGTGGCCGACGACCCCCCGGCCGCCGCCGAACGGCTGCTCCCCCACTGGCTGCACCAGCAGAACACCTACCGGGCGCTCATGCGCCGTCCGGACGGGTCGCGCCCGTCGCCGCTGGACGAGGACAAGGTGCGCCAACGGCTCGCCGCCACCGGGCGGCTCGGCGCGCTCCAGGTGCTCGACGTGGCGGGCGCGGTAGCGGAACTGCGTCGGCGCCTCGACGGCCTGCCGGCCCACCATGTCTTCGCCTGGCTGAGCCTCGCCGACATGCCCGACGACCTGGTCGAGCGCCACGTCGAGCTGTGGTGCGGCCCGGTACGCGAGGCGGTCCGGAACTCCGGCGGCGACACCGACGCGACCGGCCCGGCGGCCCGGCTCGAGAGCTAGTCGCCGCGGCCACGAACGTTGGCCCGCAACACATGATCGCCGATAGTGCCCTGGGGAGGTCGCGGACAAGGCGAGGTCACGACCTCCCCAGGGCAGGAACGGCGATCATGTCCGGCCTCGAGGCAGGGCGAACCCTGGCGGGGCCGGTGCTGGTCGCCGCGGCCGGGACGGACGGGTGAGGGAGACTGCCATGGGGAGACTGGATGACCGGGTCGCGGTCGTCACGGGCGGCGGACGCGGTATCGGGCAGGCCATCGCCCTGCGGTACGCCGCGGAAGGCGCGAGCGTCGTCATCTCGTCCCGGACGAGGGAGGACCTGGAGGCCACTCTCGCGGCGGCCGGGCTTGGCGCGGCGCGCGGGCTGGCGGTCGTGGCGAACGCGATGGACCCCGCGGACGCGCGCCGGCCGGTCCGGGAGGCGGTGGCGCGCTTCGGCCGGGTCGACATCCTGGTGAACAACGTCGGCGGGACCGTGGGCGGCGTGGACCCGTTCGCCGGTGACGGGGATGACGACGCCTTCGAGAAGACCCTGGTCCTGTGCCTGATGTCGGCCTGGTGGACCACGACGGCCGCGCTGCCGACCATGCGGGACCAGCGGTACGGCCGGATCGTCAACATCGGTTCCGGGGCGTCGAAGCACGTTGGTGGCTCCATTCCGTACACCGCCGGCAAGCACGGGCTCGTCGGGCTGACGAAGCAGCTGGCGGCGGACGTCGCGCCGCATGGCATCAACGTGAACCTGCTCTGCCCCGGCTGGACGCGCACGTCGCTGCTCGACTTCGCGCGCATCGCGGGCCGGCGCGGGACCACACCCGAGCAGGAGGAGGAACGCGCCTGTCAGGAGAACCTGCAGCGCCGGGTCCTCGCCCCGGAGGAGCTGACGGGGATGGCGACGCTGCTCGCCGGCGAGGACGGGACGGGCATCACCGGCCAGGTCATCAGTGTCGACGGCGGATACAAGGTCTGACTCCGACCAGGATCCGCCGGACCGACTGGCGGTAGGACCGACTCGCGGCAGGGCCTGGCCCGGCGTCCGGTTTCGGGAGGACGGTCAGGCGGGCGGAGCGGTGTGGGTGGCCGGGTCGCCGCGCACCACCGCGTCGGACAGCAGGTGCAGCCACTTCGTGACCAGCGCGTCGGCGTCGACCGCGGCCGGGTCGACTCCCGCGGTGGCCAGCCCGATCGGCCGGAACAGCCGCCAGCCGAGGGCGACCACCTGCAGGAAGGCCGCGAAGACCCGCGCCTCCTCGTCCGGCACCTCGTGATCGTGCTGGCGGGCCTCGCGGGAGATGATCCCGGCGACCTGGTCCTGCGCGGGCGAGTGGCCGAAAACTCCGTCGACGGAATAGCCGCCCTCGAGCGCCGCCCAGCCCATGATGCGGCCGATGCTGCCGTCCGCGATCGTCAGGAAGATGTCGACGACATCGGCGAGTGCCTCGATGTGCTCGAAACGGGTCGCCGACCGGACCGCGACCCGTTGGTAAACCTCGTGCAGCAGGTCCTCTCTGGTGCCGAGGTACTGGTAGACGAGGCCGAAGTTCACGCCGGCGGCGTCCGCGATCTCACGCAGCCGCACATTTGCCGGCCCCTGCTCGGCGATCAGTCGCTGCGCCGCCTCGAGCAGGGCCTCCCGGACCTCCTGACGGCCGCGTGGCCGCCGCGCGGGGGTGCCCGCCTCGGGCGCCCCGGATGCCTCCGGCGCAGCCGTGTCCGCGGGTTCTGAGGTGTTGCCGGCAACTGCCACGCGTGGATCGTAAGCCGCTCGCCCGCCGCCCGGCCGCTGTCCGCGGCGACCCCTTGCGTGGCTCTAGTCACATGGCTATAGTCAGTTGACTAGAGACGACGACGACCCCGTTGGCGATCCCAGGAAAAGTCTTTTCGGCACGCCGCGCGGCACGCGCCAGAAATACGTGCCGGCCTGCCGTCGATTCGTCGTGTCGGTTGCTCCGTGCACCGGCGCGTCCTCGCGGCAGATCCACGCTCAGGGACCGGAGTCCGACCTTGGCAGACCATCTCAGTTTCGCGCAGCTCTATATCGATGGATTACCCGTCGACGGGGCGTCGGAGACGCTTGGCGTCGAGGACCCGGCGCACGAGGAGATCTTCACCACCGTGCCCACCGCGTCGCTCGCGCAGGTCGACGCGGCGATCGAGGCGGCCAGGCGCGCGTTCGACCGGGGGCCATGGAGCCGGCAGCCCGCCCGCGAGCGGGCGGCCACGCTCGCCCGGATGGCGGACGCGCTGGCCGCGCGCCACGCCGAGCTCGTCGAGACGGCGATCCGCGAGACCGGCTCGACGGCGCTGGTCGCGCGGTGGGCCCAGGTGGACATGGCGCTCGAGCACGCCCGGGCGCTGCCGGAGCTGTTCGCGACGTTGCCCGACTGGGAGCACAACGAGCTGCCGCTGGCGGACTCGCTCGACCCGACCGGCCGCGACGTGGTGCTCAGCATCCGCCGTTACGAGCCCTGCGGAGTCGTCGCGGCGATCACGCCGTACAACTTCCCGCTGCAGACGAGCGTGTGGAAGGTGTTCTCGGCGCTGGCCGCCGGCTGTTCGGTGGTCCTGCGGCCGAGCCCGCTGACGCCGATCACCGCGCTGGCGCTCGGCGCCGCCGCGCGGGAGGCGGGTCTGCCTCCCGGCACGCTCAACGTCGTCGTCGAGGCCGGTTCGGCCGGCGCGGAACTGCTCACCGCCGACCGGCGGGTCGACTGCGTCTCGTTCACCGGCTCGACCGACGTCGGCCGGCGCATCGCCGCGCAGGCGGCGCCGACGGTGAAACGGGTCGTGCTGGAGCTCGGCGGCAAGTCGGTGGCGCTGTACCTCCCGGACGCGCTCGGGCCGGGCGGGCTGGAGAGCGGGGTCGCGACCGTCTTCGGATCGATGGCCGGCCAGGGCTGCGCGCTGCAGACCCGGGTGCTGGTGCCCCGGGAGAACCTCGCGGACGCCGTCGAGCGGGTGGCGGGCGTGGCGCGGTCGCTGCGCGTCGGGCACCCGCGCGACCCCGAGACGGCCGTCGGGCCCGTCATCTCGGCGGCGCAGCGCGACCGGATCGAGCGGCTGGTCGCGGCCGGTGTCGACGCCGGCGGGAAGCTCGTCGCGGGCGGCGACCGGCCGGCGCATCTCGACGTCGGCTACTACGTGGCGCCGACCGTCCTGCTGGTCGACGACAACCGCAACCCGGCCGCCCAGCGCGAGGCGTTCGGCCCGGTGGTCACCATCCAGGGCTACGACGACCTCGACCAGGCCGTCGACATCGCGAACGACTCGGACTACGGCCTGTCGGGCGGGATCTACACCGGTGACCTGAAGCTCGGCCTGAGCGTGGCCGAACGGATCCGTTCGGGAACCGTGCAGGTGAACCGGGGTATCGCGAACGCCTATACGCCGATGGGTGGAGTGAAGCAGAGCGGGATCGGCCGCGAACGCGGCGTCGCGGGTTTCCGGGAGTACCAGGAGCTCAAGCACGTCGTCGTCGCCGGCGCCCGCTAGGGACACAGGGAGCGACGAGATGGCGAGTTCGGGCCTCGGTTTCGAGGTGGACCGCGAGCTGTGCACCGGATCGGGCTCGTGCGCGTTCCACGCGCCGGGAACGTTCGATCTCGACGACGAGATGAAGGTCGTCGTGCTGGGCGAGGCCGACGCGGCGGCCGACACCAACGACGCCGCCGCCGTCGCCGCGGCCATCGACTCCTGCCCGTCGAGGGCGCTCAGACGAAGGGAAACGCCATGACGGAGCACGCATCGGACGAGCACGCCGCGGAAGAGGGCGGTGGGAAGGACTCGCCGGCCTACACGTCACCCGACCTGGCGCTGCTGGGCGCCGAGCACGTCCGGCGTTATCTGGAGACCGGCGGCGCCGTCGGCCATGCCTGGAACGGCGTCACCTGCCTCGTGCTGTGGACCGTCGGCCGGCGAACCGGCCAGCGCCGCGCGACACCTCTCATCTACGGCCGCGACGGCGACAACTACGTCGTCATCGCCTCCCAGGGCGGGCTGCCCGCTCATCCGGGCTGGTACCACAACCTGGTCGCCGAGCCCCGGGTCGAGGCGCAGGTGCTCGCCGACCGGTTCGAGGCGCGGGCGCGCGTCGCCGAGGGCGAGGAGCGCGAGCGCCTCTGGAAGATCATGGCCGCGAGCTGGCCGAACTACGACGAGTACGTGCGGCGCACGTCCCGGCGCATTCCCGTCGTCGTCCTCGAACGCGCCTGACGAGAAACGCGCCTGACAAGAAATGGGACAGGAAAAGGGCTGGCATGAGATGAGCGAGACCGTGACGCTGGACCCCCAGCGGATCCGCGAACTGTTCGACCTGCGCAGCGACGTGTACGCCACCCGCGGCGGTTCCTTCGAGAAGGACCCGTACCCGGACTTCCACCGCCTCCGCGAAACGGGACCGGTGCACCCCGGCATCGTCGGGCCGCTCGTCGGCTACCACGGCGCGGCGTTCTTCCAGGGCCTCCCCTACCCCGAGCTGCCCCATTTCTCGGTCTTCGACTACGCCACCTGCCAGGAAGTCCTGCGCGACGGCGACACGTTCGTCTCGAAACCGACCGCGCCCGGCCCCGAGCTCGACATGAGCGATTCGGTCATGCTCTATTTCGACGGCGACCGGCACCGCCGCTACCGCGCGCTCGTCCAGGGGTCGTTCGTGCCCAAGCGCGGCGCCTGGTGGACCGAGCGCTGGATCCACGCGACCGTACACGCCCTCATCAACACGTTCGAGCGCAACGGGCGGGCCGACCTCAACGTCGAGTTCTGCGCGGCGATCCCCCTGCTGACGATCTGCGGCAGCTTCGGAGTGGGAGCCGCCGACGCGCTGCGCATCCGCGAGGCGGCGACCTCCGACGGCCGTGACCGCGCGGTGCTGGCCGAGATCCTCCTGCCCATCATCAGGGCACGCCGGCTCGAACCGCGGGACGACATCATCAGCGTGCTCGTCCAGGCCGAGGTCACCGGCGAGGACGGCACCCGCGAGGCCCTGTCCGACACCGACATCCTGGGCTTCGCGCTCCTTCTGCTCGCCGCGGGCTCCGGCACCACCTGGAAGCAGATGGGCATCACGCTGCTCGCGCTGCTGACGCATCCGCGCTGGCTGGAGGCCGTCCGCGCCGACCGGGCGCTGCTGCGCCCGGCGATCGAGGAGTCCCTGCGCTGGCTGCCGACCGACCCGATGTTCGCCCGCTACGCCATCAGGGACACGGTGCTCGGCGGCGTCGAGATCCCGGCCCGCTCGGTGGTGCACCTGTGCTTCGCCGCGGCCAACCGTGACCCCGCCCGCTGGGAGCGCCCGGACGAGTTCGACCCGACCCGCCCGCCGGGCGCGCACCTCGGCTTCGGCGGCGGGCCGCACATCTGCCTGGGCATGCACGTCGCCCGGGCGGAGATCCACACCGCCCTCGACGCGCTGCTCGACCGTCTGCCTGGCCTGCGCCTCGACACCGACGCCGAGGCGCCGCGGATCGTCGGGATGTACGAGCGCGGCCCGACGTCGGTGCCGGTCGTGTGGGACGCCCGATGACCGCGGACCCGATGACCGACGCGCCACCGGACGGCTCGGCGCTGGTCGTCGAGGCGTTCGAGCGGGTGGCGCCGCCGCTGACCGAGCGGACGGCCGCGTTCTGGACCTCCGGCGCGGACGGCGTGCTGCGGATCGCCCGCTGTCACGGCTGCGGGCGCTACCTGCACCCGCCGCGGCCCGTCTGCCCGGCCTGCCGGGGGCGCGACGTCGGGTTCGCGCCGGTCTCGGGCCGGGGCACGGTGTGGTCGTGGACGTTGAACCGCTACGGCTGGGTGCCCTCGATGCCGCCGCCGTACGTGGTCGCCGACGTCGAGCTCGTCGAGCAGCCCGGCCTGCGGCTGCTCACCAACGTCGTCGACTGCTCACCGGAGGAGCTGCGCGTCGGCCTCCCGGTAAAGGTGTGCTTCAGCAGGGCCGGCGAGGCGTACATCCCGCTCTTCCGGCCGGAGGCCGGCGATGGAGCGGGCTGAGAGCCGGGCGGTCATCAGCGGGGTCGGGCGGTCGCCGATCGGGCGCCGGCTCGGGATCGACCCATGGGTGCTGACGGCGGACGCGGCGCTCGCCGCGATCGCCGACGCGGGGCTCACCCCTGACGACATCGACGGGGTGTCGACCTATCCGGGGGCGTTCTGGTCGACGCCGGGGATCACCGGCGCCGGTGTCGACGACGTGCGGGCGATGCTCGGGCTGCGGCTGCGCTGGCACAGCGGCGGCGGCGAGACCGCCGGGCAGCTGGGCTCCGTCGTCAACGCCGTCCTGGCCGTCGCCGCCGGGTTCGCGACCCATGTCCTGTGCTTCCGGACGGTGTGGGAGTCCACCGCGCAACAGGGCTTCGGGAGCCGGTCCGCTACCTTGCTGGACGGCGGGGGCACGGCCGACCGGCCGGTCCGGTTCGGCCGGGAGCTCGCGCAGTGGACCACCCCGTTCGGGATCGGCTACCCGTGCCACGCCGCGCTGGACATGCGGCGGCGCATGGAGCTCGCCGGCGCCACCCGGGAGCAGTTCGCCCAGGTCGCGCTCGTCAGCCGGAGCAACGCCGCGCGCACCGAGACGGCGGTCTACCGCGAGCCGCTCACGCTCCAGGCGTACCTGGACGCCCGGATGATCTCCGATCCGGTCTGCATGTTCGACTGCGACGTGCCGGTGGACGGCTCGGTGGCGTTCGTCGTCTCCCGCGCCGCGAGCGTGCCCGATCCGGCCCGCGCGGTCACCTTCGAGGGGCTGGGCAGCGCGTCCGGCTTCGACGAGGCCGCGGCGATGATGTGGTCCCGCACCGACCTGAAGCCGGTCGACGTCGACGTCGCCCAGGTCTACGACGGGTTCACGGTGTACGCGATCCGGTGGCTGGAGGCGCTCGGCTTCTGCGGCCCGTACGAGGGCACGGACTTCGTCGACGGCGGCACCCGGATCGCGCCCGGCGGAGAGCTGCCGCTGAACACGGGCGGCGGGCAGCTCTCGGGCGGCCGGATGCACGGGTACGGGGGCCTGCTCGAGGCGTGCCTGCAGCTAAGGGGTGAGGCCGGCGCTCACCAGCTCGATTCCGGTCCCCAGGTGGCTGTCGTGACCAGCGGCGCCGAACAGTTCACCTCCTCACTGCTCCTCGGCGCGCCCCGATGACCACCGCCCGAGCCCTCACCCGAGCCCTTGCCCGAACCGTCGCCCGACAGGAGGAATGCTGATGTTGCCCGAGTCCACGAAGATCATGTCGGCTGACGACCATCTCATCGAGCCGGCGCACCTGTGGGTCGAACGGGTGCCGGCGCGGTTCCGCGACGCCTGCCCGCGCATCGTCGAGGTCGACGGCCGCCAGGCCTGGCTCTACGAGGGCGAGCTCACCTACATCCCGATGGGCTCGTGTCGGGCGCTGCCGGGCCATCCCGAGGCCGGCTACCCCCCGGCACCCGGCACCGCCCGCTTCGACGAGATCCGCCCCGGCTGCTACGACCCGGACGAGCGGCTCAAGGACATGGACATCGACGGCGTGTGGGGGCAGCTGTGCTTCCCGAACTACGCCCGGTTCGCCGGCCACCGGTTCTTCCTGAACGTCGCCGACCACGAGCTGGCGCTCGCCTGCCTGCGCACCTACAACGACTACCTGCTCGACGAATGGTGCGCGACCGACCGCGACCGGCTCTTCGGCGCCGCGATCCTGCCGTTGCACGACATCGACCAGGCAGTGGCCGAACTCAAGCGCGTCCTCGCCAAAGGCGCCCGCACGATCGCCTTCTCCGAGAACCCCACCGTGCTCGGCCTGCCCTCGGTACACACCGACCACTGGGACCCGCTGTGGGCCGTCGCCAACGACGCCGAGATCCCCGTCTGCATGCACATCGGCAGCTCGTCACGGCTGCTGACCACCTCGCCCGACGCCCCGCCGCCGGTGCTGGTCGCCCTCATCGGGGCCAACTCGATGATGGCCTGCGTCGACTGGCTGTTCAGCGGAATCCTGGAGCGATTCCCCAAGCTGAAGGTGATCCTCTCCGAGGGCGGCGCCGGCTGGGTGCCCTACATCCTCGAACGCGCCGAGAAGGCGTTCCACGACAACCGGATCAGCACCGACGTCACCATCGGCCAGGCCGGCGCCAAGGACACCCGCCCCCCACGCGAGGTCTTCGCCAGGCACATGTACGCCTGCCTGGTCGACGAGCGGTTCGCGCTGCGCAGCCTCGGCGACGTACCCGTCGACAACCTGCTCTTCGAGGGCGACTACCCGCACGGCGACGGCCTGTGGCCCAACAACCGCGCCTACCTCGAGAAGACACTCGCCGACGTCCCGGACGGCGACGCTTCCAAGATCGCCGAGACGAACCTGCGCGCGCTGCTCGGCAGCTGACCGGCGCCGGCCGTTCGCACCCGACCCACACGAAATCGACCCACACGAGATCGACGGAGTGCCATGCCCTACAACCTGCTCGCCGGAGTTCGCGTCGTCGAGGCGTCGATGTACGCCTTCGCGCCGTCAGCCGGGGCGGTGCTCGCCGACTGGGGCGCCGACGTCATCAAGGTGGTGCCACCCGGGACGCTGGACCCGATGAACGGCCACCCGGTCGCGGGACTACCCGACCGCGAGGTCGGCGTCGCCTTCATGTGGGAGATCACCAACCGTGGTAAGCGGTGCGTCGGGGTCGACCAGCGCACCGACGGGGGCCAGCGGGTGATGGCCGCGCTGGTCGGCTCGGCCGACGTGTTCATCACCAACCTGCTGCCCAGCGCGCGGCGCCGGTTCCGGGTCGACGTCGGCGACCTCACCGCCGTCAAACCGAACCTGATCTATGCCAGGGCGAGCGGGCACGGGCCGCGCGGCCCGGAAGCCGACGCGGGCGGCTTCGACCACACCGACTTCTGGGCCCGCACCGGCATGGCACAGGCCGCCAGCCAGGTCAGCGACGAGTTCGTCCCACAACCCGGACCCGCCCTCGGCGACCTCGCCTCCGGCGCCTTCCTCGCCGGCGGCATCGCCGCCGCGCTCTTCCGCCGGGAACGGACCGGCCAGGGGGCGGTGGTCGACGTCTCGCTCCTGTCGTCCGGGATGTGGATGTTCTCGCCCGCCGTCGTCGCGAGCCAGCTCTACGACGTCGACGCCATCCCGCGCAACCGGCACCGACGGCTGCCGAACCCCTTCGTCGCCGCCTACCTGACCCGAGACGACCGGCTCATCTACCTGTCGGGAATCCAGACGGAGAAGCACGTCGAGGAGTTCTTCCGGGAGGTGGAGCGGCCGGAGCTGCTGGACGACCCACGGTTCGCGACGGCCGCGGCCCGGGCCGCCAACGCGGCGGCCTGCATCGAGACGCTCGACGAGATCTTCGCGGGCCGCGACCTCGCCTACTGGACCGAACTGCTCGGGCGGCTCGCGACGCCGTGGTCACTCGTGCAGACCGCCCGAGAAGCAGCGGGCGACCCGCAGGCGGTGTCGAACAGCTTCGTGACGACCGTCCAGAAGGGTTCCCACGACTACCCACTCGTCGCCAGCCCCGCCCAGTTCGACGACACACCCCCGGCCCTGACCCCGGCCCCCGCCCACGGCGAGCACACCGACGAGGTTCTGCTCGAGCACGGCTTCACCTGGGACGAGATCTTGCGCCTCAAGGAATCCGGCGCCGTCCTCTGAGGACGCGCCACCACGCACCGCACCACAACGGAGGTTCAGCAATGCATAGCTCCCGAAGACTCGTCCCCATCGCCGCCGTGGCGGCGCTCTTACTGGTCGCCGCGTGCGGCGGCGGGGACGACGACGGAGCCGGCGGTGGCGCGCAGCCCTCGGCGTCGGCGCAGGCCCTCGGCCCGGAGGCGTTCGAGGCGGGACCGGACTCGGGCTGGAGCAACTCTGGCATCACCGTCGACGCGGCCAAGCTCGACTGCACCGCGCCCGGCGGCGAGCCGGCCCGCGGCGTCACCGACACCGAGATCAAGATCGGCGGACTGATCACCCAGTCCAGCACGAGCGGGCCCGTGAACGCCGGGATGGACGTGGGCGCGAAGGCCCGGTTCAGCCGGGCCAACGACGAGGGCGGCATCAACGGCCGAAAGATCAACTACATCGGCACCCGGGACGACGGCGCCGACTCCGCCCGGACCCTCACCGAGGCCCAGTCCCTGGTCGCCGACGGCGTCTTCGCGGCCGTGCCCGCCGTCGTCCGCACCGGCAACTTCGCCGACACGTTCTGCAAGTCCGGGACGCCGTTCTTCGGCTGGGGAGTGAGCGCGCCCTACTGCAACACCGCCATCGGCTTCGGTGTGACCGGCTGCCTGGTCGCCGAGCCGGACGGGCCGACGATCTCGACGACGTGGGCGATGGCCGCCAGTGGCATCCTCGGCGGCATCACGGACAAGAGCGTGGCGTTCGTCGGCGTCGACATCGACTCCGCGGTCAACGGCATCAACCTGGCCGCGAAGGGCGTCAAGGCCGCCGGGTTCTCCGTGCCTTATTCCGAGAACCCCGTGCCGGCGGCTGGGCTCAACGACCCCACGGCACTCGTCAACGACCTGATGGCCGCCGACAAGGGCGCCCCGCCGGACCTGATCGTCACCATCGTGGACTTCGCGCCCGCCATCAAGCTCATCACCGCGCTGCGCGCGGCCGGCTACGAGGGCAAGATCCTCACCCCGCTCGGCTACGACCCACGGCTGACAGGCTTCAAGGACCTGGAGGACACCTACACCCTGGTGCAGTGGGCGCCCGTGGAGAGCGGCTCGGCCGGCGTCAAGCAGCTCGAGGCGGACTTCGCCAAGTACGCCCCCGGCCAGCCGATCACCCTGACCGCGATGGCCGGCTACTGGTCGGCGGACTTCTTCCTCGACGCGATCGAGAAGACCGGCCCCGACCTCACGGTCGCGAACCTGCTCAAGACCCTCAACGGGGGCAGTTACAGCTACCACGTCCCCGGCGCCGTCGGCGAGACCCAGTGGCCGGTCAACCACAACGCGGCCGCCCCGTGCGCCTCCGTCGTCCACCTTGCCGGCGGCAAGTACACCGAGGCCGTCAAGCTCGCCTGCACGCCGCTGTACCCGAACAACTAGCGAGGTCACTCCCGGTGGCGGACGGCCACCGCGCCGTCCGCCACCGGGAGCGGAACGCGCGGCCGCCAGGCGGCCCGCGCCCGCGACCCGAGAGGGAGAACTCAACATGCCTCCGCAGGTCCTGACCGATCTCGCGCCCCGGCCGCGCGCCGGCGGCCGCGCGCCCGGCGCCGCGTCGCCGCCCGCCGGCACCGGAGCCGCGCCGTGACCGCGGCCGGGGACCACACCACCGCCGCGTCCGCCACCGCCGCGCCCGCCGGCACCGCGTCCGCCGGCACCGCGCCGCGGGTGCCCGACTCCCTCGAGGAGATGCTGTCGCCGGCCTGGCTGACCGCGGCGCTTGGCCGCCGCTTCCCCGGCGTCCAGGTCACGGCGGTCACGCCCGGCCCGGTCATCAGCCGGGTCGCCACGAACGCCCGTTTCCGGATCACCTGCGCGGACGGCACCGCGCCGGACGGGCTGCCGCTGGACCTGTGCGGCAAGGGCTACTTCACCGCCGCCGGCCGCGCCTTCCGGCAGGCGGGCGAGCCGGAGGCCTGCTTCTACCGGGACGTGGCCGGCTGGGCCGGAATGCGCACGCTGCGCGCCGTGTACGCCGACTTCGACCCGCGGACCCGCTACGGCGTCGTCCTCACCGAGGACGTCGCCACCCAGGGTGCCGTCTTCCTCGACGCGCTCACCCCCTACACACCGGACCAGACGGCCGAAAGCCTGGCCGAGCTCGCCAGGCTGCACGCCGCCACCTGGTGCGCCCCGGCGCTCGCCGACGCGCGCTGGCTCGCGCCCCGGCTGTCGACCTATCTCGTGCAGCGCGGGGCGACCGAGATCCGCGCCAACTTCGCCGGCCCGATCGGCGCGGGCGTGCCGGTCGAGGTCCGGGACGCCGACCGGCTCGTCGACGCCTACCGGCGGCTCGCCGAGAACGCGGCGTCCGCGGCGCCCTGGTCGGTGATCCACGGTGACGCGCACGTCGGCAACGTGTACCTGAACGCCGAAGGCCGCCCGTCGTTCGTCGACTGGCAGCTGGCGCAGCGCGGGCCGTGGTACCTCGACGTCGGCTACCACATCGCGTCCGCGCTGACCGTCGACGACCGCCGCCGCGCCGAGAGGGACCTGGTCCGGCACTACCTGGACCACCTGCGCGCCGGTGGCGTCGACGCGCCGGCCTGGGACGACGCCTGGCTGCGCGTGCGCCGGGGCGTCGTCCACGGCCTGTTCCTGTGGGGCATCACCCTGAAGGTCGACCCGGCGATCACCGGCGCGCTGCTGACGCGCCTGGGGACCGCGGTCGCCGACCACGATGCCCTGACCGCTGTGCTGAACGACAACGACAAGGAGTGGTGATGACGACAGGGAGTTCCGCGGCGCCGTCGATCGAGGACCGCTGGCTGCGTCTCGAGCCCACGAAGATCGGCTGGCTCGGCATGGAGTGGGCGCGCTTCGAGCGCGAGATCCGGATGGCGTTCGACGAGGGGATCGAGCGCGGGGTGCTCGACCGCCGCTACGAGTTCCTGTTCGAGGACGACGCGGGCCTGCCCCAGGGGACGGCGAAGGGCGGCGTCGACGCGTTCCACCGGCTGGTCGACGCCGGCTGCCTCGCCGTCGTCGGCGCCAACTACACCGACTCGGCGATCGCGCTCACCGAGCACGCGAACGCCGCCCAGGTGCCGCTGGTCAGCATGTGCGGGACCGACCAGTTCCACGGCGAGTACTGCTTCCGGATGGGCAACGGCGACGTCGGCGGCGACCCGGCGCTGATGGTCAACTGGCTGAAGCGCAACGGGCACCGGCGGGTGGCGGTCGTCCTGCCGTGGTCGCCGATCAGCGAGGAGTACGTCCGGTTCTTCCACCAGGAGTGCCGCCGGCTCGGCATCTCGATCGCCGCGATCGAGAAGATCACCAACGCGACCACCACCGACCAGCTGGCGGAAAAGTTCGCGGTCCTGCGTGACGCGAACGCCGACGCGCTGGTCTGGCTCGGCTACGGCGGCCTGGTGGTGTCCGGAGCGGTGCGGGCCGCGCTGGAGAACATCGACTGGGACCCGCCGCGGATCATGACCACGGCGTTCATGCAGTACATCTGGGGCTTCGAGCAGCTCGAGGGCTGGGTCGGCATCGACCAGTGGTGCCCGGAGAACCCGCGGATGCACCGGTTCCACGAGCGGTTCGTCGCCCGGTACGGCGAGGACCCGTGGATGTGGCCGAACGCCATCCCGGGCCTCGCGTACGACATGGCCGCCGCCGTCGTCGAGGCGCTGCACCGCGCGCCCGTCCTCACCGGCCCCGGCGTGAAGGTCGGCCTCGAGCGGATCCGGTTCATGCCGGCGGTCACCGGCGGCCCCAACACCCACATCGCCGGCGGGCCCCACGACCATCAGCTGTTCAAGGGCGACTGGCTGCACTTCGGCCGGGTCCGCGACGGGAAGCTCGAGTTCGAGGGCCTCTTCACGCCTTCCGACGACTACTGAGCGGCCACGCCCCGAGCGCGACCAGGGAACCGGCGGAAAGGAAGGGAACACCGTGCGGACGAGGGCGGCCGTGCTGTTCGAACAGCCCGGCAAGTGGGAGATCACCGAGGTGGAGCTCGAGCCGCCGCGGCAGGACGAGCTGCTGATCCGCGTGGCGGCCGCGGGCCTGTGCCACTCCGACGATCACATCGCCACCGGCGACCTGTCGGTGGCGGACGGGTCGCTGCCGATGGCGGGCGGCCACGAGGGTGCCGGCATCGTCGAGGCCGTCGGCCCGCACACGCCCGGCTGGAAGGTCGGCGACCGGGTCGTCCTGTCGTTCCTGCCGATGTGCGGGCTGTGCCGGTGGTGCGCCGCCGGGCTGCAGAACCTGTGCGACAACGGCTCCCGGGTGCTGTCCGGGGTGCGCGCCGACGGCAGCCGCCGGATGAGCCTGGACGGCCGTCCGGTGAGCCAGGCCGCCGGTGTCGCCACGTTCAGCGAGCTCACCACCGTCTCGGTGCAGTCGGCGGTGCGCTGCCCGGAGGACGTCCCGCTGGAGGCCGCCTGCCTGACCAGCTGCGGGGTGAGCACGGGATGGGGCGCGGCCGTCCGCTCCGCCGAGGTCAAGCCCGGTGACGTCATCATCGTGCAGGGCGTCGGCGGGATCGGCATCAACGCGGTGCAGGGCGCGGCGCACGCGGGCGCCTCGGTCGTCATCGCCGTCGACCCGGTCGAGATGAAGCGGACGGCGGCGCTCGCGCTCGGGGCGACCCACGCCGTCGCCACCATGGCCGAGGCGACCGACCTGGCGCGGGGCTTCACGAACGGGCAGGGCGCCGACTCCGCCATCGTCTGCGTCGGCGTGGCGAAGCCCGAGCACGTCGCCGAAGGCGTGGAGGCGATCCGCAAGGCGGGGACGTGCGTGCTGGTCGGCATGGGCCGCGCCGACGAGGACCTCGGCCTGCCGGTGTCGATGCGGCACCTGGTGCTCTACCAGAAGCGGATCCAGGGCTCGCTGTTCGGCGCCTCCAGCCCGTCGAAGGACATCCCGGCGATGCTCGCGCTCTACCGACAGGGCCGGCTCAAGCTCGACGAGCTCATCACCAACCGGTACACGCTGGAAACCATCAACGACGGCTACGCCGACCTGCGCGCCGGCCGGAACCTGCGAGGAGTGGTCACCTTCGGCTGACCGCGGTCACCCGCGGAAGAAGCAGCTCGATCTCGTCGGCGGCGGTGGCGGCACCGCCCGCGGCGCGCAGCTCGGCGCCGAGGCGGGCGGCGGCGGCCCGGTGCGGGCCGTCGCCCAGCATCCGGACGATGGCGTCCCGGATCGCCGCGACCGACGCGCCGCGCCGCACCATGACCCCCGCGCCGGCGCGCGCCACCGCCGCCCCGACCACCCGCTGGTCGCCGAAGGTGAACATCGGCATCACGACCATCGGCAGGTCGTGGGCCAGCGCCTGCGTGGTGGTGCTGAACCCGCCGTGGCCGACGACCATGCTCACGTTCGGCAGCACCTCGCCGTGCGGGAGGAAGCCGTGCGCCTCGACGCCCGGCGGCACGTCGAGCTCGGCCGGGTCGACGGCGCGGCCGGTCGTCAGCACCACCGGCACCGGCAGGCCGGCCACCGCCGCCATGATCCTGCGCAGGGCCGCGAGCTGCCCCCCGTAGTGGATCGAGCTGAGGCTGACCAGGATTCGGTCTTCCCCGCGGTGCGGCCTGGGTGACACCCCCACGGGCCACATCGGGCCGGTCAGGCGCACGTTCGCGGGTTGGGTGGACCGCCGCTCCAGCGACGCGGTGCCCGGCGCCAGTACCCGGTCCGCCCGCCCCCACAGGGTGGTGGGCGCGAGACCGCGCGTCCTGGTGATCGTCCCCGCCCCGGCCGCGAAGCCGCCCGTCATGTAGCCGAGCAGGGTGTGGTGCAGCACGACGTGCCGCGTTCCCCGACGCTGCAGGGCGCGCAGCGCGTCGAGCAGCAGGGCGTCGACGACCACGACGTCGGCTCCTTCGCGCTCGAGGGACGCCATCAGGTCGACACCCGCGCCGGGATCGACATACAGGCGGACGTACTCGGCCGCGAACTTCGCGAAACTCGCCCGGTCCAGCGGCGAGTGCGGGGCCGCGTGCCGGTACGCCTCGAACCGCAGGCCCGCGCCCTCGACGGTGGCGCGCTGGGGGCCGTGGCCCAGGACCCGGACGTCGTGGCCGCGCCGGCGCAGCTCGTCGGCGAGGCTCAGCGCGGGCGGGACATTGCCGCCGCCGTTCCAGGTGACGACAAGGATCTTGCCCGTGGTGGTTGACATGCGTCGCCCCTCGCGAAGCGCGGGCCGATGTCCCGACCAGCCCAGATGGTCAACGGTGGCCCGTGAAAGTCGGTCTTCTGGCGACATTCTCCACATACGTGTCGCCATAGCCGAAGGCGGCAGATTGGAGAAGCTGGCGAGTCGGCACAGATCGAGCCGGCCGCGCGCCGCGGGCGGCAGAATGCCACGATGCCGCTGCTACGCCGTGCCCGGCCGGACGACCTCGCGGATCTGCTTGAGCTGACGCGGGAGTTCAACGCGGTGGACGGCCACGACCACGACGACGCCCGGGTCGCCCACGCCCTCGGCCCGCTCCTCGAAGGCGACGAGCATGGCCAGGTCTGGCTGATCGAGAAGGCTGTCGGGATTGGGGAGGCCGTGGAGATCGAGGAGGCCGAGGGCGCGCCGGCCGCCGCCGGTGCCGGTCCGCTTGGCTATGCCGTCGTGTGCTGGGGCTACAGCCTGGAGTCCGGCGGCCGCGAGGCCCTGATCGACGAGTTCTACGTCCGAGACCGCGGCCGTGGCGTGGGCTCGGCCGCGATGCACGAGCTTCTCGATGCCTGCCGCGCGGCCGGCGCCCTCGGTGTGTTCCTGGAGACCGAGGCCCCCAACGAGTCGGCCCGTCGTTTCTACCGTCGCCACGGCTTCCAGGACGAGCCGTCCATCTGGATGTCCCGGGGCCTCTGACGCCATTCACTGGCCGCGTTTGGCCGACACAGCCGTGAAGCCGCCGTCGGCACAGGGC
>NZ_JADWYU010000139.1:87091-98092 GCF_016786325.1 Frankia nepalensis | reverse complement strand
GGGGGGGGGGGGGGGTCCCGGCGGGGGGGGGGCCGGGGGGGGGGGCCCCCGGGCCCGGGGCGGGCCGCCGCCGACCGTGAGCCCGGCGCCGGAACCCGCGGGGGCGCTCCCCTGGCTCGCGCCCGTGACCGGGGCTGGCGAGAATGTTACTGATAGTGATTGTCGCGTTACGGTGATCTGGCGCATGCCGCGGCCGGGTGCGTTGCCGCCGCGGGGCCCCGGCGATCGGTCGCGGTGTCCGCTGGGAGCCGGGGCGCCACCGTCGCCACCGGCCTGGCGCGCGACCGCCGCATCGGCTGCTGCCGGCGACATCCGCGCGGACGGCGACAGATCGACCTGTGCCGGTGGGCGGGTGGCGATGTGCTCGATGAGGCGCGGCTGGGTCGCCCATGGCCGGCTCCGTGGCGGCGGCCGCCAGGTCCACCTGACAGGAAGCGCCAAGGTTGGCGGGATAGAAGCGTGCAAAAGGCCAGGTAACGGGCAGTCCGACAGTTCTGAGGGGAGTGCGCATGGCTGAGCGCGAAGGCGACCCGGTACGCGGACCACGCCGCGCCGACCTGGCGATACCGGCACACCCGGCGGCGGACCGCCGGACGGGCATCCTGCTGGCCGGCCCGGCGCCGCCGCGCCTCCCTGGCCAGGCACCGCGCCTCCCCGGCCAGTCGTGGCCGGGCACTCGGCCGAACGGCCCTGACGGCCCGCCCGGTCCGCGCGAGCGAGCCGCCCGGGCGAGCGGGGCCCCGGAGCGCGGTGCCGCCAGGCCTGGCGGCTACAACCCGGCGCTGGACGGCATCCGGGCCCTCGCGGTGCTCTGCGTGCTCGTGTTCCACATGGACTCCCTGCCGGGCGGCTACCTGGGCGTCGACGTGTTCTTCGTGCTCAGCGGCTTCCTGATCACCGGGCAGCTGCTGGCTGAGTGGGACCGGACCGGTGCGGTGTCGCTGCGCCGGTTCTACCTCCGGCGCGCGTACCGGTTGCTGCCCGCGTTCTGGCTGCTGGCCCTCGTCGGCTTCACGGTGGTCGTCCTGCTGGGAGTCGGCACGGCGGGCGAGCGCGCCGAGTTCCTCGGCAGCCTGACCGCGTCGCTGCTCTATGTGAACAACTACGTCCAGGTGGTGCGCCAGAGCACGGGGGCCGGCTGGCTCGGGCATACCTGGTCGCTGTCGCTGGAGGAGCAGTTCTATCTGCTCTGGCCGCTGGTGCTGGTCGCGCTGTGCCGCCGGCCGCGGCTGGCCCGCCGGCTGCCGATGGTGCTGCTGGGCGGGGCGGCCGTCGTCGTGCTGTGGCGGATCGTGCTGATCGCGTCAGGAGCGTCGGCGACGCGCATGTACTTCGCCCTGGACACCCGCGCGGACGCGCTGCTGGTCGGCTGCGCGCTGGCCGCCTGGCTGCGCGCGGCACGGCGCGGGCCGGCCGGCGAGAACGCCGCGGCGTTCGCCTGGCGGCGCCGGCTCGACCGCGTCACGCCCTTCCTGCCGGTGGCGGGTCCCGCCGCGCTCGCGCTGCTGGCGGTGGCGGCGATGACCGCGCCGAGTGGCTGGGGACCACGGCCGACAGCGCTGTCCTACGGCGGCTACACCGTGGTCGCGCTGCTGGCCGGCGCCGTCGTGCTCGCCGTGGAGCAGGGGCGCGGGACGAACTGGCTGTTCCGCGCGCTCGCCGCCCCGCCGCTGGCCTGGCTCGGCCGGATCTCCTACGGCTTCTACCTCTGGCACTTCCCGGTGGTCGCGTACTGGGGCCGTGACCTGACCGGCGAGTTCGGCCGGTGGCCCGCGATCCTGGCCGTCGGCGTCCTCTCGGTGGTCCTCGCGGCCGCGTCGTACTACCTGCTCGAACGGCCCGTCCTGCGGCGCCGGCCCGCCGACCCGCCACCTCGGCCACCCCGCGCGAGCCCGCCGCGTCGCCAGCCCGCGCTGGCGGCGGTCACGGGCGACGGCGGCGACCGCGGCTCCGAGGCGTAGGTACGCGTGCGCGTCCGGATTCCGCGCACATGTCGTTAGGTATGCCTAACCTGTGCCATGACCCTGCTGTCCTGGTCAGGTGAGGAGTGATTCGGTGCGGCGGTTCGCCTGTCCGTCCGGTCGGGTGTTCCACGGGCCCGGCGTGGGCCCCGTGGGGTGTGCCTGATGGCCGCCGACCTGGCGGTGGCTGATCTCGCCGAGCTGCGGCGGCCGGTGCGCGGACGCGTCACCGTGGCGGCCGGCCTGCAGGCGCTGGCCGCGGCGCTCGCGGTCACGCCGGCGGTCGTGCTGGTCGAGATCGCGCGCCGGCTGCTGAACGGATCGGGGCAGCCGGTGTGGCCGCTGGCGTGGGTGGCGGTCGGCCTGCTCGTGGCGCGGTTCGCGCTGTACGCGTCGGCGAGCCTGCTCAGCCATCTCGCCGACGCGGACCTCGCCTACCTGCTGCGCCGGCGCCTGACCGACCAGCTGAGCGCGCTGCCGCTGAGCTGGTTCGCCGGCGGGGTGTCGGCCCAGGTGCGCACCACGGCGCAGGACGACGTGGCGACGCTGCACCACGCGGTGGCGCACGCTCGCGGCGACCTGGCCGCGGCGGTGGCCGGCCCGGCGGTGGTGGTCGGCTACCTGCTCTGGGTCGACTGGTCCCTGGCCCTGGTGACGGTGGCGCTGGTCGGCGCGGCCCAGGCGATCCGCATGCGGCTCAAGGTCCGCGCGACCGACGAGGTGGGGCGCGTCGCGGCGGCGGGCGCCGAGCTGACGGCGGCCGTGCTCGAGACGGTGCGCGGCATCAGCGTCGTCAAGGCCTTCGCGGGCGGCCGGGGAGCGCCCCGGTTCACCGCGGCCGCCGCCGAGTACGTCGACGCCGACGAGCGGGCACAGCGGATCTTCGTCCGCCCGCGCGCCGTGGCCCGGGCGACGGTCGCCCCGGCGACCGTCGTCTGCGCGGTCACCGCCGCCGGGACCGGACTGGTCGCGGCCGGGTGGAGCGACCCGGTGAACCTGGTGGCCTTCGCCCTGCTCGGCGTCGGGCTGTTCGAGCAGCTCACCCCGATCTACCTCGCCCAGGACCTGCGGGTCCGCTCCCGGACGGCGGCCCGCCGCATCGGCGACCTGCTGCGGGAGCCCCGCCAGGCCACCGTCGAGCCCGCGCGGGCCCGCGCCGTGGGCGAGCCGCTGACGGTGGAGTTCGACGACGTCCACTTCGGCTACCAGGACGCGCACCGGGTCCTGCGCGGCGTCACCGCGACCCTGGCCCCGGGCACCGTGACGGCGCTGGTCGGGCCGTCCGGGGCGGGCAAGTCGACACTGGCCATGCTGCTGGCGCGCTTCGCCGACGTCGGCGAGGGCGCCATCCGGCTGGGCGGCGCCGATCTGCGTGACATCGACCGGGACGACCTGTACCGCCACGTCGGGTTCCTGCTGCAGGACGTCGTCCTGCTGCGTCGTTCGATCCGCGACAACATCGCCCTGGCCGACCCGGCGGCGACCGAGGACGCCGTGCGCGCCGCGGCCCGCGCGGCCGCCGTCGACGACCGGATCCTCGCCCTGCCACGGGGCTACGACTCGGTGGCCGGCGAGGACGCCCACCTGTCCGGCGGGGAGGCGCAGCGGGTCGCGATCGCCCGCACCCTGCTCGCCGGGACGCCGATCGTGGTCCTCGACGAGGCCACCGCGTTCGCCGACCCCGACTCCGAGGCCGCGATCCAGGACGCGCTGGCGGCGCTCGCCGCCGGCCGCACCCTGCTCGTGATCGCGCATCGCCTGTACACGATCACCGAGGCCGACCAGATCCTGGTCCTCGACGACGGGCGCCTCGTCGAACGAGGCCGGCACGACGAACTGCTCGCCGCCGACGGGCGTTACGCCCAGCTCTGGCACGCCCAGCAGGGAGGCCGGCCATGACCGGCCGACTGGGTGCCCTCCTGCCCGCCGGCCAGCGCCGGCCGCTGGTCCGCTACCTGGCGGCGGTGGCCGGCTATGCCGTGGGCGAGGGCGTCGCCTTCGGGGTGCTCGTCCCGCTGCTGACCGCCCTGCTCGAGGGCCGCGCGGCCGACGCGGCGTGGTGGCTGATCCCGCTCACCGCCGCGGCGGGGGCGGGCTGGGTCGCGCACTACTACATGGGGTCGGGATCGCTGCGGCTGTCCTCGGCCTGGCGCGCGGACCTCTACGCCCGCGTCGGCGACCAGCTCCTGACCCTGCCGCTGGGCTGGTTCGACGGGCCGAGGGCCGGCCAGGTGCCGCAACTGATCATCGGTGACGTGACCCGGGTGGCCCACACGGTCTTCCTCGCCCAGGCCCTGATCAGCGCCGTCCTGACGCCGGCGACGATCGCGGTGTTCCTGCTCGGTTTCGACTGGCGGGTCGGGCTCGCCGCCCTGCTCGCCGTCCCGGTCGTGCTCGTCGCGCTCTCGGTCGGCCGGCGCCTGACCGAGCGCACCGAGGCGGCGCACCACGCGGCGACCGCCGAGGCCGGCAGCCGGCTGGTCGAGTTCGCCGGCGCCCAGCCGACCCTGCGCGCCACCGGCCAGACCGCCGCCGGCCGCGCGGCGCTCGACGAGGCGCTGGCCGGCCAGCACCGGGCGGCGCGGCGCGAGATCCTCGGCTCGCTGCCCGGCGAGTACCTCGGCGAGCTCGGCATCCAGCTCGCCTTCACCGCCCTGCTGCTCACCGGGCTTGGCCTGGCCACCCACGACCAGCTCGGCCCGGCCCGGATGATCGCTCTCGTCGTCCTCGGGATCAGCCTGCTGCGCCCGCTCGACGCGATCGTCGGACTCGGCGGCGCGCTGCGGGCCACGCAGGCCTCCGCCCAGCGGATCGAGGAGCTCCTGGCGGTCGCGCCGCTCCCGGAGCCGGCGGCCGGACCCCGGATCGGCCACGCCGGAATCGAACTCGTCGACGCCCGCTTCGCCTACCCCGGCGGCCCCGAGGTGCTCACCGGAGTGACGCTGACGATCCCCGCCGGCCGCACCACGGCGCTCGTCGGCGCCTCCGGCTCGGGGAAGACCACCGTCACCAAGCTGATCGCCCGTTTCCACGACGTCGACTCCGGTTCGGTGCGCGTCGGCGGCGTCGACGTCCGCGAGCTCACCAGCGGCGAGCTGCTCGGTCACCTCGCGCTCGTGTTCCAGGACGTCTACCTGTTCGACGGCACCGTCGAGGACAACATCCGCTTCGGCAACCCCGACGCCACGCCGGAGCAGGTGCGCGACGCCGCCCGCCGCGCCCAGGTGGACTCCATCGTCGCCCGGCTTCCGGACGGCTGGGCCAGCCGCGTCGGCGAAGGCGGCCGGCTGCTGTCCGGTGGCGAGCGCCAGCGCGTCGCCATCGCCCGTGCCCTGTGCAAGGACGCGCCCATCGTGCTCCTCGACGAGGCCACCGCCTCGCTCGACACCGAGAACGAGGCCGCCGTCCACGCGGCCCTGGCCGAGCTCGCCGCGCACCGCACCGTCCTGGTCATCGCGCACCGGCTGGACACGATCATCCGCGCCGACCAGATCGCCGTCCTCGACGGCGGCCGCGTCGTCGAGTGCGGCCCGCACGCCGAGCTGTTGGCCCGAGACGGGCGGTACGCCGCCTTCTGGCGGGAACGCGGCCGTGCCCGCGGCTGGAGGCTGCTCGGCGGCGGGAAGGCGCCCGTCGGGAAGGAGCTCACCGGAAGGGAGCCCGCGCACCAGGCGAGCCCCTGAGCCTTCACGTTCTCGGCGCCCGCCGACTTGTCCGCAGATTCGTGGGCCGCGGATCGCGTTTTGCCGGACAAGTCCGGGCGTGCCGGCTACCGCCGCTGGATCCGGCCCGAGCTCAGTGCTGGGCGAACTGGCTTTCGGCGGTCTGCACCGTCTCGGGCGCCAGCTTCACCGTGTGGACGAGCTGTTCGCCGTACAGGTCGGTGATCCGGACGGTGAACGGTCCCGGGCCGAGGCCCTGGGGAGCGACGAAGTGGTTCCACATCTCGCGCGCGAGCGCGACCCACGTCCCGTTCACCCGGACCTCGAGCGACACGACCGGATTGCGGTGCTCGCGGACCTGGATGGCCAGCCAGTAGGCCGATGACCCGTCCTTGATCCGATACTGGACGGGGCCGAGGCCGGCCGGGCTGACCAGCCGCCAGGTGACGTTCACCAGCCCCGGGACGCCGCCGGCGATCCGGTCGAATGCCTGCCGGCTCAGGTCGAGGTGGCCGGCGCCGCACTCCGGGCACCGGTCGGTCACCTTCACCACCGTGCTCCCGCCCGGCCCGGTCACCTCGAGGTAGGCGCCGCAGGCGCGGGCGTTCTCGTAGTCCAGCTCGTTCATCGCCACGACCGGCATGGCGGGGTCGCTCAGCCGGTCGAACATGCAGTTGCCGCCGCCGTCCGCGCCGTAGTGGGTCGCCGGGCCGGAGTAGGCGACACCCGGTCGGATCCGGCCGGGGCCGACGGGCACCGGCCCGGAAGCCGGGCGGGTGGTGGACGGCGCCGCGGACGGCCTGGGCGTGGCGGGCGCCGTCGGCTGCCGCGGCGCCGGCGGGCTGGTCGACGGCGGCGGCGCGGCCGTGGTCGCGCTCCCGGTCGCGGGCTGGGTCGCGGGCTGGGCCGTGGCGTCGGTGGCGGTCGTGGGGATGGCCGCCGACGACGGCGCCGAGGTTCCGGCGCTGGCCGGTGCCGGCTGGGCTGACGGACCACCGAAAGGCGGCTGGCAGCCGGTGGCGACCACGACCACGACGACCGCTGCCACCACGCCGGGCAAGGCACGCCGGAAAGGCGCGCTTCCCGCGGAAAAGAGCGCAGGGAGAAATGACACCCGAGAAAGCCTCCTGGACGGAGCGCCGTGGGCAGCCGGCGCCGGGGTCCCCTCCGAAAGGGGACGCTAGTGGGCGCCAGAATGTTCGTCGAGGGCCGGCACCTCGGCAGGGTGGATGCATGGCGATGTATAGCGCTTATGTTGTGTCGAAGATGCCCCATTGGTTTTGCTTGTATCTCGGCAAAACAGCCGCCGCGTAGGCCCGCGTCGCCGAGTGCCGCGAGAAGCGGGACTGCTTGGCCCGAGGTGCGTCCCGAGCGGTTGACATCGGAGTGGCACCCGGCTACCAGGCCCCCTGACGGCCGAGGCCGCGCCCCACGGCCGTGATTCCGCCGTTGAGAAAGCCCTGACCTGCTGGGATAGGCCGGGCGCGGGCGGCGAGCCCGCGACTAGGCTCCCTTCCTGCGCGCTGGAAGGCTCGCGCCGTCGCCCGCCACCGCCGTCATGCGGCCGTCGCGCTGTCCGGATCCGTCCCGCCGGGCGGGTGTCCGGGGGACGACGCTCCCCGGAGTCCTGGACCGGAGTAACCGGCTCGGGGCTCGCGTTGGCCACACGGGAGCGCATCGCTCCCAGGCGAAGCGAAGGGGCATGACAGGTGGGCGGTCAGACGAGGATCCTGCTCGTGTCCGGCAGCACGCGTGGCGGCTCGACGAACACCGCGGCGCTGCGGACCGCGCGCGCGGCCGCCCCGGACGGGGTCATCGCCGAGCTCTACGAGGACCTGGCGCGGCTGCCGGCGTTCGTTCCCGACGATCGCGAGCCGGACCACCCCGCCGTGACCGAGCTGAGCCGGCGCATCAAGGCGGCGGACGCGGTGCTGTTCTGTACGCCGGAGTACGCGGGATCGCTGCCGGGCAGCCTGAAGAACCTGCTCGACTGGACGGTCGGGGGCGGTGAGCTCTACGGCAAGCCGGTCGCCTGGATCAACGTGGCCGCCGAGGGGCGGGGCGGCGGCGCGGACGCCGCCCTGGCCACGGTGCTGGGCTATGTCGGCGCGGTCGTCGTCACGCCCGGCCCAGTGCGCGTCTTCGTGGCCCGGGAAACGGTGGGGCCCGACGGGCTGGTCGGCGACGAGCGGGTGCGCGCCGCCCTGGCCGAGGTGCTCGCACTGGTCGCGCTGCGGGCCGCGGCGCCGCTCTGAACGTCGCCGCGGCGCCGTCCATGGCCTCAGCGCGCGCCGCTGGACCGGTCGCCGAGATCGGCCAGAAGGTTCTCCGTCATGTGGGAGAGGCGGGCGGCGTCGGTCGGGTCGAGGGTCGCGAGGGTGAGAGGCACGGGTCTGTTCCGACATCGCCGCCGCGCGGACGGCGGCGGTTGACCGGCTCGAGGCGGTCGACGCGGTGGAAGCCGCGGAAGCAGTGCCTGGCCTCGGCGTGGGACAAGCGGACGAGGGCCGCGCCGGCACCGTCCGGAGGGCGACACCGTCGAGCTTCGCGGCGAGCGGCGCCCGTGCTTGACCCTGACGCGGCGTCAGGGCGGAGAGTCGACGCGTGGACGACGAGAGTGCCGAGGACCTGACCGTCGGACGGGTCGCCAGGTTGGCCGGGGTCACCGTCCGGACCTTGCATCACTACGACCGGATCGGGCTGGTCAGGCCCTCGGGACGGACGTCCGCAGGATACCGAGTGTATGGCGCGGACGATCTCGAACGGCTGCGGTGGGTGCTCGTCTACCGCGAGCTCGGCTTCCCGCTGGACGAGGTCCGGCTGTTGGTGGACGACCCGGACGTGGACACCGTCGGCCACCTGCGCCGGCAGCGGGACCTGCTGATCGAGCGCGGCGAGCGGCTCGTGGCGATGGTCGCCGCGATCGACAGACATCTGGAGGCACGCGCGATGGGCATGCGACTGACCCCCGAGGAGCAGCTCGAGGTCTTCGGCACCGACAAGGTCGGCGGCGAGTGGGCCGACGAGGCGGAGCGCCGCTGGGGCGAGACCGACGCCTACCAGGAGTCCCAGCGCCGGGCGGCGGCCTACACGAAGGACGACTGGGCGCGCCTGAAGGCCGAGGGCGACACGGCGCTGCGCGCCTGGCGCGACGCGCTGCTGGCCGGGCTGCCGGCGGACGGCCCAGAGGCGATGGCGCTGGCCGAGGAGCACCGCCAGCACATCACCCGCTGGTTCTACGACTGCGGCTACGACATCCACGTCGGCCTCGCCGAGATGTACCTCGCCGACGAGCGCTTCACCCAGGTCTACGAGGACGTCGCCCCGGGCCTCGCCCAGTACGTCCACGACGCCATCCTCGCCAACGCCGTCAGCCACATCTGACCGGCGCCGGCACACCGGCCGTGACACGCGGCCGGCTTGCCCGGGCGTCGTCCCGGCCGGTCTCGCGGCCGGCCAGGGCGACGCGTTCCAGCGCGGCGGGGCATCGCCACGCGGAGCGGCGGCGGCCCGGCCCCGGCGGTCAGGAGGCCGGGTACGGGCGGAGGGCGCGGGCGTCGCGCAGGGCGTGCGCCCACCAGGTCAGGCGGTCGAGCAGGGCGGCGGCGTCGGTGTTGCACGGGGCGGACGGCTTGGGCCAGGCACCGTCGGCCGTGAACTGCTCCCAGTAGCGCGCCACGCCGACGCCACCGGGAACGGCGACGGCGTGCAGCTCGGTGAACACCTCGCGCAGCTGGCTCGCGGCATACAGCCCGCCCGACTCGCCGCCGTAGGACACGATCGCGACCGGCTTGGCCCGCCACTCCTCGTGGAACCAGTCGATGGCGGTCTTGAGCGGGGCCGGGAAGCTTCGGTTGTACTCCGGCGTCACGACCACGAACGCGTCGGCGGCGGCGAGCCGGGTCGCGAGCGCGCCCACCGGCGCCGGCCTCGGGTCGCCGTCCTCGACGAGCGCGTCGGGCAGGCCGGCCTCGGCGAGGTCGACCACGTCGACGCACAGTTCGGCGCGCCGCCGAGCCCGGCCGGCGAACCAGCCGGCCACGGTCGGGCCGAACCGGCCGGCCCGGGTGCTCCCGATGATGACCACCGTCCGCAGCGCGCGCCTCGGCGCACGGTCCTCGCTCACCGGCCGTTTCTCCCTTCCAGGCCAGGGACGGCCGGTTCCGCCCTGGAAGGTCGGCCCACCAGCGCCCCACCCAGACGATGCGGACCCTCGATTACGGCCGGCCTACCGTCGACTTGCGCTGCCCTGCGCGGATCCCGCGTCCCATGGGAGATCGGCGGCGGCCCGGGCGGGCTGGTGGGGATTTCCGCCTCGGTATGTTGACGACCATGCGCTTCGGTGTGCTCGGACCGCTGGCGGTGTGGGACGCCGCCGGTGAGCCGGTCACCATCCCGGGCACGAAGGTCCGCGCGCTGCTCGCCGACCTGCTCGCGCACGACGGGCGGCCGGTCTCGACCGACCGGCTCGTCGACGACCTGTGGGGCGTGAACCAGCCGGCGAACCCGACCGCCGCGCTGCAGGTCCGGGTCTCGCAGCTGCGCCGGGCGCTCGAGGACGCCGAGCCCGGGGGCCGGGACCTGGTCGCCTCCCGCCCGCCGGGCTACCAGCTGCGCGCCGACGCCGACGCGGTGGACGCGCGCCGGTTCGCGGCGCTCGCCGCGCGGGCGCTCGCCGGCGCCGACTCCCGCGGCCGCGCCGCGCTGTGCGCCGAGGCGCTCGCGCTGTGGCGGGGCAACCCGTACGCGGACTTCGCCGACGAGGAGTTCGCCCGCGCCCCGGTCAGCCGGCTCATGGAGCAGCGGCTCGCGGTGCTGGAGCTGCACGCCGAGGCCCGCCTCGAGCTCGGCGAGCACAGCCTGCTCGCCGCGGAGCTGGGTGACCTCGTCGCCGAGAACCCGCTGCGGGAGCGGCTGCGCGCCGCCCACATCCGGGCCCTCTACCGGGCGGGCCGCCAGACCGAGGCGCTGGACAGCTACGAGGACCTGCGCCGCCGGCTCGGCGACGAGCTGGGTCTCGACCCGAGCCCCGACCTGGCCGCCCTGCAACGCGCTATCCTGCGCCAGGACCCGTCCCTGCTCGCCCCAGCGCCCCCGCCCGCCGAGCCCGGGTCCTTCGGACCGTCCGCCCCGCCCGCCACGGCGACGAGCGGGACCGCCGGGGCCATCGGGCCGCCGCGCGCGCCCGAGCCATCCGGCGTACTCGAGCCGCCAGCGCCTTTGGAGCCCTTGGAGTCCCTGGAGCCGAACGGGCCGCGGCCGCCGCCGGCCCGGACCGAGGCCTCGCGGCCGGCCGAGTCCTTCCCGCCGGGGGGCGCCCGGCCCGCGGCCCCCCCCGCGCCCCAGCCCCCCCACCCCCCACCCCCCCCGGCGCACCA
>NZ_JADWYU010000139.1:26768-87081 GCF_016786325.1 Frankia nepalensis | reverse complement strand
CCGAGCGCGCGCTCGGCGCCCTCGGCGGCCCCGCCCGGCCCGCACCGGGGCCGCGGGGCGGGCCTTGTCCTCCCGGCGGGGGCCAGCGGGGCGGGCGGCCCCCGCGGCGCACATGCCCGACCTCGCCGAACGGCCGGCGTCGAACCTGCCCGCGGCGCTCACCGAGCTCATCGGGCGGTCGGCGGCGGTCGGTGACCTGCGGGCGCTGGTGACGACGTCGCGGCTGGTGACCCTCGTCGGTTCCGGCGGCGTCGGCAAGACCAGCCTGGCGCTGGAGACCGCCCGTCAGCTCGTCGGCGAGTTCGCCCACGGCGCGTGGCTCGTCGAGCTCGGCGGCTTCGACCCGCGCGGGCGGGGGAGCGGCGGCGGTCCGCTCGGCGCGGCCGGCCTCGGTGGCGCGATCGCCGGGCCGGAGCCGGTGGACGACCTGGCCGAGCTCGCCCTGACGGCCCTGGACATCCGGGAGACGGCCGCGGCCGGCCGGCCGGCGACGGCTACGGACCGGCTCGCCGGCGCGCTGCGCGACCGGCGCGCGCTGCTCGTCCTGGACAACTGCGAGCACGTCATCGACGAGGTCGCCGCGTTCGCCGAGCGGCTGCTGAAGGCGGCGCCCGGCCCGCGGATCCTCGCGACCAGCCGGGAGCCGCTGGGGCTGGCCGGTGAGGTCGTCTGGTCCGTCCCTCCGCTCGACGTCCCGCCGGCGCCGCGCGCGCCCGCGGCCCCTGCCGGTCCTGTCGGCTCGGTTCCCGCCGGCTCGGTCCCTGCCGGCCTCGCCGCGGCCGGCCGGCCCGCGACCGCGGGCCGCGCGCCCGAGGCCGACCCCGCCGACATCGCCGGATACGCGTCCGTCCGCCTGTTCACGGCCCGGGCGACGGCCGCCGCCCCGGGCTTCCGGCTGGACGCGCGGACCGCGCCGGCGGTCGCGCTGCTGTGCCGGCGGCTCGACGGCATACCGCTCGCCCTGGAGCTGGCCGCGACCCGGGTGCGCACGCTTGGAGTCGACGGGCTGGTCGCCCGGCTCGACGACCGGTTCCGGCTGCTGGCGACCGGCTACCGGGGCGCCCCACCGCGCCAGCGGACCCTGCTCGCCATGATCGACTGGAGCTGGGACCTGCTGCCCGAGGCCGAGCGGGCGGTGCTGCGGCGGCTCGCCGTCCACCACGACGGCGCGACCCTGGAAGCGGCCGAAGCGGTCTGCGCGGGGGACGGCGTCGACGAGCCCGACGTGCTCGACCTGCTGGGCCGCCTGGTCGACCGCTCGCTTGTCGTGCTGGACGAGCGCCCGGGCGACGAGCCCCGGTACCGCCTGCTGGAGTCGGTCGCCGCCTACTGCGTCGACCGGCTGCGCGACGCCGGTGAGCTGGAGCGGACGCGCCGCCGCCACGCCGCCTGCTACGCCCGGCTCGCCCGCCGGGCCGCGCCCGCGCTGCGCGGCCCCGACCAGCGGCGGTGGCTGCGCGTCCTCGACACCGAGGCCGCCAACCTCCGGGGCGCGCTCGACCACGAGGTGCGCCGCGGCTCGGCCGCCGGCGCGCTGCGGCTCGCGGACGCGCTGGCCTGGTACTGGTTCCTGCGCGGCCGGCTGGCGGAGGCCACCCGCTGGTTCGCGGCCACCGGGGCCGTCGTCGGCGCCGCCGGTCGGGGCGCGGAGGGCCTCGCCTCGCTGCGCGCCCAGGTGGCGGCCTGGCACGCCGGCTTCGCGCTGCTGCGGGATGCCCATGCCGGCGGGGAGGAGATCACCCGGGCCGCGGCGCGGGTGTTCGACGACATCGACGATCCAGCGCGGCGCGCGCGGGCCGAGTGGTTCCTCGGCTACGCCGAGCTGGAGCACGGCGACGTCCCCGCCAGCACCGAGCTGGTCACGCGGGCGCTGCGGACCTGCGAACAGTCCGGGGACCAGTGGGGGCAGGCCGCGGCGCTGGCCACCCTCGCCAAGATCGCGCACACCCATGGCGACCACGCGGGCGTGGCACGCGCCGCCGGGCGCTCGGCCGAGCTGTTCCGGGCCGTCGGGGACCACTGGGGCCTCCTCCAGGCGACCGAATGGCTGGGCGGGCACGCCGAGCTGATCGGTGACTACGAGCGGGCGACGCGGCTGCAGCGCGAGGGTCTGGAACTGGCGGTCGAGCTGAGCCTGTGGCCGGACGCCTGCGTGCGCCTGGCATGGCTTGGCTGGTTCCTGCTGCAGCGCGGGGAGCACGACGCCGCCCGGCGGCACTGCGAGCAGGCCCTGCGTCTCGCCGCCGAGCAGGACTTCCAGCTGGGCACGACGTTCGCCCGGATGGGGCTCGCCATGTCCGCGCGGCACGCGGGGCGCCTCGACGAGGCGGAGACGGCCCTGGCCGAGCTGGTCGCCGAGTCCCGTCGCCACGGCACGCCGGAACGCCCGGCGATGCAGCTGCCGCTCCTGCTCGTCGAGCAGGGCCACGTGGCCGAGCTGCGGGGCGACCTGGCCGCCGCCCGGGCCGCGCACGCCGAGGCGGTCGTCGTCGCGCGGGCGCTCGACGCCCCCCGCGACCTCGCGGGCGCGCTGGAGGGCGTCGCCGCCGTCGAGGCGGCGGCGGGCGCGGCCGTCCGGGCGGCCCGGCTGCTCGGAGCCGCCGCCGAGCTGCGCGTGTCGACGGGGCTGCCGGCGACCCCGACCGAGCGGGCCGACGTCGCCCGGGCCACCGCGGCGGCGCGCGCGGCCCTGGGGGAGGACCGGTTCGCCGTGGAACGGGCGCGCGGCGCCGAGCTGGGCGCCGCCGGCCTCGGCCTCGCCGACGGCCTCGCCGACGGCCTCGCCGACGGCCGCGTCACGGCCGGCATGGACACCTAGCGCCGGAGCCGTGATGGTTCGCCCCGGTTCGGAGCGGCGCGCGAGGCGGGTGATCATCAGTTGCTCGCGGAAACGGCGAGGAGACTGGTTGTCGGTCGAGCCATTTCCGCGGGCATTCGGCGATCAGGCCGGCGGTCGGGCGCGTGCTGGCCGGGCGAACGTCGCCGGCATCGACACCTGGCGCCACGCGGGCGGGTCACTCGGCGGCGGGCCCGTAGACCAGGTGGACCACGCCGGTGGTGAACGGCGTGGCGGAGCGCAGCGCGAGAGGCACCGAGGCGCCGTCGGCGAACAGCTTCTTGCCCTTGCCGACCACGAGTGGGTGTACCAGCAGGTGCAGTTCGTCGACCAGACCCTGCTCGAGCAGCCAGCGGACGAGGGTCGCGCTGCCGGTGGTGCCGAGCTGGCCGTGCCGTTCCTTGAGCCTGAGGATCTCCGCGCGCACGTCGCCCTGGACCAGCCCGGAGTTCTCCCAGGCCGCCTCGGCGAGCGAGCCGGACACCACGTACTTGCGGGCACCGTTCATCGCCGTCGTCGTCGGGTCGTCGGGGTCGGCGCTCGGCCAGTAGGCGGCGAACTCCTCGTAGGTGCGCCGACCCAGCAGCGTGGCGTCGCTCTCGGTCATCAGCTCGCCGACGACCGCGCCCATCTCGTCGTTGAAGTACGGGAAGTGCCAGGTCTCCGGCGCCTCGATGACGCCGTCGAGCGAGATGAACAACGCGGACTTGATGACTCCCATGATCTTCTCCTTCGTAAAATCGGGCTGTGCCAGTGGAGGCGGCCCGGTCGCGGATTTGGGCTGGTCGTGCCGGTTCAGGAGCGCTTCGGCTCCAGGCGCAGGACGGTGATCCCGCACTCGAACGGCCGCGCCGCGACGACGTCGAACCGCTTATGGCCACCGGTGGTGGGGAACACGGGGATGCCCGCCCCGATCGCGACCGGGTTGACGAACAGGTGCAGTTCGTCGAGCAGGTCCGCGGCGATCAGGCTGGTTACCAGCCCGCTGCCCCCGTAGGCGATCAGATCGCCGCCGGGCCGCGACTTGAGCTCGTTCACGGTCTCGACGAGGTCGCCACCGGCGATGGTCGCGTTCTTCCATGGCGACGCGGTGAGGGTCTTGCTGACCACGACCCGCGGCGTGTTGTTCATCCAGTCGATGGTCGCCTCGTCCTCACCCTCGGGCCGGGACTCCCAGGCGGGAATGAAGCCCTCGGCGAGTCTGCGGCCCAGCACGATGCAGTCGACCGGCTTCACGAGCTCGTCGGCGTAGGCCTTGAGGTCGTCGGACCAGCCGAACGTCATCCAGTCCATCTCGCCCTTCGGCCCGCCCATGTACCCGTCGACCGTGACCTGGGTCTGGAGCTTGAACCTGCGCGTCATCTTGGTACTCCCTGATTCCCCCCGGCTCGCGGTCCGGGCCGGCTGACAGATCCGACAGTGCCCGAACGCCCTTACAACCCTCTTCACACCCACTTACGACGTCACCCCAGCAGCCGGTCGTGCCCAGAGCTCCGTCCGGCATGTCGAGTCGTTTCGCGGTTCGAGTGGCGTACCGGTCGAGTCGGCGTGCCATGACCGAGGAAGCCGCCCGAGGCGACGCGCCGGCCGGCCCCGACGACGCCGACGCGTGCGGGCAGTCCACGACGTACCCGCACGGAGACGGCGTCGCCTTCCACGCCGGCCACCGGCCTCGGACCCGCCGCCGTTGGCAACCTATGGTTGCCATTCCGGCACGCTTTGCGACGACCCGGTCGTGGCGCGACCCTGAAGGGGCGAGTTGCGCGGACCGGTGCCGACTGGTGGGCACCGGCGAGCACGAGAGAGAGGAGCGCTCCATGTCGGCACAGGTGCTCACGCTGGGGGGCGACCGGCAGACACTCTCGGACGAGACGGTCGAGGAGATCCGTGCGATCTTCCGGGGGACGGTTCTGACTTCGGACGACGTCGGGTACGACGAAGCGCGGGTCATCCAGAACGCCATGCTCGACCGCAGACCAGGTCTCATCGTCCGGTGCACCGGGACCGCCGACGTCGTCGACGCCGTCAGGCTCGCCACGGAGCGAAACCTCCTCGTCGCCGTCCGAGGCGGCGGCCACAGTATCGCCGGGACCTGCACGGCCGACGACGTTTTGATGATCGACCTGTCGGCGATGCGAGGTGTCTGGGTGGACCCGGAACAGCGGCGTGTGCGGGTCGCGGGCGGCGCGACCTGGGGCGACGTCGACCGTGAGACGCAGCTGCACGGGCTCGCGGTACCTGGCGGGGTCGTGTCGACCACGGGCGTGGCTGGTCTTACGCTCGGGGGTGGAATCGGCTGGCTGCACCGCAAGTACGGGCTGGCCTGCGACGCGCTGCGCGCGGCCGAAGTGGTGACGGCCCGCGGCGACATCGTGCGTTGCGGCGCATCCGAGCGCGAGGACCTGTTCTGGGCGCTGCGCGGCGGCGGCGGCAACTTCGGCGTGGTGGTGTCCTTCGAGTTCGAGGCCTATCCGCTCGGTCCGGTCGTCTGGAACGGCATGGTCATCTACCCGAGCGACGCCGCCGCCGAGGTACTCCCGCGCTGGCGGGACTGGACATCCACCGTCCCCGACGAGGTCACCAGCCGTGCCATGTTCTGGTCGTTGCCAGCGGTGCCGGAATTCCCGCCCTCCGTGCACAACCGCGATGTGCTCATCACGGCCGCCTTGTACGCGGGTGACCCGAACCAGGGTCGACGGGTGTGCCGGGAGCTTGCCGAACTCGGCAGACCGCTCGCCGACATGAGCACGGCCCTGGCGTACCGGACGGCGCAGTCCGCCCTCGACCCCCTCTTTCCCAAGGGCGGGTTGCAGAGCTACTGGAAGTCCGTCTACCTGGACCGGCTCGACGAGGAGGCGACCGCGTTCGTGGCCCGCGTCGGTCAGGACCGCCCGCACCCGAAGACCTTGGTGCACACGCCGCTCATGGGCGGCGCCATGTCGCGGGTCGGCGCGACGGAGACCGCGTTCGGTGATCGCAGTGCCCGGTACATCCTGAGCCTTGACGGAAACTGGCTGGACCCAGCAGACAACGACGCGAACATCCGCTGGGTGCGCGACGCCTACGATGAGGCCGTCACGCTGCGGGCCGCGTCGGGCACCTACCTCAACTTCGGCGGCGACGCTGATCTCGACGACGCCGACCGGGCACGGGCCTGGGGACGCAACGTCGAACGTCTTCGGCGAGTCAAGCGCGACTACGACCCGGAAAACCGCTTCCGGCTCAACCCCAACATTCCCCCCGCCGAGAGCTGAGGCGACGCCTTGGGATAATGGTGGCCGCACGCCGCAACTGCGCGCCGACGCCCTTATCGAGATCGCCGAACGCGTCCTGGGCACCGGACCCTTCCGCTGTCCCGCGGTGACGGGCTGCGTCAACGCGCCGGTGCCGGCGTGTTTGGTCCCGCGGTCCTACCGTTGGGAGGGCAGTGTCCGATGGCGGGTCGTCGAGGTGGTGGCGGATGGACGAGCCGAAGATCGACTATGAGGCCGTCTTTCGGGATCTCCCCAGCGCGACCTTGTTGCTAGCCCCTGAACTCATCATTCTTGCCGCCAACGAGGCATATCTCCGGGTGTCGGGACGTAGGCGCGAGGACCTGCTAGGGCGTTACCTGTTTGACGCTTTTCCGGACAATCCGGAACATGGGTCGCCGTCGGGGGTGTGCGGGCTCGGCGTGTCGCTGCGGCGGGTGCTGGCGACCGGGGAGCGCGACACCATGGCGATCCAGCGTTACGACGTGAAGACGTCAGGGCATTCAGACGTGTTCGAGGAGCGGTACTGGAGCACGGTCAACACCCCGGTGCTTGATCCTGACGGGCAGGTGGCGTTGGTGGTGCACCGGGTGGAGGAGACGACCGACCTGGTCCGTGGGTGTGCTGGTGAGCTGGGGGAGGAGCAGCGGCACGCGCTGGAGGCGGAGCTGATGGCCCGTGCTCGGGAGCTGCACGAGGTGAACGAGCAACTGCGCCGAGCGCACGCGCGGGAACGTGAGGTGGCCCTGACCCTCCAGGAAGCCATGCTGCCCGCGCTGGCGCCGACCGGGCGCGTCAAGGCGGCCGTGCGCTACCAGCCGGCCGCCAGCACGATGAACGTGTGTGGCGACTGGTACGACCTGGTGGAGCTGTCTGAGGACCGCGTCGCGGTGGCCGTGGGCGACGTCGTTGGCCACGGACTGTCGGCCACGGGCACGATGGGCCAACTGCGCAGCGCGCTGAGCGCCGTGGTCCGCGTGGCCGACGGGCCCGCGGCCGCCCTGGAAGTGCTGGACAGGTACGCACGGTCGGTAAAGGGCGCCGAGTCGACCACCGTCGTGCAGGCGGTCGTCGACTACAGCACGCTCACCGTCACCTACAGCCGGGCAGGTCATCCGCCACCGGCGCTGGCGTGCGTCGGCGGCGACGTGGAACTCCTCGACCAGACCGTCGACCCGCCGCTGGGCGCGAGCCCGGAACACCTGCCCCGGTCCCAGGCCACCGCCACGTTCGCGGACGGGGCCACGCTGACGCTGTATACCGACGGCCTGATCGAACGCCGAGAGGAGAACGTCGACGTCGGGCTGTCCCGCCTTGCCGACAGTCTCGGCCGCCACGCGGGACTCGGTCCGGACGCACTGGCCGACGCGCTGCTGGCCGAGGTGGGCGGCGCGGACCGCGAGCCGACCGACGACACCGCCATCGTCGTCATCCGACTCTGACCGACCCGCTCACTGCCCCGTAGCCCATCTCGGGCCGGCCAGCGCGGCGATGCGGCTCAGCCGCCGAGTCGCGGTCACGCGCTGTCGCGGCTCTTCGATCTTCTGCCTCCCCGCTGGCGCGCTTACGTTGCAGGGCGCCCGCCGCTGGGAGCAGGCCGATCCGCGCGCATCCGGCGGTTTCGAGCCTTGAGGACGCCGTCGAGCTCACGAACGGCCGGCGCGGGTGGCCCGCGGGTACGTCGCCAGGCGTAGGCGGAGTCCCGCTCGTGGCATGACGCGGAAGCGGCGGGATCCCGGCATGGTCAGGCGTTATGACAACCATGACGCCCGGCCGTCCGGTCGGGTCCGCGCGCCCGGTCCCGGCGCGTCCCCTGCTGCGGCCGGGGCGGCGCAAGGCGGTCCTGGTGGCGCACGTGGTCGCCGCCGGTGCCTGGATCGGGATCGACGTGATGATGGCCGTGCTCGTCGGAGTCGGACTTGGCTCCGACGACCTCGCCAGCCGGGCGGCGGCCTTCCAGGCAATCGGCCGATTCCTCGCCGTGCCGATGCTCGTGGTCGCCATCGCCTGCCTGGCCACTGGGCTGGTGCTTGGCTGGGGCACGCGGTGGGGCCTGCTCCGGTTCTGGTGGGTGACCATCAAGCTGGTGATCAACGCGGTGCTGGTGGCGCTGGTCGGTGTGGCGCTGCTGCCGGGGATGGGCGAGGTCCGCGAGCACGGTGAGTCCCTCGCCGCCACGGGCGCGGCGACCGGCGACATGTCGTTCCTGGTGTTCCCGCCCGCGGTGTCGCTGCTCGCGCTGCTGGTCGCGACGGTCCTGTCGGTCTTCAAGCCCTGGGGCCGTGTCCGGCCGCCGGCCGGTCGCGGCGCCTGACGTGCGCCGGCGCGGCCCGCCGGCTCGGCCCCGCGCCGGCGACTCCCCGGGCGACAATGGCGCCATGGCGCCCGTTGCCGCCTACCGGCCCGCCCCCGGCGGCCGCGCCGCGCGCGGTGGTCTCGCCGGCGCCGCGGCCTCGGCCGTCCCGCCCGCGGCCCTGGCGGTGCTCGCCGTCGCCGGGACCCTGCTCGCGGACCCGCACACGCGGCCGTCGCGCGGCATCGACGCCGGCGGCCTCGTCCTGGTCGTCGCGGCGAGCCTGGCGCTCGTCGCCCGCCGCCGCTGGCCCGTGGTCACGCTGGCGGTGGTGACCTCGTTGGTCACGGCGTACCTGTGGCTCGGCTACACCTATGGCCCCGTGCTGTTCCCGTTCGTGTTCGCCATGTACGCCGTCGCCCGGCACCTGCCCGCGCGGGTGGCGCTGCCGGCCGGGACGGTGGCGCTCGCGGTGCTGCTCAGCCACATCTTCGTCAGCGAGGCGGCGCTGCCCGGGCTCGCGGGGCTGCTGCCGGGGTCCGCCTGGGCGGCCGTGCCGTTCGCGGTCGGGTTCGCGGCCAGGACCCGGGCCGACGCCGAACGGCGCGCGCGCGAGCAGCACGTCCGCCACCACGTCGACGCCGAACGTCTCCGGCTCTCCCGCGAGGTGCACGACGTCGTCGGCCACGGCCTCGCGGCGATCAACATGCAGGCGAACGTCGCGCTGCGGTCGGTGACCCGCAACCCGGCCCGGGTCGAGGAGGCGCTGAAGGCGATCAGCTCCTCCAGCGGCGCCGCGCTCGACGAGCTGCGGGCGGTGCTCACCCGCCTGGGCGAGACCGACGACCCGGCGCCGCGGCAGCCGCGGACCGGGCTGCGCGACATCCCCGCGCTCGCGCGGCGCCTCGAGCAGACCGGGATGAGGGTCGTGGTCGACGGCGACGGGCCCGAGCACGTGCCGCCGGCCGTCGACCTGGCCGCCTACCGCATCGCGCAGGAGGCCCTGACCAACGCCCTGCGGCACGGGCGGGGTGACCTGGCCGGCGTCTCTATCCGGCACACCGCGACCGAGCTCAGCCTCACCGTGACCAACCCGACGGGCGGCGACCGTGCCGCCGCGGCCGCGACCGGCTCCGGGCTCGGCGTCCCGGGGATGCGGGAGCGCGCCGAGGCCGTCGGCGGCCGGCTCGTCGTCTCGCCGGGGCCCTCCCGGTACGAGGTCCACGCCGTCCTGCCCCTGGAGGCGCCCTGATGATCACCGTGGCCGTCGTCGACGACCAGGACCTCGTGCGCCGGGGCCTGCGCAGCCTCCTCGAGGACGAGGACGACCTGGACCTGGTCGCCGAGGCCGCGGACGGCCTGGACGCGATCGCCGTGGTCCGTCGCGCCCGGCCGGACGTCGTCCTGATGGACATCCGGATGCCGGGCGTCGACGGCCTCGAGGCCACCAGGCGGATCATGGCCGATCCGACCCTGGAGAGCACCCGGGTGATCGTGCTCACCACGTTCGAGGTCGACGAGTACGTCCTGGACGCGCTGCGGTTCGGCGCGAGCGGGTTCCTGCTCAAGGACGCGCCGCCCGACGACATCCTCGCCGCGATCAGGGTGGTGCACGACGGCCAGGCGCTGCTGTCCCCGTCGGTCACCCGCCGGGTGGTCCGGCAGCTGGTCGAGCGCAAACCGCGGCTGCTGCGCCCCCATCCCCAGCTGTCCGACCTGACCGCCCGGGAACGCGAGGTCGTCGCCCTGGTCGGCCGGGGCCTGTCGAACGCGGAGATCGCCGCCGAGCTCGTGGTCAGCACCGCCACGGCCCGCACCCACGTCAGCCGCGCCATGATCAAACTTGCGGCCCGTGACCGCGCCCAGCTCGTCGTCTTCGCCTACCAGTCCGGCCTGGTGGACTGACCGGTGCCCGACGGCGGCCCCGGCCCGCGCCGCGGGCGGGCAGGCGCCAGACGGGACCACCAGGCCGTGGCTGCCTACCGCGCCTCGCGCGCGCGAGCCCTGGCGATGATCTCGTCGGCGGCGAGCGGCCAGGGCGCATGGTGGCTCAGGCACATCGGCGTCGTGACCCGCTGGAACGGCAGGCCCTCGCTGGTCGCGTAGAACTCGCCGACGCCGAGCCGGCCGATCTCCGGGGCCTCGCCGCCCAGCGCGGCCGCCAGCTCGCGGGCCGCGTCGATCTGGGCCGGCGCGTTCAGCCGGCCGAAGAACCAGGTGGCCGCGCGCGCGAGAACCTCTTCGCGCAGTCCCCTGGGGGACTGGGCCGCGAGCACCAGGCCGAGGCCGTGCTCGCCGGCCTCCGCGGCGAGCGCCAGAGTCGCGCGCGCGCTCGGGGTGGCCGCTCCCGCGGGCGCGAACGCCTGCGCCTCGTCCTGCACGAACAGGCCGGCGAGTCCTCGGCCGGTCGCCGGGGCGCTTCGCGCCCAGGCCGCGAGCGCCAGCTGCAGCCGGCCGACGAAGCGCTGCCGCTCCTCGTCGGCCGCGAGCCCCAGCAGGCTGACCACCGACACCCGGGCGCGCCGGCCCGGCACCGGGGTGAGCAGCTCGGCCGGGTCGACGTCGCCCTCGGCGCTCAGCGGCCGTCCGTCGTCGCGGCCGGGTGTCCACACGACGACGTCGGTGGCCTCCAGGTACTCGCGGGCGAGCTCCGCGTCGCCGCCCGCCCAGCCGACCGGCGGTGCCGGCCAGGCGTCGCCGAGGCGGGCCAGCTCGCCCGTCGCGTCCAGCACCACCGACGACACGCCGCGCAGCGCGCACCCCTCGACCAGGCGGCGGACCAGCGCCGTCTTGCCCGCCCCGGACCCGGCGAACACCACCGTGGGCTGGCGCAGCGCCGTGAGCGGTACCCGCGCGGGTGCCCGCGTCCCGGCCACGGCCCCGAGCACCAGGCCGGCCGGGCCGTCGCCGTCCGGGCCGGTGAACGGACCGTCGGCGGGCCTCGGCGCCCGCGGCGTCACGGGCGGCGGCGTCGGTTCCACGGGCGCGGCCGGCCGAGCCGCCACGGCTGCCCGCGCGGCGACCGGGACGAGCAGGGGTACTCCGGCGGCCGGGGGAGCGGACACGGTCGGCTCGACGGACGTGGCCGGCTGGGCCGTCGCCACCGGCTGGTTCCCGTTCCGCGTTGGCGGGGCGAGCGGGGCCGGCCGAGCCAGGGAGATGAACCCAGGCTCCGCCGCGGCCGGCGGCGCGATCGGCGGCGCGGCCGTCACCCGGGTGACGGACACCGCCAGCGGTTCGATCAGGTCGCCAACCCGCGTCGTGTCGCCGACGTCCGCCGCGCCAGTGACGTCCGCCGCGTCGCTGACGTCCATCGTGTCGCCGACGCCCGCCGGGCTGTCGACATCCACCGGGCTGTCGACGTTCGCCGTGTCGCCGACATCCGCTGTGCCAGGAACGCCCGCCGCGCCGGCCCCCGCCGTGTCATCCGCCGCTTCTTCCACGTTCGGCGTGGGCGCGCCCTGCTCTTCTGACAGCCACGCGGCGGCCGTGGGCGCCGCCGACGCCGACATGGGCGTGTCGACGGCCACGGCGGGACGCGCGGCCGGCGGCGTTACCGGCACCAGCACGGGTTCCACGGCCACCCGCGATCCGTCCCAGGCCGCGGGCACCGCCGGCGGCGCGGGCACCGTCGGCACGACGGGCGGAGCCGGGGACGCGAGGGCAGCCGACGGAGCGGGCGCGGTCCGCCCGGCCGGAGCGGTCGACGAGATCGTCGCCAGCGGCGGCGCCCCGGGCACGAGCTGCCCGGGGCCGGGAGTGGACGGCTCGTCCGGCGTCGCCGCGCCGGGCAGCGGGACCGGCACGAGCAGCGGCGACCGGGCCGGATCGGCGCGCTCCTCGTCCGGGGCGATCCGCCAGGGTGCGCGAGCGGCCCGCCCGCCGTGGGCCGCGGCGGGCGCCGGCCGGGCTTCGGCCTCGGCCGGGGCGGGCGGTCCGGGCACCGCCGGCGCCGGCGGCGCGAGCGTCCCCGAGGCCGGGGCCGCCGGCGCGGACTCCTCCGGGGCCGGCGCCGCCGTGGAACCCGTCGGAGGCACCGGGATCGCCCAGCCGGCCGGAAGCGCCACCATCGCGGCGTGGTCCTGAGCGGTGGCCACCGCTGGGACGGCCGGCGGCGCGGAAGCATCCAGGGCCGACGCCGCGGGACCGGCCACGGCCGTGATCGTGGGTGCGGTCGGACCTGTGAACGCGGCCGGACCCGTGAACGTCGCCGGCCCGGTGAACGTGGCCGGACCCGTGAACGTGGCCGGACCCGTGAACGTGGCTGGACCGGTGGGCGTGGCCGGACCCGTGAACGCGGTTGGGCCGGTGGGCCTGGCTGGGCCGGTGGGCGTGGCCGGATCGGTGGGCGTGGCCAGCGCCGCGGGGCCGGCGAAGGCGGCCAGCGGTGCCGGGACCGGCGCGCCGGCGGGCGAGGCGGGTGCCGCCAGGGCGGCCGCGGCCGGCACCGGCACAGGGAGCGGGGGGAGAGGAACCGGCGCCGGCGGGAGACGCGGCGGGCCGGCTGTCTGGTGCGGGCCGGCCGTCTGGGAGGAGGTCACCACGAACGGGGCGCGGATGGCCTGCGCCCCCGGGGCGGCCACCACCGGCGGGTAGGGCCCCGGCTCGGGGACGAGCTCGGCGTGCGCCGCTCCCAGGACCGCGGCGAGCAGGGGTGTCGAGCTCGCCGGGCGGCGGGCGAGCAGCCACGTCTCCAGCGCCGGGTGACGGCCCTCGAGGAGCTGGCGCAGCGCGGCGAGCGTGCGTACGTCCTCGTCGACCAGCAGATGGGTCAGGCCGCCGGCCCGCTCGAACGCCTCCACCGCGTCCTGCGTCTTCGCGCCCTTGCTCCACTCGGCGGTCCGCAGCACGACGAGCGAGCGCCGGCGCGCCGGCGGCCCGTCGGCCCCCGCGGGGGCGACGCGGCTGACACGGCCGCCCACGCCCGCGCCGATCCCGGTGGCGAGCCCCGCCATCGTGCAGGCGTTGTTCAGCCTGGTCAGCACCGTGCCCGGGTGGGTCGTCAGGATCGCGCGGAACGACCAGTGGGCCTCGTCGCCGGTGCTCTCCGCGAGCACCCTGCGCAGGCGCGCGTGCAGCGCTGGCTTCGCGCTCGGCCGCGCGTCCCGGCTGAAGGCGCTGCCCGCCGGGCCGAGTTCGGCGATCCAGGCGTCGAGCCCGGCCCCAAGCAGGTCCGGGACGAGTTCGTCCTCGGCGCGGTCGGTCAGCGCCTCGAGCCCCGGCGCGGCGGCGCGCAGCCGCGCCCAGGCGACGTCCAGCTCGGCGAAGCCGACCACGAGCCGGCGGCCGGCCGGCCCGTCGAGGTCGAAGGCCGGCGCCGTGGGGCGCCCCGTCACCGTGATCGCGCCACCGTCACCGACCTCGATCGGCGTGTCGCCGGCGGGGCGCGGGACGAGGGCGGCCGCCTCCGGCTCGCTGACCGCGTCGAACGAGGACAGTTCGAGATAGGAGCCGGCGGCCAGGCAGGACCGCACGTGGGCGTCGATGCGCCGCAGCAGCTCCCGTGGGGTGTAGTCGCCGGCGGCGAGCAGTGCCTCGCGGCGCACCGGCCAGGTCGGGTACGGCGGGGTCAGGCCGATCGCCCGGTAACGCGGCGCGAACCGGCGGGCGACGAGCTGCTCGGCGAGCTCGCCGCCACCGATCACGTTGAGCGGGCTGATCACCCGGAACCGGTCGCGGACCGAGCGCACCGCCTGGGTCGCGACCAGGTCCCAGGTGATCGGCAGACAGGCGAGCAGGCACAGCGTCCGACTCGTCAGGTCACGCAGCCCGAGCAGCCCGTCGGCGACCTCGTTGACGATCGGGCTGATCCACCGCGCCGGCTCGTCGGCCTCGCCGTCCGGCGCGCGGGGCCCGCCGGGCGCGCCGGCGTCGTCGCTCGCGCGCTCGCGGCCGGCGGCGGGCGCGGCCACTGCCTCATGAGTCCTGCCCGACTCGCGAGTCCCGCCCGCCTCGCCGTCCGCGGCGCCGTTCGAGACGTCATTCGAGACGTCGTCGGGGTCCCGCGCCGGGTCGGCGGACTCCGGGCCGCGCGGCAGCTGGGTCTCGGCGGTGGCGGTGTCGATCTGGTCGACGGCGATGACGGTCGGGCCGGTCAGCGCCAGCAGCCGGGACAGCTCGCGGACGATCTCGGTCGCCGGCTTGGCCGGCGCGCGCATGCCGCGCTCGGCCCGCTCGTTGGGGAACCGCTCCGCCATCGACTGCAGGTAGCCTCGCCCGACGTCCTCGTCGTCGAGGTCGTCCGAGCCGAAGAGGACCAGCGCGCGCAGCGTGTCCTGGCAGTCGCCGCCGAGGCGGCGGTCGTGGCTGCGCAGGGCGACGACGAAGTCCTTGAGGTGCACCGGCTCCAGCGGCACCTTGCCGGCCACGGCATCGGTGATCGCCGCCGAGGCGCCGACGACGTGGGCGAGGCGGCGCAGGAACAGCCGCAGCTGGGTCTCGCCGCCGTCGACCGGCCGGGTGAGGCCGTCGACGATCGCGCCGGCGACGCTCTCCCAGAACGGGGTGCCGCCGCCGAGCGGGCCGACCAGGAAGAAGTAGCCGCCGACGGCGTGGACTTGCTCGCGCACCCAGCCCAGCAGATGCGTCTTGCCGGCGCCCGCCTGCCCCTGGATGACCAGGCCTGGCGGGTTGTCGTCGGGGCTGACCTCCGACCTGTGCGGCCAGGTGCCGGCCTGCGTGTCGCGGAGCGCGTCGAGGAGGGAGCCCACCGTGTCGGCGTGCAGCCCGTCGACGTGCGCGGGCGACGAGGCCCAGACCCCGTCGGCGGTGCGGATCCAGTTCAGGTTGAGGGCGGCGAAGGCGTCCCGCTCGGTGGGCGGCATCGGCGTCAGCCCTCGATCATGATCAGATGTTTGGGCTGGCCGCCGATCTCGACGGCCTCGCGCCGGTCCGCGCCCGTCAGGCCCTTCTGGTCCTCGTCGGGCGCGACCGTGACGCCGCGGGCGCGGTTCATCCGGCGCAGTGCCTCGTCGACGTCCGCCCGGCCGACATCCGTGCCGACGCGTGGGCGCAGGTCGGCGAGGCGCACCCAGTCGCCGGGCCAGCGGGCGAGCGTGCCGTAGGCGATCCGGATCCGCCGTTCGGCCTCGTCCGCGCCCGGGTCGTCACCGTCCGTAGGACCGTCGGCGTTCCTCGGATCGCCATTGCCCCTCGGATCGCCGCTGCCCCTCGGATGGCCACTGCCCGTCGGCCCGCTGGTGTCCGTCGGGCGGGGGCCGTCGTGCCCGGCGACGGGCGTGGGGTCGCCGGCGAGGCCGGGGCCGCCGCGCTCGGGGGTGGCCAGGGCGGGGGAGAAGACGTCGGCGAGGCCGAGACCGGCGCGGTCGAGGTGGCGGCCGAGGCCCGCGAGCAGGGCGTAGACGGCGCCGACCGGGATGACCACGCGCTCCTCGGGCACCGGCGCGGACAGCTCACGCCGGCAGCGCGCCCAGCCCGCGTCGGTCAGCTCGTGGACGTAGGAGCGGCCGGCGCGCCGGCTGGTCACCAGTCCCAGCTCGCCGAGGCGCCGCCGGTCCGCGCCGTCCAGCGAGAGCCGGTAGCGGGCGACCAGCTCGGGGTTCGAGACCGCGGCGCCCGCGGCCATGAGCGCCAGCAGGAAGCCGACCTGACTTCCCGTCAGCCGGTCACCGGGCCGCCCGCCGCCGCGCGCGCTCGGCTTCACACCCGACATCCCGCCAGACCCTCTCCGCGTGCCAGACCGCGCCCCGAAGCGGCCCGGCGCGGGCCGGCCCGTCGCCGGCGGCGCGGCCGGAGGTTCGCCGCGCGGCGGGCAGGCCAGGGGCGCGAAACACCACTTCGCCGGTCCTAGGTTGGCATACCGCTCTCCGGCGGCGCTGCGCGCCCTCCGGCCAGCGCGCCGGCCCGCGGCCGGGTCCACCAGTCGACGCACCCGGCCGGGGATCCGACAAGCCGCCCGGAAACTCCTGACTTTCCGGAGAAAAACATGATCGCATAGCCTTCGGCCCGAAGGGTAAGGCCTCGCGCGAGAGTGGAGCCTCCGGACCGGCGGGCGCCCGCGTCGGGTCAGAATGTCCCATGGTGTGACCGCGGCGCCGATCGTGCGCGCACGTCGCGCGCCGCCGTCATCCGGTAGCCGGATGCCATCCCGTGGTGCAGGAGCGGCCGCGGGCCGAGAGGAGACGAGTACTGGTGCTCACGCCGCTGGGCGACGCTGACCCGCGCCAGATCGGGCCCTATCGCATCCAGGGCCTGCTCGGCAGGGGCGGCATGGGCGCGGTCTACCTCGGCTTCTCACCGGCGGACAAGGCGGTCGCGGTGAAGGTGCCGACCCCGGCGCTGGCGCGGGACGAGGAGTTCCGAGGGCGCTTCCGCCGTGAGGTCGAGGCGGCCCAGCGGGTGCGGGGCCGCGCCGTCGCCGCCGTGCTCGACGCGGACGTCGACGGTGAGCGGCCCTGGATGGCGACGGAGTACGTCGAGGGCGCGAGCCTGGCCGAGGCGGTGGCCGACCGGGGCCGGCTCGACGACCGGCTGCTCACCGGGCTCGCGGTCGGCCTCGCGGAGGCGCTGGTCGAGATCCACGCGGTCGGCGTCGTGCACCGCGACCTGAAGCCGGCCAACATCGTGCTCGCCTGGGACGGGCCGCGCGTCATCGACTTCGGCGTCGCCAGCGCGACCGGCGCCACCCGGCACACCAGCACCGGCATGCTCGTCGGCACGATCGTCTGGATGGCGCCGGAGCAGCTGCGCGGCGAGCGGGCGGGCCCGGCGGCGGACATCTTCGCCTGGGGCGCGTGCGTCGCGTTCGCCGCGACCGGCCGGCCGCCGTTCCACGCCGGCAGCCCGCAGGCGGTCGGCGTCAAGATCGTCAGTGAGCCGCCGGACCTCGCCGGGGTCCCGACGACGCTGCTGCCGACGATGCGGGCCGCGCTGGACAAGGACCCGGCGCGCCGCCCGTCCGCCGTCGAGCTGCGCGAACGGCTGCTGCGTGGCGACGCGGTCGGCGCCGCCGTCGCGGGGGCCCGAGGGGCCGACGACGACCGGTACGCGACCGCGCTCGCCCAGCTGTGGGACCTGCCCGCGGGTGGGCGGGCGGCGTCGGCGGCGACCCCGCCCGCGACGCCCGCCGCGCCGGCCGGCTGGCGGGACACCCCGCCCGCCCCCCTCCCAGGGCAGCGTCACCAGCAGCCGACGTGGGCGCCGGGCGCCCCGTCGACACCCGTGCCGGTGCCGCACGACCCGCGGTCCGGCCCCGGCGGTCCGGCATACCGGGGGGACACCGGCTACGGCGGTCCGGCCTACCGGGACACCGGCTACGGCGGTTCCGGGTACCGGCCCGGCGGCGTCGGGGCGGTCGGTTCCCAGGCCGCGTCACCCCGGCGGCGTCCGGTCGCCACGGCGCTGCTCGCGGTCGCCTTCCTGCTCCTGCTCGGTGGCGCCGCCGTGGCCGCTTTCATGCTGGCTGACCGTGACCGGGGCGGCGACCCCGGCGCGTCGCCCAGCGCCTCCGCCGTCACCACCCCCGGCAGCCCGTCCGCCGAAGGCACCACCGATGGGCCGCCGACCTCCCCGCCGCCCGGTACGCGGACGACCCCGCCGCGTTTCCTGAGCGCGCAGGACGTCGACCGGATCGTCGACGAGCAGGGCTACGAGGCCGAGATGGCGACCTTCGACCAGAGCCGCGATCTCAACGTCGTCATCGGCCACCGGCCCAAGCCGGGGGGCGACGACGCCGAGGCGGTCCAGTACCAGGCCTTCGTGTTCGCGAACGGCGAGTTCCAGGGCACCGACACCCTCGAGCCCAGCGGCCGCCTCACGCTGGTCGAACACACGAAGACCTACGTGATCCTGGAGTACGGGACCTACGCGGTCGGCGACGAGGACTGCTGCCCCAGCGGGGCCAAGCGAATCCGCTACGACTGGGACGGGACCGCGTTCAGGGCGCAGAACGAGGACGAGATCCCGCCGGTGGACCCCAAGGTCGACGGCAGCCGCCGCTGACCCGAGCCGTCCTCCCGCTCGGAGCTGAGATTCACGGGCCCGCCGGTCGAACCCGTAACGACGCCGGGAACGGGTGGGGTGAGCGTGTGAAGCCGGGGCGCGGGGGCTAGGCCGGCCGCATGGCGGAGGTCGCTCGGAATCGAAGGCTCCGGGTGGGAGCCGCGCTGCCGGCCACGCTCGGCTGTCTTCCCTGCGTGCACGAAGCTCTGGGATGATCGGGGCTGTTGCTGGATGATTGCGTGGCTTTTGAGACTTTCCTGGGTATGCGGGCGGTTTTTCGGACGCTCTCGAGCGTCTTCCGCAACGTTCGTGTGAGAGCTGTCCAACTATCGACAGGTCGAGGTCGCTGGAAAATCCCCCGCTGTCGGTTAACTGTTGAGAAGGTGATGGGCAGGGGCGGCGCCAGCTCCAGCGGTCTCGAGCAAAGACCCAGAGCGCATTCCGGCGCCGCCAGGGCTTCAGGGGGACTCGTGCTGGCACCACTCACGGACGCCGATCCGCGCTCGATCGGTCCGTTCCGGCTGAGCGGCCGGCTCGGCGCCGGCGGCATGGGCATCGTCTACCTCGGGTTCGGGCCCGATGACCGTCCGGTCGCGGTGAAGGTGCCAGCCTCCGAGCTGGCCGGCGATCCGCGCTTTCGGGCCCGGTTCCGGCGCGAGGTCACCGCCGTCCAGATGATCAGTAGTAACTCGGTGGCGCCGGTGGTCGCCGCCGACACGGAGGCCGAGACCCCGTGGCTCGCCACCGAGTACATCCAGGGCGCCACCCTCACCGACGCGGTGCACGCCCGAGGACCACTCGCGCCGCGCCTCATGGTCGGCTTCGCCGCGGGGCTCGCGGACGGTCTGGTCGCGATGCACGCGATGGGGGTCGTGCACCGCGACCTGAAGCCAGGCAACGTCGTTCTCGGCTGGGACGGCCCGAAGATCATTGACTTCGGGGTCGCGCTCACCACCCGCGCGCTGCCCGCCGTCGGCGCGGCCGCCGGTTCCGACCCCGACGTCACCTACGCGCGTACCCAGGACGGCCAGCGGCTCGGCACCTTCGTCTGGATGGCACCCGAGCAGCTGCGCGGCGGGCCGGTCGGCCCGCCGGCCGACGTGTTCGCCTGGGGCGCCTGCGTCACCTACGCCACGACGGGGCACGGCCCGTTCCGGGCCGACAGCTTCGCCGAGACGATCGCCCGCATCCAGCGCGACCGGCCCGACGTCGACGACGTCCCGGACCAGCTGGTCGACCTGGTGCTCGCGGCGCTCGCCAAGGACCCGGACGAACGCCCGACCGCGACCGAGCTGGTCAGCCGGCTGGTGCACCGCGCCGTGAACACCCCCGTCGAGTCCGACCGCGCGATCGAGACCGCGCTGCTGCCCTGGGTCGCCCAGCCGCCCACGCCGCCGCCGCTCGGCGTGCCCGCGCCCCACGACCAGGCCACCCCGCCGCGCCGGCCGTCCACCTCGCCGCCCTGGCAGTCCGCGTCGCCCTCGACGCCCCCGTCGACGCCGCGGTCCTGGCCCTCCGCCGCCTCGACGCCGCCGCGCGGCCCCTGGGGAGCCACGCCGCCGCCCGACGATCCGTCGATTCCGGGGGCCGAGACGCTGCTCGCGCCGCTTTCCCCGCCGGGTCCTGGCGGGCCGCCCAGGCGCCGCCCACCGCGGGACTATCCGCCCGCGGGCGACCACGGCGGCGACGGCTGGCGCGGCTGGGACGACGAACCAGCGGAGCAGCAGACCCTGCTCGCGCGGACCCACCCCGAGGCCGCGGTGGGCGGGCGGGCGGCCTCCGCCGGCGGCCGCTCGGCGGTGGACGGGGAGAGCGGGGCGGGCCGTCCGCGGCCGCGCGCGGCGCGCTCGCCGCCGCGTCGGTGCTGCTGATCTCCGGTGGCGTGGCGGCGGCACTGCTGCTTTCCCAGCCATCGGACGGCGGTGGCACCGGCGAGCTGCTCACCGCCACGCTGACCAGCACTCCCGCCGCGAGCACTCCCGCGTCCCCCGGCGTCACCTCGCTTGGCGTGACCTCGTCCCCGGCCGAGCCGTCGTCGGCGCCGCCGTCGACGCCCGCGCCGGCCGCGACCGGTTCGAGGCGGCCGCCCCACACGCCGACGCCCACCCCGACGCGGACGGCCACCCCGACCCCGACGCCCAGCCCCACCCCGACGGCCTCCGTGTCGCCCTCGGCCTCGTCCTCGCCGTCCGTGTCGCCATCGGCGTCGCCGACGGACGGCGGGGCCCCGCGCACAAGCGCGCCTCCTCCGGAGGACCCGGCCGCCCCCGACCCGAACTGAGCCCCGCCTCCCCGAGAACCCCTCCCACCCGAGCCGGGGTCCTCGGGGGCCGCTTCCCACCAGTCGGACCGCTCTCGTCACCGGTGACGCGATCGGTCCGACCGATCTCGGCCGCTGGCCCGGGACTGTGGGATCCGCGCGCGGGCGCCGCGGCGAGCCGGACCTGTCGAAGATCGACGGGCCGGCCCCGGCGGGGCTTCGCCGAGTCGCCCGGGGCGTCCACTGAGGGCTCGGTCGTCACCTATGTCGCGCGGACGAACGAGCGCGTACCGGTGCGTGGCTCGCGGCCGCCGGTCATGGCGCGGCGCTCGAACCCGCCGCACTCCTCGGAACGTCCGAAGAAAATTTGTCAGATCCGGTGATCTGAAGAAGGATCTCCCGTGTAGCGGTGGATGCGATGACGGATATTCGTATTTGGCGTCGCGATGGTCGCGATCTTGCTCCGGGAGGTCCCATGGCTCTGCCTGCCTTCGCGGCCGTCACCGACTCCCAGCGTGCCCGGCGGGCCGACGCGTCGACCGCGCCGGCGGTCCCCGGCGAACGCCCCGAGCCAGGCGACTCCCGGGACCCGGGGGCACGAACCGGCGAGCGTTCCCCGCGCGCATCGCCGACGAGAACCGTCGTCGCGCCCGAGGAGGTGCCGGCGGTGCTCGCGCGCCACGTCCTGGTCGACGGGCTCGACCTCGTCGTCGACCTCGACGCGAGCCGTGGGCGCACCCTCGTCGACGCGCGCACCGGCGCGGCCTATCTCGACCTGTACAGCTTCTTCGCCTCGGCCCCCCTGGGAATCAGCCCGCCAGAGCTGGCGGACGACCCGGCCGTGCTGGCCGAGCTCGGCCGGGCCGCGGTCAACAAACCGGCGAACCCGGACGTCGCGAGCGTGGCGTACGCCGAGTTCATCGCGACCTTCGCCCGAGTCCTCGGCGACCCGCGCCTGCCGCACCTGTTCTTCGTCGAGGGCGGCGCGCTGGCCGTCGAGAACGCGCTGAAGTGCGCGTTCGACTGGAAGAGCCGCCACAACGAGGCCGCCGGTCGCCCACCGGCGCTCGGCACCCGGGTCCTGCACCTGCGGCACGCCTTCCACGGCCGCGGCGGCTACACCCTCTCGGTGACCAACACCGATCCCGTCAAGACCGCCCGGTTCCCGACGTTCGACTGGCCGCGCGTCGACAGCCCCGCGCAGGCGTTCCCGGTGACCGAGGCGAGCCTGGCCGTGGTGCGCGCCGCCGAGGCGCGGGCCCTCGACCAGGCACGCGCGGCCTTCGCGCGGTATCCGCATGACATCGCGTGCTTCCTCGCCGAACCGATCCAGTGCGAGGGCGGCGACCGGCACCTGCGCCCCGAGTTCCTCGCCGCGATGGGTGAGCTGGCGCACGCGCACGACGCGCTGTTCGTCCTCGACGAGGTACAGACCGGCGTCGGCGCCACCGGCGCGCCCTGGGCCTACCAGCGGCTGGGGCTCACCCCGGACGTGGTCGCGTTCGCGAAGAAGGCGCAGGTCGGCGGGGTGATGGCTGGTGGGCGCGTCGACGAGGTCGCCGACAACGTGTTCCGGGTGCCCGGGCGGATCAACTCGACCTGGGGCGGCGGGCTGGTCGACATGGTGCGCTCCACCCGGCTGCTGGAGGTCATGGAGCGCGACCGGCTGTTCGAGGCGGCGGCGCGCGGCGGCGAGCGGCTGCTCGCCGGCCTGGTCGCGCTCGCCGAGGCGTGCCCGGGGCTGGTGTCCAACGCGCGCGGCCTCGGGCTGATCTGCGCGCTCGACCTGCCCGACCGGACCCGGCGTGACGAGACGCTGCGCCGGCTGCGCGTCGACGAGCACGTCCTCGCGCTGCCCGCCGGTGACGTCACCGTCCGGCTGCGCCCGGCGTTGACGATCACCGACGACGAGATCGACGCCGCCCTCGGCGCCCTCGGCCGCGTGCTCGCCGCCCTGGCCGACAGGTGCGCCTGACGATGAAGCCAGGCCACCATGATCCTGTGTCCTTCTCGGGCGTGGGGCATCGACAAGGACACAGGATCCTGGGGCACCGAGGCCTGGCGGCGCGGGTCGCCGGCGCTGGCCCGGGCCGATCCGAACGGCTGGACAGACGAGAACTGGACAGAAGAGAACAGGACCGACCGACCCGGAGGCGGCGATGACCCTCGTGCACCCACCGCTGGTGGCGCCCATGATCGAAGGTGTCGAGACCGAGGGCGCGACCGTCGCCTCGACCAACCCGGCGCGGCCCGGCGAGGTGGTGGCCGAGGTCCGGCTCGCGGGGCCCGCGGTGCTGGTCGCGGCCGCGCGGGTCGCGAAGGTGGCCCAGCGCGGCTGGGCGGACGTGCCGGCCCCGGTGCGCGGCACCGTCATCGGCAACTTCGGCCGGCTCGTCGAGGACAACGCCGAGACGCTCGCCCGCCTGGTCACCCGCGAGGTCGGCAAGCCGCTCGCCGAGGCCCGCGGCGAGGTGCGGGAGATCATCGACACCTGCCGGTTCTTCCTCGGCGAGGGCCGCCGCCTCTACGGCGAGACCGTTCCGTCCGAGATGCCCGACAAGCAGCTGTTCACGTTCCGTGAGCCGGTCGGCGTCATGATGGTCATCACCGCGGGCAACTTCCCGGTCGCGGTGCCGAGCTGGTACCTGGTGCCAGCGCTGTTGTGCGGCAACGCGGTCGTCTGGAAGCCGGCCGAGTACGCCGCCGCGTGCGCCAGGGCGCTCACCGAGCTCGCCCAGCACGCGGGCCTGCCGCCGGGCGTGCTCTCGATGGTGCCGGCCGACGGGCCGTCGACCGCCGACGGGCTCGCCCAGGCACTGGCCGCCGGCGTCGTCGACAAGGTCGGTTTCACCGGTTCGACGGCGGTCGGCCGGCAGATCGGCGCGCTGTGCGGCCAGCACCTGCAGACTCCGTGCCTGGAGCTCGGCGGCAAGAACCCGATGGTCGTCACCCCCGACGCCGACATCGACCTGGCGGTCGAGGGCGCCCTGTTCGGCGGGTTCGGCACCGCGGGACAGCGGTGCACCTCGCTCGGCACACTGATCGTGCACGAATCCGTGTATGCCGGGTTCAAACGCCGCTTCGCCACCGCCGTCGAGAACGCCCCGATCGGCGACCCGATGCGGGCGGTCCTCTACGGCCCGCTGCTCGACGCGAAATTCGCCGCCGCCTACGAGCAGCACCTCGGCCTGATCCGCGCCCACCACACCGTGTTCGGCTCGACCGCCGCCGGTCTGATCGGCGTCGGCGCCCCCCGGCGCGGCTTCGTCGGCGACCTGGACCGGGGCCACTACTACCACCCGGTCGTCGTCGACGGCCTGCTTCCCGACGACGAGCTGTTCCGCGAGGAGACGTTCGGCCCCATTGTCGGCCTGACCACCTACCGAACCCTGGACGAGGCGATCGAGCTCGCCAACCTCCCCGGCTACGGCCTGTCGAGCGCCATCTACACGAACGACCCCGCGACGGTCTTCAGGTTCCGCCGCGGTATCTCGGCCGGAATGGTCAGCGTCAACAACTCCACGTCCGGCGCCGAGGCTCACCTCCCCTTCGGCGGCAACGGCCGCTCCGGCAACGGCTCCCGGCAGTCCGGCCGCTGGGTCCTCGACCAGGTGACCCGCTGGCAGTCCGTCAACTGGGACTACTCCGGCCGCCTCCAGAAGGCCCAGATGGACACGGCCGTCCCCCCGGCGGACCTGGCCTTCCGGCTCGACGCCTGACGGCCGCGAGAGGCGTGTCCGCCGCGGCCGGTCCGGGCCCGTTCGGGAGCCGCCTGGCGTCTCGGCCACCGAGGCGCCCGGCGGGCTATGGACAGGGCTCGGGGTAGGGGACGTCGGAGACGCGGCGGGACCACTCGGTGGTGGGGAGGCGGTTGGCGGGGTCGGCGCAGGCGTGGTCGGCGACGCGGGCCGGGGAGATGTCCCAGAGGCGGGCGGTCTGGTCGGCGCCGGTGGTGGCGAGCAGCGTGCTGTCCCGGCTGAACAGGACGTCGTCGATCCGCCCCTCGTGACCGGTCAGGGTGGCCAGCGGAACGACGTTGCCGCCGCGGCCGGCGGTGTCCCACAGATAGGCGGTGCCGTCGCCGCCGGAGGTGGCGAGCAGCAGGCCGTCGGGACTGAACGCGACGTCGTTGACCTGGTCGGTGTGGCCGGTCAGGCTCGCCAGCGGCGTGACGTCGGGGCCGCGGCGGGCCGTGTCCCACAGCCGGGCGGTGCCGTCGCCGCTGGTGGTGGCGAGCAGTCTCCCGTCCGGGCTGAACGCGACGTCGCCGGCCCAGCCCTCGTGCCCGGTGAAGGTGGTGACCGCCTCGACGTCCCCTTGGCCGGAGGTCTCCCAGAGGCGGGCGGTGGCGTCCTGGCTCGCGGTGGCCAGCAGCTTGCCGTCCGGGCTGAACGCGAGCTCGTTGACGCCGCCACGGTGGCCGAGCAGGGTTGCCCGCGGGGTGTCGGTGTCGACCAGGCGGGCGAGGTCCCAGAGGCGCGCCGTCCCGTCGGCGCTCCCGGTGGCGAGCAGTTTCCCGTCCGGGCTGAAGGCGACCTCCCCGACGACCTTCTGGTGGCCGCTGAACGTCGCGATCGGGGTGACGTCGTCGCCGCGCCGGGCCGGGTCCCAGAGGCGGACCGTCCCGTCGATCCCGCCGGTCGCGAGCAGTTTCCCGTCGGGGCTGAACGCGAGGTCCCAGACACCGTCGACGTGGCCGACGAGCGTCGCGACGGACCGGACGCCCAGACCGCGCCGGGTGGTGTCCCACAGCCGGGTCGTGCCGTCGGCGCTGACCGTCGCGAGCAGCGTCCCGTCGGGGCTGAACGCGACGTCGCCCAGCCAGTCCGAGTGGCCGCGCAGCGTGGCCAGGGCGACGACGTCGCCGCCGCGCCGGGTGGTGTCCCACAGCCTGGCCGTCAGGTCGGTGCCGGTCGTGGCGAGCAGCTTGCCGTCCGGGCTGAACGCCACGTCGGCGATCGCCGCCTCGTGGCCGGTGAACGTGGCGGTCGGGCTGCCCGGGGAAAGGTAGGCGGCCAGCAGGCTCAGGTGGGCCTCGCGGGTCGGCGCGGCGCGGTAGGCGGCGAGCGCGAGCTGGCGGGCGAGCGCGGGCTGCTGGTCGCGGGCCTCCAGCGCCGCCGCGGCCAGCTGCCGGGAAGCCCGCTCGGCCGCCGCCCGCGTATCCGCTTCGCCGCCACCGCCGCGGCCCGGCAGGATCACGAGCAGCGTCAGCGCCACGGCCAGCGCGGCCCCCGCCGCGACCGCCAGCGGGAGCAGCCGGCGCCGCCGGCCGGAGCGCGAGCCGCCTGCCGGACCGGGACCGGTGGGCGCGCCGCCGCGCGCCGACGGATCGCTGCGCGCGCCAGGACTCGGGTCGCTCGTCGGGCCTGGCCGGGTCGGGGCCACCGACCATGTGCCGGGCGGCGTCGACGAGACCGAGGAGATGGACGTGGGCGGCGGGCTCGGCATGGTCACCAGACCCGCCACCGGCTGGCCGGCCAAGCTGCCGGACGGGGGGCCGGTGGTGGGATCCTGCCTGGCGCGGCCACCCTGGAGGGCGTCCTCCAGCCGGGCGGAGAGCTGGACGGCGGTCGGGCGCCGGCGCGGGTCGAGGCGCAGCGCGTCGGCGACGATCGACCGCAGCGGCGCGGGAACCCCGCGCAGATCGGGCTGGGGATGCCCGTTCGGGTGGATCCGGTCGTCCCACCGGTCCTCCCCGAACGGCGGCCGGCCTGTCGCGGCGAACACGATGACGCCGCCCCAGGCGAAGATGTCCGCCGACGGGCCGACCCGCTCGCCGCCGGCCTGCTCGGGCGCCATGAAGGCGGGTGTGCCGGCCTTCTCTCTCGGCCGGTGCGAGGCGCTGTCCACCTCGAGCGCGAGGCCGAAGTCGATCACCACCGGGCCCTCGCCGGACAGCAGCACGTTGGCCGGGGTGAGGTCGCGGTGGGTGGTGCCCGCGCGGTGGATCGCCCGCAGCGCGTGCGCGACCGCGAGCGCCAGCCGTTCCAGGCCTCCGGGCGCGAGCGGCCCGCCGCGGCGCACCTGATCGAGCAGCGACGGCCCGTCGATGAACTCCGTGATCAGGTAGGGCCTGCCCCGGTCCGTGCCGGACCCGAGGACCTCCGCCGTGCAGAACCGGGCCACTCGCTGGGCCAGCCGGACCTCCTGCTCGAACATTCGCAGGAAGTCCGGGTTGGCGGCATGGTCCGCGCGGACCACCTTGATCGCAACGAGCGGGCCGGCTCCCGCGCGGCCCAGGTAGACGCTGCCCATCCCGCCGCGGCCGAGCAGCCCTTCGAGGCGGTAGGGGCCGACCTGCCCCGGGTCGTCGGCGGCCAGCGGCCTCGCGCGACTCGGCAGGTTGCCGGGCGGTATCGAGCCACCCGGTATCAAGCCACCCGGCCCGGATTCCGCGCGCTCATGACCTGGAGGCGTCACCATCGTGGCCTCGACCGGCCACGTGCCGACATGACCCGTTCTCGCCCCCGCCGCACGGACGTCCCCTGTCAACCGTGGAAAGCCGGCCGGCGGACCCGGACAACTCGGCAATCCCGAACCTACCGCGCAGAGTAGTCAACTGTTTTGGAATCTCGGCGTTCGGGGTCAAGGGGCGTCCCTCGACGCCCCCGCACCCAGCGCGGATGGCGCGGCTGACCGCGCCGCGCCGGGTGGCGAACGCTGCGGCGGCCGGTGCCGCGTCTGGTAGCCGCCGGCCGAGAGTGGGCCAGGCGCCGATCAGGCGGCCTCGCCGGGCTACGGGCGGGCCTGGGTCATGGGCGGGCCTGGGTGATGGGCAGTGCGCGCCGTGGGTAGTGCGCCACGGACGGGCAAGGGCGCGCCACGGCGGGGCTCGCGCTACGGGCAGGGCTCGCGGTAGCGGAGGTCGGGGAAATGACGGTCCCAGTCCTCCCTGGTGAGCAGGTAGTTCCCCTCGGCGCAGGCGCGCTGGGCGATCCGGTCCGCGTCCAGGTCCCAGAGGCGCGCGGTGTGGTCGTTGCTGGCGGTGGCGAGCAGTTTCCCGTCAGGGCTGAACGCGACGCCCTCGACCGCGGCGTCGTGGTTCGTGAGCGCGGTCAGGGAGCCGACGTTGGGGCCGCGGCGGGCGGCGTCCCAGAGGCGGACGACGCCGTCGCCGCCCGCGGTGGCGAGCAGGGTGTCGTCGGGGCTGAACGCGACGTCGTACACCGTGCCCAGGTGGCCGACGAACGTCGTCAGCGGCTGGATGTTCTCGCCATGCGCCGTGGCGTCCCAGAGCCGGACGGTCCCGTCGTCGCCGCGGGTGGCGAACAGGGCGCCGCTGGAACCGAAGACGACGTCGTACACCGCGGAGGTGTGCCCGACGAACGTGGCGACCGGGTCGTCGGTGTCCCCTTGGGTGGCGGCGTCCCACAGCCGGACCGTGTGGTCCTCGCTGCCGGTGCTGGCGAGCCACTTGCCGTCCGGGCTGAACGCGACGCCGAAGACCTGGCCGGTGTGGCCGGAGAACGTGGCCAGCGGCGTCGCGGCGTCACCCTGGCTGGCGGCGTCCCAGAGGCGGACGATCCCGTCGTCAGCGGTGGTGGCGAGCAGCTTCCCGTCAGGGCTGAACGCGAGGCCCCAGACCCTGCCCTCGTGACCACCGAGGACCGCCGCCGCGGCGATGTCCGAGCCGCGGCTGGCCGCCTTCCACAGCCGGGCGGTGCCGTCCCAGCCCGCCGTGGCGACCTGCGTGCCGTCCGGGCTGAAGGCGACGTTGGCGACCGGATCGGGATGGCCGGTGAACGTTGTCAGCGGTGTCACGGCGTCGCCGCGGCTGGTGGGGTCCCACAGCCACACGCCTCCGTTGGTGCCGGTGGTGGCGAGCAGCTTGCCGTCCGGGCTGAACACGGCGCCGGAGGTACCGGGGGCGCCGGGGGCGAGCACGGCCAGCGGCGCGATGTCGCCGCCGCGTCCGGTGCTGTCCCAGAGCCGGGCGGCCCCGTCCGCGCCGCGGGTGGCGAGCAGCTTGCCGTCCGGGCTGAACGTGACGCTGCGGATCACGTCCGTGTGGCCGGTGAAGGTGGTCGCGGCGCCGTCGGCCGTGACCAGGGCGGCGAGGACGCTGTCGCGGGCCTCGCGGGTGGGTGCCACGTGGTAGGCCGCGAGCGCCAGGCCGCTGGCCAGCGCCGGCTGTGGGTCGCGGACCCGCAGCGCCTCGGCGGCGAGCAGCGCCGACACCTCTTCGGGGCTGCCGCCTTCCGCTTCGCCACCCCCGCGGGTGAGCACGACCAGCGGCACCGCCACCGCGAGCACGGCGACCACGGCGAGCACCGCGAACAGGACGCGTCGGCGCCGGGCCGGCCGCGCGCCGGGCGGCGGTGGCGGTACGGGCGCCGGTGGCACGGACGTCGGTGGCACGGATGTCGGCGGTGAGGTCCATGTCGGGGATGAGGTACCTGGGGAAGTCGGCGCGCCTGGGGAAGTCGATGCGCCCGGGAAGGCCGGCGCGCCCGACGCGGCCGGCCGGGCCTCGGGGGTGGCCGGCGGCCACGACGTCGGTACCGGCGACGCGGGCGGTCCCGGTGTCGTCAGCGCCGTCGGGGGCTCGGTGGCCGGCCAGGAGAGGGGCGAGCCGAGCGGCTGGCCGGTGAGGCGGGCGTGCAGCTGCGCCGCGGTCGGGCGCAGCGCGGGGTCGCGGTTCATCGCCTCGGCGACGACCGAGCGCAGCGGCTCGGGAACGCCGGTGAGGTCGGGGTCGCCGTTGACCACCTGGTAGAGCAGCGTCTCCAGGTTGCCGGTGCCGAACGGCGGCCGGCCAGAGGCGGCGAACGCCATGACGCCGCCCCAGGCGAAGATGTCCGCGGGTGGACCGATTTCCTCGCCGCGGGCCTGCTCGGGCGCCATGTACTGCGGCGTGCCCCGCAGAGCCCGGCTGAGCTGCGTGGTGGCGTCGAGCGCGCGGGCCACGCCGAAATCGATGACGATCGGGCCCTCGGGCGACAGCAGGATGTTCGACGGCTTCAGGTCGCAGTGGACCGCGCCGGTCTCGTGGATCGCGGTGAGCGCCGCGGCGACGCCGAGGGCGGTTCGCTCCAGCCGGGAAGGGTCCAGCGGCCCCGTACGCCCGACGACGGCCGACAGCGTCGGCCCTTCGATGAACTTGGTGACGAGGAACGGCTGCCCGTTGAAGACCCCGTAGTCGAGCACCTCGGCGGTATAGGCGCCCGATACTCGCCGGGCCAGCCGGATCTCCCGGTCGAACAGCCGGCGCGCGGTGGGGTTGGCCAGAAGCTCGGAGCGCATGACCTTGACCGCCACCCGGCGCCCGTCCGGCCCTCGGCCGAGGTACACGCTGCCCATGCCGCCCTTGCCGAGCAGCCGCTCCATCCGGTAGTGCCCGATCCGGACCGGGTCCAGGAACGTCAGCGGCCGCCCCGGCACCTGCCCCGCCCCGGGGCCGCCGGCCGTGGGGGCCGCCGGCCCAGGCCCGGCGGGCTGGCCGCCGGTCGGTGGCGCGTCGCCACCCGTGGTTCCCTCGCCGGCCCTGGCCTCGTCGCCTACCGGCCCGGAGTCGCCTACCGGCCCGGAGCCGCCGTCCTTTGGCGGCCCGTCCGGCGATGGGCCGCCAGCGCGCAAGTCATCAGTCGGTGTCACCGCGGTCGACCCCTCGTCCCACCGGACGGGTGCCGTTCTCGTCCTGACGAGTCGCGACCGAGCCGCATCGACGTCTCCCCCGACCTGCCACCGACCCGGCACCCCGAATGATCCCGACCATACTCATGGCTCACGCGAAAAGCGCAGGACCTGGCGCCAACGTCGTGAACCCGACCATTGGGGTGGGGCGAGCGGGGCGCGACGGGCGGGCCGGCCCGCCGAGCCGGTCCCGGGCCTCTGGCGGGCGCGGCTTTCCGCCACCTCGTCGCGTTCTCGCCGGCCGCGGCCATGCAGGCGCTCGTCACCGCCGGCGGCTGGTAGTCCCGGTGGGGGAGAAGGTGCGCAGCCGTAGGCTGTTGGCGACCACGAAGACGCTGGAGAAGGCCATCGCCGCTCCGGCGAGCATCGGGTTGAGCAGCCCGAAGGCCGCGAGCGGGAGGGCCGCCGTGTTGTAGGCGAACGCCCAGAACAGGTTCGTCCTGATCGTGCGCAGCGTGGCGCGCGACAGCTGGATCGCGTCGGCCGCGCCGCGCAGGTCGCCCCGGACCAGGGTGAGGTCGGCGGCCTGGATCGCGACGTCGGTGCCCGTGCCCATGGCCAGGCCCAGGTCGGCCTGGGCCAGCGCCGCCGCGTCGTTCACGCCGTCGCCGACCATGGCGACGACCTTCCCCTCGGCCTGCAGCCGCCGGACGGCGTCGACCTTCTCGGCGGGCAGGACCTCGGCGAGGACGTGGTCGATCCCGACCTCGGCGGCGATCTCGCCGGCCACGGTCCGGTTGTCGCCGGTGAGCAGCACCGGGGTCAGCCCGAGTGACCGCAGCTGGGCGATCGCCTCGCGGCTGGTCGGCCTGACCTCGTCGGCCACGGCCAGCAGGCCTCGGGCCTCGCCGTCCCAGCCGACCGCGACGACGGTCCTGCCGTGCCGCTCGAGGGCCGCTCCCCGCTCGGCCAGCCCGGCGGGGAGCTGGAGCGACCAGTCGGCGAGCAGCTGGTCGCGGCCCACCACGACGGCGTGGCCATCGACGACTCCCTGGACGCCCCTGCCCTCGACGTTCGTGAAGTCCTCCGGGGCCGGCAGCGCGCCGATTTGGGCCGCGGCGCCCCGGGCGACGGCCCTGGCCACCGGATGCTCGGAGGCGCTCTCGAGGGCGCCGGCCAGGCGCAGCAGCTCGGCCCGGTCCACGCCGTCGGCGGGGACCACGTCGACCAGCGTCATCGTCCCGGTCGTCACGGTGCCGGTCTTGTCCAGCACGACGGTGTCGACCCGTCGGGTGGACTCGAGCACCTCGGGGCCCTTGATGAGCACGCCCAGCTGGGCGCCGCGGCCGGTGCCGACCAGCAGGGCGGTCGGGGTGGCCAGGCCCAGGGCGCACGGGCAGGCGATGATCAGCACGGCCACGGCGGCGGTGAACGCGGCGCCCGCGGGGAACCCGGCGCCGAGCCAGGCGCCGAGAACCGCCACGGCGAGCGCGATGACGACCGGCACGAAGACCCCGGCGACCCGGTCCGCCAGCCGCTGGACCGGGGCCTTGCCGGACTGGGCCTCCTCCACGAGCCTGGCCATCTGGGCCAGCTGGGTGTCGGCGCCGACCCGGGTGGCGCGCACGACCAGCCGGCCGCCCGCGTTCACGGTGGCGCCCGTGACCGGGTCGCCCTGGCTGACCTCGACCGGCACGGACTCGCCGGTGAGCATCGACAGGTCGACCGCCGAGCGCCCGCTGACGACGACGCCGTCGGTGGCGATCTTCTCGCCGGGGCGGACGACGAACTCGTCGCCCGCGGCCAGCTGTTCGACCGCGACCCTGCTCTCGACGCCGTCGCGCAGGATCGCGACGTCCTTGACGCCGAGCTCGAGCAGGGCGCGCAGCGCGGCGCCGGCCCGGCGCCTGGACCGCTTCTCGAAGTAGCGGCCGGCGAGCACGAACATCGTCAGGCCGGCGGCGACCTCGAGGTAGATAGAGCCGGCGCCGTCGGTTGGCCGGACGGACAGCGAGAAGGAGTGCTTCATCCCCGGGGTGCCCGCGGTGCCCCAGAACAGCGCGTACACCGACCAGAGCAGCGCCGCGAACGTGCCGATCGAGACCAGGGAGTCCATGCTGGCCGCCCCGTGCCGCAGGTTGACCCAGGTCGCCCGGTGGAACGGCCAGGCCGCCCAGACGACCACCGGCCAGGCCAGCGCGAGCGAGGCCCACTGCCAGTACTCGAACTGCAGCGCGGGCACCATGGCGAGCGCGATGACCGGGACGGTGAGCACCACGGCCCCGGTCAGCCGGTTGCGCAGGTCGACCAGCTCGGGGTCGGGCCGCTCGGCGCCCTCGTCGGCCCCGGCGTCGGCGGCCACCGGCCCAGCGGCCGGGGCCTTCCTGGGCGCGGGCAGCTTCGCGGTGTAGCCGGCCTTCTCGACCTCGGCGACCAGCGCCGCGGGGTCGTAACCCTCGGGAGCGGTGACCCTGGCCTTCTCGGTCGCGAAGTTGACCGCGGCCGCGACGCCGTCGAGCCTGTTGAGCTTCTTCTCGATCCGCGTCGCGCACGAGGCGCAGGTCATCCCGCCGATCTCGAGCTCGATGCTGGTGCCCGCCGCGTCCGGGCGGGCAGTTGAGGTGGCCACCGCGTACTCCCTCCCTTCCACGTGTCCGGTCAGTGCTCGTTCCCGGCCGTGGAGCCGGTGCCGTCGCCCGCCGCGGCGTCGACGACGAATGTGGCTGTGTGTACCCGCCCGTCGACCTGGAAGTCGAGGTAGAGCAGGTAGCGGCCCTCGGTCGGTGCCTCGGTCGCGAAGTCGATCCGCGGGCCCGAGAGGTCGCCCACGACTGGCTCCTCGCCCTCGGGGTGGACGTGCAGATAGGCCAGGTCACCCTGCCGCAGCGCCACCAGGTGGCCGAACGCGCCGAGATAGGGCTCAAGGGAGCGGACCGGCGCGCCGTCGCGGGTGATCTCGAAGCCCAGGTCGGACAGCTGACCCGCGCGCAGGTCGCCGCGCAGCTCGACCGTGAACCCGTCGACCCGCGACGTGGTCGAGACGTGCGCGGCCGCGGTCGGGGCGGTGTCGTCCGCGGTGTCGCCCACGACGTCGACCGCCCGGGTGAGGGTGACGGGGGGAGCACCGGCCCCGTCCCCGCCCGCGGGCACGAAGTCGGCGAACACCCGGTACGTCCCGGCGGTGGTCCACGTCCACGGGATCGACCAGGTGCCGTCGGCGCCCATCGTCGGGTGGACGTGCCGGAACTGGCCGCCGTCGGAGCGCACCACGATCAGGTGGAGGTCCTTGTCGTGCGACGTGGTGTACGCCGTCAGCGGGTCGCCGTCGGCCCCGCGCACCTGGAACGACAGGGTGCCGGCCTCGCCGGTCCGGCCGGGAGCCGTCACCTCGCCCAACCGGTAGCCGTCCTGCTCCAGCCCGAGCCCGCGGACCGACGGGCTCGCGGACGCGCCGTGGTCCATGGGGTCCGCCCGCGCGGCCTCCGTCCACGCGTCGACCTTCGACTCGGGGACGAGGAACGACCCCGCGGCGAAGGCGCCGCCGAACAGCAGGGCCAGGCCGGCGGCGTAGGCGGCGAGCCGGGTCGGGGCGTTCATCGCAGCCGGGCCGCCTCGTAGCCGGCCTCGTCGACGGCGGCCAGCACCCGCGTGTCGTCGAGCGGCTCGGCGGCCGTCACGACGAGGAGGCCGGTCCGCGCGCTGACCTCGATGTCCGTGACACCGTCGATCCTGCCGACCTCCTCTCGGACGGCGGTCTCGCAGTGCCCGCAGCTCATGCCCGTGACCTGGTACTCGCTCGTGACCATCGCGCTCACCCTCCCGTCGCATGGTACCCCCCAGGGGTACCTACGAGTCGTTTCTATACCCCTGAGGGGTAAGACGCAACCCAGCCGTCCCCGTCGCGACGGCGATCACCGAGTCGGGACCCAGGCCGCGCCGACGGGTCAGCGGCGCCGATGGGTCAGCGGCAGGGAGACCGGTAGGAGAGGTCGGGGACGACGCGGGACCACTCCGCGGCGGTGAGCCGGTCGGCGGGGGTGGCACAGGCCCCGGCGGCCGTGCCGTCGGGGTCGACGGCCCACAGCCGCAGGCGGTTGTCCCCGCTGGCGGTGGCGAGCAGGGAGCCGTCAGGGCTGAAGGCGACGGCCGTGGTCGCGTCGGGGTGGTCGAGGGTCGCGACCGGCCGCGCGTCGGGGCCGCGGGCGGCCGGGTCCCAGAGCTGGACCTCGGAGCCGCCGCCGGTGGCCAGCGTCCGGCCGTCCGGGCTGAACGCGACGGCGCCGACCCCGAACCGGTGCCCGGCGAAGACCGCCAGCGGCGCCGCGCCGGTGCCGCGCGCGGCGGAGTCGAGCAGCAGCGCGCCGCTGTCGGTGGTCACGGCGAGCAGCTTCCCGTCGGGGCTGAACGCGACGTCGACCTCGCCCCCGTCGCGGCCGCTCAGGAAGGTGGCCAGCGGGCGCGCCTCGGGGCCACCGGTGGCGGGCCACAGCCGGGCGACGCCGCTGGAGGCCCCGGTGGCCACGAACCGGCCGTCCGGGCTGAACGCCACGTCGGTGATCCAGTCGTCCGGGTCGGCGATGAGCACGGCGACCGCCGACAACACGAGGCCGCGCCGGCCGGTGTCCCAGACCCGGACGGCGCCGGCGCTGTCGGCCGTCGCCACGAGGCGCCCGTCCGGGCTGAACGCGACGTGCCACATCGAGGAGTCCCCGCTGTTCAGGACTGCCAGTGGTGGCACGTCGACGCCGCGTCGCGCCGGGTCCCACAGCCGGGCGGCGCCGTCGCTGTTCACCGTGGCCAGCAGCGACCCGTCCGGGCTGAACGCGGCCTCGTTGGTCGCCAGGTCGCCGTCGGCGAACGTGGCCAGCGGATGGTTGTCGTCGCCCCGGCTCGCCGCGTCCCACAGCTGGGTGGCGTCGCTGCCCACGCTGACGACCAGCGACCCGTCCGGGCTGAACACCGCCTGCTCGGCGTAGGGGTGCGGCAGGACGGCGACGGCCTCCGAGCCGCGGGAGGCGGTGTCCCACAGGCGGGCCGTGTTGTCGTGGGCGCCGGTGGCGCCGTCCATGTCCTCGGAGAAGTCGTCACCGGCGGCGCTGGCGAGCAGCTTGCCGTCCGGGCTGAACACCAGGTGCCGGGGCGTCACGGAGTGACCGCGCAGGACCGCGGCGCGCCGGTAGTGCGCGGGATAGGCGGTGAGCAGCGCGGCGCGCGCCTCGCCGGTCGGCGCGGTCTGGTAGGCCGCGAGCGCGAGCCGGCGAGCCAGGTCCGGGTCGTCGCCCCGGACCCGTCCCGCCTCGGCGGCCAGGAGTCGTGACGCCCGCTCGGCGGGCGCCCGGTCCGGGCCGCGCTCCGGCCAGACGCGCTCGTCCAGCACGACCAGGCCGGCGGCCACGAGGGCCGTCGCCGCGGCCACGGCCGCGAGCGCGCCGGCGAGACGTCTGGGCGACCTGACGACGCGGCTCGCGGCCGAGGCGGGCGTCCGCGCCGACGCCCGCCGCCGGAAAGCGTTCACCCGACCATCGTCCGTCCGCCGTCGGGCCCCGCGTCGTCAACCTGACGACACCGTTCCAGCCGCCGGCACCGTTCCCACCGCCGGCACCCTTCTGGAACGACGCGCGACACCGTCCGGAACGCCCGCGTGGTTCCGGCACCGGGACACCTCGCGAAACGTCGCCCCGGAACGGCGGCGCGGCGGCCGTGAGGCGGGATTGGTTGGCGTGTCCCGATTTGTGGTAGTCCTCATCCGCCGGGACTGCCGTACCGCCTGGCTACGCTATTGGCCAGTCGGTCGCGGAATGTCCCGCGGGCCGGCGCGGTGCCGTCGTGACGGGAGTCGACGTGATCTCACGGGTCCGCCTGCCGGGTGTGCACCACTCGGCGCCGGCGAGGTCAGGGCCGCCCAGGGACCCGGCGCCCAAGCCCGCGCCGCCGAAGACGCCGATGTGGCGGAACTGGCTGCTGCCGCTCGGGCTGCTGATCACCGCGCTGCTCCTGTTCGCCCCGAGCATGTCCGGCGGCCCGGCGTCGCTGGAGTACTCGGAGCTGCTCGCGCGCGTCAACGCCGGCGCGGTCGCCTCGGTGTCGGTCAACGACAAGGGCGCGGTCGACGGCAGGCTGAAGGACGGCACCGAGTTCACCAGCCAGATCCCGACCGCGCTCGACACCTCGGAGCTCGCCTCCCGGCTGGCCGCGAAGAACGTCCGGGTCAAGGGCACGCAGACCGGCGGCTCGTTCCTGGGGATCCTGCTGAGCTTCCTGCCGCTGCTGCTGCTCGTCGCGTTCTTCCTCTGGACCGGCCGGCAGGCGCGGCGCCAGCTGGCGGGCGGGCTCGGCGGCATCGGCCGGTCCCGCGCGAAGGTCACCGACACGGAGCGGCCCGAGACCCGGTTCGCCGACGTCGCGGGCTATGAGGGCGCCAAGCAGGAGATCAGCGAGGTCGTCGACTTCCTGCGCAACCCGGAGCGCTACCGCCGGGCCGGCGCGAAGGGCCCGCGCGGCGTGCTGATGGTCGGCCCGCCGGGAACCGGCAAGACCCTGCTCGCCCGCGCGGTCGCCGGCGAGGCCGAGGTGCCCTTCCTGTCCGTCACCGGCTCCGGCTTCGTGGAGATGTTCGTCGGCGTCGGCGCGTCCCGGGTGCGCGACCTGTTCGCCGAGGCACGCAAGCGGGCACCGTCGATCATCTTCATCGACGAGATCGACTCGATCGGCGGCCGTCGCGGCGGCGGCGCGTTCGGCGGCGCGAACGACGAGCGGGAACAGACCCTCAACCAGCTGCTCGCCGAGATGGACGGCTTCGACTCGGCCAGCGGCGTCGTCGTCCTCGCCGCCACGAACCGGCCGGAGACGCTCGACCCGGCGCTGCTGCGCGCCGGCCGGTTCGACCGGCAGGTCACCGTCCCGCTGCCGACCCAGTCGGAGCGCGCGGCGATCCTCGCCGTGCACGGCCGCGGCAAGACGCTCGGCGACGACGTCGACTGGGACGTCGTCGCCCGGGGCACCCCCGGCTTCTCCGGCGCCGACCTCGCGAACCTGGTCAACGAGGCGGCGATCCACGCCGTGCGCGCGGGCCGCGACGTCGTCACCGCCGAGGACCTGGGCGCGGCGCGCGACCGGATCCTGCTCGGCCGCCGGGAGGCGTCGAACGCGCTGCTGCCGGACGAGAAGCGCTCGGTCGCCTTCCACGAGTCCGGGCACGCGCTGGTCGCGGCGCTGTGCGAGCACGCCGACCCGGTGGCGAAGGTGACGATCCTGCCGGCCGGGATGGCGCTGGGCGTCACCGAGCAGCTGCCGGAGGCGGAGCGCCACCTCTACACCGAGGCCTACCTGCTCGACAGCCTGGCCGTCCGGCTCGGCGGCCGGGCCGCGGAGCTCGTGGTGTTCGGCTACGGCTCGACGGGGGCCGCGAGCGACCTCGCGGGGGCGACGGAGCTCGCGACCCGGATGGTGCGGGAGTTCGGCCTGTCGCCGGCGCTCGGGCCCGTCGGGTACGGCTCGCGCCAGCAGCGGTTCCTCGGCGGCGAGGAACTGGTCAGCCGGCCGTACTCGGAGGGCACCCAGAAGATCGTCGACGACGAGGTCGCCCGCATCCTGCGCGAGGCCGAGACCCGGGCCGTCGGCCTGCTGCGCGCCCACCGCGAGGCCCTCGACAGCCTGGCCGCGCTCCTGCTGGAGAAGGAGACGGTCGACGGCGCCGCCGTCGCCGAGGTCCTGCGGCTGACCGCCACCGTTCCGGCGCAGCCGGGCCCGGTCCCGGCCTCCGACACCGGCCCTGGCGGGGCCGGCGGGCCCACGCCGGCCACGGCGGGCCTGCCGGCCGGGCATCCCGCTTCGCCCACCACGACCTGAGGAGTCCGTTGAAGGGGTGGCTCTCGCGGCTGGCGCGCCGGCGTTCGGGTGCCGGCCGCGCCGGGACCACACCGCGCGGCGTGCCCGCGCAGCGGCCGGCGCCCGCGCGGCCGCCGGCACCGGCCGCAGGCGACGAGACCGACGACCTGCTCGACGCCGTGGCCGCGGCCGCGTTCGGCTTCGGGTCGTTGCGGCCGGGCCAGCGCGCCGCGATGCGGGCCGTCGTCGGCCGGCGCGACACGCTGTGCGTGCTGCCGACCGGCGGCGGCAAGTCCGCCGTCTACCAGATCCCCGCGCTGCTGCTGCACGGCCCGACGATCGTCGTCTCGCCGCTCATCGCGCTGCAGCGTGACCAGGTCCGCGGGCTGACGCAGCGCCTCGGCGGGCTCGACGGGTTCGTCGGCGACGGCGGGCACGCGGGCGGCGGCACGGACGCGCCGCGGGCCGCGGTGGCGGCGAACTCGCAGACGAGCGCCCGGGAGCTCGCGGCCGCGTTCGGCGCGATCCGGCACGGCACCAGCGAGTTCCTCTTCCTCGCGCCCGAGCAGCTGGCCAAGCCGGAGATCCGCGCGCTGCTGCGGGAGGCTGCGCCGTCGCTGTTCGTCGTCGACGAGGCGCACTGCATCTCGTCCTGGGGCCACGACTTCCGCCCCGACTACCTCCGCCTCGGCGAGGTCATCGACGACCTCGGCCACCCGACCGTCATCGCGCTCACCGCGACCGCCGCGCCGCCGGTGCGCCGCGAGATCGCCGACCGGCTGCGGATGCGGGACCCCGCCGAGATCGTCGCCGGCTTCGACCGGCCGAACATCCACCTGACGGTGCGCGCCTTCACGGACGACGCCGCCAAGCGGCAGGCGCTGGTCGAGTACGCGGCGGCCGAGCCCAAGCCGGGGATCGTCTACGCCGCCACCCGTCGCGCGACCGAACAGATCGCCGACGAGCTGTCCGGGCTGGGCCTGGCCGTGGAGCCCTACCACGCCGGGCTGGGCGCGGCGAGGCGCCGGCGGACCGAGGCCGCGTTCCTCGACGGCGGCCTCGACGTCGTCGTCGCGACGACCGCGTTCGGCATGGGGATCGACAAGCCGGACGCGCGGTTCGTCGCGCACGCCGACGTCGCCGACTCGCTGGACTCCTACTACCAGGAGATCGGCCGCGCCGGCCGCGACGGCGCCCCGGCCCGCGCCTGCCTCTTCTTCCGCCCGGAGGACCTGGGGCTGCGCCGGTTCTTCGTCGCCGGCCCGCCGGACCCGGTGGACCTGCGCCGGATCGCGGTCCTCATGGCGCACGCCGACGGCCCGATCGCGCTGGCCCGGCTCGCCGCCGAGGCGGGGCTGACGGACTCGGCGCTGCTCCGGCTGGTCGACCTGCTCGTCGACGCCGGCGCGCTGACCGTCGGCGACGACGGCGCCGTCGAGCAGCGCCCCGACGCCCCGGACCCGGCGACCGCCGCGGCCCGGGCCGCGGAACGGGCCGAGGCCCGCCGGACGCTCGACCGGTCCCGGATCGACGAGATCCGCGGCTACGCCGAGACCCGCGCCTGCCGCCGCCGCTACCTGCTCACCTACTTCGGTGAGCCCTACGACCGTGACTGCGGCGCCTGCGACCGCTGCGACGCCGCCCAGGCCGACGCGCCGGCGCCCCGCCAGGAAACGCCGCGAGACCGGGCCGCGCCCGCGGACGCGTCCCCCGCGGAGGCGACGCAGGCAGCGGTCTTCCCGGTGGGAACGAAGGTCCGCCACGAGAAGTGGGGCGCCGGCCAGGTCGTCCGCCACGAGGGCGACCGCGTCACCGTCCTGTTCGACGACACCGGCTACCGGACTCTCGCCCTGGCCGCCGTGCTGTCCCGAGGCCTGCTCACCCCGCTCGACCAGCACGGCGACGGCTCCGGGTCCGGCTGACGGCCGAAGAGCCCGGCCGCCCGCTTCCGGTTCGCGTCGCCATCCTGATCCGCCGGGCCCACGGCCCCGGCGTCGGCGTGCCGAGGCCGGGCATCACGGATCGCGCCGCCGCGGGGACGGGGCCCTGGTCGGGCCGGTCCCCGGTCGGCGTCGGTCAGTGGGGGACGGTGCCGCAGGATGCCTGGGTGGCGCCCTGGTAGCCGGTGAGGAAGGCGGCCTTGCGCTGCTCGGCGGAGCCGTGGGTCCAGGTCTCCGGGTCGACGCGGGCGCCGGCGCTGGCCTGGATGCGGTCGTCGCCGACGGCCTGGGCGGCGCGCAGGGCCTCGTCGAGGTCGGCCTGGCTGACGGAGACGTTGCCGGCCTTGTTCGCCAGCGTGCTCCAGACGCCGGCGTAGCAGTCGGCCTGCAGCTCCAGCTGGACCGACAGCTCGTTCTCCCGCGACGGGTCGGCCTGCTGGCCCTGGCGCATCCGCGCCTCGGTGCCGGTGATCGTCTGGATGTGGTGCCCGACCTCGTGGGCGACGATGTAGGCCTGCGCGTAGCGGCCCTGGGCGCCGAACTGGTTCTGCAGCTCCCGCAGGAACCCGAGGTCGATGTAGACCTTCTGGTCCGGTGGGCAGTAGAACGGGCCAACCTGCGACGACGCCTGTCCGCAGCCGGTGGAGACGCCCTCCTCGAAGTAGACGAGCGTCGGAAGGGTGTAGTCCTGGCCACCGCGCTGGAAGTCGGCGGTCCAGACCTCGTTGACCTCGTTGAAGACCTTCAGGACGAAGCAGTCGTCGTACTGATCGATCGCGCCCGAGGTGTTGCAGCGGGCCGCGAGGTCGGCCGCGGCTGACGCGCCGGCCTCCGAGCCGCCCGCGCCAGGACCCGCGCCCGGAAGGCCCTCGCCCGTGCCTCCGCCGCCCAGGAACGTCACCAGCAGGTAGATGATCACGCCGACGATGCCGGTGGCCCCGCCCCCGAGCGCGATCCGGCCACCGGTGCCAACCCCGCGGCGGTCCTCGAGCTGGGAGGTGTCCACCGACTGGTCGTCGAACCGCATGGCCTGCCCCTCGCGCCGCCGGTAACAATCCGGGCTTATCCCGCGGTAGCGGCCTGCCCGGAGCACCGAGTATTGCAACCGGGACGAAAGGCCCGCCGCCCGCCCCTGACACGAGAAGTGCCAGGGTGGCGGCGGTGGCCTGGTCGGAGGGCTCGGGGTCGCGTACGTGGGCTTGGCCCACTCACACGGGTGGATCCGCGCGCTCGCCGCCGGGCGGCCGGCGAGGTGCTGGATGGGGTGGCTGGTGGGACTGACCGTGGCCGATGCCGCCCGGGCCGTCGCCGGCCGCCCAGACGACCCGGCAGTCGGCGCAGGACGGGCCGGGCGACCAGCCCCCCTTCGAGGAGGCGCTGTGACCCGTGCGGCCCAGGTCGCGGTGGTGGGCGCACGCCAGGCGCAACAGGCGTGGCCAACGGGGGCTCTGACCGGTCAAACCCGCCCTCGGCCGTCGCAGGAGACGCACACGTCGACCGCGTGGGCACCGCGGTGCTCCCGCTGCACGAAACCGGTCCCACCGCAGCCGCCGCAGGTGAGCGGGCCGCGGTCGGCGTGCTCGTCCTCCGGTGGGGGGCCGTACTTGGCGCCGCCGCGCTTCTCATCGCGACCAAACCTCATGTCGCCCTGGCGGCGCCCAGTGGGTTTCATGATCCAAATTTTCGGGCGCTCTCGCGGCCACGCCAACGGGGCCCACCGTGGTCTCTTCGGGCGGTCGCCCGGTAACCGGTTCGTCGCCACCGCGGGCGGCCGTCACGGGTTCGCGCGGCCGGCGGGACATGCGGCCGGACACGCGCGGCGGCCGAGGAATCCGGCCGGAGAAGCACGACGGCCCGCTCCGGCGTCCGGAGCGGGCCGAGCACGTCCCGTGGGCGTGCGCGCCTCACGTCATCAGGCCGAGGCGGGCACTCCCAGGCGCAGGCGCTTCGGGTTGGCCACCGGGCCGACCGCGATCACGTCCGACTCGCCAGGGGCGGTCTCGACCGCTACCTGCTCGACGCCGGTGTCGCGCTGGCCGGGCAGCGTCCACGTACCGGCGGTCACAGCCGTTTCGTTCAGTTCCATCCGCGAGAACCCCCTCTGTTCGTCGACAATCGATGGGGGGACCGCTGGGGCATTCGCGGTCCACACCAAAACGGTATCGAGCGGGCACGGATCGGCAGGCGTGAGCCCGGGCAGCGCACGTGATAGCTGCGTCACAGTCGATCAGAAGTGGTCATCCCGTGCCGAACAGGAGGGCGTCACTTGGGCGGGTGGGGAGAGCCGGCGGACGGGGGCGGCGCGGCGCCGGTCGGAATCGTGGGGGAGCGGGCCGCCGGGCCGCGGGAGCGTTGGGTGGACGTGGACGGTCCGGTGCACTACGTCGACTTCGGCGGGCCGGCCGACGGGCCGCTACTGGTCTGCGTGCACGGCCTCGGGGCGTCGCACACCACCTGGTGGGCGCTCGCGCCGCTGCTGACCGCGCGGGCCAGGGTGCTCGCGCTGGACCTGGCCGGCTTCGGCCGCACCCCCGTGGGGGCGCGGCGCGCCGACGTCGGTTCCAACACCCGGCTGCTCGCCGGCTTCCTCGGGGCCGTCGCGGGGGGCGCGCCAGCGCTGCTCGCCGGCAACTCGATGGGCGGCATGATCAGCGTCCTGCAGGCGGCGGCCGACCCGGGCTCGGTCGCCGGGCTGGTGCTGCTCTCGCCGGCGCTGCCGATCCCGCGGCTGCGCCCGCCGGACGCCACGATCCTCGGGATCTTCACCGGGATGACGCTGCCCGGGGTCGGGGCGGCGGCGCTGGCGCGCCGCCGGGCCCGCTACAGCGCGGCGGAGCTCGTGGAGCAGGCGCTGCTGCGCACGACCGTGGACCCGCGCCGGGTGCCGGCGGAGGCGCTCGCGGCGATGGTGGCGCTGTCGGCCGAGCGCGCGGCCCCAGGGAGGGACCTGGCGGGGGACGCGGCGATGGTCGCGGCGACCCGGTCGGTTCTCGGGACCCTTACGCGACCCGGCCGGCTCGCCGCGGCGGTCGCCGCGGTGACGGCGCCGACGTTGTTGGTGCACGGGCGCCGTGACCGGCTGGTGCCGGTCGCGGCCGCGCGGCGCGCGGCGGCCCGCCGGCCGGACTGGCGGGTGGAGGTGCTCGACGACTGCGGCCACCTGCCGCAGCTGGAAGCGGCGGACCGGACGGCCGCGCTGATCAACGGCTGGCTCGACGGCCCGGGCGCGGTCGCGGCGGCGTTGGCGGTCGGTTTCGCGGACCCGGCGGGGGCGCCGGGAGGGATCATGGACGGGGTCGTGTCGGGCGCGAAGGTTGTCGGACCCGAGGGCTAGGCTGCTGGCACCGCACCGACATCACCCCGATCCCGGACATCACCGCGATGTCCGCGTTGGGTGTTTTGTCCCGTACGGCCTCGCCCTGTACCCGACCTCGGCCCGAGCCTCGGCCCACGGCTCGGACCCTGGATGGAAGGCCTGACGTGTCCGACTCCTTCGTGCACCTGCATGTCCACACCGAGTACTCGATGCTCGACGGAGCCGCCCGGCTCAAGGACATGTTCGCCGAGGTCGGCCGGCAGAAGATGCCCGCCGTGGCGATCACCGACCACGGCTACATGTACGGGGCGTACGACTTCCACAAGCAGGCGACCGCGGCCGGGGTGAAGCCGATCATCGGTTGCGAGGCCTACGTCGCGCCCGAGTCCCGGCTGCTCAAGCAGCGGGTCCGCTGGGGTGAGCCGCACCAGAAGGACGACGACGTCTCGGGTGGCGGTTCCTACACGCACATGACCATGTGGGCGCGCAACGCCGAGGGCCTGCACAACCTGTTCCGGCTGAACTCCCGGGCCTCGATCGAGGGCCACTACATCAAGTGGCCCCGGATGGACCGGGACATCATCTCCGAGCACGCCGCCGGCCTGATGGCGACGACCGGCTGCCCGTCCGGCGAGGTGCAGACGCGGCTGCGCCTCGGTCAGCCCGAGCTGGCGCTCAAGGCCGCCGCGACCTACCAGGAGATCTTCGGTCCGGAGAACTACTTCTGCGAGATCATGGACCACGGCATCGAGATCGAGCGCCGGGTCCGTGACGGGCTGATCGACGTCGCCCGCAAGCTGAACATGAAGTTCGTCGTCACCAACGACTCGCACTACACCTACGAGTCGGAGCGGGAGACGCACTCCGCGCTGCTGTGTGTGCAGACCGCGTCGACGGTCGCCAACCCGTCGTTCCAGTTCGAGGGCTCGGGCTACTTCCTCAAGAGCGCCGACCAGATGCGCGCGATCGACACGAGCGACGCCTGGCGCGAGGGCTGCGACACCACCCTGCTCATCGCCGAGCGGGTGGACACCACGGGGATGTTCCCGAAGCACAACCTCATGCCGGTCTTCCCGATCCCGGAGGGCGAGACCGAGGAGTCGTTCTTCCGCGCCGAGGTGTGGCGTGGGATGGAGCGCCGATTCCCGGACGGCGTCGACGAGCGGCACCGTACCCAGGTCGAGTACGAGATCGGCGTCATCCTGCAGATGGGGTTCCCGTCGTACTTCCTGGTCGTCGCGGACTTCATCATGTGGGCCAAGAACAACGGCATCGCGGTCGGCCCCGGCCGCGGCAGCGCCGCCGGCTCGCTGATCGCCTACGCGCTCGGCATCACCGACCTCGACCCGCTCCCGCACGGCCTGATCTTCGAGCGGTTCCTCAACCCCGACCGCGTGTCGATGCCGGACATCGACATCGACTTCGACGACCGCCGGCGCGCGGACGTCATCCGGTACGTGACGGAGAAGTGGGGCGAGGACCGGATCGCCCAGATCGTCACCTACGGCACCATCAAGGCAAAGGCCGCCATCAAGGACTCGGCCCGGGTCCTCGGCTACCCGTACGCGGTCGGCGACCGGATCACCAAGGCCATGCCGCCGATGGTGATGGGCAAGGACATCCCGCTCCCCGGGATCTTCGACCCGAACCACCCGCGCTTCAGCGAGGCCGGCGAGATCCGTGCCCTCTACGAGTCCGACGCCGACGTCCGCAAGGTCATCGACACCGCCAAGGGCCTGGAGGGCCTGATTCGGCAGGCCGGCGTGCACGCCGCCGGCGTCATCATGTCCGCCGAGCCGATCGTCGACCACATCCCGGTGTGGCGCAGGGACGCCGACGGGTCGATCATCACGCAGTTCGACTACCCGACCTGCGAGAACCTCGGCCTGCTGAAGATGGACTTCCTCGGGCTGCGCAACCTGACGGTCATGGACGACGCCGTCCGCAACGTCGAGCGCAACCGCGGGATCAAGATCGACCTGCTGGGTCTCGGGCTGGACGACAAGACGACCTATGAACTGCTCGCCCGCGGCGACACGCTCGGGGTGTTCCAGCTCGACGGCGGCCCGCTGCGGTCGCTGCTGCGGCTCATGCGCCCGGACAACTTCGAGGACATCTCCGCCGTCATCGCGCTCTACCGCCCGGGCCCGATGGGCGCGAACTCGCACACCAACTACGCGCTGCGCAAGAACGGCCAGCAGGAGATCATTCCGATCCACCCGGATCTCGGCGACTCGCTCGACGAGATCCTCGGCACGACCTACGGCCTGATCGTCTACCAGGAGCAGGTCATGGCGATCGCGCAGAAGGTCGCCGGGTACTCGCTCGGCCAGGCCGACCTGCTGCGCCGCGCGATGGGCAAGAAGAAGAAGGAGATCCTCGACAAGGAGTTCGCCCCCTTCTCCGCCGGGATGAAGGAGAACGGGTACTCCGCCGCGGCGATCAAGACGCTGTGGGACATCCTCGTCCCGTTCTCCGACTACGCGTTTAACAAGGCGCACAGCGCCGCCTACGGGCTGGTCTCCTACTGGACCGCCTACCTGAAGGCCAACTACCCGGCCGAGTACATGGCCGCGCTCCTCACCTCGGTGCGCGACGACAAGGACAAGAGCGCGATCTACCTGAACGAGTGCCGCCGGATGGGCATCAAGGTGCTGCCGCCGGACGTGAACATCTCGGACGCGGACTACACCGCGCACGGCGAAGGCGAGATCCGCGTCGGGCTGGCCGCCATCCGCAACGTCGGCGCGAACGTCGTCGAGTCGATCATACGAACCCGCCGGGCCAAGGGCGACGTGGTCTCGTTCCCGGACTTCCTCGACAAGGTCGAGGCCGTCGTCTGCAACAAGAGGACGATCGAGTCGCTGATCAAGGCGGGCGCGTTCGACAGCTTCAACCACACCCGCCGCGGGCTGATCGAGAAGCACGAGCAGGCGGTCGACGCCGTGATGGCGGCGAAGAAGCAGAGCGCCCTGGGCCAGGAAAGCCTGTTCGGCGAGGTCGAGGACGACCCGTCCACGTCAGCCTTCGGCGCCATGGAGTTCTCCGACAAGGAGTGGGAGAAGCCGATCAAGCTCGCGCACGAGCGCGACATGCTCGGCCTGTACGTCTCCGACCACCCGCTCTCGGAGGTCGCGCACGTGCTGATGGCGAAGGCGGACTGCTCGGTCCCGGCGCTCGCGGACTTCCCGGACGGCGCCGTCGTCACCATCGGCGGCATCATCTCCAGCCTGCAGCGCAAGGTCACCAAGCAGGGCAAGGTCTGGGCGCTCACCACCATCGAGGACCTCGAAGGCGGCCTGGAGGTCATGTTCTTCCCCGCCACCTACGAGACGTGCGCGACCCAGCTGTCCGAGGACGCGATCGTCATCGTCAAGGGCCGGCTCGACAAGCGGGAGGACGCCCCGCGCCTCGTCGCCTCCGAGCTGACCGTGCCCGACCTGTCCGAGCAGGCGCTGTCCCCGCCCGTGGTGATCACCCTGCCGACGTCCCGGGTGAACCCTCCCACGGTCGACCGGCTGCGCGAGGTACTGGCCACCCACCCCGGGACCACCGAGGTCCACCTTCACCTGCAGTCGCCGCACCGGACGACCCTGCTTCGCCTCGACGACGCCTACAAGGTCCGTCGCACGCCAGCCCTCATGGGCGACCTCAAGGCCCTCCTCGGGGCCTCCGCGGTCGCCTGAGAGGGAGGCGCCGGTCTGACCGGCGCCGACCCGGCCGCGACCGGCGGGCGGCCGCCCGCCGCGGCCAGGACAGCGGTGAGCAGATCACGGTTGGCGACCGACCGCGGGTTGCGGGCGGCGGCGCCGGCCGCGTAGCGGATCGCGTCGCCCGCGAGCCCGGCGGCGAGCCTGGCCTCGGCGGCCGCGCGCAGCAACTCCTCGTGCCGGACGGCGAGGCGGTGGCGCTCGACGACCAGCCAGGCCTCGTATTCGGGGCTGTCGGGCAGGTGGATGCCCTGCAGAAGGTCGCCGTCGGCGTCGAGCAGCGCCAGCGGTTCGGCGGACGGGTCGAGGATCGCGCGCAGGTCGACGCTCATGGCCGCGGGCAGGCGGGCGCAGACCGGGTCCCCGAGGAAGAGCGTGGGCTCGCCGAGCGCCCGGCGCAGCTCGGCGAGGCTCCATCGCAGCGCCCCAAGCGGGTCGGCGGCCTCGCCGAACATCAGGTCGGCCAGGTGCCTGCGCCGCTGCGGGCGGTCGGCCAGCAACAGGTAGCCCAGCAGCGCCCAGGCCTTGCGGCCCCGGGGCGCGTCGGCGAGGCGGCCGTCGCGTTCGATGACCGGCCGACCCAGCAGCCGGATCCGCGTGGGCCGTGGGCGGTCGTGACGCGCGGCCGGCGGCTCGGCTCGGCGGGCGGCGGCGCGGGCGGGCTCTTCCCGGGCGGCTGGTGCGGCCACGGTCTCGATCGTCATCGGGTGGCCTCTCGGAGGTCGGCGGGAATCACCGCGGCCACCGGGCTCACCGGCGCCAGCGACGGTGCCGGGGAGTGCGGCGGTTCGACGGCCTCGAGGACACGCAACAGGTCGAGCCAGCTCACGAACGGCAGCGGGTCGGGGTTGCCTGCCCAGCTGACCTGGCCGTGCACGCCGGCGTCGGTGCGAACCAGGTCGACGACGACCCGCGCGGCGCCGGCCATCGCCGCGTCCGCTGGAGAGCCGCCCGTGGGCGCGCCCCCGGGCGGCCCGGCGGCGGATGACGTGGCGCCCGTGGGCGCGGCGTTGAGTGACATGGCTTCCCGGTCCTCGCGTGGCGTCGGTGAGGTGCCGAAAAGGTATGTCGCGCGTACAGGCCCTGGCCCCGGTGACGACCCTGGTATTCGGGCGGCCAGACCCGGGTGTGCCCTAGGGTTCGGCCCCGAGTCGGTCGGGCAGCTGGGCTCGGCTGGTTACCGCCAGCTTGGCGTAGACGTTGCGCAGGTGGAACTCCACCGTCTTCACGCTGATGAACAGCTCGCGGGCGATCTCCCGATTGCTGAGCCTGACGGCGCGCCGAGCGACCGCGAGCTCCTGCGGGGTGAGCAGGTCCGCGTCGGCGTAGCCCCGGGCGTGTGGGCGCAGGCCGCAGGCGGCCAGCTCCCGCGCGCAGCGTTCCAGGTAGGGCGCGGCGCCCAGGCGGTCCAGGATCTCGTGCGCGGCGCTCAGCTGCTCCGCGGCCGCCCGGCGCCGGCCGGATCGGCGTAGCAACGCGCCGTAGCCGAGCCGCAGCAGTGCCTCCTCGAACGGCATGTCCAGCCCGTCGAGGTGGGCGAGCCCGGCCTGGTAGGCCGCTTCGGCGCCGGCGCGATTGTCGCGGGCCGCCTCGATCGCCGCGCGGGCCCGGGCGGCGCAGGCCATCGCCTGCCGGCGGCGGCGTCTGGTCGCGAGCTGCTCGAACGGCACCAGCAGTTCGCTGGCCCGGTTGAGGTCGCCGAGTGCGCTCAGACCGTCGAGGACCTCGTACATCCAGATCAGGACGCCCGGATCGTCGAGGTAGCTTCCGGCGCCGAGTAGCGGGATCAGGGTCTGGGCGACCGTGGTGCCGTCGCCACGCGCATGAGCGATGGACACGACGCCGAACGCGTCGCGGATCGCGTCCACCGACTCCTCGGCGGCCGCGGCGCGCATCAGCCCCTCGGTCGCGGCCCAGTCGCCTCGGGCGGCGTACATGCTTGTCGCGAGCATGCGCCCGTAGTTGGCCAGGTTTCCCTGGTCGGTGTCCACCGCGAGGGTGAGGGCGAGATCGACGTGGACGACGGCGTCGTCCCAGTGGCCGGCGCGGAACTCGGCCAGCGCGAGCATCTGGGTGCCGTAGATCCGGAACGTCGCGGACCGGTCGCGGGCGGCGGCCAGCAGGCCGACGAGGTCGGCGCGGGCGCCGGCCAGGTCGTCGGTGGTCAGCCGCAGCTCCGCCCGGGCGAGCAGCCGGTCGAGGTCCACGACGGACGCCTGCGCCGGACCTGGCAGGTCAGCGACCTGAACGAGCGCCTCCTCGGCCCGGCCGAGCCGCCCCAGGCTGTTGAGCGGCATGAAATGGAGCATGTCGTCGAGGGTGCGCTCCGGCGGGGCGAGCCGCAGTGCCAGCCGTGCCCACCGGTAGGCCTCCAGCGGGTTGATGATCGACGCGTTGAGCTGGGCGAGCTGCCCGGCGATCCGGGCCGCCAGGTCGCGGTCGAGCTCCTGGCCGCCGGCGCCGACGGTGGGTTCCTGGCCGTCGGCTGGCGGCGCCGCCCCGTCGGCGACCACCAGTCGCCAGGCGTCGTCGAGCAGGGCGGCCGCGTCGGCGTGCCGGCCGGCGGTCAGCGCGATCCGGCCGAGCACATAGCTGCGCCAGCCGTTCTCGCCGAAGCCGCGCAGCGTGTCGACCATGGCCTCCTGGTCGGCGAGCTCGCCGGCCAGGACCAGGCATTCCGTGGCCTCCAGCGTGAGTCGTTCCCGCTCGGCACGCCGGGCGGCGAGCCGGGCGGCGGCGGACAGCTGGTCGGCGGCGGCGGTCCACGAACCGGCGCCGGCCTGGCGGCGGCCCGCGGCGGCGAGCTCCGCGGAAAGCGCCGGGTCCGGCCCGCTGGCGGCGCGCACGAGGTGGCGCAGCCGGACGGCCGGGTCGTCGACCAGGGCCGCGGCCCTGGTGTGCAGAGCGGCGCGGGCCGCGGGGCCGAGCTGCTGGTAGGCGGCGGCATGGGTCAGCGGATGCGGGAAGCCGATCGCGTGGTCGGGCAGCTCGGCGAGCAGGTCCGCCTGGACGGCCCGCTCCAGTGCCGGCAGCGGGTCGGCCAGCCCGGCGAGCGCCCCCGCGAGCGGCAGCGGGCAGTGCGGGCCGAGCACCGCGGCCGCGCCGACGAGCCCCGCCAGGTCCGTGCCGCCCTGGGCGAGGCGCGCCGCGATGAGCGGGGCGTAGGAGCGGGGCGCCGGCAGCGGCGCGCCCAGGTCGTTGAGCGCCGCCGCGGGCACCTGCGCGAGCAGGGCGCGCAGGTGCAGCGGGTTGCCCTCCGCGTGCGCCCGCAGCCGGTCCGCCGCCCGGCCGGACAGCGGCTCTCCGCCGAGCGCCGTCTGCAACGCGCGGACGTCGTCCGCGTCGAGTCCCGTCAGCCGCAGCCAGGGCGCGTCCGGCGCGGTCAGCAGCCGGCGCAGCCCGTCGGTCAGCTGGGGGCTCTCGACGTCGCGCGTGGTCAGCACCGTCAGTACCCGGTCGTGGCGCAGCCGGCGCAACGCGAAGGCCAGGGCGCGCAGCGACGGCCGGTCCGCCCAGTGGAGGTCCTCGACGAGCAGGACGACGACACCCGCGGTCTGCGCCTCGCCGATCAGGTCGACGAGCTCGGCGCCGACGACCAGCGGGTCGACGTCAGCGCCCCCGGCGCGCCCCCGGCCTCGCCCGGCCGCGGTGGCGGGCACGGCAGCGGGCACGGCGGCGAGGACCTGGTCGAGCACGCCGAACGCCAGGCTCGTCTCGTCCTCCTCGCCGCTGGCGCGCAGCACGCACGGCGGGGCCGTCTCGGCGATGAACCTGGCCACCAGGGAGGTCTTGCCGATGCCAGCCGGCCCTTCGACCAGCAGGGTGACCGGCGTGCCGCCGTCCGCCGTGGCGAACGCGTCCCGCAGCGTGCGCAGCGCCTCGTGACGGCCCACGAACGCCTCCCGCGCCGCCGTGCCGCCGCCGCTCGCCAGCATTCGCCCCCCGGACATGTCCCAGCCGAGCCCGGCGTCACCGCCTCCACGACCAGGGAGACCAGACCGGGCCTTCCAGAATCCCACGACCTGGGCGCATCGCTGGCGGCCGGGTCGGGCCGGCGACGGTCCGCGAGCAACCGCGCGGAACGCGGTAAGGTCGCTGCCGGAACATCCGGTTTCGGTATTCCTGCTGGCGTCCACTCCGGGTTGGTGGGGGATGGTTGTGCGTGCGCCCGCCGGGCAGGCGGCGGGTCCGGGCAACGGTCACGGCCATGGACGGTGGCATGACCGCGGCGCCTGACTCCGGCGGCGCCATCACGCCCGGCACGACGACGCCCGGCACGACGACGCCCGGCACGCCGCGACGCGCGCTGCCGCTCGCCCCGGCGGACCCGTCCCGCATCGGGCCGTACCGCCTGACCGGGCTGCTCGGCAGCGGTGGCATGGGCAGCGTCTACCTGGGGTCGTCCCCGACCGGCCGGCAGGTCGCGGTCAAGGTCGTGCGGGCGGACTTCGCGGCCGATCCCGAGTTCCGCCGGCTGTTCGAGCGGGAGGCACAGGTCGCCCGACGCGTCGCCCGCTTCTGCACCGCCGAGGTCATCGACTCCGGCGACGACGGCGGCAGGCCGTTCCTCGTCACCGAGTTCGTCGACGGGCCGACGCTGCGCGATGAGGTCGTCGAGCGCGGCCCCCTGGATCCCGCCCGACTCGAACGACTGGCGGTCGCCGTCGCGACCGCGCTGACGGCGATCCACCAGGCCGGCGCGGTCCACCGCGACCTCAAGCCCGCCAACGTGCCGCTGTCCGCGGACGGCGCCCGCGTCATCGACTTCGGCATCGCGATCGCGCTCGACAGCACCGCGCACCAGACCCGGCACGTCCGCGGCACCCCTGCCTACATGGCCCCCGAGCAGGCCCGTGGCGGGAAGATCGGATCCGCCGCCGATGTCTTCGCCTGGGGCCGGACAGGATTCGGTGCTCACCTTGCCTTCCCGGCTGTCTGTTAGGAAAGCGAAGGATCGGAACCAGCGATAACCGGCGGCCGGAGCGACGGTGACGGCGTGGCCGTGACGGGTGACCTGCCACCGTGGTGGTCGGGTCCCCGTCCAGACGGTCGTCGTGGTGCGGGCGGTCCAGCCGCGGGCCGCGGCGGGGGGCGCCACGACCGTCCCGGGACATCCGGCCGCCGGCCGCGCCGCGGTGGCCGAAGCCGCCGCCGCGACCGGCCCGCTCGCCGCCCTGACGCGCCTCGCCGTGGCCGGAACCACCGAAGCGGGGGCCGGCGCGGCGCGGCTCGCTCTGCGGGCGGGGCGCCGGCAGCGACCCGGGCTCGACCGGGGGCGCCGGCGGCCCGGCGATCTCGGCGACCAGCGGGTCACTTGGGGTGACCGAGGTGATCGTGGCCTCGACGCCGGCGGTACGCAGCATCGCGCGGACCTTGCCGCGGTCGGCGGCCAGCGTGACCAGCACGTCGGCGCCGTCGGCGCCGGCCCGGGCGGTGCGCCCGCCGCGGTGCTGGTAGGTCTTGGCGTCCTCCGGCGGGCCCAGATGCACGACGAGGCGGACGTCGTCGACGTGGATGCCGCGGGCGGCGACGTCGGTGGCGACCAGCACCCGGCGGGTGCCGTCCGCGAAGCCGGCGAGAGCCCGGGTCCGTGCCCCCTGCGGCAGGCCTCCGTGCAGCGGCTCGGCCGGCACGCCGGCCCGCCGCAGGTCGGCGGCGACGTGGTCGGCGTCGCGCTGGGTGCGCACGAACACCAGGGTGCGGCCGGCCCCACCGGCCAGCGCCGTGACGACCTCCAGCTGCCGGAACTTGTCGGCCGCCTCCAGGGCGTGCCGACGCAGCGTCGCGACCTGGCTGACCTCGGAGTCGACGGCGACCAGCACCGGCTCGGGCAGGTACTCGCGGACGAGCACCTCGACCTCCCGGTCCAGGGTCGCGCTGAACATCAGCCGCTGGCCGGTGGGCGACGTGGCGTCGAGGATGGTGCGCACCGCCGGCAGGAAGCCGAGGTCGCACATGTAGTCGGCCTCGTCGAGCACGATCGTCTCGACGTCGTCGAGCTGGCAGGCGCCCCGCTCCATCAGGTCGATCAGCCGCCCGGGGGTCGCGACGACGATGTGCACGCCGCGGCGCATGACCGAGATCTGCCGGGAGATCGAGGTGCCGCCGTAGACCGGCCGCAGCCACAGGCCGAGCGACCGTGACAGCGGGTCGAGCGCGTCGCTGACCTGCTGGGCGAGCTCCCGCGTCGGGACGAGGATCAGCCCGCGTGGGCGCAGCGGAGTCGCCTGGCCGCGCCCGGCGAGCCGGGCCAGCATCGGCAGCCCGAAACCGAGGGTCTTGCCCGAGCCGGTGCGCGCCCGGCCGAGCACGTTCTCCCCGGCGAGCACGTCGGGCAGAGCGGCGGCCTGCACCGGGAACGGCGCGGTGATGCCGCGCTCGGCCAGCGCCCGGACCAGCTTGGGCGGCAGGCCCGCCGCCTCGAACGACTCGGCCGGCGGCCGGGGTTCACGGGTGGGCAGCGGCGGGCGCGCCGGGCGTCGCGGGAAGCTGCTGCCGCGGCGCGGGCCGCCACGGTGCCCGCCTGATCCACCGGACCCGCCGTGGCCGGAATGGCCGCCCGAGCGGGCGCGCCCGCGCGCGGGACGCGCCGGCCGGCCACCCGTCTGCGACGGGCCTGGCGTGGCGCTGGTGGGGTGTGTCGCGGAGTTGCTGGGGTGAGACAGTGGAGCCACCGATCAGGTCGGGGCCACCGCGCGCATGCGCGAACACGAGCCGGCGGCCGGTATGCGGGGCCGGCTTCGCGAGAGCTGCCCGGGGACCGTCCCCGGCTGACGCCACCGCCCACCGATGTCACGAACTGACCGATGGCATTCCTCCTGGATTCGCGGGCGAATCCGGGAGTACCCCTCGGTGAGCCAGGTGGACCGGCACGCGCTTCTTCGCGCCGACCTCACGCCCCGCCGACCCCCGAGGCTCGCGGGAGGCGTAGGCGTGTGACGGCAGGAACAGCCGTCAGGGTTCTCACCGTACATGCCGGACCGGCCTTGACGGACGTGGATGTGTGCTGGACAACCCCGGTGCCCTTGCTGGCCTGGCCTACGGGCCCCGCGCCGGGCACGCCGGCGGCCCCATGCCGTGCGTGCCCGGGCGGGCCGGCGGCGCGGTCGCGCCACGGAGTCACGGGCGTCTCGGGACACGGAAAGCGGTCCGAAGGCTACAGCACGACCTCGGTGACGAGGTGGATCAGCGTGCCGGCGAGAGCGCCGACGACGGTGCCGTTGATCCGGATGAACTGCAGGTCACGGCCTACGTGCAGCTCGATCCGCCGGGACGCCTCAGCCGGCTCCCAGCGGGCGACCGTGTCACCGATGATGGCCGCGATGTCGCCCTTGTACCGGCCGACGGCCCGGGTCGCCAGGTCCGCGGCCGTCCGGTTCACCGAAGCCGCCAGTTCGGGGTCGCTCGTGAGCTTGAAGCCGAGGGTGGCCAGGTGCGTGCTCGCCGCGCGCCGGGCCACGCCCAGCTCGTCGGTGGACAGGTCGAGCAGAAGGCCCTTCGCGGTCGCCCACATCCGACCGATCGCGTCGGCCGCCACCGGCGAGGCCAGCGCCCGCGCCTTGAGCTCCTCGACCTTGGCGCGCAGGTCCTGGTCGGTCTTCAGCTTGCCGGCGAGGTCGACGAGGAAGCCGTCGAGGCTCTGGCGCATCCTGTGGCCGCGGTCCGCGCGCAGCGCTCCGACGAGCTTCAGCGCCTCGCTGTAGACCTTGGCCGCGACCGCCTCGTTGAGCCACTTCGGGGCGAAGCCCGGGGCGCGGTCCAGCACGGCCAGGTGCACCGCGTCCGGGTGCTCGATCAGCCAGCCCTCGGCCTGCTCGAGCAGCACGTCCACGGCGCGGTGCTGCAGGCCGTCCTCGATCGCCCGTTCGAGCAGGACGCCGAGCACCGGCGCCAGCGGCACGTCCACCAGGCGGGGCACCACCGACCGCTCGACCAGCTCGACGACCAGCTCGTCGTTCGCCTTGCGCAGGGTCGAGGCGATCCGGCCGGCGATCTCGGAACTGACCCGGTCGGCGTGTACCGGCTGGCACAGCCAGGCGCCCACCCGGTTCGCGACCTCGATCTGGTTGACCTTGTCGCGGACGATCGCCTCGGTGAGGAAGTGGGTGGCGACGAACGACTGCAGGCCGCGGCCGAGGTCGTCCTTGCGCTTGCGGATGATCGCGGTATGCGGGATCGGGATGCCCAACGGGTGGCGGAACAGCGCGGTCACCGCGAACCAGTCGGCGAGCGCGCCGACCGTTCCCGCCTCGGCCGCGGCCCGTACGTACCCGACCCATCCGGGCGCGTCGTGCCACAGCGAGGTCGCCACATAGGTGGCGATGGCGAGCAGCAGCAGACAGGTGGCGACCACGCGCATCCGGCGCAACCCGGACCGCAGCGCCTCCTCCTCCGGTTCGCCCGGCCCGCCGTTCATCGCCTTCCGCCTTCCCCCGTCAACGGCCATCGCGGGCGCGGGGGAGCGCCATGCCGTGCCTCCTGGTGACCGATCAGCGGTGTGGTCGCTGTGGGGTCACCTTACGGCCCGAAGGGGGTGGGCCGTGGTCGTCGGCCCTGGCTCGTGATCACCGCCTGGCGCCCGACCCGGCGATGATCGCCGAGCCGGGCGCCGGATGGTGCCCCGGTACCGCCTTAAGGGGCGAGCGCGTCGAGCAGCGGGCTGGAGAAGATCCGGTGTGGGTCGAAGCTGTTGAGCGTCGCCACCGCCGTGTCGAAGGTGTCCCCACCGGGCTGGCCGGCGCGCAGCGAGTTCGGCACGGTCGTGCCGATCGCCGTGGGGTTCGCCCACGCGGCGGCGCTCGTGTAGCCCCAGCCCTTGGACCACTCGACCCGGGCGGAGGCGTAGCTGCCCGAGTAGTTCGAGAAGATCCACGCCTCGACCTCGGCGTAGAACTGGTTCGCGTGCGGAGTGCCCGGCACGGTCAGGATGTCGAGCCAGACGGCGACGTCCCACTCCGGGTGGTCGGGCCGGGGCCGCACGGCGGACAGCTGGGGTGAGCCGGCCGAGGCCACCCCGACGTCGCCGGCCGCGTCCAGCCCGGTGACCCGGATCTCCACCGGGCCGTTCATCGGGTACTGGCCGTTGTTCCGGTACGTGTTCAGCTTGTTGTTGTAGTAGGTGCAGAACTCGTTCACGACCCGCTGGATGTTGGCCCGGGTGGTGAGGATCGCGTAGCCGTTCGCGGTGACCCGCAGCGTCGTCGGCCGGACGTAGAGCAGCAGGTCCTTCGACCAGCCCCAGATGTCCCAGGTCGACGTGGTGATCAGCCCGGCGCCGACGACCGCGATCTGCGTGCCTCCCAGCGTCGGCGCGAGCTCGGGGTGGCCGGAGGACAGGTCGGCGACGAGGTCGGTGATCGACGCCGGGAGGCTGTCCGAGAACGAGTAGTTGTAGGGGCTGGAAACCTGGCGGGACAGGAACGGCTTGTTCGGGCTGCGGGACCAGACCTTCAGCCAGGGGTTGTCGGTGAACGGGAACCAGATCGCCTCGACCCGGCCCGAGGTGGTCGCGTACCGGCCGAACGAGCGGGACCCGGCCGAGGCGGGCGCCGCGAACAGCGTCGTCCACGGGATGTCGAACCAGCTCTGGCAGCGCAGCCGCTGGTTCGCGCCGACCTGCAGCGTCACCTCGGTGATGAACGCCCGGCCGAGGTGCGCGGCGAACGCCTTCGACGCCGCCTCGGACCGGTTGAACGTGCGCAGCGCGTACTGGCTGGTCGCGGAGTTCCAGACGACGGCGGTCAGCGAGGTGATCAGGTTGGACAGCGACCCGTACGAGGTGCCGGGCACCCGGGTCTCCCCGTCGGCCGGGATCGCGCTGCCGTGCGCGGCGATCGCGAGCACACCGCCGACGCTGAGGTCGCCGGGCGCGGGGGTGTGGGCCAGGCCGTAGCCGGCCGACTGTAGCTGGGTGAGCAGGCTCTCCATCGACACGCCGGTCTGCGCCCGCACGGTGGCTGGCGTCGACCCGGAGGGGCCGTTGATCGTCACCGACTTCAGGTTCACCGTCGTGTCGACCAGCAGGACGTTGTTGCCGGTCGAGCCCGCCGGGACGGTCAGCGGCGACCAGTTGTGCCCGAACCCGCGCGGGCGCAGCTTGTAGTTGTTGGCCCGCGCCCAGTTCGCCAGCGTCACCACGTCCGCCGGAGTGCTGGGCGCGGCCGTCCAGATGCCCGTGACCTCGATCTCGCGGGACCAGTTCTCGAACGTCTGCCGGTAGAGGGAGATCCCCGCCGGGAAGTTCGGCGGCGCCGGTGGGTCCGCGTAGGCCGCCGTGGCCGTGAGCACGGGCGTCCAGCCGGCGGCGGTGACCGCCGCCGCGCCGACCGCGCCCGCCAGGACCGTCCGTCGGGTGCCGCCTCTGCCGGCCGTCTCGTCCGCGGGTAAGCCGGCTGGCCCGCCGCCGTCCGCCTCCCCGCCCGAATCCGCGCCGCCGATGTCGTCCCGTCGTCCCATCGCGGTCTCCCTGTGTGCCGGTGCGAGATCCGTACCCGCAGTACCCGAGGCTCGGGATTTCTGACGGGTCATCAGATCGTGGGAGCACGACAGTAAGAGGGCGGATGGAGCAAGGTCAACGGGTTGTTGCGGGGCGCACCAAACCCGCTGGTGGCGGCGTTCCCAGGAAGGGAAGCCGGCGCGGGCGGCGACGGCCGCCGCTGACAGCGTCCTTACGCGTCGTCAGAACAGAGGCCGGTGGTCACCTCAGGTGGCTACGGTTGCCGCGGTGCCCGGGCGCGCCGCCCGGCGCCGCCGATGGCCGGGCGCGCCGTCGGCCGCGGCGGCTCCGAACGCCGATCACGGCCAGGTCCACGACGGCGGTGGCCCCGACGAGGCAGAGCAGCGCGGCGGGCAGCGTCCAGCCGGCCGAGGCGAACAGCCCGGCGACGACGCCGCAGAACACCACGGCGAACAGCGCGAGCGCGACCCGCAGCCGCGTCGCGCTCCGGGCCGGTGACGCCCCGGTGACCGCGGCGAACCGGCCCACCGGACGACGCCGCGTCTCCGGCTTACGTTGGGGAGGAAGCATCCGAGTCACGTCGTCCGTTGTGCCCCGGCCGTCCCGCGGCGAACCGTGGGACCGCCACCTCGCGGCCTCCGCCGCCCGCTGGCCCGCGTGCTTCTCGCGCCGGCGGTCAGCCGGCGGGGTGGTCGCGCAGCCGGTCGACGACCTCGCGCCAGTCGTCGCCGCGGCGGGCCGCGATGCCGGCGAGCACGGTGGTCAGCTGGTCGGCGGGCGCCGGGTCGGGTGGCGGGCCGGCGGCCAGCATCGCGCGCAGGTGGGGCAGCTCCCGCGCGTCGCGTTGGGCGAGAACCCGCTGGTACTCCAGCGCGATCGGGTTGTTGGGCTCGTCGGTCTCGCGGCGGCGGATCTCGGTGACCGCGGCGCCCATCGCGCAGTGCGTCACCACCAGGTAGGCCTCGTAGGCCTCACGCCGGTCGAACCCGTGCCGGACCAGCACCGCGATCACGACCTCCAGGGTCTCGACCATCCGGTCCAGCCCGAAGCCGCCGTTCATGAACTGGGCCAGCAGCGCCGGCGACTCGACGAGCGCGCGGCGGATGACGTCGGCCCACTCCAGCAGCCACGCCGCCCAGTGCTGGCCCCGGTCCGTCGGCAGCTCGATCCTGGCCGCGGACTGCTCGGCGGCCAGTCGCAACAGGTCGTCGCGGCCTCGCACGTAGTGGTACAGACCGGGCACGCTCACGCCGAGCCGCTCGGCCACCGAGCGCAGGCTGACCTGGTCGATACCGATCTCACCGGCGGCCCGGGCGATCGTGGCCCGGTCGATCCGCGGCGGACGCCCCACCCGACGTTCGACCATGCCAACCCTCCCGCCGCCCGCGCCGCGTCCCCGGGCGCTCTTTCCAGTCTGACCGAGACCGCGCGGCGCGCCGTGGATCACGCCACCCCCGGGCCGGGCGGGATCTCGGCTCCGGGGGTTCGCCGGTTAGCTGACGGTCTGTCAGAATCCGCCCGCGTCGCCGTCTTGCGCCGCGTTTCGACTCCCGCGAGCCCGGGCTGGCCGGCACCTCGATGGCCGACCGCCACGCGGCCGCCCATCGAGATGTGCTACCGGTGCCCCGGCCCGTAGGGGAAGGCCACCGCACGGTCGTGGCCGACGCCTGCTCGGCCTGGCCCTGGTCCGGGGGGCGGGTCGGACCAGGGCTGGGGCCAGAGGGTCAGCGCTTCGTGAGCCTGGCGATGGCGGCCTGGGCCTCCGGGGTCTTCGACGCGGCCGTGAAGACCTCGCCCTCCAGGGCCGCCGCCGTGTGCAGCTCGGCGACCAGCGCCCGGGGGTGCAGCAGCTGGCGGACCGCCGCGAGCGCGCCCGCCGGGCGGGCCAGCAGTGCCTCGACCCGGTCGGCGACCTTGGCCCGCAGCGTCTCGGCGTCGGCCACGACCTCGGTGACGATCCCCGCCTCAGCTGCCTCCGCCGCGCTGAACACGTCCCCGAACAGCAGCAGCCGCGCCGCCCGCCCCGGTCCGGCGATCCGCGGCAGCAGCACGGACGACGCCGCCTCCGGGACCACGCCCAAATTCACGAACGGCATCCCGAACTTCGACCGGGCCGTCGCGTACACGAGGTCGCAGTGCAGCAGCATGGTGGTGCCGATGCCGATCGCCGCGCCGTCGACCTCGGCGACGAGCACCTTCGACGTGTCGATCAGCGCCCGGATGAAGCGGGCTGTCGGCCCGGACGGCTCCAGCACGTCACGCTCGGCGATGTCGGCCAGCTCGTTGCCGGCGGTGAAGGCCCCACCGCTGCCGGTGAAGACGACCACCCGGACCGACTCGTCGGCCTCCGCGCCCACCAGGGCGTCCCCGAGCGCCTGGTACATGTCCTGCGTGATCGCGTTGCGCTTGTCCGGCCGGTTGATCCGGACGGTCAGCACGCCGCCCACGGTCTCGGTCTGCACGTGATCGGTCATGGCCGTCTTCCTACCAATCCTCGCGGCGGCGTGCCCCCGCCCGTGAACCACACGACAGGCGCCGAGCAGGGTTCCGACACGGCGCGGCCGGCCCAGCGTCCTCGGGTAACTGGCACCACCCCGGCCGCGCCGGCCCCGCGCGAACCACGAAACCGAGCCAGGAACCGACCCAGGACCGGGACCGAACGTTCGGGGCTACCCGGTACCGGTCCTGTCGGGCGCCCAGCGCCCGACGGCGAGCGTGCCGGCGCCCGGCCGCGAAACGCCCCCGGAAGCTGGAGCGAACCACGAAACCCAGCCAGGAACCCAACCCAGGACCGGAACCGGACGTTCAGGGCTACCCGGTACCGGTCCTGTCGGGCGCCCAGCGCCCGACGGCGAGCGTGCCGGCGCCCGGCCGCGAAACGCCCCCGGAAG
>NZ_JADWYU010000139.1:0-26668 GCF_016786325.1 Frankia nepalensis | reverse complement strand
CGGGGACCGGGAGCGGCCACGGACGTTCAGGGCTACCCCGGTACCGGTCCTGTCGGGCGCCCAGCGCCCGACGGCGAAGCGCCGAGCGGGCGCGCCAGCGCCCTTCTCGGCGCTTCGCCCTACTGCACCAGCTTGATCGCCTGCTTGGGGCAGGCGCGTACTGCCTTCTCCAGATCGGGCAGCAGAGACTCGTCGGGCTCCTCGACCACCGAGAGGTACTCGTTGTCGTCCAGCTCGAAGACCGACGGGACCAGCCCGACACAGATCGCGTTGCTCTCACAGACGTCGAAGTCGACGACGACCCGCACCATGATGAGGACCTCCTTCAGGACTGGCGGCACCGTACACCGTCCCATACCCGGCGGTTTCGATGCTCGGCCTGAATTGCCTGTTCCACCCGACCACTCCATACAACCGCATGGCTCCCGCCGCGGGTAAGCCGTCCGCGTACGGACAGGGTGCCTCGGCCGACCGGCCGGGCCAGCCCACGGGCCCGCTCCGCGCGCGCCATCCACCGGATGGCTGATGGGGATCAGCCGGGCGGGCGGCCCAGATGGCCGGCTGGTTGATCCACAGCGCGGCTCTTGGCCGCCAGGGTGGAGCCATGGCTGGTTCAGGAACAACCGTCATCGAGGTGAACGATCTCGAGAAACGCTATGGCGACCGATTGGTGCTGCGCGGAGTGTCCTTCGCCGTCGAGCAGGGCGAGATCTTCGGCCTGCTCGGCCCCAACGGCGCCGGCAAGACGACCACCGTGGAGATCCTCGAGGGGCTGCGCCGCCAGGACGCCGGCACGGCGCGCGTGCTCGGCCTCGACCCCAGGGCGCGGCGCGGCGACCTGCTGCCGCTCCTCGGCGTCCAACTGCAGGCGAGCGAGCTGCCCGCGCGGATGACCGTGGGGGAGGCGCTCGCGCTGCAGGCCGCCTTCTACGAGGCCCCGGTCGACCCGGCGACGCTGCTCGACGAGCTGGGCCTGGCCGAGGCACGCCGGACCAGATTCGGCAAGCTGTCCGGCGGGCAGCGCCAGCGGCTGTCGCTCGCGCTCGCGCTGGTCGGCGACCCGAGGGTCGCCGTGCTCGACGAGCTGACCACCGGCATCGACCCGGCCGGCCGGCGCGACGTGTGGGACCTCGTCGAGCGGGTCCGCGAGCGCGGCGTGACGATCCTGCTCGTCACCCACCTGATGGAGGAGGCCGAGCGGCTCTGCGACCGGGTCGCGGTGCTCGACGGCGGCCGGATCGTCGCGCTCGACACCCCGACCGCCCTGGCCCGCGCCGCCGGCTCCGGGACCACGATCCGCTTCCGGCCGTCCGCGCCGCTGCCGGCGGGGCTGCTCGCCGGCCTGCCCGGAGTCGGCTCGGTGACCCAGACCGGGTCGACCGTCACCGTCAGCGGTACCGGAGAGCTGGCGCACGAGGTGATCGCCGTCCTCGCTCGTCACCAGATCGTCGCCGCCGACCTGCGCGTCGAGCAGGCCACCCTCGACGACGCCTACCTGTCCCTGACCGGCCCGCGGGGCGACGGCCCGGCGGCCACCGACCAACCCGTTACCGACCAACCGGCCACCGGGCAGGCCCCGGCCACGACGAGGAGGTCCTGATGACCACGCAGGCCGCCCCCGAGGCGCTCCCGCGCGGCGACGCGCTGGCGGCCCGGCGGACGAGGACGGCACGGGTGCTCGGGGCGATGACGCGCAGCGAGGCGCGGCTGCTGTGGCGTGAGCCCGTCATCGTGATGTTCGCCGTCGGGCTGCCCGTCGTGCTGGTGGCGATCCTGGGCAGCGTCCCCGCCTTCCGGGATGTGGACCCCGAGCTCGGCGGCGTGCGCGTCATCGACCTGTACCTGCCGATCACGTCGGTCATGGCCGTGGCGATGCTGGGGCTCAACCTGACAACGGTGACGCTCGGCGGGTACCGGGAGAAGGGGATCCTCAAGCGGCTCGCGACGACGCCGGTGAGCCCACTCCTGCTGCTGGCCGCGCACGGCCTCGTCGTCGCCGGCACGGCGGTGCTCGTCGCGGTTCTCGCGCACCTGGTCGGCGCCGTCGCGTTCGACGTGCCGGTGCCGGAGCAGCCCGTCGGCTACGCGCTGGCCTTCTCGCTGACCATCGCGACCCTGGTCGCGCTCGGTCTGCTGATCGCGGCGGTGGCGCCGAGCGCGGGCGCCGCGAACGGCATCGGCACCGGCCTGTTCTTCCCGCTGATGTTCTTCGCCGGGCTGTGGGCGCCTCGGGAGGCGATGCCGGACGTGCTTGTCCGGATCAGTGACGCGACGCCGCTGGGTGCCGCGGTCGGCGCGCTGCAGGACTCCATGGCGGGGTCCTGGCCCGGCGCGGTCCATGTCGGCGTGATGGCCGCCTACATCGTCCTGTGCGGCGCCGGAGCGGCTCGCTGGTTCCGCTGGACATGAGAGCCTGTTTCTGGATGTTGGCCCGACAAGTCCTGGACGGAGGTGCTCCGTGGCTGGCCTGACGGGTCCGCTCAGGCAGCCCGGTCCGCCGGACAGGCTGGCCGGGCCGGCGGCGCCCCCCGGGTCCGCCAGCCGGACCGCCGCCCTCGCCGCCCCCGTAGCCCTCGGCGGGCCGGCGGGAGCCGAGGACCGGATAGCCGAGGACCGGATCGTGGGCGAGGCGTTCGCCCACGGGCTCATCCCCTTCCTGGGGCTGGCCGTCTCGGTCCTGCTGACCGCCGTGGTGCCGGTGGAGCAGCCGGGCTGGCCGGCCTGGCCCGACCGGCCCGCGACCCTCGGCCTCGCCGGGGTCGCCGCGGCCTGGATGCTGTGGTTCCGGGTCCTGCACCCGGCCTGGGTCCACCGCCGGCGGCTGATGGCCGGGTACTTCGTCGGGCTGACGGCGCTGGTCGCGCTCCTGGTGGCCGGGGCTCCCTGGTTCGGCTTCTTCGCGTTCGCCGGCTACCTGGAGTCGACCTCGGTGCTGCCCGGCCGCTGGCGGCTGGTCGGCACCGCGGTCACCGGCCTGCTGACGACGCTCTCGCAGGTCGGCGGGGTGCCGACCAGCTGGGGCTACTTCTCGCTCTACCTGGTGGTCGCCGGCTTCAACGTCGCCGTCGCCAGCACGATGACGTGGTTCGCCGTCGTGGCCGACCGGCAGCGGGCCGCCCGGCGCCGGGCGATCGGCGAGCTGGCGGACGCCAACCGGCGGCTGCAGGCCGCGCTCACCGAGAACGCCGGCCTGCACGCGCAGCTGGTCGTCCAGGCCAGGGAGGCCGGGGTGCTCGACGAGCGGGCCCGGCTCGCCCGCGAGATCCATGACACCCTGGCCCAGGGTCTCACCGGGATCATCACCCAGCTGCGGGCCGCCGAACGGGCCGGAGCGCGCGGGCGTCACCTCGACACGGCACTGCGGCTCGCCAGCGAGAGCCTCACCGAGGCACGCCGCTCGGTGCGGGCCCTGAGCCCCGTCGAGCTGGCCGAGGCGACGCTGCCCGACGCGCTCGCCGACGTCGCGGCCCGGTGGACGCAGGCGAGCGGCGTGCCGACCGAGGTGTCGACGACCGGTTCGGTCGTCGCGCTGCACCCCGAGGTGGAGGCGACGGTGCTGCGGGTCGCGCAGGAGTCGCTGGCGAACGTGGCCAAGCACGGCCGCGCCAGCCGGGTCGGGCTGACGCTGTCGTACATGTCCGACCTGGTGACCGTGGACATCCGCGACGACGGAGTCGGCTTCGACGTCGCGCGCGCCGACACGGCCGCCGCCGACACGGCCGACACCGCCGCCGCCGGCGCGGCCGGGCCGGGTGGCCGCGGCGGCTTCGGGCTGCCCGGGATGCGCCAGCGGGTCGCCCGCCTCGCCGGGACGCTCGCCGTCGAGTCGGAGCCGGGCGCGGGCACCGCGATCTCGGCGGCGATCCCGGCGATCCCGGCGCCCCGCGTCGAGACGGCTCCTCGCCGGACCGCCCCGCCCTGGCGGGCCGCCACGGGCATGCCGAACGCGGCGGACATGGTCGGCGCGCGCGACGTCGAAGCCGGCCCCGTCGTCGTGGCGGTCGCGGCGGTCGCGGCGGACGTGGCGGACGTGGCGGACGTGGCGAGGATGGATACCCATGCCTGACCGGGAGCCGGCCTCCGGCCCGCGGGAGGAAGCGGGCCGACCGGTGCGAGTGCTGCTCGTCGACGACCATCCGGTGGTCCGGGACGGGCTGCGCGGCATGTTCGCCGGCACGCCGTCGATCGAGGTGGTGGGCGAGGCCGGCGACGGGGACGCCGCCGTGCGGCTCGCCGGCGCGCTGCGGCCGGATGTGGTGCTGATGGACCTGCGGATGCCCCGGCTAGACGGGGTGGGCGCGATCACCGCGTTGCGGGACGCCGGCAGCCAGGCCAGGGTGCTGGTGCTGACGACCTATGACACCGACAACGACGTCGTCCGGGCGATCGAGGCGGGCGCCACCGGCTACCTGCTCAAGGACGCGCCCCGGGACGACCTGATCCGCGCGGTGCGCGCGGCCGCCCGCGGCGAGGCGGTGCTCTCGCCGTCGGTGGCGACGCGGCTGCTCGGCCAGCTGCGGGCGGGACCGGCGCCGGCCATGGATCCGCTGAGCGCCCGGGAGCTGGAGATCCTGCGGATCGTCGCCCGCGGCGCGACGAACCGTGAGATCGCCCGCCAGCTGTTCATCAGCGAGGCGACGGTGAAGACCCACCTGCTGCACATCTACGCCAAGCTGGAGGTCAACGACCGGGCGTCCGCCGTCGCCGAGGCCTTCGGCCGGGGTCTGCTGCCCACCCGCCGTCCCTGACGGCCGCCCGCCGTCCCTGACGGCCGCCAGTCGGCCGGCACCCGTCCCGACACTCCACGCCACAAGCCGGGTGCCGGGTGCCGGGTGTGCCGGGATCACCCGCCGCTGGTCCTCGCCACGCCCTGGCCGCGGCGGGCGCCGCGGGACCGCGGGTGTCTCACGGACAAATTGGATACGTTTTGGTTCATGCTCGCGGAGACGGTGCGGGAGGCCGCACGGCGGTTCGGGGACGCGGCGGCGTTCGTCGACCCGGACGGGACGCGGCTGTCGTTCGCGGCGCTCGACGCCGGCTCCGAGGCGGTGGCCGCCGGGCTCGCGGCGCGCGGCCTCGGGGCGGGGGACCGGCTGGTGCTGCGGCTGGCGTCGACCAGCCGCTACGTGCTCGCCTACGCCGCCGCGGCCAAGCTCGGCGCCGTCACCGCGGGGGTGAATCCGGTGCTAGCCCCGCCCGAGCAGGTACGGCTCGCCGAGCTCGCCGACCCGCGGCTCGTGCTCACCGAGCCGGGCGAGGTCGACGAGCTGGCCGCCTTCGGCGCGGCCCGGCGCGAGCCCGGTCGCGCGCCGCGGCCGCTGCCCGCGGACGACGGGCGGCCGGTCGCGATCGTGTTCACCTCCGGGACGACCGGTGCGCCGAAGGCGGCGGTGTTCACCGAGCGGCAGCTACGAGCCGTCACCCGGATCGACACCGGCGGTGTCTGGGCGGAGCAGCCAGGGGAGCCGACGCTGGCGTCCACCCAGTTCGCGCACGTCGGCTTCATGACCAAGCTGCCGTGGTACCTGCGCCGCGGGCTGCGGATGTTCATCCAGGGCCGCTGGCGGGCCCGCGACACGCTCGCGCTGCTCGCGGAGCACCGGATGAGCACCGTCAACGCGGTCGCCCCGCAGCTGGCGCTGCTCCTGCGGGTGCCGGACTTCGACGACTTCGACCTGGGCGCCGTCAAGCTGATCGTCGCCGGGGCCGCCGCGTCCCCGCCGACGCTGATCGAGGAGGCCCGCCGCCGGCTCGACGCCCGCTACAGCGTCCGCTACTCCTCGACGGAGTCCGGCGGCTGCGGGCTGGGCACGGACCCGGACGCGGACGACGACGAGGCGTTGTTCACCATCGGCCGCCCGCGGCCCGGCATCGCGTGCGAGATCCGGGACGAAGAGGGCCGGCCGGCCGCGGTGGACGAGGTCGGCGAGCTGTGGCTGCGCACCCCGTCAGCCTTCGCCGGTTACTGGCGCGACCCGGCGGCCACCGCGGCGACGCTCGTCGACGGCTGGATCCGGACCGGCGACCTGGGCCGCCACGACGAGCGCGGCCTGGTGCGCCTCGCCGGCCGGCGCAAGGAGATGTTCATCCGCGGCGGCTACAACGTCTACCCCGCCGAGGTCGAGGCCGCGCTCGGCACCCACCCGGCCGTCGCCCAGTGCGCCGTCGTGCCCCGTCCGGACCCCGTGATGGGCGAGGTCGGCGTGGCCGTCGTCGTCGTCCGCGACGGCGCTCCCGCGCCGGCGCTGGCCGACCTGCGGGACCATCTCTCGTCCCGCCTGGCCCACCACAAGCTGCCCGAGGACCTCCGCCTCGTCACCGACCTGCCCCTCACCGCCGTCCACAAGCTCGACCGCGCCGCCCTCTCCCGCCGGATCCTCGACTCGCCCTAGAACCGGGCTCCGGGGCACCGGACAGCTCGCGCGCGGGCTGGGTCGGCCGGGCGCGGGCACGGCGGCCCGTCGTCCGGATCGCGGGTGCTCGTCCGCGCCCTGGCCCGTGGCCCGGTCCGCGCGGAGCCGGGCGGCGAGCTCGGGGAAGCGGGACTCCCAGTGCCGGCGGAGCTGGCCGGGCAGAACCAGGTCGCGCCAGAAGCGGACGAGGGTGCGCCCGTCCAGCCAACGGGACAGGTCGGCCGGCCTCGTCGCCTCGTGCAGGACGGTCTCGTAGAGGCTGACGAGCCGGCGCGGGTTGTCCAGGTCATAGGGGGACCGGTCCGACCAGCCCAGTCCCTGGTCCAGGACGACCACGCCGGTCGTCGGCCCGCGCAGGTCGTCGAGACGGTCCGGGACCGCGAAGGGCCGCTGGTACGCGCAAAGGGACCCAGGTGGAGCGCCACACGTGGGCGTTCCTTCCACGGCCGACCCCCGTCCGCTACGCTCACCAGCAAGTATGGTTACTCACGGTAGCCATCGGGCGGATGAGCGCCAGCGGAACGGCCGGCCGGGCCGGTCCACGCCGGGGACGGCGTGTGGGCAGGGCGCGAGCACCCTGCAGGCGTCGGCCGAGGACTCCAGGGCCGCCAAGGCTCCGACACCAACGCCGGGCCCCAAAGCCGGGCCCCAAAGCCGGGCACCGAAGCCCGGCGCCGAGGCCATGGCGGCCAGGGGCGCGGCGGAGCCGGGCCGACGACGGCGTCCCGCCGGGCCGCGTCGGCCGGTGGGGCGGCGCTGGCGCGGGGCCCCGCCTAGTTGAGGCTGGGAGGAATCCGGGTCAGGCCAGGGGTGCTGACGGTGGTGATCGACTGAAGCAGGCCCAGCTCGCGGCGCAGCAGGGCCTGCTCGGCGCGCAGCCGGCTCACCGCGTCCGGCGCCACCAGCAACTCCTGGCGGCGCGCGATGTCCGGGACGACGGCGGCGGCGACCAGGTAGGACAGGTTCACCGGGTCGTCGGGCAGGTCGGGGAGCTGGAGGTCGAGCGCCCGCTGCTCGGCGAGCTTGGCGGTGTACTCCCGAAGCAGGCCCTGCACGGCGGGGACCAGGGCCGCCGCTGCCTGGAGGTCGCCGGTCTCGTCGGCCAGGAAGGTCACCTCGGCGACCAGGTACGGGCGGGTCTCGGCGTCCACCGACTGGATCGTGAACCGGGTCTCGCCGACGGTCGCCAGCGAGTAGCGGTCGCCCGGGAGCCGGCGCGCCCGGCGGACCACCGCGGTGCAGCCGGTGTCGTAGAGCTCGGGGACCTGCGGGCCGACCTCGCGGCCCTGGCGGATCGCGACCACACCGAACTCCCGCGGCGTCCCCTCGGGCAGCTCGAGCAGCTCGCCGACCAGCGCGAGATAGCGGGGCTCGAAGATCTGCAACGGCAGCAGCAGCCCAGGCAGCAGCACCGTCCCCAGCGGGAACAAGGGCAGCCGCCGCGTCGCGGGCTCGTCCGCGGCGCCGCCGTCTCGCGCGCCGCCTGGATCGTCCGTCACCGTCGTCGCCTCCGTCCGTTCCGTACCATCGTCGCACCGCGGGCGACCTCGGCGCTTCGCGCGTGGAGCCGCGGCCGACCCGGGCCCCGGCCGGTGCCAGCGGCGCGGCGTGGCCCACGCCCGATCGTGATCAGGATGTCACGTCCTGACCGCCGGAACCGTCCCGAGCTGCCCGGCATCCGCCGTATCCGGGGCCCGGCCGGCGCGCTACCGTTGCGGCGGGAGGTGGCGGCTGGTGACCGAGCAGACCACGGAGGGTGCGCAGGGCGCGCCCCGCGGGGACGTTCCCGTGGAGCTGCTGGTGGTCCTCGGGCCGGACGGTGGCCTCCCGACCCCACCGGTCCTGGGGGAGGTCCCCGCGTCGTGGCCGCCGCCGGTGACGCCGCCGCTGACCGCCATCGAGGCGCTGCGTCAGCTGGTCCCCGTCAGCCATGACTGCCCGCCGCGGCTGGCGCTCGTCGCGCTGCCCGCGGCCGCCGCCGAGCAGATCGCCGCCCAGCCCTACGTCGTCGGCGTCTACGCCGCCGCTCCGCCGGAGGCCGTCACCGCCAGGCTGCGCCCCGACGAGCAGCTCTTCGTCGACGCCTGGCTGCTGCGCCTCGACGACCAGCGCCAGCGGCCCGAGCGGCACGGCGAGGGCCTTCCCTGGGACGCCGAGGGCCACGAACCCCCCGACGCCCCGGGCTCGGCCGTGCCTGGCTCGTAGCCAGGCCCGCGCCGCCGCGAGTCCCCGCGCGGTGGCGCACCGGGATGGGTGCCCCCGGGGGACACCCCCCGGGGCCGGGCTCACTCGCCGGCCAGCGAGCCGGGTGGGAGATGGCTGATGTCGTTGAAGGCGTGCAGGACGGCCGGGCCGTCGGGGTACCAGGCGATGGTCGTCAGTGACGCCAGGTCCAGGTGCAGCCGGTAGAACACCGCCGGCCCCGCGGCCAGCGCCACCGACGCCGCCGACTTGATCGGGCCCATGTGGGTGACGACCAGCAGCCGGCCGCCGGGGTAGGCGGCGAGGTGCTTGTCGAGCGCGGCGCGGACCCGGTCGATCGTCGCGGCGAGGCTTTCCCCGCCAGGCGGCCCGACCGCGGGATCCGCGAGCCAGGCCGACAGCGCGTCGGGGTGGCGCTCGCGCGCCTCGGCGAACGTCAGCCCCTCCCAGGCGCCGAAGTCGGTCTCGCGCAGCTCGTCGTCGACGACGAAGTCGACCTTGTCGCGGCCGTCCGCCGGAACCAGGCCGGACAGCGCCGCCTCGGCGGTCTGCCGGGCGCGCGCGAGCGGTGAGCTGACCACGGCGTCGAACGCCTCGCCGCGCAGCCGGGCCGCCGCGGACGAGGCCTGCGCGCGCCCCACCTCGGTCAGCGGCGCGTCGACGGTTCCACCGAAGCGCTTCTCGACCGAGACCTGGGTCTGCCCGTGACGCAGCAGCACCGTCCACGTCGCCGGCGCCGGCGCCGCCCCCCCCCCCGCCACCCCCCCCCGCGGCCGGGGCGCGGCGGGGGGCCGGCCCCCGGGGGGGGCCCCCCCCCCCCCCCCCCCCCCCCCCCCCGCCGCCCCCCCCCCCCCCGCCACCCAGCCGGACAGCCGCCGCGTCGTCGGGGCCTCGGCGGGGGCCGGACCCGAGGACTGGTCAGTCAGCGGCCGCGCGACGACGTCGGAGTCCGGCCCGGCCGACGGCCCCAACGGCGGTATGGCCGACGGCTCCCAGGTACGGCCGGCGGCCGCGGCGTCCATCGCCTCGTTCGCCAGCCGGTCCGCGTCCCGGTTGCGCTCCCGCGGTATCCAGCGGTAGCGGACCGGCGACGACCGCTCGGCGGCGAGCCGGGCGGCCTCGGCGGCCAGCGGCCGCATCGCCGGGTGCTTGATCTTCCAGCGGCCGCTCATCTGCTCGACGACGAGCTTCGAGTCCATCCGGACCTCGACGTCGGCGTCGGGGGCGACCTCGGCTACGGCCAGCAGGCCGGCGATCAGCCCCTGGTACTCGGCGACGTTGTTCGTCGCGACGCCGATCGCGCCGGCCCGCTCGGCGAGCAGGGCTCCGCTGTCCGCGTCCCGCACCACCGCGCCGTAGCCGGCCGGCCCCGGGTTGCCCCGCGAACCGCCGTCCGCCTCGATGACGACCCGTGCCGGTGTCCCAGTGGCCCCCACCTAGAGCCCCGACTCGGCGGTGCGTACCAGGATGCGGCGGCACTCCTCACAGCGGACCACCTCGTCGGCCGCCGCCGCCGCGACCTCGCGCAGGTCGGCGCCGGACAGCTCCAGGTGGCAGCCCTCGCAGCGGCGGCGGACCAGTCTGGCCGCTCCCACCCCGTTCGACGTCGACCGGATCTTCTCGTAGAGCGTGACCAGCGGCGCGGGCAGCCCCGGCGCGAGGCGCTCGCGTTCGCGGCGCCGCTCGGCGGCCTGGGCGTCGATCTCGGCGAACGCCTCGTCGCGGCGCGCCGCGGCGACGTCGACCTCGGCCTGGACCCGGTCACGCTCGGCGGCGAGCGCGGCCAACCGGCCGTCGAGCGTCTCGACGGCCTCCATCTTCTCGAGCGCCTCGTCCTCGAGCACCCCCTGACGGCGGGCGAGGGAGGCGAGTTCCGACTGCAGGTTCTCCAGCTCGCGGACGCCCGAGACCTGGCCGGAGTCGACGCGGCGGCGGTCGCGGTCGGCACGGGCGCGGACGAGGTCGATCTCGTCGTCGAGCTTGCGCTGTGCCCTGGCCAGGTCGCTGATCTCGGTCTCGACCCGGACGATGTCGGCCTTCAGCGAGTCGACGGTCTTGGTGTGCTCGGCGATGACCGCGAGTTCGGGCAGGTCACGGCGCCGGACCGCCAGCCGGTCCAGGTTGGAGTCGACGGCCTGCAGGTCGAGGAGGCGAAGCTGGGTGGCGGGGTCGGCCTTCATGGACTCCTCGGCACCTTCCCGTAATGGCTGGGATCTGGACGGCTGGGTGTTCTAGGCGTTTCGCGACCGTGGCACGTGCAGCCGCCAGGGGTCGGTGACGAGCGTCGACACCGACGTGACCACGGTACGGCCGGTGGCGGCGAGCGCGGTGGCCAGCGCCGTCGCCGCGTGGCCGAGCCAGGGCCACTCACTCGCCCAGTGCGCCACGTCGACGATCGCGACGTCGTGGGCGGCCACCGCGTCCAGGACATGGTGGTGGCGCCCGTCGGCGGTCAGGAAGGCGTCCGCGCCGGCGGCCGCCGCGGCCGCCGCCAGCTCGCCGCCGGAACCGCCGCAGACCGCGACCCGGCGCACCGGCCGGTCGGGATCGCCGGTGGCCCGCACCCCGCCGGCGGTGGCCGGCAGCGCCGCCGCGACGCGGGCGCAGAACGCCGCGAGCGGCTCGGGCTCGGCGAGCTCGCCGACCCGCCCGAGCCCTGGGTTCCCCGTCTCGCCGACCGGCCGGCCCGTGGCCAGTGGCCGCGCGTCGACCAGGCCGAGCGCGGCGGCCAGCGCGTCGTTGACGCCGTCGCAGGCCACATCGGCATTGGTGTGGGCGGTGAACAGCGCCGTCCCCGCGCGGATCAGCGTCGTGACGACCCGCCCGCCGGCGGTCGTCGCGGCGACGCCGTGGACGCCGCGCAGGAAGAGCGGGTGGTGGGTGACGAGCAGGTCGGCGCCGAGCGCCGCCGCCTCGTCGGCCACCTCGAGCGTCGGGTCGACGGCGAAGTGGACCCGCGTGACCCCGGCGCCCGGCTCGCCGACCGTGAGCCCCACCGCGTCCCACGGCTCGGCGAAGCCGGGCGGGTAGGCACGTTCGAGCGCGGCGACGCAGTCGGCGACGGTCGTGGCCGTGCCGGCGCCACCGTCACCCGTGGTGGTCACGTGGTTGTTCATCAGCGCGACCCTACCGGGGCCCGACGGCGCCAGATCGTGGCGCCGTAACGTCACTGGCGGCACGGACCGTTCCGACCGATGGTGCGAACATCGTTTTGTTCTCATCTACGGAGAAAGTGGACGATATCGGGCGGGACGTGTTCGGCTTCCACGACGATCCACGAGAAGGGAGACCGTCCATGGCCGATGTGTCCGTGCGGTTCCAGGTCGCCGGCGACTCCGAGATCGTGCTCAATCTGGCTACCGGGCAGGCGGTCCGGCTGGTTGAGGCGATCATGCGCAAGGTCGCGGAGGCGATGAGCGCGCAGCCTCAGGGCAGCGCGAACGCGCTGTCGCCGGCGATGCCCATGCAGATGCCTCCCTGGCCGGAAATGGGCGGGGGGCCGGCCACCGGCGGCGGGCAGCACCGCATGCCGGGCTGATCCCTGGCGCCCGCCGGTCCGGCCCCGGGCCCGGCGCGGCAACAAGCGGACGCGACAGCTTGGTGCCCAACCCGCTGGAAACCTGACATCCGGCCCGGGTGCCGCGATACAAATCCCACAGCTTTCCCCACTGGCCCCCACGGCCCACCTATGAGAGGACAAAGGATCATCATGGCGGGGGATGTTCCGGCCGACGAGCGGGTGTTCATCGCCACCGGGGCCGCTGGGGCCACCGGGGCCGGCGTGCGCCGGGTCGCCGCCGCCGGCCAGGCGGCCGCGGACGATCCGGCCGGCACGGGCTCCACCGCCGACCTCGCCTCCGGGGAACGGACGCTGCACCGCTACGGGCGGGTCCAGGTGCTCGGCACGCCCGGCACCAGCGACGGCAACGGCGGCGGCCAGCCGTCGCTCGTCGCCCCGACGGACGGCTCGGTCGTCGCGACCGCGGGCCTGGCCACCGGGCTGGACCGGACGGAGACCCTCGGCCTGGAGGCCTTCCGGCAGCGGGCAAGCGTCGCCTACCGGCGCCTGAAGCGGGAGCGCCCGCGGGCCGGTGAGCCGTGGGACATGGAACACGCCTGCACCGACCTCGCGCCGCCGCGCGGCTCGTCGGCCCGCCGGGACCGGTCGCTCCCGCCGCCGGCCGAGTCCCCGGCGGCGCCGGCCGCGCTCAACGGGGCGGTCCAGGTGGCCCCGCGGCCGGTGCACGCCGCGGCGGCCGCCGCCCAGGCGGCGGCCCGGTCAGCGGCCGCGGCGACCGCCCCGGCCGGCGACGCCGGCGCCGGCGAGGTCGGGGCGGCCCCGCTGAGCTCCTATCTGGAGGGCAGCGTCGCCGTCGGCCTGGTCCTCGTGGAGGGGCCGACGAGCGACCTGCAGTTCACCGCCGCCGAACGGACGAAGATCGTCGCGGAGACGCAGAACGGCCTGTCCTGGCTGGCGGCCAGCAACCCGGCCGCGGACATCTCCTTCAGCTGGGACATCCAGATCGTGCGGCTGACCCTGCCCGCGGACCCTAACCAGTCCGACCTGGAGGCGTACTGGCGCGACCCGACGATGGCCAAGCTCGGGCACCGGGCGAGCTTCGACGGCGTCTACGACTACGCCGACGCGCTGCGCGCCGAACTGCGCACCCGCTGGGCCTACGTCACGTTCGTCACCAAGTACCCGGTCCGCTACTTCGCCTACGCGTCCATCGGCGGCCCGCGGGTCGTGCTGACCTACGAGAACGACGGCTGGGGCCCGGACAACATCGACCGGGTGTTCGCCCACGAGTCCTGCCACATCTTCGGCGCCGTCGACGAGTACGGCTCGGCGGGCTGCGACTGCGGCGGCTCGTGGGGCCGGTTCGGCGTGGCCAACGGCAACTGCGACGGGTGCGCCGCCGCGCCGGTGGAATGCCTGATGCGCGGCAACAGCTACGCGTGGTGCCGGTACTCCCCGGCGCACGTCGGCTGGGGCCGGGGGGCGGCCGGCAACCCGGTGATGGTCCAGGCACGCGGGCTGGGCTCCCTCGGCAACTTCGAGCTGGTCGTGCCGTCGTCCTTCTCCGGGCTGACCCACCGCTGGGAGAACTTCGACCAGCCAGGCTTCCCGTGGGAGGCGCCCTTCCAGACCGCGCAGGCGCTCGGCCGGATCGACGCGGTGTCGATGGTCCAGAGCAGCCTCGCCTCGCCGGGCCCGCTGGAGAACGTCGTCCGGGTCGGCGCCGACCTGTACTTCCTGTGGCGGGACAGCACCGGCGCGTTCGCCTGGTCGCCGCCGGCCAGGATCGCGGGCGGGGCGGCGGGGACGCACTCGCTGGTGCAGAGCCGGTACGGCGCTCGCGGCAACTTCGAGCTGCTGTTCCCGTCGACCGGCGCCGGCCTGATGCACATGTGGCGCAACCACGACGCCTTCGGCTTTCCCTGGAGCAGCCCACGTCAGATCCTGCCGGAGCTCGGCCGGGTCGACGCGGTCAGCCTCATCCAGGGCAGCCGGGGCGGCGGGGTCGGCAGCCTGGAGGCGGTGGTCCGGGTCGGATCGCGCCTCGTCCACATCTGGCGTGACCAGAGCTCGGCCGCCGTCTGGCGGACCACCGTGTGGTTCGCCGACGGGGTCGCCGGCAACCCGGTGATGATCGAGAGCCAGTTCGGGAACTCCCGCAACTTCGAGGTCGTCGTCCCCTCGGCGAATCGTGGACTGATCCACTTCTGGCGGAACAACGGCGCCATCGGCACCCCGTGGAGCGGTCCTCGCCCGTTCGCGACGGGCCTGGGCCGGGTGGACGCGGTCACCCTGATCCAGAGCACCTTCCAGGGCCACCTGGAGGTGGTCGCCCGCGTCGGTGACCGCCTCCACCAGCTCTTCCGCGCCGCCGACGGCACCTGGAGCCCCACCTCGCGGACCGCCTTAGGTGCCGCCGTCCAGGGTGGCTTCGATCCTGTCGAGGAGGGTCTCCAGGTCGGCGAGCGGGGCGCAGGCGGCGCGGGGCCGCGGGTCGGGGAGGGCGGCCAGCACACGCATCTCCGTGACGAGGCGGGTCAGGCCGTCGGTCTCGGCGAACGCCGGGTCGCTGATGCTGGGGCGCAGCGCCGCCTCATGGGCGCGCCAGATGACGGCGCGGCCGTCGAGCCGGATCGGCTCGCCGTTCGCGCGGCGGACGTCGTCGGCCTTGCGCGGCACCCAGGAGAACAGGTCCGACAGCCGGTGGTGGGAGAAGCCGGAGAACGGCTCGAACGAGACCCGGTCGGCACGGGCGGTCGGCCCGTACTCGGCCCGGGGCGACACGGGCTCGGGGAACAGGTCCACGGCGTCGCGGTGCAGCTCGCCGCCCTTCGACTTGTGGTACGGCTCCAGGTAGACGACCCGGGCCAGGCCCGAGGCGATGATGTTGCGGGTGCACTCGTGGCAGGGCAGCGTCGTGCTGTAGAGCGTGCCGCCCTGGATGGCGATGCCGCGGCGCGCCGCCGACGTGATCGCCACCATCTCGGCGTGGGTGGTGCGTCCGTACTCGATGACGTCGAACAGGTCGGCGTCGCGGATGTCGTCGTCGTTGATCGCCAGCTGGGTGAGCTCGGCGATCGTGCGCCCGCGCAGCTCGGGGGTGAACCAGCCGGGGCGCAGCCGGGCCAGCAGGTCGGCGAGGATCTGCGCCCGGATCCCGTCGCTGGCGTCGAGACCGGCCATGAACTCGCGGCCGTCCGGCTGGCTCTCGGTGTGGTAGTAGCCACCGCCGGCCTTCGGCACCTCGTTCGCGCCCACCGCGACGATCTGGTCGTCCACCATGATCGCGGTGCCGACCCGGCGGGCCAGCACCGCGGTGGTGAGCGACCCGCGGTAGGCCGCGGCCATGCCGAGCTCGTCCATGGTCAGCGTGTGGAAGGGGTGGCTGTGGATGCACTCGACCAGGCGGCGCACGTGCCGCCGGGTCTGCGTCGGGTCGTCGCAGCGGACGAACAGGTCGCAGCGCTCCAGCGCCGCCGACGACGACAGCCGCAGCCGGCGCGGCACCGGCGGCGTGGCGCGGCTGGTGGCCAGGCCGAAGTCGCGGTCCACGGCGTGGGTGGCCGCCTGCTCGGCGGCTGAGGCGTCCAGCCCCGAGCTGCGCTCGAACAGCTGGGCCAGCAGCAGCGCCCGCTCGGGGCGGGGCGCGTCGCAGGCGATGAAGAAGGCGCGCCGGCCATACACCTGGCGCACCGTCTCGACCTCGGCCCGGTGCGACAGGTTGTCGAGGATGAACGCGCGCGGGCGGGCGTGGTCGGCGCCGGCGTCGCCGCGGACCCGGTGGATCTCCCGGATCCCCACCAGCGCGACCGCGTCGGCGCGGCCAAGCTCGTGGCGTAGCCGGTCGCCGGCGTCCATCAGCAGCTCGCGCCGGGTCGGCTCGTCCGAGGGCGGCGTGGCCGCGGCGCCCTCGGGGCCGAACGCCAGCGGCGTCAGCAGGGCGTCCAGGTCGACCCGGAACACGAGGTAGTTCGCGGCGGCGAGCGCGGCATGCAGCTCCTGCAGCACCGGCGCGATCTCGGTGCCGACGGTCCGCACGATCCCGAACACCAGCTCCGGGGTGCGCAGGTGCTCCGCCAGCCCCAGCCGGCAGCCGGCGCCCACGGCGGCTGGCCGGACCGGCGCTTCCGGTGCCGCCTGTTCGTCGGCCATGGTCCTCCTGTCGCCTGAGCCGGCCCCGCCGCCGCTCTTCCCACCGCCTGGCCTGGGCTCGGCCCGGCTCTGCTGGGCCCGGGCCCGCTGGCCGCCGCGTTTCTGTCCGCCCTCCACCCTGCCAGCGTCGCCGCCGGCGTCGGGCCGTGCGCGTCCGGGTCCCGCCGCCGGCCCGGACGCGGCCAGGGATCGGTTGGGGCGGACATCCCCGGGCATCCCTCCCGTGGGGTGGAACGGCGCCCGGTGGCGCCGGACCGGTACCCGGAAGGCTCGCACGGTCTGGGAGGTCGGGAGGTCGCGATGGACGTCGAGCGCAGGCCCGTCGAGGTCAGGTTCAGCTGCCGACGCTGCCAGCTGGCATGGGGCGAGAACTTCGACCTGGTTCGCCTGACCGACTACGACGGGGACGTCCTCGAGACCTACTCCCGCGGCGGGGTGCCGGTGCCCCCGCCCGCGCTGGGCCGCCGCTGTCCGCGGTGCGGCAGCCTCGCCGTCGACTGGACGGACGCGACCTACCTGCCGCGCGGCGGCGCCGACAAGCCGGCGGCGCCGCTGGTCAACTCGCGCTGGACCACTCCGGAGCCGGCGATGTACCGGCGCGGGTTCTTCACCCGCGCGGCCCACCAGCACGAGCCAAGGACCCGGCGCTTCCCCTGAGGCGTCCTCCGAGGCGGCGACCGCTCCCGAGCCGGCGACCGCTCATGAGACCCGGATGCTCCGAATCCGGGCCGCTCCCGAAACCGGGCCGCGCCGGGGCCGGGCCGCGCCCGGAGGCCGTGACCGCGGCCGCGGCGCGCCTCGCGCGCTCGTTACCCGAGCAGCGCTGGCGCCAGGCGGCGCCATTCGGCGCGGGGCCAGGCGTTGCCCGCGGTGAGGACCTGCACGCAGACGTGGTCGGCGCCGGCGGCCCGGTGGTCGGCGACTCGGCGCGCGATCGCCGCCTCGTCGCCGATGGCGACCACCGCGTCGACCAGCCGGTCGCTGACGCCGGTGACGTCGTCCTCGGTGAAGCCGAGGCGGCGCAGGCTGTTCGCGTAGTTCGGCAGCTGCAGGTAGCCGGCCACGAACGTCCGGGCGGCCTCGAGGCCGGCCGCGCGGTCCCCGGTGAGGACGACCGTCTGCTCGGGAAGCAGGAGCGGACCGGCGCCGAGCGCCGCGCGGGCCGTGGCCGTGTGCTCCGGCGTGACCAGGTACGGGTGGGCGCCGCGGGCGCGCTCGCGCGCGAGCTCCAGCATCTTCGGGCCGAGCGCGGCGAGCACCCGGCTGGCCACCGGAACCGGCGGGTCGGCGGTGTCGAGCGCGTCCAGGAAGCCCGACATGGCGCGCAGCGGCGCGCGGTAGCGGCCCGGTTCGTTCTGGTCGACGAGCGGCGCGTGGCTCACTCCGATGCCGAGCAGCAGCCGCTCGCCGAACTTCTCGGCGAGCGCCGCCCGGGAGGCCGCGACCTCGGCGGGCTCGTGCATCCAGAGGTTGAGGATGCCGGTGGCGACGACGGCGCGCCGCGTGGCCCCCAGCAGGTTCTCCAGCGCCTCGAACACCGGCCCGCCGACGTCCGGCACCCAGAGCGCCCGGTAGCCGAGCTCGTCGAGCTCGGCCGCGGCCTGGGCGGCCTCGGCCGCGTCGCCGAACCGCAGGTGCGAGCTCCAGATGCCGACACCGTCGAGATCCATCGAGGCCACGTCCCTTCCCTCGGGGGGTTCACGGACCGTTCCTGGCCGGCGAAGCGGCCACGCAGACCGTATCGACCGGGCCGTGAACGTCGCCACAGGTCAACGCCGGATGACAAAGGCGTGGTTTGCTGTGGGATTGTCGGCGTCTCGCCGGCCGGTGGGGCCGCGCGGCGCGCGGCCACCCGGGTGGAAGATCGCGGGGAAGGGGTGGCCGGTGAGCGCGGTCCAGGAACAGGTGTCCTTCGACGTGGCGGGGCTGCGGCTCGTCGGTGAGCGCTTCGACCCGTCGCCCGGCACCGGCCCGTTCCTGGCCGCGGGTGGCACCGGCCCGCTCCTGGCCGCCGGTGGCACCGGCCCGCTGGCCACCGACGGGACCGGGGAGCGCCGCGGCACCGTGCTGCTGCTGCACGGCGGCGGGCAGACCCGGCACTCCTGGCGGCGCACCGGCGAGCGGATGGCCGAGCACGGCTGGAGCGCCCTCGCGATGGATGCCCGCGGCCACGGCGACAGCGACTGGGATCCGGGCGAGGACTACAGCCACCACGCGATGGCGGACGACCTGGACGCGATCGCCGCGGCGATCGGCGAGCCGCCGGTGCTGGTCGGGGCGTCGATGGGTGGGATCACCGCGCTGCTCGCGCAGGCCCGCGACCCCAGCCTCGGCCGAGCCCTCGTGCTCGTGGACATCACGCCGAGGATCGAGCCGAGCGGAATCCGGCACATCTTCGACTTCATGACGTCGGCCCCCGACGGGTTCGCGAGCCTGGAGGACGCCGCGGCGGCGATCGCCGCCTACAACCCGCGCCGCAAGAAGCCGGCGAGCCTGTCCGGCCTGAAGAAGAACCTGCGGGAACGGAACGGCCGCTGGTACTGGCACTGGGACCCGGCCTTCATGAAGATGCGCGACGAGCCCCGCCGGGAGCTGGCGGTGGGTGAGCGGATCGCGCCCGGTGCCAGCCTGAGCGCCGACGAGTTCCTCGTCGAGGCGGAGAAGGTCATCCAGAGCGACCAGCTGCGGGACGCGGCCCGGTCGATCCGGGTGCCGACCCTGCTGGTGCGCGGCAAGCAGTCCGACATCGTCAGCGAGGAGGGCGTGGCCGAGCTGCTGGCCCTCATCCCGCATGCCGAGTACGTGGACGTCACCGACGCCGGCCACATGGTCGCGGGCGACGACAACGACGTCTTCGCCGGCCGGCTCGGTGATTTCCTGGACCGTCTCCCGCCGCTTTCCCACTGATCTGGCGGGGCCGGTCGAGTTGGCCGGGCCGGCCCCGTTCGCGGGGTTTCTGGACGCGTGGCCCCGGGGTTGTGCCGGGCTCGTCACCTGTTCGGCCGGTCCTCGCGGGATGCGGCCCCACGTGGGCTTATAGCCATTGCAGGCGGCGGTATTCGGCGTTCTTTTCGCGGGCCGGCGCAATTGGTCGACCTGGCCGGCGCGGACGCGACGCAGGGTGTATGGAAGGCGGCGGAATACCGGGGATCGCGGGCCGCGCGGGTGAGGATGGGCGCCTACCTGACCTTTCCAGGTCCCGCGTGAATCGAGGTTTGTCATGTCCCGGCGTCTGTTTACCTCGGAGTCCGTCACCGAAGGCCATCCTGACAAGGCCGCCGACCAGGTCAGCGACGCGCTGCTCGATGCCTACCTCGCCCGCGACCCGCGCTCGCGGGTCGCGGTGGAGACGCTGATCGCCGCCGGCCAGGTCCACGTCGCCGGGGAGGTGACCAGCACCGCGACGATCGACGTGGTCGGCACGGTTCGCCGGGCGCTCGGCGCGATCGGGTACGACGCGGCCACCGGCTTCGACGCCGCGACGGTGGACGTGCTGGTGTCCCTCGGCGCGCAGTCGCCCGACATCGCCCAGGGCGTCGACAACGCCTACGAGGTGCGCACCGGGATCGGCCTCGGCGGCGGGAGCGGTGGCCTGGCCGGCGACGTGCCGACCGGGCCGCGCCGGCACGACGACCTGTCGCGGCAGGGAGCCGGCGACCAGGGGATCATGTTCGGCTACGCCACCGACGAGACCCCCGAGCTGATGCCACTGCCGATCAGCCTGGCGCACCGGCTGGCCGCGCGGCTCGCCGCGGTCCGGCACGACCGGGGGGTTCCCTACCTGCGGCCCGACGGCAAGACGCAGGTCACGATCGAGTACGACGGCGACCGGCCGGTCCGGCTGGACACGGTCGTCGTGTCCGCGCACCACGAGCCCGGTGTGGACATCGACGGCCGGCTCGCCCCGGACATCCGCGCCCAGGTCGTCGAGCCGGAGCTCAAGCGGCTCGCCGAGGAACTGGGCTCGCTCGCGGGGCGGGCGGGGGCCGGCGCGCTCGAGGTCGACGGCTACCGGCTGCTGGTCAACCCGACCGGCCGCTTCGAGGTCGGCGGGCCGGTCGGCGACGCGGGCCTCACCGGGCGGAAGATCATTATCGACACCTACGGCGGCGCCGCCCGGCACGGTGGCGGGGCGTTCTCCGGCAAGGACCCGTCCAAGGTCGACCGGTCGGCCGCCTACGCGCTGCGCTGGGTGGCCAAGAACGTGGTGGCCGCGGGCCTGGCCCGCAGGGTGGAGCTGCAGGTCGCCTACGCGATCGGCAAGGCCGAGCCGGTCGGTCTGTTCGTCGAGACGTTCGGTACCGAGCAGGTCGCCACCGAGGCGATCGAACGCGCGGTCACCACGGTGTTCGACCTGCGCCCGGCGGCGATCATCCGCGACCTCACCCTGCTGCGCCCCGTCTACCGGCAGACCGCCGCGTACGGGCACTTCGGCCGGCCGCTGCCCGACTTCACCTGGGAGCGCACCGACCGCGCGGCCGCGCTGCGCGCCGCGGTCGCCGCCCGCTGACGAACCACGGCGCAGAGCGCCGCCGGCCCGGGGATACGGAGGTCAACCCGGGCCGGCGGCCGACCTGTCGCCGACGGCCGCGGCGGTTGGGCCGTGTCGCTGGTGGCCGAACGCGGCCGTGTCGCTGCTGGCCAGGTGCGGGCCGTGTCGCTGTTGGCCAGGTGCGGGCCCGTGGCTCAGTGGCCGCCGGCCGCCTCGACGAGTTCGGTCAGCACCCCGCCAAGCCCCTTCGGGTGGATGAAGGCGATTCGGCTGTTCGACGTGCCGTGTACCGGTGTCTTGTTCACCAGGTCGAAGCCGGAGACGGTGAGCGACGCCAGCGCCGCGTCGATGTCGTCGACGCCGTACGCGATGTGGTGGATGCCCGGCCCGCGCTTGGTCAGGAACTTGCCGACCGGGGTGTCGTCCCGCAGCGGCTCGAGCAGCTGGACGTAGGAGCCGCCGGTGTCCCCGGCGTGCACCAGCAGCATCGCCTCGCGCACGCCCTGGCGTTCGTTGGTCTCCTGATGTACGCACTTCAGGTTGAACGCCTGCTCGTAGATCGGGATGGTCTCGGTCAGCGATGCCACCGCGATCCCGACGTGATCGATCCTCGTCAGCACGCCGCCAGCCTCTCCCGGCGCGCTCTGCACAGTCCACTGATTGGGACGTGACGCGCGCGACTACCGAACGGTATGCGGAAAATCCCGGCCAGCCATCGGCAACGTGGGAGTTTCCGCGCTGTCGGGTCACCGATAACCCGCACGCGGACGGAATGCCCCCGAAGGCGCGCCCGACCGCATAGTCTGCGCGATGCTGGCCGTGGGGGGACTGGGAGTGCCGTGAGTAACACCGGAAACCGGCGGGGGAGACGCAGCCGGGCGCTGTTATGGGGACTGCTGGCCGATCCGCGCGGATGGCGCCTGCTGTGCGCAGTGGCCGCCGCCGCCGCGCTCTGCCTGGGTATCGTCGGCCAGTGGCGGATGTACCAGGCCGCGGGCCTGGACGGCTCCTTCGCCGCGCGCTTCCTCGACCTGCTGTACGGGGCGCTCGGCCTTTTCGTCTTCCAGCCGCCGCAGCTGCCGGACACCGCCCTGTCCGCGCCGCTGCAGGTGGCGCGCTTCCTCGCCCCGGCCGCCACGTTCTACGCGCTCGCGGACGCGCTCGTGCTGCCGGTCGCCCGGCTGCGGGCCCGGCTCGCCCGCGGCCACGCGGTGGTCTGCGGCGTCGGGCCGGGCGCGGTCGCGCTGGTCGCGAAACTGCGCGCCCAGGGCACCCGGGTGGTGGTCGTGTCAGACGCCGGCCATGGCGGACCTCCCGACAGGGTCGACGATCCTGAGGTGCCGGTCCTCGTCGGCGACCCGGCCCGCCCCGCGGTGCTGCGCGCCGCCGGAGCCGGCCGGGCCGAGAAGCTCTACGTCACCGGGCCGGCGACCGGGCGCAACGCGGCCGTCCTCGTCGCCGCCGCGGCCGTCGCCGCCGCGGCCGGGCGCGGGCGGTCCGGGCCGCTGCGCTGCTACGCCGAGGAGTCCGACCCGGACGTGCTCGACGCCCTGTGGATCCTGCTGTTGCGCCGGCCGGCGAGCGACGCGGTCACCGTCACGTTCTTCAACACCGCCCGGCTGGGCGCCCGGCTGCTGCTCGACGACGTGGCGCCCACGTGGACGCCCGCGAGCGCCGGCGCGATCGTCGTCGCCGGCGTCCCCCCGTTCGGCCGCGAGCTGCTCGTCGAGATCGCCCGGCGGCGCCGCCACGACCTCGGGCCGGGCGCGCCGCGGCTGCCGGTGGTCGTCGTCGACGAGGAGGCGAGCCACGTCGTCGCCCGGTTGCGGGCCCGCTACGGGGTCGTCGAGGCGATGCTCGACATCGACTGCCACGACGAGCCGACGGGCGAGGTCGACCTCGACCGGCGGGCACACGCCCGCGCCCCGGCCCAGGGCCTCATCGAGCAGATCTTCGTCTGCTACGACGACGAGGAACTGGCGCTGCGCACGGCGCTGGCGACCGCCCGGCCGCCGGCCCACCGGTCGGTCGTGGTCCGGACCGGCCGGACGAGCCCGCTGGGGGACGCGCTGCGTCCCGGCCGACAGGAGGGACAGGGCGCGATGGACGCGATCTACGACGGACTGGTGATCTTCCCTCATCTTGACCGGGCCTGCGATCCTGAGGACGTGTCGGACGACCGGCTGGAGGCATGGGCGGCGGCGATCCATGCTGACTACTGCCGTAGGCGCCTGGAGTCCGGCGAGGCGGACGGCGGCAACGAGGCGCTGGTGGCCTGGGAGAACCTGCCGGAGAAGTACCGTTCCAACAACTACGACCAGGCCCGCGACATCGAGACCAAGCTGAACCTGATCGGCTGCGCGAGCGCCCGGATGACCTCGGACGCCGAGCCGTTCGCGTTCACGCCCGCCGAGGTCGATCTGCTGGCCCGCTGGGAGCACGAGCGCTGGATGGGCAACCGGCTGGCGAACGGCTGGCGAGGCGGTGAGGTGCGCGACAACGACCGGCTGATCCATCCCGACATCCGGCCGTACGACGAGCTGTCGGCGCAGACCAAGGCCAAGGACGCGGACATGGTGCTGCTCATCCCGGAGCTGCTCGCCAGCTCCGGCTACCGCATCGTCCGGTCGCCCAACCCGCCCACGGCCGGGTGACCGGGCGGCTCAACCGAACGCGGCCCTTCCCGCGGTGCGGGCGGCCTGGGGCGCTTCCCGTGGGAAGCGCCCTAAGATTCCGGTGCCATGACCGTCCTGCCGATCCGCCTCCTCGGCGACCCCGTGCTGCGCACCCCGGCGCGACCGGTGACGGACTTCGACGCGGCGCTGCGCCGGCTCGTCGACGACATGATCGAGACGATGTACGCCGCGCCCGGGGTGGGGCTGGCGGCGCCGCAGGTCGGCGTCGGGCTGCGGCTGTTCGTCTTCGACACCGACTGGCTGCCGGGTGGGCGCGAGACCCCCGCGGCGCGCCGAGGGCGGCGCTCGCCGCGGGTCGTCGTGAACCCGGTCCTCGAACGGGAGCCCGGCGATCAGTCCGACTACGAGGGCTGCCTGTCGGTGCCCGGGTACCAGTACTCCACCCCTAGGGCCGCGACCGCGACCGTGCGCGGCGTCGACACGGCCGGCGAGCCCGTCGAGTACTCCGGCACGGGTTTCCTGGCCCGCTGCCTGCAGCACGAGTCCGACCACCTGGACGGCACCCTCTACCTCGACCGGCTCACCGGCCTGAACCGCCGCGCCGCCCAGCGGGCGCTGCGCGACGCGGTCCTCTCGCCCCAGGACGCGGCGCGCGGCCGGGCCGACGACGGCCCGGGCGGCTTCCTGTCCGCCCTGCGCCGCCGCTGACCCAGCGCCCGTAGGTGCCACGCGGCCGTCGGAGGCGTCGTCGCGTGGGGAGGCCCGTCAGGATCCCGGCCCAGGGCCGGACTGGCCCCGATCGGCTGGTCCCTAGGTGGTACCAGGTCGGTCGGGGCGCTTCGGCGGGCGCGCCCGGCGGGGTGAAACGACACCGGCGCGCGGATTCGGACGGAGAATTGGCGCCATGACCACTCCCGCGTCCACCGCCGCGGAGGGCGTACCCACCCCCGCCCCGGCCAGGCCCCCGGCGCTCGCCGCCCCCGCCCACGCCGTCGGCGGCACGGTGGCGGCCGGCTTCGAGCCGGTCCGGGACGCGTTCGAGCGGGTGATAGCCACCGCGGCCGGCACCGGCGCCGCCGTCGCCGCCTGGCACGACGGTTCCTGGATCGTGGACCTGTGGGGCGGCGCCGCGGACGCGGCCGGCACCACCGCCTGGGGCCGGGACAGCATCGTGATGCCCTACTCGGTGACCAAGCCGTTCGCGGCGGTCTGCGCGCTGCTGCTCGTCGACGGCGGCCAGCTCGATCTCGATGCCCAGGTGCGCCGGTACTGGCCCGGCTTCGCCGCCCCCGCCACGGTGCGGCACGTGCTCGCCCACCAGGCCGGCCTGGTCGCGCTGGACCGGGCGCTGCCGACGGAGGCGCTGTTCGACTGGGAGCTGATCTGCGCGACGCTCGCCGCCCAGCAGCCGCTGTGGACGCCGGGCACGGCGCACGGCGAGTCGGCGCTGTTCTACGGCCACCTCGTCGGCGAGCTGGTCCGCCGGGTCGACGGGCGCACGCTCGGCCAGTTCCTGCGCGAGGAGGTCAGCGGGCCGCTCGGGCTCGACTTCACCATCGGTCTCGGCCCGGCGGAGCAGGCCCGCGCCGTCGAGATCACCGGGCTGGACGCCGCGTTCCGCGAGGGCCTGCTCGCCGGCCGCCCGGATCTCTACCCGCGGGCGATCGGCAACCCGCCCGGCATCCAGGACGGCGCGGTGGTCAACAGCGCGGCGCTGCGCGCGGCCGAGATCCCGGCGGTGAACGGGCACGGAACGGCCCGCGCCGTCGCCGGCCTGTACGCGGCGCTGCTGTCGGGCCGGCTGCTGCGCCAGGACCTGCTGGCCGAGGCCAGCACGGCGCAGTGCTCGGGCCCTGACCGGGTGATGGGCGGGCCGAACGCGTGGGGGCTCGGCTTCGGCGTCGACGAGGACGGCTTCGGGATGGGCGGGCTCGGCGGCAGCATCGGCTGGGCGAGCCAGGCCGGGCATTACGCCTACGCTTTCGTGACCGGATCGATGGGGGACCACTCGCGCGCGGACGCGGTCGAGAACGCGCTGCGCGACTGCCTCGGGCTGCCGCCGCTGGCCTCCTGACCGGCGCCGCTTCCCGCCTCGTGGGACCGGGCAGGGCCGCGCTGTCCAGCCGACGGCCGCGCGCCTCGCGGCAGCTTCCTGCCCCGGCAGGAAGCTGCCGGGGCGCGCTGGCCACCCGCGGGTCCCCGCCGCCTGGGACGCCGATAACGTCCGCCCTGACGGGTTCCGGCCGGGGCTTCGCCGGGCCGACGAACGCAGGGAGGTACGCCGGTGATGGCCGTGCTCGCGGTGGTGGCCCTGGTGCTGGCGGGCCTGGTCGCCGGCACGATGACGGTCGGGCTCGTGGCGATCCGGCCCGCGATGCACTCGCTGCCGGTGGCGTCGTACATCACGGTCAAGCAGGCCTTCGACATCAGCTACCCGAAGTTCATGAAGCCGTTGCAGATCGCCGCGCTGGTCGCGTCGCTGGCGCTGACGGTCACGTCCGGCCTGATGGGCGACCCTCCCGCCGCGACGCTCGCCGGGCTCGCCTTCCTCTCGCTGCTCGTCAACGTGATCGTCACTGTCCGCGGCGACCTGCCGATCAACATCGCGATGGCGTCGTGGCGCCCGGAGCAGCCGCCGGCGGACTGGGAGCTCCAGCGGTCGCGCTGGGACCGGTTCAACGCGATCCGTACCGCCGCCGCCGTCGTGGGCCTCATCCTGCTTGCCGCCGCCGTCGCGGTCTGAGACCTCGTCACGAGACCTCGGACGGCGACCCCGAGGTGACCCGGCGCGGGATGCGCGTCACTCGGCTCGTCGGTGCGCGGAGCGTCCCCGATAGCATCGCCGCGGGGCGGGCTCGTCCCACTTGCCGCGCACGCACGCATGTACGAAGGGTCCTCGGTGAGCGCTTCCGAGCAACACCACTCCAAGCCCATGTCCTGGGTGATGGTGCTGATCATCACCATTGGCACCGTCGTCGGGACGGTCGGCGTCTGCATCGCCTCCTGGCCGATCTCGATCATCGGGGCCGCGGTCGTGGTCGTCGGCGGCATCGCCGCCCTCGCCACGGGGATCATGGATGACGTGGACGAGAACACCAGCCGCGACCTGTGGCCGATCGGCCCGCGCGACGCCTCCCCCCGCCGCGAGCTGTCGGCCTAGGAGCCCGCGCCGCCGGCTGTCTCTTATACACATAACCCAGCCCACGAGACACGCAGAAATCTCGGAATCCCTCTAAAGAATGAAAAAAAAAAA
>NZ_JADWYU010000375.1 GCF_016786325.1 Frankia nepalensis | reverse complement strand
GGAGGACGCGGCGCGGAGGTCCCTTGGGAGCGAAGCGAGCAAGGGGCCGGAGCGCCGCGCCCGGACGGAGCGAACCAAGAGAAGAGGCGGTTGTGACCGACAAGCCCTCTCGTGTCGAACAAGCTCGGGAGTTCGGGTTCGAGACCAGACAGCTGCACGCCGGGCAACGTCCCGACCCGAACACGGGCGCACGGGCGGTGCCGATCTTCCAGACGACCAGCTACGTGTTCGAGGACCCGGAGTCGGCGGCGGCGTACTTCAACCTGCAGGAGTACGGCAACACGTACTCGCGCATCATGAACCCCACCGTCGCCGTCTTCGAGGAGCGGGTGGCCAACCTCGAGGGCGGCAGCGGCGCGGTGGCGTTCGCCAGCGGGATCGCCGCGCAGGCGGCCGCGCTCTTCACGCTGCTGGCGCCGGGGGACCATGTCGTCTCGTCGTCGGCCCTCTACGGCGGGACGGTGAACCAGCTCAAGCACCTGCTGCGCAAGATGAACGTCGAGCTGACGTGGGTCGACCCCGACGACCCGGAGGCGTGGCGGGGGGCGGTCCGCGCGAACACGAAGGCCTTCTTCGGCGAGACGATCGGCAACCCGGCCGGGAACGTGCTGGACATCGAGACCGTGGCATCCATCGCGCACGAGCACGAGCTGCCGCTCGTCGTGGACAACACGTTCGCGACGCCGTACCTGTGCCGGCCGATCGAGTGGGGCGCCGACATCGTGATCCACTCGGCGACCAAGTTCATCGGCGGCCACGGCACGAGCATCGGCGGTGTCGTCGTCGAGGCCGGGACGTTCGACTGGTCCAACGGCCGGTTCCCGGTGGTCGCGGACCCGTCGCCGGCCTACCACGGCCTGAAGTTCCACGAGACGTTCGGGACCTACGGCTACCTGATGAAGCTGCGGGCCGAGACTCTGCGCGATCTCGGCGGGGCGCTCGCGCCGTTCAACGCCTTCCTGTTCCTGCAGGGGCTCGAGACCCTGTCCCTGCGGATGGACCGCCACGTCGCCAACGCCCTGGCGGTCGCGGAGTTCCTCGAGTCGCACGAGTTGGCGTCGAACGTGACCCATCCCGGCCTGCCGGCGAGCAAATACCGGCCGCTCGTGGCGAAGTACCTGCCGCGCGGCGCGGGCGCGGTGTTCTCGTTCGACTGCGCCGGCGGTCGGGCCGGCGGACAGGACCTCATCCGCGGCGTGACGCTCTGGTCGCATCTGGCGAACGTCGGCGACGCGAAAAGCCTGGTCATTCATCCCGCCAGCACGACGCACCGCCAGTTGAGCGACGACGAGCTCCGGGCGTCCGGCGTCGGGCCGGGGACGGTGCGGCTCTCGGTCGGCACCGAGTCCGTCGAGGACCTGATCTGGGACCTGGAGCAGGGCTTCGCGCGCGTCGCCGCGGCGGCGGGAAAGTAAGGGTAGCGACTCCCATGACCGATCTCGGGAATTCTGATCTCGGCCATTCTGGCGAGCTCGCGAGCCAGACGGCCGAACGGTACCAGGATCCGTTGACGATCCAGCGCGTGCTCCACACCGCGAGGACGATCGCGATCGTGGGCCTGTCGAACAACGAGCTGCGAGCCAGCTACTTTGTCGGCTATTACCTCAAACGGCACGGCTACCGCGTGATCCCCGTAAATCCCCGCGAGACGGAGATCATCGGCGAGAAATGCTACGCGAGCCTGCTCGACGTGCCCGTGCCCGTGGACATCGTGAACGTCTTCCGCGCGCCGGCCGCGCTGCCGGCGATCGCGCGGGAGGCGGTCGCGATGCGCGCCGCCGCCCTCTGGTGCCAGTTTGGCGTGATCAACGCGGAGGGTGCGCTGATCGCCGAGGACGGCGACGTGACCGTGGTGATGGACCGCTGCCTCAAGGTCGAGCACGCGCGCTACCTGGGCCGGATGCACTGGCTCGGCTTCAACACCCAGCGCATCACGTCCGTGCGCGCCGGACTCCAGTAGCCGGTCTCCAGCAGGCGGCGACCGCGAGACCGCGACCGGTGGTCTACCGCTCGGACGGCGAAGGCGCGCCGGGGACGCGCGCCCCCGAGACGAGGCTGCGGTCGAGGTCCGCCACGGTCGCGGCGCCGAGCAGCGCCATCGTGCGGTCGAGCTCCTCGCGCAGCACCTCGATCACCCGGAGCACGCCGTCCTCGCCGCCCGCGGCGAGGCCGTACAGGTATGGCCGCCCGACGAGGACGGCCGTGGCGCCCAGCGCCAGCGCCTTGGCCACGTCGGTACCGCGCCGGACGCCTCCGTCGAGGAGGACCGCGAGCCGGCGCGCGGCGGCGTCGACGATCTCCGGCAGGACGTCGATGGTCGCCGGGACGCCGTCCAGCTGCCGCCCGCCGTGGTTCGAGACCACGACCCCGTCGACACCCAGCTCGACGAGCCGGTCGCACTCGTCCCCGCGCATCAGGCCCTTGACGAGCAGCGGGCCGTCCCACAGCGACCGGACCAGCTCGATGTCCTCCCAGGTGACGCAGTCCGACGACGTCTTGATCGACGTCCGGGTCTGGTCGAGGCTCTGCTGGACCGGGCGGCCGGGGCGGCCGGGGCGGCGGGCCTCGACCCTGCCGCGCACGAAGTCGGTCGCCCACACCGGCCTGCTGGCACCCTGCAGCAGCACCTTGGGATGCGGCGGCCGAGCCAGCAGCCTGTTGCGCGCGTCGCGCTCACGGTTGCCCAGGACCGGCGTGTCGATGGTGACGGCTATTGCCCGGTAACCGGCCGCCGCGATCCGGCTGACCAGGTTCTTGACCTCCTGGCGGTCCGGGGGCAGGTACAGCTGGTACCACAGCTTGCCGGTCGAGCACGCGGCGATCTCTTCGAGCGTGAAGGCTCCGACCGTGCTCTGCATGTACACGACGTCCGCCCGCGCCGCGGCCCGCGCGACGGCGATCTCCGCGGACGATCGCGCGAGCCGCCCCGCGCCCGTGGGCGCCAGCAGGATCGGCATCGACAGCTGCTCGCCGAACACGGTCGTCGACAGGTCCCGCTTGGCGACGTCGGCGAGCGGCCGTGGCCGGAACTCGATGCGGTCGAACGCCGCGCGGTTGCGCCGCAGCGACACCTCGTCGCCGGCTCCGCCCTCCAGGGCGTCGAAGACGGCGCGGGGAAGCCTGCGCCGCGCCAGCTTCCGGATGTCGTTGACGTTGATGGCGCCCTGAATGCTCGCGAACACGAAAAGGACCTTTCACTGTCGGCTGGTCACAGGCTCGCGTTCTCCCGGTCGCCAGCATTTCAATTCCGGGGGAGCGGCCTAGGCGGCGGCCGTTTCCTCGTCGTGAGAACTGGCGCGACCGGCGCGGACCTCGGCGACGGCACGCGTCCGGCCGGCGGCGTCGCCGGAGACGGGCGGTGGTGTCATGGCGCCTCCCGGGCGGCTTCAGCATGGCCGTGACCTCGTGCTCCGGTCCATTCCGGTTTCTAACACAAAGGTCTCGCGGCCGCCCGCCCGGATCCGCGGCAAACATTGACGTAAGGGTAAGGTTGGTTGACGGTCCGGCCTCGTGGCGTGGCTCGGCGCGAAAACGATCCCGCGCCCGCGGATAGGCCGAGCCTTTCCGCGCGGTCGGCTCCACGGGCGCCGTCGCGACCTATTTACGACAAGTTTGTAGTAACAAAGGTCGCCGTCTTTCCTTGCCGCCCGCGGACGGCCGACGGAATACGAATCGTGCGCGGGTGCCGAAGACCCCCGGCCGAGGTCACCTGACGGCGGGCTGGGTCAGCAGCGCGCGGGCGTCCCTGGCGACTCCGGTCATGCCGCGCCGGGCCGCGCGTTCGGCCACGTCGCGCACCTCGGCGGCCTCGACGGGCTCGCCGGCCCGCGCCGCGAGCTGGGCGGCGAACAGCCGGCAGCGCAGCAGCGCGCCGGCGCCGTGCGACCGGACGGCCAGCTCCGTCGCGGCACGCAGGTGCGCCCGCGCCGCCGCCACGTCGTCCGCCAGCGCGGCGAGCCGCGCCAGCCCCAGCGCGGCCGGGCCGACCATGCCGCACTGGCCCATGTTGGCGACGCAGCCCGCGACCGGAGCCAGCCGGGCGGTCAGGACCTCGACGTGCTCGCGCAGGCCGCGGTCGGCGACCGCGTGCGCCAGCATGGTCAGCCGGGCGTGGGTGGTCCAGGTGGTCGGGTCCAGCTGGGCGATCTCCGCCCGGATCAGCTCGTCCGCGTCCCGGTCGCCCCGCGCGATCGCGGCCAGCGCCGCCGTCCACCGGGCGGAGCGGGCGACCGGGAACACGTCGCCCAGATCACGCAACCGGTCCTGCTCCCAGCGCAGGCTCAGCATGGCCGCCTGGAAGACGCCGCTCTCGTACAGCTCGGTCTCGCGGTGCAGCTCGAAGGCGTGCTCGTAGATCGCCTCGGCGGTGGTCAGGTCGTCGTCCCGCCACAGCGCGAGCGAGCCCTGCGCCCACCGGAACTGCACCCGGCTCGCCGGCAGCCGCAGCAGGTCGCTGCCCAGCGCGCCGAGCCGGACGTGGTCGGCCGCCGTCGGGTCCCCCAGCGCGGTCTTCGCCAGGTACAGCAGGCCGTGCGCGATCACCTCGTCGATCTGGGCGGTGGAGTGCGGCACGGCCGCCAGGCGCGCGATCAGGTCGAGGGACTCGGCCGCCCGCTCGGCGACCCCGGAGAACGCCAGCGCCCGGCCGAGCAGGGCGTCGGCCAGCGCGTCGTCGTCGCCGGTCCGCTCGGCGAGCTCGATCGCCCGCCGGCTGAGCAGGTCCGGCACCGAGCCGTCCGGGTCGTAGCAGCTGCCGACCGCGAGCGCCGCCAGCACCCGGACGTGCGCGACCGGGTCGGCGGTGACGAGCGTCTCCAGGCCCGAGAGGCGGGCCAGCAGCGGCGCCGGGTCGTCGCCGTAGACGGCCCACGGCCACGAGCCGCTGGTGCGCAGCAGCGCGGCGGCGAGCCGGCCGGCCGAGTCCAGCCGGCCGCGGCGCACCGCGTCGAGCAGGCCCGCGTCGACCACGTCGAGCAGGGTCTGCCCACGGCCGGCCCTGGCGAGCGCCGCCACCCGCGCGACGACGACCTCGTCCCGGTCGACGTCGAGATCGTCGGGGCTCCGGTCGAACACGTCGAGCGCCTGCCCCCACCACTGCGCGGCCGCCTCGGAGTACCACCGCCGCTCCGCGTCGAGCGCCGCCGCCCGGCAGGCGTCGAAGACGTCGGCGGCGTCGGCCAGCGGCCACGCCGCGACGAGATGCGCGGCCCGCCGCCCGAGCGCCTCGCCGCCGTCCGCCGGGCCGAGCGCCTCGGCGACCCGCAGGTGCAGCCGCTGGCGGCGCAGGCTGGAGATGCCGGCGACGATCTCGTCGCGCAGCAGGGCATGGGCGAACTGGTACCGCCCGGTGCCCGCGGCCTGGACGATGAGATGCTCGTCCGCCGCCTCGTCCAGCAGGTCGGCGAGCTCGTCGCGGTCGAGCCGGGTGACCCGGCCGAGCAGGTCGATGGCCAGGGTGTCGCCGATCACCGCGGCGGCCCGCAGCACCTGCAGCACGGCCGGGTCGAGGCCGGCGAGCCGGGCGCCGAGCACCGAGCGCACGGCCACCGGCACCTCGCCGCTGGCCCGCTCCTCGGCCGGAAGCCGGGCGTACTCGCGGACGAAGAACGGGTTGCCGCCGGTCCGGTCGGCGAGCTGGGCCGCCTCGGCGGCGTCGATGGCCTGCCCGCTGATCCGGCTGGCCAGCTCAGCCACCTCTGCCTCGGACAGCGGCGGGACGGCGACGCGCCGGGAGCCATGCCGGCGCGACACCGCGGCGAGCAGCCGGTCGAGCTCGGGATTCCCGGCGACGTCCCGGGCGGTCGCGACGACGGCGAGACCGGGGAACGCGGCCGCGTCCGCGAGGTGGGCGAGCAGCCGCAGCGACGCCGGGTCCGCCCAGTGCACGTCCTCGGCCACCACCAGCAGCGGCCGGGCCCTGGCGGCCTCGGCGAGCCGGCCGAGCACCCGTTCGTAGACGACGAACCGGGCCGCGTCGGCGTCGACGCCGACGGGCGGGGTCAGCAGGTCCTCCGGGTCGGCGCCGAGGTCACGCAGCAGCTGGCGCATCGGCCACCAGGGCGGCACCACGTCGTCGGGGCAGCCGGTGCGCGAGACGGCCCCGCCGGCCCGCTGCCAGCTGCCCGCGGCCTCCTCGGCGAGCCGGCTCTTGCCGATCCCGGCGGGGCCCGTGAGCAGCACCCAGCGGCCGGGGCCGGCGACCGCCTCGGCCAGCACCGCCTCCAGCGCCGCGATCTCCCGGCCCCGGCCGACCAGGTCGTCGCCGACCGACGCCGGCCGTGCCCGGGCGGCCGGAGAGCCGGCGGAGGCGTCGACGGCCCCGGGCGGGGCGGCGCGGGCGTCACCCAGGGCGGCCGCGGCGCCGGCCGGCCCCGCGTGGGCCGGCGCGGCGGGCCAGGAGTCCAGCCCGCCGTCCTGGCGCAGGATCGCGCCCTGCAGCTCGCGCAGCGCCGGGCCGACCTCCAGGCCAAGCTCCTCGTCCATCCGGCGGGCCTGCTCGCGGAACACCTCCAGCGCCTCGGCGGCCCGCCCGGCCCGGTACAGGGCGATCATGTGCAGCCAGCAGGCCCGCTCGACGAGCGGCGTGGCGAGCAGCAGCTCACGGGAGCGCACCACGGCGGCGGTGACCCGGCCGATGCCGAGCAGCCCCGTGACCGCGTGCTGCTCGCACTGCGCCCACCGCTCGTCGAGCGACGTCGCCGCCGCCCGCACCCACGGCTCGTCGGCGAACTCGGCGAGCAGCGGCCCCCGCCGCAGCGCCACCGCCCGGTCGGCCGCCTCGACGGTGGCCGGCCAGTCCGCGGCGTCCGCCGCGGCCCGCGCCCGGTCGCACTCCCGCTCGAACAGCCGCAGGTCGAGATCGTCTGGCGCGACGTCGGCGACGTAACCGGGGTTGCGGCGCACGATCGGCGACGTCGCCCGCTCGTCGTCGCGCAGCAGCCGGCGCAGGTTGGAGATGTGCGCGTGCAGGCTCGACAGCATGCTCGGCGGGTGCTCGTCGCCCCAGACGGCGTCGGCGAGGCGGTCGACCGAGACCACCCGGCCGGCGTCGAGCAGCAGCGCGGCGAGCACGGCCCGCTGCTTGGGCCCGCCCAGCGCGACCGGCCGCCCGTCGCGGACGACCTCGATCGGCCCGAACAGGCGGTAGAACGGCACGCCCCTCATTTTCCCCGGACCAGGGGAACGTGCCTGCCCGCCCCCTGGTCAGGAGCGCGCCAGCAGGGCGGCGGCCGCGCGGACCGGGTGGGCCGCGGCCATCCGGGAGTTCGGGTCGTAGCTGGCGGTCAGGGTGGCGAGCCGGGAAAGCGTGGCGGCGTCGTACTTGCGCGCGACGAGCGCGGGATCGGTGGTCGCGCCGAAGTTCGGCGCGCCGAGGCCGCCGGACCACGGCTCCAGCGCGGCCATCACCTCGGCGGCGTGCGCGGCGGTCGGCGCGGCCAGCGGGGGCGCCGCGATGCCGATGGTCAGCAGCGAGTAGGCCGCGTCGCGGTGGCAGACCGCGCTGAGCTGGCGCGGCTCGCGGGCCAGCGCCCCGCCGAGCAGCCGCAGCTCGACGATGACCTGCGGGCAGTCCGCCTCGGGCCCGGTGAGCGCGAGCAGGGCGCGCACCGCGGCGTCGGGCAGCTCGCGCAGCAGCAGCGCCTGCTCGTGGACGGGCATCGGGTCCACCGGGTCGGCGTGGATCATGCCGAGCGCGGGGAACGGCAGAACCCCGAGGCCACCGAAGATCACCGTTGCCAGGCCACGGATCGGGTCGATCACCCGCTCGCCCGCGGCCGGGTCGCCGATCCAGGCGAACCGGACCGCGACGGTGCACCGGCCGGCCAGCGGCGCCGGCACCGCCGGCATCGGCGGCAGCCGCAGCACGGCGATCGACGTGGACGCCTGCTCGGGCAGGGCCGCGGACCAGGTCTTCCACGCCGACACGACTCGGTCCGCGTCGGCGCCGTCGAAGTAGAGGCAGCCGCCGTAGATCTGGGCGGCGTCCAGCAGTTCGAACTCGACGGCGGTGACCACGCCCAGCGCGCCCTTGCCGCCGCGCAGCCCCCAGAACAGCGCCGGGTTCTCCGTCGCGGTGGCCCGGCGCCGCTCGCCGTCGCCGGTGACGACGTCGAAGGCGGTGACCAGGTCGCTGCCGTAGCCGAAGGTGCGGGCCACCGGCGACAGGCCGCCCCCGGTGAGGTAGCCGACGACGCCCACGTGCGGGGCGGAGCCGGCGAGCGCGCCGAGGCCGTGCTCGGCGGCGGCGTCGAGCACCCGCTGCCAGCGCGCCCCGGCGCCGACCCTGGCCAGTCGCCGCGCCGGGTCGACGGTGACCTCGTCGAGGCCGCCGGTGTAGATCATCAGGCTCGGCCGGGTGGTGGCGAGCGCCCCGTGCCCGGTTGCCTGGACGACGACGTCGAGGTCGTGGGCATTGGCGAAACGCACCGCCGCGACGACGTCGGAGGCGTCGGCCACCGCGACGACGGCCACCGGAGTGGTGGGCACCGCCACGTTCCAGGGCGTCGCGGCCGCCGCGTAGGCCCCGCTGCCGGGCAGCAGCACCTGGCCGCGGATCGTCTCGGCCAGCGCGGCGAGGGCGACGTCGAGGGACGCGGTGTTGGGGGCGGCGGTGTTGGGAGACGCGGTGTTGGAGGACGGGGTGTTGGGGGCGAGCGTGGACACGGTGGCTCCTCGGCATGGACATGACCGGAGCGGTCACGAACAGGGCCTAGTCACCATGTCGCCCGGCACTTGGCCGCCACTTGCGTGAAGCTGACTCCTTCTTGCGGAGCGCTTGGCGTGGTCCTTCAGATCGCCCATCGCTCGCTTGGCAATGAGTTACTTCGGCGGTCGCGCCCGGATCGCTCGCCCAGCGGCCCAGCCCGCCGGTCGATGCCGCCCGGATCCGGGGGCGGTCATAGCCGAGGCCGATCGTTCCGTGGACTCGATGGGTGCCAGGGTTGACCTCAAGCCCAGTCGAGGTTGGAACGTCGAGCCATGACGGCTACCGACACCCCCGACACCCCTGGCGCCACCGCGGCTGGCGCCAGGGTGTTCAGTGACGACGAGCTCGGTTACCTGGCCAGCCAGCGGCTTGGCCGGCTCGCGACCGTGGCGCCGGACGGCCGGCCGCAGAACTCACCGGTCTCCTTCCAGGTACGCCCGGACGGCACCGTCGAGATCTACGGCTACGACCTCGGCGCCAGCCGGAAGTTCCGCAACGTCGCGGCGACCGGCGTCGTCTCGCTGGTCGTCGACGACATCGCCTCGGTCGATCCGTGGCGGGTCCGGGGAGTCGAGATCCGCGGCACCGCCGCCGCGATCACCGACGTCGACCCGCCCCAGCCGTGGCTGAGCCGCGAGGTCATCCGGATCCAGCCGCGCCGGGTGCTGTCCTGGGGGCTCGACCCGGATGCCCAGGGCCTACGGGCCCGGGCGGTGCCGGGAGGCGCCTAGGACGTCACATGCTCAGTTCGCGTTCGATCGTCCGCAGGCCGTGGCGGGCCAGCGCGAGGTTGGCCCGGGTGCGGTCCAGGGCGAGGTAGAGGAACAGCCGGCTGCCGCCGCGGGTGAGCAGGCGGATGATGTGGTACTGCCGGTCCAGGGTGATGAGGATGTCCTCGATCCCCTCCCGGACGCCGAGCGCCTCGAGCGTCCTGGCCTTGGCGCGGACCACGTCGGTGTTGCCCGCGGCGGCGACCTCGAGGTTGAGCGCGCGGCCGCCGCCGGCCGAGCCCAGCATCATTCCGCTCTCGTAGTCGACCAGCGCGGCGCCCAGCGCGCCGTCGAGGGCCATCGCTTCCTTCAACGCGGTCTCGATGTCCATGTCGCCTTCCCTAGATTCAAAGGACGAGCTGTCATTGTGCTGGTGTTGATTTAAGTCCTGCCGGTCTACCGCTGTTTGCGTGGTCGTCGACAGACCTGGTAGCACTTGGGCCCAACGCACCATATCCTTCCCTCTGTTCGCTGTCACCGGGGGTGAGGAGGTGGGGGCACGATGGGCGCGGACAGCGCGGCAGATGGTTATGTTCTTCTCGATGTATTGTCCCGACTCGGCGAGGAACGTTTCTCGGGCACCCTTCGGGCCGAAGGCGCGAGGGTCAGGGGAACGGTCGTCCTGAGCTCCGGCCTGCTGATTGCCGCCGACACACCGGTAGCCCCGGGTGTGGAGTCCCTGCTGGTGGGGTCGGGACGGATTTCCCGCGAGGACTGGACCGACGCCTTCAATCGGGCCTCGCCGGCCGGCAGGATGCGCGCCGAACTGGTCGAGCGCGGCCTGTTCGGCGACGCGGCGGCGCAGGTGGTGACCCAGACGGCCGCGATGGACGCGGTGTTCGCGCTGGCGCTCGCGGACGTCTTCGCGTGCGTGCCCGATCCGGTCAAGGCCGACCCGCTGATGCCGCTGGTACCAGGGATGGACGTCGGCCGCGTGGTCCGGGAGACCCGGCGCCGGCTCGTCGTCGCGGCCGAGTGGCACGAGCTGGGCCTGCGCGCGCGGGCCCAGCCGCGGGCCACCTCCGCGGCCCCGCCGATCGACGAGGGCCGAGCGGAGATCCTGGCTCGGGTGAACGGCCGCCGGACGGCCGGCGACCTCGCATTCCTGCTCGGGCGGGGCCTGTTCGCCGTGATGTCCGACATGGCTCTCCTGTGCCGAGACGGGCAGATCGCCTTCGACCAGTCCCAGCCGGCCACGGCGAGCGCTCTTTCCTGGTTCGGCGATCCCGACGACATGTCGCTGGTGGCGCCCGGCCCTCTCGAGGCCGAGGCCAGGGACCTGAGAGCGCACGCGGGCTCCGCCGATTCCGCTCCCCGCCACCGGCCTATTTCCCGCCGGGGAGGTCGCGGCGCCCGATAACTGCCGGGCGGGTCAAATCGGGACGCGCGGATGGCCGGCCATGGATGACTAACGGAATGACTAAATTTTCCATACGTTGGTTTTTCTAGTCACGGCCGCGCCGCCGGCTGACACCCCGGCGACCATCAGGGCACGGCCGGCCCGCCGTGCGGCCGACGCTTACTGGGCCCGGGGCTCGCCGAAGATGAAGTCGTCCATGACGGCCACGTCATATTGCGCGCTGTCGTCGGGGCCGAGGGCGGCGTTGCCGTAGACGACACGAACCCTGGCGACGACCGGCTCCGGGTAGGCGATGCCGAGGAACGACAGGCCGTCCCCGGAGACGGGGACGGTGTGCGTGCCCAGTGAGGTCCCGGAGGCGTCGAAGAACTCGAACTCGGCGGCGTGCTCGCCGTCGACGTCCGTGTAGACCGCCCCGAAGCCGCGCACGACCGCCGGCGTCGTCGTCCCGGGGACGAGGAACGTGACGTCGACGACGTTCGTGCCCTGGGGTGAGAAGAGCCGCTGGGCGCTGAACGCGCGGAACTGCTCGGCGTAGGACGGGTTGACGTCGGCGAACCGGACGGGCGTGCCGGTCGGGTTGTCGTCGTCGGCGCTGACCGTCAGCCGGTCGCCGGTGGTGGTCAGGAAGAGGCCGCGGGCGCGCGGCGCCACCGGGGCGTTGAAGAAGTCGCCCGGCAGGGCGTTCGGCGCGGCGAACTCGTCCGGCACCCCGTCCCAGTTCACCTCTCGCCGCCCGTTCGGGTCGCCCTCGGGGCCGCCGCCGTTGTCCGGCCCGAGCAGCGTCCGGTAACGCGTCACGGCGTCCTGGACGTCCCCGGACCCGGTCACGACCTCCGGCTCGCCCGCCGCCGCTGGCCCGGCGGACGCCGACGAGGGCGCGGTCGCCCCGGCCGTCGGCGTGCCCTCGACCGCGTCGTCGCCACATCCGACGAGCGCGGTGAGCGCCGCGGTGGCGGCCAGGGCGGCCGCCACCGGTGTCGTCCGCCACCAGCCCCGTGCCGCCGCGGCGGCTCCGCCCCGGGTCGTCGATGACCGCACCATCAGCTCATCCGCCTTCCTCCGGCCGGGCCGCCACCGCGACCGGCCAGCATGATTCCTTGGCGCCCAACGTGGCGCGCGCCGTGGGCGGGGAACATCGGTGGTTGTCCCGATTGCCGGGCGGCGGGCCGGTCGGGCCGGTTGTCGTGGCGGCGCGGGCGGGCCAGGGCGGCCGCCCGTGCCCTCCCGCGGTAGGGCGGGCGGATCGTCGATTTCTGGAACCAGATTTCAGGAGCTGCGAGGATCGCACGGTATGTCTGCCCAGGTCTGATAGTGGTGCGCGGGAGGGACGGTCGTGAGGGCTGTACGGGTCTTGCCGGCTGGCGGGCTGGAAGTCGCGGACGTGCCGGTGCCGGCCGTGGGCGCCGACGAGGTACTGGTGAAGGTGGCCGGCGCCGGCCTCTGTCACTCGGACTGCATGATCTCGAAGGTGCCGTCGGTGTACCGGTCCGACGGGCAGGGGTTCACCATCGGGCACGAGACCGCGGGCTGGGTCGAGGCGGTCGGCCCGGACGTGCGCGGGCTGAGCGTCGGGCAGCCGGTCGTGGTCCACGCGGAGTTCGGCTGCGGCCAGTGCCCGACCTGCGTCGGCGGCCACGAGCGGTACTGCCCGGCCATCAAGCCGGCCGCCGGAGCGGGCCTCGGGTACGACGGGGGCCTGGCCGAATTCCTCCGGGTGCCGGCGCGGACGGTGGTGACCCTGCCCGACGGCCTCGACCCGGTGGACGCCGGCCCGCTCGACGACGCCGGGCTGACGCCGTACCACGCGATCCGCGCGTCGATGCCGTGGCTCGGCGGGGGCTCGGTGGCGACCGTCATCGGCATCGGCGGGCTCGGCCACCTGGCCGTGCAGATCCTGCGCGCGGTCTCGCCGGCCACGATCGTCGCCGTCGAGCCCGACCCGCGGCGGCGCGAGTTCGCCCTCGAGCTCGGCGCCGACCTCGCGCTCGATCCGGCCGATGGGGCGGCGGCCCAGGTCCGGGCCCTGGGGGGCTCGTCGCTGGTCCTCGACCTGGTGGGTGTCGACGACACGCTCGCGCTCGCCGTGGCATGCGCCGCCGAGCGCGGCAAGGTCGTCTGCATCGGCGCCGGCCTCGGCTCGACCCCGTTCGGGCTGATGCGGACGCCCTGGGAGTGCGTTCTGCAGACCAGCTACTCCGGCGAGGCCTGGGAGCTGCGCGAGCTGGTCGCGCTCGCCGCCGCCGGGAAGGTGCGCGTCAGCGCCAGCCACATCACGCTCGACGAGGTGCCCGCCGCCTACGACCGCCTGGACCGCGCCGAGCAGGGCGTCGGCCGCACCATCGCCATCCCGTAGCCGCCCATCTCACAGCCGCCATCCCGTAGCGGCGCCTCCTGGCCGTCGAGGGCCCGCGATCCAAGCCGGATCGCGGGCCCTCGGTCGTTTGGGCTCCTCCGCCGTCCGGGGTGCTCGACCGATGGGGGCTCTCGGCCGTCCGGGGTGCTCGGCCGTCCGGGTGGTCGGCCGTCCGGGGTGGTCGCCGTCCGGGGTGCTTGCGCCATCTGGGGTGCTCGGTCCGGGCTGGGCGGGCTGGCCCGGTGCCGGCCGGGAGACCTTGACAGCCGGACGGCTTCGCTGGTTACTTAGTCAAGTAATGAACCACTGGACCGATGAACTACTGGACCGATGAGTCGATGTGGACGGTCCGCGACACCGAGGCCTGGAGGGTCGATGTGCTCGATGACGGAACGCCGCTGTTCGCCCAGATCGCCGAGCGGCTGGCCGACCTGATCGCCGAGGGCGCGCTGGCGGAAGGAGAACGAGTGCCGTCGACCAACGAGCTGGCCGCCTATCACCGGATCAACCCGGCGACGGCGGCCAAGGGCATCAACGTGCTGGCCGACGACGGGCTGCTGGAGAAGCGCCGCGGGATCGGCATGTTCGTCGCGTCCGGTGCCCGTGAGCGACTGCTGGCGGAACGCCGCAAGCGGTTCGCCGAGCGCTATGTGCAGCCGATGGTCTCCGAGGCCCAGCGGCTGGGGTTCGACACGGACGTGCTGGTGGAGCTGATCCGGGAAGCCGGCCATGCCCAGGAAGGGGCCAGACCATGACGGCAGCGATCTCGGTGACCGGCCTGACGCGCCGGTACCGCGACCATCTCGCCCTCGACGACGTCACGCTGGGCATCGACGGACCGTCGATCACCGGGCTGCTGGGCCGCAACGGCGCGGGCAAGACCACCCTGATGCGCGTCATCGCCGCGCAGGAGTTCGCCTCGGCCGGGCAGGTGCGGGTGCTCGGCGCCAGCCCGGTCGAGAACGACGCGGTGCTGCGCCGCATGGTGTTCATCCGCGAGGACCAGACGTTTCCCGACATCAAGGTCCGCGACGCGTTGGCCGCGGCCTCGTGGTTCTACCCCAACTGGTCCGCCGAGCTGGCCCGGACGCTGGTCGCGGAGTTCGACCTGCCGACCCGCCGGCCGATCAGGAAGCTCTCCCGCGGGATGCGTTCGGCGTTGAGCATCGTGATCGGCCTGGCGGCCCGGGCCGAGGTGACCCTGTTCGACGAGCCCTACGCCGGCCTCGACGCGGTCGCCCGCCAGCTGTTCTACGACCGCCTGCTCGCGGAGTACGCCGAGCACCCCCGCGCGATGGTGCTGTCGACCCATCTGATCGACGAGGTCGCCGGCCTGCTGGAGCGGGTCGTGATGATCGACCGCGGCCGGGTCGTGCTGGACGCCGTGACCGACGACCTGCGCGGCACGTTCGTGACCGTGAGCGGCCCGTCCGCCGCGGTGGAGCAGCTCGTCGCCGGGCGCGCGGTCTGGGACCGCCGCGCCCTCGGCGCCCAGGAGTCCGTCGTCGTCGCCGGCGGCCTGGCGGATCTGGACCGGCGCCGCGCCCGCGATCTGCGCCTGAGCCTGGAACCCCTGTCCCTGCAGCAGATCATGGTCCACGCCTCGGCGCGCCGCGCCGAGGACGCGCCGGAGAGGACGAGCGCATGACCACCTGGCGCACCGTCACCAACGTTGCCCGGTACCACCTCATCCAGTGGCAGCTCTACTTCTTGCTGCCCTGGGGCATCATGATGTTCAGCTTCGCCGTCAACCTCGTCGTCGCCTCCCAGATCCCGAACACCGACACCGGCGGGCTCGCCACGATCTACGTCTGGGTGTTCATCGGCGGCCTGTTCAGCACCTTCAAGTCCCTGCAGTTCGGGCTCGCCCTCGGGATCAGCCGGCGCTCCTACTACCTGGGCACCGCCGGGCTGGCCGTCGCCCTGGCCGCCGGTTACGGCCTGGCCCTCACCGGCCTGCAGGCCATCGAGGCGGCCACCGACGGATGGGGCCAGAACCTGGGCTTCTTCCGAGTGGGCTACATCCTCGATGGGCCGTGGTACCTCACCTGGCTGACCTCGTTCGTGTGCCTGGCGCTGATGTTCGTCTACGGCATGTGGTTCGGCATCGTCTACCGCCGCTGGTCCGTCCTCGGCATGACGTCCTTCGTCGCCGCCCAGATCCTCCTGCTGGTCGCCGCCGCGCTCCTGGCCACCTGGACCGACGCCTGGTCGAGGATCGGCGACTTCTTCAGCGCGCTCAGCGCCACCGGCCTGACCGGCGTCCTCGCCGTCCTCATGGTCGCGCTGTTCGCCGGCGGGTACGGCACCATGCGCCGGGCCGCCGTCTGACTCCAGGCGGGCCCACCTTCCGGCGGCCAGGGCCCGGCCGCCGGAAGGGCGCGGGACACGTGGGTGACGGCCGGGCGTCAGGCCAGCTCGGCCGCCTCGCGGAGCAGGACCGACCGCTCGCGGGTGTCGCGGCACAGCCGGGCGGCGAGCGGGCGGACACCCCAGAGGGGGGGCGCCCCGGGGCGCGGGGCGGGCGGGGGGGGGGGGGGGGGGGGGGGGGGGGCGCC
>NZ_JADWYU010000374.1 GCF_016786325.1 Frankia nepalensis | reverse complement strand
CCGCTCACGTGCGCTCCGGCGACCTCCGCTGCGGCCCCCCTCCATCGCTTCGCTCGGAGGAGGGCCTCCGCGGAGGCCCTCCTCCGCGCCAGCTCAGTTGCGTAACGCTCCCACGCCACGAACCGAACTACTCCCTGCGAGGGTCTACTTCGCTTCGCTCGTGGCCGGGCCGCAGCGGAGGTCGCCGGAGCGCACGTGAGCGGAGGAGGACGGCGCGCGGAGGTCACGTCCGGAGCGAAGCGGAGGACGGGGCCGGAGCGCGCCGCCCGGACGGAGCGGACCAGGAAACACAGCGAACCAGGAAACTCAACCCTGGTTGCCGGGTCTGGCGGGCCAGGGGGCGTCTGGGGAGCGCAGGCTCGCGAAGCCGATGTCGCGGGCCCGGGCGGCGGCGAGGATCCCGACGACGGCCATCGCGTTGGTGATGTCGCCCTCGAGGACCCTGGTGACCGCCTCGTCCAGCGGCACACGGGTGACCGCCATCTCGGCCTCCTCGTGCACCCCGACGTGCCGCTCGGGGACCGGGATCTCGGACAGGCCCTGGGCCAGGAACACCCGGTATGCCTCGTCGGTCATCCCGGGCGACGCCCACACGTCGACGAGCAGCGACCAGCGCTCGGCCCGCAGCGCGGCCTCCTCGGCCAGCTCGCGCGCCGCGGCGACCGACGCCGGCTCGCCGGGCAGGTCGAGGATCCCGGCGGGCAGTTCCCACAGTTCGCCGCCGACCGGGTGCCGGTACTGGCGGACCATCACGACCCGTCCGGCGTCGTCGAGCGCGACGACGCCGACGGCCCCCGGGTGCACGACGACGTCGCGCTGGGAGACGTCGCCGTCGGGCATCCGCACCTGGTCGCGCCGGATCGAGATGATCCGCCCGCGATACTCGGTGCTGCTTTCGGCGACCTCGTAGCGGTGCCTCGCCGAGCCGGCGACGCCGGCCTCCTCGGGGGCGGCCGCCCACGGCCGGGCGGTGCCCGCCGGATCGGCTCCGTCGAGCCGGGAGGCCCGGGTCATGACGTCACCAGGCCCGCGACCGCCGACCCCGCCGGGTCGGTGCCCAGGTCGACTGGCAGCACGCCGCGGCGGCGGTCCGCGTAGGCGACGGCGGCCGAGGCCAGCCCGCGAAACAGCGGGTGTGCCCGGGTCGGCCGTGACCGGAACTCGGGGTGCGCCTGAGTGCCGACGTAGAACGGGTGCACATCTGGCGCCAGCTCGATCATCTCGACGAGCCGGCTGTCCGGCGAGGTGCCGGAGAACACCAGGCCCGCGGCGGCGAGCCGGTCGCGGTAGTCGTTGTTGACCTCATACCGGTGGCGGTGCCGTTCGTCGACCTCGGCCGCGCCGAACTCGCGGCGCGCGATCGTGCCCGGCGCGAGCTTGCAGGTGTAGAGGCCAAGCCGCATCGTGCCGCCCAGGTCGCGCTTGCCCGCGATGACGTCCAACTGGTCGGCCATCGTCGAGATCACCGGATGGGGAGTGGTCTCGTCGAACTCGGCCGAGTTCGCCCTCTCCAGACCGGCCAGGGAGCGGGCCGCCTCGATCACCATGCACTGCAGGCCGAGACAGATCCCGAGCGTCGGCAGCCCGTGCTCGCGGGCGTGCCGCAACGCGTTGATCTTTCCTTCGATGCCCCGGACCCCGAACCCGCCCGGGATGATCATCCCGTCGACGCCGTCGAGCAGCGCGGCGGTCGCCTCGGGCGACGAGCACTCGTCGGAGGCGACCCACCGGATGTCGACCCCGGCGTCCACGGCGAACCCGCCCGCGCGCAGCGCCTCGGTGACCGACAGGTAGGCGTCCGGCAGGTCGATGTACTTGCCGACCATCGCCACCGTGATCCGGTGGGTGGGCTGGTTGACCCGGCGCAGCAGGGTGTCCCACTCGGTCCAGTCGACGTCGCGGAACGACAGGCCAAGCCGGCGCACCACGTAGGCGTCCAGGCCCTCCTGGTGCAGCACCTTCGGGATCATGTAGATCGACGAGGCGTCCGGCGCGCCGACGACGGCCTCGTCGTCGACGTCACACATCAGCGCGATCTTCTTCTTGAGCGCGTGCGGCAGCGGCCGGTCGGAGCGGCAGACGAGCGCGTCGGGCTGCAGGCCGATGCTGCGCAGCGCGGCGACGGAGTGCTGGGTGGGCTTGGTCTTCAGCTCGCCGGACGGGGCCAGGTAGGGCACCAGGCTGACGTGGACGGTGAGCGCGTTGTCCCTGCCGACCTCGTGGCGGACCTGGCGGATCGCCTCCAGGTAGGGCAGCGACTCGATGTCGCCGACGGTGCCGCCGACCTCCGTGATGACGACGTCGACGTCGTCGCTCGCGAGCCTGCGGATCCTGTCCTTGATCTCGTCGGTGATGTGCGGCACGACCTGCACGGTCTGCCCCCGGTAGTCCCCGCGCCGCTCGCGGGCGATGACCGCCGAGTAGACCTGCCCGGTGGTGACGTTCGCGCTGCCGTTGAGGTTGACGTCGAGGAAGCGCTCGTAGTGGCCGATGTCCAGGTCAGTCTCGGCGCCGTCGTCGGTGACGAAGACCTCACCGTGCTGGAACGGGTCCATCGTCCCGGGATCGACGTTGAGGTACGGGTCCAGCTTCTGCATCGTGACCCGCAGGCCGCGCGCCTTGAGCAGCCGGCCAAGGCTGGACGCGGTCAGTCCCTTGCCCAGGCTCGACGCCACCCCGCCAGTGACGAAGATGTGTTTGCTGCTACGTACCTGCGCCACGCACACTCCCGTGGTCATGCCGGCGGCCGACCCGACCGGTCCACGGGACTTCACAGTAACACGCCAGCTCGCCGCCCTGGCCCGACCCATCGCGTGGCTTCGGTCCCGATCGTTTCGGTCCGATGGTCTCGGTCAGGCGGCCTCGGTCAGGGCCTGGCCTTGTCGGCGGCCGCGGCGGCGAGGAGCTCCTCCGCGTGGCCGCGGGCGAGGGTGGAGTCCTCCTGGCCGGCGAGCATGCGCGACAGCTCACGGACCCGGCCGGCGTCGTCGAGGGCGGTCACGCCGCTGCGGGTGACCGAGCCGTCGGAGGCCTTGCTGACGACCAGGTGCCGGTCGGCGAACGCGGCCACCTGCGGCAGGTGGGTGATGCAGATGACCTGGTGGGTGCGGGCGAGCCTGGCCAGCCGGCGACCGATCTCGACGGCGGCCCGCCCGCCGACGCCGGCGTCGACCTCGTCGAACACCATCGTCACCCCGGCGTCGTCCGCGGCCAGCACGACCTCGATCGCGAGCATCACCCGGGACAGCTCGCCGCCGGAGGCGCCCTTGTGGACCGGCCGGGCCGGCGCGCCGGGATGCGGGACCAGCCGCAGCTCGACGTCGTCGACCCCGCCCGGCCCGAACGCGACCATCCGGCCGAACATCGGCAGGCCGTTCGGGTCGTCGCGCTGGGAGACGACCGCCACGACCCGGGCGCGCGGCATCGCCAGGCCCGCGAGCTCGCCGGCGACCCGCTCCCCGAACTCGTGCGCGGCCCGGGAACGGGCGGCCGACACCTGGCCGGCGAGGTCGGCGAGCTCGTCGAGCAGCGCGTCGCGCTCGGCGGTGAGCGCCTCGGCCGAGTCGGCGCCGCCGTCGAGCTCCAGCAGCCGCCGGCCGGCCTGCTCGGCCCAGGCGAGCACGCCGTCGACGTCGGTGCCGTGCGCGCGGGTCAGCGCGGCCAGGTCGGCGCGGCGTTCCTGCGCGGCGGCCAGGCGGGCCGGGTCGGCGTCCACCCCGGCGGCGTAGGACGCGAGGTCCGCGGCGACGTCGGCGAGCAGCACGGCCGCCTCGCGGATCCGGTTGCCGAGCTCGGCCAGCGCCGGGTCGAGGTCGGCCTCCCCGGCGACGACCCGGCGGGCGGCGGAGACCAGGTCGACGGCGCCGGGCGAGCCGTCGCCCGAAGCCGGGTCGGCCACCAGGGCGGCGTGCGCGGTCTGGGCGGCCCGGACGAGCGCCTCGGCGTGCTCGAGGCGGCGCAGCTCCGTGTCGAGGGCGGCGTCCTCGCCGGCGGCCGGTTCCACCCGCTCGATGTCGGCGAGCCGGGACCGCAGCGACTCGGCCTCGGCGGCCCGCTCACGGGAGCGCTCCGTGATGTCGGCGAGCCTGGCGCGCACCGCGCCGAGCCGGGCGTACCGCTCGCCGTAGCGGGCCAGCGGCTTGGCGACCGCCTCGCCGGCGAACCGGTCGAGCGCGGCCCGCTGGGTGGAGGTCTTGAGCAGCCGCTGCGCCTCCGACTGGCCGTGCACGGCGACCAGGTCCTCGGCGAGCTCGGCGAGCAGGCTCGCCGGCGCGGCGCGGCCGCCGATCTGGACACGGGAGCGGCCGTCGGCGATCAGCGTCCGGCCGATGATCAGTACGCCGTCGTCGATCTCGCCGCCCGCGTCGCGCACCCGCGCCGCGGTCAGCGAGTCCGGCGACACGGCGAGCCGGCCCTCGACGAAGGCGCGGTCGAAACCGGGGCGGATCAGGCCGTAGTCGGCGCGGCCACCGGTCAGCAGGCCCAGGCCCTGGACGATCATCGTCTTGCCGGCGCCGGTCTCACCGGTGACCACGGTGAGCCCCGGCGCGAGGTCGAGGACGGCGTCATCGATGACCCCGAGGCCACGCAGCCGGATTTCCTCGAGCACGCACCGAACTCTAGGGCATGGCCGGGGCGAGGAGGCCGAAGGAGGCGCGAATCCGGCATGTCGGCGCGAGGCGGACCGGGCACGACCAACCCGCCACGGCCCCGGTCACCCCGCCGGTTCGTCGCTGGAGAAGCCCACGAACGAGTCCGACCAGCCGTTCTCGCGCGCGGCCCGGCCACGCCAGCCCTCGACCGGCAGGTGGAACTTCGCCACCAGCCGGTCGGTGAACGGCAGCGCGCGCACCACCGCCAGGCGTACCGGCCGCCGGCCGCGGGCGACCTCGACCCGGGAGTGCGGCGCGACCGGCACCGACCGCCGGCCGTCGCAGTAGATCACCCCGGGCACCGGGTCGAGCACCTCGATGGCCACCGTCGACGTGGGAGCGAGCACCAGCGGCCGGGCGAACAGCGCGTGGGCGCTGATCGGGGCGACCAGCAACGCGTCCACCCCCGGCCACATCACCGGCCCGCCGACGGAGAACGCGTACGCGGTCGACCCGGTCGGCGTCGAGCAGATCACCCCGTCGCAGCCCCAGCGCGACAGCGGCCGGCCGTCGATGCCGACCACGCACTCGAGCATCTTGGCCCGCTCGGCCTTCTCCAGGGACATCTCGTTGAGCGCCCAGCCGGCATAGGTGACCTCGCCACGCAGCCGGACCGTCACGTCGACGGTCATCCGCTCCTCGACCTGGTAGTCCTTGCGCACCACGGCGTCGAGGGTGGCCTCCAGCGCGTCGGGCTCCGCCTCCGCGAGGAAGCCGACATGGCCGAGGTTGACGCCGAGCAGGGGGATGTCGGCCGAGCGGGCGAGCTCGGCGCCGCGCAGCAGCGTGCCGTCGCCCCCGAGGACGAGCACCAGCTCGACGCCGACCGCCGCGTCGTCGTCCCGCGGGACGATGGTCGCCCCGTCCAGGCCGAGCAGCTCCGCCTCGTCGGCCAGCATCCTGGGCGCGATCCCGGCCGCGGCGAGCCGGTCGAGCACCCAGCCGGCGCGCCGGGCCATGCCGTCCCGGCGCGGGTGGGTCAGCACGAGGATCTCTCTGCTCATCGCCCGCTCCCGCCCGTCATCGCCCGCTCCCACCCGCGCCGGCCGGGCCGGCGGCGATCGCGCCGGCGAGTGCCGCCGGGTCCAGCGGTGGCGCGCCGGCGGCGAGCCACAGCAGGTACTCGACGTTGCCCGCGGGCCCTGGCAGCGGGCTGGCGACCACGCCGCGCACGCCCAGCCCGGCCTGGGCGGCCGCGCGGGCGACCCCCTGGACCGCCTCGGCGTGCAGCGAGACGTCGCGGACGACACCGCCGGCGCCGAGCCGCTCCCGCCCTACCTCGAACTGTGGCTTGACCAGCAGGACGAGGTCGGCGTCCGGCGCGGCGCAGCCGGCCAGCGCCGGCAGCACGAGCCGCAGCGAGATGAACGACAGGTCGCCGACGACCAGGTCGACCGGCTCGCCGATCGTCTCGAGGGTCAGGTGCCGGGCATTGGTCCTGTCGAGCACCCGCACCCGTGAGTCGGTGCGCAGCCGCCAGTCGAGCTGCCCGTATCCCACGTCCACCGCGACGACCGAGGCCACGCCGGCGCGCAGCAGCACGTCGGTGAACCCGCCGGTGGACGCTCCGACGTCCATCGCCCGCCGCCCTGCCACCCGCAGCGCCGGCCCCCGGGCCGCCCCGCCCGGGTCCGCCGGCGCGGCCGGCGCCTCGGGTTCCTCGGGCCCTCCGGGCCCCTCCGGCGCCGCTGGACCGGGCGAGGACGTTTCGGGCAGCGGGGGGACTCCGAAGGCGGCGAACGCTCCGAGCAGCTTGTGAGCGCCGCGGGAGGCGAAACCTGGGTCGTCCCCGCCGTTCAGCGCGATCGACGTGGTGGCGTCGACCATCGTCGCCGGCTTGCTCGCCGGCCGGCCGGCGACCAGGACCCGCCCGGCCGCGATCGCCTCGGCGGCCTGCTCGCGCGAGCGGGCCAGGCCCCGGCGGACCAGCTCGCCGTCCAACCGCGTTCTGCGTGCCATGGCTAGCACTCGCTCACCGCGGGCCGGGCCCCGGCATCGGCGGCCCTGGCCGCGGCCGGCCAACCGGGGCGGCGCCCGGACCTGGCCGCCCGAACTGCCCGGGGCGGGCCGGCTGACCGGACCCGCCGGACCGGGCCGGGACGGAGCCGGCGGGCTCCCCGCCGTCCGCCGCGTCGAGTTCGGCGAGCGTGCCGGCGAGCAGCCGGTTGACCTCCTCGAAGACGGCGACGTGCTCGGCGACCGGCAGGCCGGGAAGCTCGGCCAGCCTGGCGGAGGCGGCCCGCAGGCCGTCGTCGCCCACCGGCACGTCGCCGACGGGGTCGGCGGAGTCGGCCGCCGGCGTGGTGCCGGGCTCGATGGTCACCTGTCCTGCCTCCCGTGGTCGATGTCCAGGCGCGTTGGCATGTCCGGGCGCATTGGCACGTACCAGGACGCCGACGCGACGCTCACGGATTGTCTGGGCCTCGTCCGGTCGTTCCTACGCTAGTGTCGCCCACGGCCCGCCAGTAGCGGTGATGACCCGTTGTCGTGGGCGACGCCGGACCCGCCCGGCACCCCCGGGCCGGCTCGCCCGCCGTGTCATGCCGGGTGGGAGCGGCCCAGCGCTCGGTGAGCGGAGCGGGCCGTGAGCAGGTAGGACGGGTAGGGGCACGCCGCGCCGGGGCACCCGGGCCGGGGTCAGGGCCGTCCGGCCCCGGGCGGGGCTCCGGCCGAGGCGGCCCGGGTGAGCGACGCCGGCACGGATACGGGAGGACAGGTCGTCGTGGCGGACCGGAAGCAGTGCGAGGCCGCGCTGCGTGGCCTGGCCGCCCGCCTCGAGGCGCTGGCGCGCGAGGGCCACCCACCGAACACGCCCGACCGCACGATCATGTGCCGGATTCCCGACCTGGGCACCTCGTACGTCGCCCAGCTGCGCGACGGCGGCCTGCACGACATCACCGAGGGCAACCGCGCCGCGCAGATCACCTTCACGCTCAGCAGCGACGACCTGGTAGCCGTCACCGAGGGGAGACTCTCCGTCACTTCGGCCTGGGCGAGCGGGCGGCTGCGGGTCGAGGCCAGCGTGCGCGACCTGCTGCGGGTGCGTTCGCTGCTCTGACGAGCCCGTCCCGTCCGACGAGCCGCTCCCGGCGCCGCCACCGCCCGGCCGCCGCCGGCCCAGGACCACGGCGCCGCCTGTTCGCCCCGCCGTCGCGCTCATCGCTTCCCCGCCGTCGTCTCGCGCTCGCCGGGACCCCGCTCACGCCGACGGCGCGGCGAGGTCCGCGCAGGCGTGCGGACGGTCCGCGGCCAGGCCGCGCGTCGGCCGGCCGGCGTCGGCCGCGGCCCAGGCCGCCAGGCACGCGGCGCGCAGGGCGTCCAGCCCGTCATCCACCGCCCTGTCCGGCGCTTCGCCCACCGCTTCGTCCGGCGTCTGGTCTGGCGCCACGTCGCGCGGGTCGCCCGGCTCACCACCCGCGCCAGCGTCGGCGCCACGCGCACGCCAGCGCAGGACGCCGGCGTCGTCCACGTGGCACTCCCAGCCGCCGCACCGGGCCCGCCCGTCCGGCGCCAGGCGGGCCGGCGGGTGCGGGCGCAGCAGGCCGCGCAGGTCGGCGGCGAGCAGCGTCGGCCGGTGCGCGGGCCCCGCCGCCAACAGCTCCGACCCGGTGGTCACCCCGGTGAGGACCAGGAGGGTCGGGGTACCGGACCTCGCCCCGGCCTCGACGTCCGTGTCGAGCCGGTCGCCGACGACGACGGGCTCGCGGGCCTGGGTCCTGCGCACCGACTCGGCGTGCATCGCCGGCTCGGGCTTGCCGGTGACCAGCGGCTCGGCTCCCGTCGCCGCCCGGACCATCGCGACCAGCGAGCCGTTGCCTGGCGCGAGGCCCCGCTCCGTCGGCACGGTCAGGTCGGCGTTGCTCGCGACCCACCACGCGCCGGCGCGCACGGCCAGCGCCGCCTCAGCCAGCCGCCCGTAGGTGATCTCCGGATCGAAGCCCTGGACGACGGCCAGCGGCGCCGCGTCGGCGGAGGCCACCGGGGTCAGCCCCTCGGCCGCGACCGCCGCCCACAGCCCCTCGCCGCCGGCGACCAGCACCGCCGCGCCTGGCGGCAGCCGCTCGGCGAGCACGTGCGCCGCCGCCTGCGCCGACGTGATCACCTCTTCCGGGCGAGCCGGCACCCCGAAGCCGGTGAGCCGCGCGGCGACCGCCTCCGGGATGCGCAGGGCGTTGTTGGTCACGTAGCCGACCCGCAGGCCGCGCCGCCCGGCCGCGGCGATCGCGTCGGCGGCGTGCGGCACGGCGCCATCGCCCCGGTACACGACGCCGTCCAGGTCGAGCAGCGCGACGTCGAACCGCTCCGCCGGCGCCACCGCGCTCCCGCCCAACGGCGGCCCGTAGGCCGGGTGGACGGCCCCCGGCCCCGCCGGCGCCGGCTTCTCTTCTCCCGCGCTGGCCGGCTTCCGTCCGCCCACCTGCTCCCCGGCCGCCGTGGCCCTCATCCGGCCGGGCCCCGCGCGGCCGTCACGCGGGCCGGGCCCGGTTCAGATGAGCCCGGGCGCCGCGCAGCTCCCGGCCATAGTGCGAGATGTCGGGACGCATCGCCGCCGCCAGCGCCAGGTGCTCGATCGCCGTCGGCAGGTCCCCGGTGCGCCTGGCGGCCATCCCGAGGCCGAACTGGGCGTAGTCGTCGGTCGGGTCCTGGGCGACGATCCAGGCGAAGGTCTCCAGCGCGGCGTCGTACTGCCCGGCGTCGAACTGGGCGCGCGCGAGCGCCTCACGGACGCTGCGGGACTCCGGCTCGGCCGCGCACGCGTGCGCGAGCAGCTGGACGGCCGCGTTCGCGTCGCCGTGGCCATGCAGCGCCTTCCCGCGGGTGAACCAGTCGTAGACAGTCCCGGCAGGCGAACCCGCCCCGTTCGGCCGCTCCCTGCCCGACCCGGTCTGTTCGGACATCAGCACCTCCCCAAGGCGTGCAACGCCTACCCGATAGACAGTCATCCATCCGCGTGCGCGGGCCGAGGGCCACGCGTTCTCGTCAGCCGCCGCACCCGCGTCCGCCACCGGGCGGAACGCTGGTCTGCCGTCCAGTGTCGTCGCAAAGACCCGCCGCGTACGTCCCTTCGCTCGTTCCGAGGCCCATCTGTCCCCTGGGCCGGCCCAGGCCGCCCTGCCGGCGGCGGGCCTTCCGGTGCCGGTTTTCCCGCGCTCGCCGATCCGGATGCCCGCGAGACCGCGCCCGCGGTGGCCCTGGCCGCCTGGAGCTGTGACCTGAATCCCTTCGGATGCGCGGCGACGATGGTCAACGATCGGGGTCGGGTCACCGGCCCTACGATGCGGGCCATGGTTGACGACGACGCCGCCGCCTCCACCGATGTCCCCGTTCCCGCCGGGCTGGTGCTCGCGCCGTTCCGCGCGGCCAGGTTCACGGCCGCGGCCGGCGCGGACAGCCACCTCGCGGCGCTGACCTCCCCGCCGTACGACGTGATCGACGAGGCTGGGGTGGCGGCGCTCGAGGCCGCCGACCCGCGCAACGTGGTCCGGCTGATCCTGCCCCGGGACACCTCGGCCGCCGAGCCGGGCAGCCGCTACACCCGGGCGGCCGAGACGCTCGCGGACTGGCTCGCCTCCGGGGTGCTGCGCCGCGACGACGCACCAGCGCTCTACGTCTACGAGGAGGAGCACGAGGGCCACCGCCAGCGGGGGCTGGTCGGCGCCGTCGCCCTGACCGACCCGGACGCGGGGATCATCCTTCCCCACGAGAACACCATGGCCGGCCCGGTCTCCGACCGGCTGTCCCTGCAGCGGGCGACCAGGGCCAACCTGGAGCCGATCTTCCTGCTGTACGAGGGCGGCGGCGAGACCAGCCGGATCGTCGCGGCCACCGTCGCCACCGAGCCGCTCGTCGCCACGGTCACCGACGACGGCGTCGCGCACCGCATCTGGGCGCTCACCGACCCGGCGACGCTCGACACGATCGCCGCGGACCTGCTGGGGCGCCCAGCGGTGATCGCCGACGGGCATCACCGCTACGCCACCTACCGGCACTACCAGGCCGAGCGGCACGCCGCCGGCGACGGGCCCGGCCCCTGGGACTTCGGACTCACCTTCCTCGTCGACGCGACGGTCTCCGGCCCGCAGGTGCACCCGATCCACCGCGCGGTCCGCGGCCTGACCGTCACCGAGGCCGCCCGGCGGGCCGAGGGCGCGTTCACCGTCGACCGGCTGACTCCCGCGGAGCCCTCGGGTCCGGCGGATGTCGCGCTGCTTCTCGACGAGCTGGCCAAGGCCGGCCAGGGCGGGCACGCCTTCGTCATCACCGACGGCCGCGATGCCTACCTGCTGTCGAAGCCGTCCGACGAGGTGCTGGCCCGCACGCTGCCGGCGGACCGCTCGGCGGCCTTCCGCGGCCTGGACGTGACGGTCGCGCACCTGACACTGATCAGTGACGTCTGGGGCCTGGAGGACAAGGTGGGCGTCGTGGACTACTTCCACGACGCGCCGGCCGCGATCGCCGCGGCCGGGAACGACGGCACGGCGCTGTTGCTGAACCCCACCCCGGTCGCCGGCGTGACGGCGGTCGCCGGCGCCGGCGAGCGGATGCCGCGCAAGTCGACACTGTTCACCCCCAAGCCACGCACCGGCCTGCTGATCCGTCTCCTCGACGAGTCCTGACCTCCGCGTCCTGGCCCGCCGAGGGAGGCGTCAAACGCGCCGAGGGCCGGCCCCGCGCCGGGGCCGGCCCTCGCTGATCGCCGCCGGCCCGCGGGAATGGTTCGCGGCGGCCTGACGGCGCGCGCCGGCTCCTCGGGCATCCTTCTCGGGCATCCGACTTCTCGGGCATCCGACGATCACGGTGACGGGCCTGGGGCCGGGACGTCAGACCCGCGTCAGAAGCGGGCTCCTTCGCCCACCCGGCCGGGGAAGCTCGCGTCCGGGTGGGCATGGTTCGCTGTCACCGCGCGAACTGGGGCCGACGCTGGCACCGCAACGGTGCCTTCGCCGGTAGCCGCGCGGTGACAGCGCCCGTCCTTCTCAGTCCTCGGCCTTCTCAGCCCTTGCCCGCCTCCGGGCCGTCATCATCGGCGTCGACCTCGACGATGTCGTCCTCGTCCTCGTCGGCGGCGATCTCGACGATGTCGACAGCACCCTCGACGGCATCGTCCCCATCGACGCCGTCGTCGGTGGCGTCCGGCGTGAGCGACCGGCGCTCAGCCTCGGGGATCTCACGAAGGCCCAGGTCGCTGAACAGGACGCTGAGGTCGGGCAGCGCCGGGGCACTGCTCTGCCGGCGCGCCGGCTCCTCCGGAGCCTCGGCCGCCTGGCCCGCTTCGATGAGCGCCAACGAGGAACTGCCGTCGTCGAAGAGCACCGGCGTGACCCGCTTGGAGCCACCGGCCAGCGCCGCCGACTCCTCCTGCTGCCCAGGACCTTCCTCCTCGGGACGGGCCTCGTCCCGAACCTCCTCCGCCGCCGGCTCCTCCCCCGCCCGCTCCGGCACGGTCGGCGCCGTCGCGCCCGGGAGAGGGCTGTCGCCCGGCGCGCGGCCCGCCTCGGCCGCGGGAGCGACGGAAACGGCGGCCGGCTCGGCCGCGGGCTCCGCGGCGAGCTGGGTCATGAGCTCGTAGACGCGCTCGTCGGCGTCGGTCTCGCCCTCGGCGTCGATCGCGGCGGCGGACTCGAAGGCCCGCAACGCGTCGGCCGGCCGGCCCGCGTCCAGCAGCGCCTCGGCGTAGGCGTAGCGCAGCCGGGCCGTCCACGGCCGCGGCTCGCCCGGACGGGTCGCCTCCTCCTGGAGCAGGACGACGGCCGCCTCCGGCTGGCCCAGGTCGCGACGCGCCCCGGAACCGACGATCAGCAGTTCCGCCCGGCCCGCCGGGTCCAGGGCGTCGGCCGACGGATCGGTGAGGTAGGCGATCGCGCGCTCCGGACGGCCCAGGCCGCGCTCGGCATCCGCGATCATCGGCAGGTAGCGCGGCGAGCCGTCCATCCGCCGAGCGGTACGCAGCTCGACCAGCGCGGTCGCGTACTCGCCCGCGTGGTAGGCCGCGATCCCGGCGGCCTCCCGCGTCGCCGGCAGCCGGGCCGCGAGGCTCGCCGCCGTCCTGGCGTGGGCGAGCGCCAGCGCCGGGTCGTCGTCGAGAAGCATCGCGGCGGCGACCAGGTGACGCGACACCACTTCGGCGAGCCCGATCGGCAGGCCGCGCAGCTCCTTGCGGATCTCGAGATCGAGCAGCTCCGGGCGGGCCTCCTCCGGCAGCGGGGGCGCCTCCGCGCGCGGCCGGGTCGTCGGCGTGGGCCGGTGTTCCGCCGCTCGGCGCTCACCGCCCGGGCCGGAGCGGCGATCCCCCGCCGGCCGCCGGCCCACCGGCCCACCGGCGCGGCCCGGCTCGGACCGGTAGGAACCGGCCCGTGCCGGCCCGCCCGCGCCCCTGAGAGTGCCCCGCCCGCCTCCGGGTCGCGCTCCGGCGGCGGCACGCGGCCCCTGGTCGCCGTCCCCGCGCCGGGCCCGCGGTCCCGTACCGGGGCCGCCGCGTGACCAACCACCGGCGCCGGCCGGCCGGTCGGCGCCGGCCTGGGCGCCACCAGCGTCGCCGTCCGGCCGCTGTCCGCCAGACGGGTAGCTCCCGCCGGACCGGGGCTTCTGCTCGCCGCCAGTCCTCTGCTCGCCGGCGGCCACCTGCTCGCCGCCGGCCGCCGCGGATCCGGCGGCTGGGGCGGCACCGCCATCCGCCGTCCCGCCGCGCGGAGCCGTCACCGCCGGCGCGGGCGACCCGCCATCGGCGACCGATCCGGCCAGGGTTCGTGCCGGTGACGCCGCGGCCTCGGCGGGTCCGCCCGGTGCCGGCCGGCTCACAGCCGGCGCGTACGGCTCCGCGGCCTCGCGGTTGGCCGGGCCACGCAGGGCAGGACCGCCCGTGGCCGCGTCCCGGGAGGCGGACTCGGCCGGCTCGGCCGGCAGCGCCCAGGCCGGCGGACCGGCCGGCCGGCGCTGGCCGGTGGGGCGGTCCGCGCGCGGGCCACTCGGCCGGAAACCGCCGCGGTCGCCGCGGTCGCCGTCATGACGCGGTGGGCGCCGGTCCGCGCCGCCACCGGACCGGTCCGATCGCCCTCCCGGCCGCTCGGGCCGCTGAAAGTCACGCTGCCCCTGACCGGGCCGCTCGGGCCGCTGAAAGTCACGCTGCCCCTGACCGGGCCGCTGGGGCCGGTGGGAGGGCCGCCCCGCGCCGGCCCCGCCTGCCCGCTCGCCGCCCACTCGCCCGCCGGCGGCCCAGTCCGGCCGCTCGGCGCGGTAGCCGTCCGAGCCGCTCGCGCGGTACCCGCTCTCGCGATGGTCGCGCCGCTCCGGCCGACCGGCCCGATCCGGTCCGGCTCCGCGCGGCCCGTCCGACCGGTTCGGCCGGCCGGGTCCCCGGTCGGGCCCGTCCCCTGGCCGCCCACCGCGGTAGCCGCCGGCGCGGTCCGGCCGGTCGGCGCCTGTCCCCGCCGGCCTGTCCGGCCTGTCCTGCCAGCCAGGCCGCTCGTCGCGATGCCCGTCACGACCGAACCGCCGCTGCTCGCCCGCCGATCCGTTCGACGGACGGCGGTCGAAGCGCTCGCCCTGGCCGTGACCCCCGTGGTCGGGCCGTGGCCGAGCCGCGCCGCCAGAACGCGCACCGTCGGGACGGGCGCCGCCGAACCGATCGCCGCCGGAACGCGCACCGCCGGAACGCGCACCGTCGAAACGGCCGCCGTCGGAACGGCCGCCGCCTCGTCCCTCGCCGGCCGGGCGGTAGCCGCCCCCCTGGGCCGCGTCACGGGCGCCGCCCGCGGGCCGCGAGCCCCCGGCTGGCCGGTCGTGACCGCCGGCCCTTCCGCCCTGGCCACCGTCGGCCTGCCCGAAGCGGTTGGAACGTTCCGGCCGGCCGTACCCACGTTCCGAGCGGCCGTCGCCGCGAGCGCGGTCCGCTCCCGCATCCCTGCCGCCTGGACCACCGGCCGACCGGTAGCCACCAGCGCCGCCGCGCCGGTCCGCGGACCAGCCACGGCCAGCGGAGCTGGTCTCGCCCGAACGGTCCCGCGGGCCGAAGCCGCCACGCCGTTCACCACCGCCGTTTGAGCCGCCACCGTTTGAGCCAGTGCCGCTCGCGCCGGCGCCGGAAGGGCGGCCGCCGCTTCGGTAGCCGCCGCCACCGCGCTGACTCCCCGCGTCACCGTCCCGGGCCTCGCCCCGGCCTGTGCCGCCGTACGGCCCGCGGTCACCCCGCGCGTCGCCGTCACGGCGATAGCCGCCCCGCTGGGGGCCCCGGTCGGTCCGGCCGGCGTTCTGGTGGGAAACCCCCCGGTCGTCGCCACCCCGGCGCGCGGCCTCACCGCCCGTGTTCTCCCGGAAGGTTCGGTCGGACCGGAAGCCACCGGCGCGCGACCCGTCAGACCCAGCCGGCCGGCCCGACCAGCCGTCGCGTGGCCGACCGTCGTCGCGCCGCTGGCCACCGGAACGGCCCGGCCCGTCCGCGCCGTCCCGCCAGCGTGGCCGCGGCGCGCCCGCGCCCGGCGAGCGAGCGGGGCCGCCCGAGCGCCGCCCGGCCGGACCGCCAGGCCCGCCGCCCGCGCGGCGCTGTCCGGCGGTGAATCCCTGGGAAGTCGACTGACGGGTCGGCTCCCCACCTGAGGGAGAAGGAGGAACTGCAGAGCTCGACATCGTCATCGCTTCCGATCGGCCCACGCCATCGTGGGCATCTCACTGTTGACTTCTCGACTTACGTGACTTCTCGACTACGCCTGTTACGCCCATGGCCTTGCCGACGGCCAGCCCGCCGACGACGGCCGCGCCTGCCAGGTGCCAGCGGCTCGGACGGGGTTCCGCGGCACGTGAGGGCCCACCCAAGGGTGGCGATCACGTCCCGCCCCGCGCAGGCAGGGCCGCGAGATCGCGACCCGTCACAGCGCCTGCCCGAGACGGCCTACCGCCCGGCACATACCCGACCCGCCGGCGCGCGGCGTTCATGTCGTACGTCTTCGTGTCGTACGTCTTCGCGCGAACGGGTGCGCCCCACGCGACGGGTCGTCACCTACTACGGTAGCCGCCCGGTCCATCGAACCTTGGTGAGCATGTTCACCGAGGGCGCCCCAGCGCACCTACCAGGCCTATCAGGCGGTCAAATGCCGGGTGCCCGGGCCCGAACCAGAGATGTCCTGTCTCTTAAACACAACT
>NZ_JADWYU010000373.1 GCF_016786325.1 Frankia nepalensis | reverse complement strand
GTCGAGGGGGTGGGGGGTGGGGGCGTCGTCTGGTTCGTCCTGGTCGAGTCCGCTGTCGTGGGTGTCCTCGTCGAGGGTGAACGGGTCGTCGGTGTGGTCGCCGGGGTCGGGGAAGTCGTCGTGGGGGAAGTGCAGGACGGGTTGGGCGGTGTGGGGCAGGGCCCAGCCGGGTTCCCAGGGGAGGTGGCCGAGGGGGTCGCACCAGATGACCTGGAGGGCGTCGACGGGTGGGCCGTCGGGGGTCTGGTAGCGGCGGTTGGCGGCGGGCAGGAGCGCGGCGCAGTTGCCGGGGTCGACGTCGAGGAGCGCGAGGCGGGGCCAGCCGGGGAAGTCGGCGCACTGGTGGCGGGTGGCGAGGCGGTGGCCGGCGCGGATCTGGTCGCCGAGGGTGTTCAGGAGGGTGGCGGCGGCGTGGACGCGTAGTCCGATGACGACGAGTTCGGGGTGGTGGTCGAAGGCGTGCAGGCCGACGGTGTAGAGGTAGCCGGGTGCGGCGGGTTCGCTGTCGACGCCTTGGAGTGCCCAGCCGTGCCGGGCGATGGTGGTGTCGAGGAGGGTGTCGTAGCGGCGCTGGAACTGGTCGCAGAGGTTGTCGAGGACGTGGGTGGTGTCGAGGAGCCGGCCGGCGGCGGGTCCGCGGGTGGGGCCGGTGGTGGCGCGGTGGGGCTGGGGCGGCCGGGTGCGGGGGCCGCGGTTGCTGGTCATGGCGTCTCCTGCGGTGCGCGGGAACGCCCCCGGGTGGGTCGGCCTGGTGGCCGGGGTGGTGGCTCCTTTCGGCTGGCGCGGGTCCGTGTGGTGGCGGGGCGCCTGGCGGATGGGTGGTGTGTGGCTGTGGTGGTCCTCCGGTCGTCACCGTAGGGGGTGGTGGGCGTGTCCGTGGGCTGCCTGTGGACGGTGGGGGTCTGTCCACAGGCTCGGTGTCGTCGCTGGTGGGGCCGCGGACCATGGACCGTGCGCCCGGACCGTGGTCTGGGCGCCTGGGTTTCGTCGGGTGGTGGCCGTCAGCGTGGGGCCGGGCGGCGGGTGGGGCTGGTGGTCAGCGTTCGGTGGCGTCGAGGTCGAGAGCGAGGCTGTTCATGCAGTAGCGCTGGCCGGTGGGGGCTGGGCCGTCGTCGAAGAGGTGGCCGAGGTGGGAGCCGCAGCGGCCGCAGCGGACCTCGGTGCGGGTCATTCCGTGGGAGTGGTCCTCGATGTACTCGACGGCGTCCTCGGTGAGGGGCTGGTAGAAGCTGGGCCAGCCTGAGCCGGAGTCGTACTTGGTGTCGGAGGAGAACAGCGGGTTGCCGCAGCCGCCGCACAGGTAGGTGCCGGTCTCCTTGTTGTAGGTGTAGGCGCCGGTGAAGGGCCGTTCGGTGGCTGCCTGGCGCAGGATGGCGTAGCGGGCGGGGTCGAGCCGGGAGCGCCATTCGGCGTCGGTGCGTTCCACCTTGTCCGTCGTGCCCGGGGTGGGGCCCTGGGTGTCGCTCATGGTTCTCCTGTCGAGTCGGTCGTCGGGTGGCTGGGTGGCGCTTCGGTCCCCCGGTGCCAGTCTTGCGGGTGGCCGGGATGCCGGCGCGTCTGGTGCAGCGTCGTTGCCCGTGCCGGCATTCCGGTGTGGTGGCGGGTGCTGGTGGGGTCGTGTCCGCGGGGATTGGCGTGGTGGGGGCGGTGGTCGGTGCCGCGTCGTGGCCGTGCTGACCGCCTCGGTGCTGGCACTGATGTGGGGAGAGGCCGGCTTGGTTACGATCTGCGCTGGTTTCGCTGTTCGAACGGTGTCGGTGCGGACGGCTGGGATGCGGGGGCTGGTTCCGGGTGTGGCCCGGGTCCGGAGAGGGTCGCTGGTGGTTTCGGCCGCGCCGTTGGACGAGGACGACCCGACGTCGGTCGGTCCGTATGACCTGGTGGGCCGCCTCGGTGACGGCGGCATGGGCAGTGTGTATCTGGCGCGGCGGCGCCCCGAGCCCGGTGGTGGGGGTGGGCCGGGTCCGCTGGTGGCGTTGAAGGTGATCCGGGCTGATCTGGCGCGGATTCCGGAGTTCCGGGAGCGGTTCCTGCGGGAGGCGCGGTCGGCGCAGCGGGTGGCGCGTTTCTGTACCGCCGAGGTGATCGACGTCAGCACGGTCGGGCGGCGGCCGTATCTGGTGACCGAGTTCATCGACGGGCCGACGCTGTTCGCCGCGGTGCGGGAGCGCGGGGCGTTGCCGCCGGCGGAGCTGGAGCGGCTCGCGGTGGCGGTGGCTTCCGCGCTGACGGCGATCCACGCGGCGGGGATCATCCACCGGGACCTGAAGCCGGGGAACATCCTGCTGTCGGCGTCGGGTGCCCGGGTGATCGATTTTGGGATCTCGCGGGCGTTGGACGCGACGGTGACGTTGACGCGTGGCAGCATCGGCACGCCGGGGTTCATGGCGCCGGAGCAGGCGCTGGGCCGGCCGGTGACGGCGGCGGCGGACGTGTATGCCTGGGGCGCGGTGGTGCTGTTCGCGGCGTCGGGCAGGCCGCCGTTCGACGGGGACTCGACGCCGGTGGTGCTGCGCCGGGTGGTCGAGGACGAGCCGGACCTGGCGGCGGTGCACGAGGCGTTGCGTCCGCTGGTCGCCCGGGTGATGTCGAAGGTGCCCGAGGAGCGGCCGGCGGCCGATGAGCTGCTTCTCGCGCTGCACCGGCTCGCGGCCGCCCCGGCTGCCGTGCCGTCCTCCGATGAGGCGACGGTCGTCGACGCGGCGGCGCGGCCCGCGTCGTCCCAGCCTGTCGCCACGCCCGTCCCGCTGGCGCCGACTCCCCCGCCGTCCGCCGCGCTGCCTCCCGCGGTGACGCGGCCGACGGGCCGTGGCCGGGGCGATGCCGCCGCCCCGTCGTGGCCCACTCCCCCGCAGCCGTCGGTCGGCTGGCCGGAGGCGGCGGTGGACACCCGGGCGGACACCCACCTGGCGGGTGGGTGGGGGCCGTCGGACCCGGTGCCACCTCCGGGAGGGGCCGGGCAGCGGACTGGTGGGGATGAGCGCGGGCGGGAGCCGTCCCGTCGGCGTCGGCGTCTGTTGCTGGCGATGTCCATGGCGGTCGTCGTCGCCGTCGCGTTTGTGGTCGCCGTGGTGCTGATCAGGCCAGAGCGGCATGACGGCGAGAGCGGCGCCGGTGCGTCGCGGAATGGGCCGGTGCCGTCGGTGGCCGACCTGCCGGCGCAGGTTGGGCAGGTTCATGCCCTGGCGTTCGCCGGCGAGTCCGGATCGGATCTGTTGGCGACGGGCGGTGACGACGGGCGGATCCGGCTGTGGGACACGTCCGACGTGACGGCCCCGAAGCAGCTGGCGGAGGTGGCCGAGGGTTCGGCGAGCCAGTTCGCGATGGTCCAGTCGTTGGTGTTCAGCCCTGATGGCCGGCTGCTGGCCAGTGGGGCGTTCAGTTCGTCGATCCGGCTGTGGGACGTGTCGGATCCGACGCGGCCGCGGGAGGTGTCGTGCGGGCCGGTCGAGGCGGGTATCGGCCCGGTCCGGTCGTTGGCGTTCACGGACGACGGCGAGGCGCTGGTCGCGGGTGGGTTCAGCGGGGCGCGGGTGTGGGATGTCGCGGCCCCGGCGTGCCCGGCGCCGACGGGTCCGCTGCTGTCGGACGGGGGGCCGGTCGCGCTCGTCGGTGACCTTCTTGTCACCGGTGGTGAGAAACCGGCGCTGTGGGACGTCGCGAACCCCGCGGAGGCGGGACAGCTGGCGGAGCTGCCGGTGGACGGGGATGTGGAGGCCGTGGCGTTGTCGCGGGACGCCCGGACGCTGGTCCTGTCTGTCGGTGGTGCGGACGCCGTCGAGATCTGGGATGTGTCTGATCCGCGGGCACCGGCGCGCCGGGCGGTGGTTTCGGGTGGCGCGACCGACCTGGCGTTCACTGGGTCCAACTACGGGGTGACGTTCGCCGCCGCCAGCACCGAGAGCCCGCATGTGCTCCTGTGGCGCGTGTCGGAGCTGGGGCCGCCGGTGCCTTTGGGGCGCTATCTGGCGGGTGACGGGCAGGGCGTCGCCGCGTTGGTGGTGGCGCGGGATTCGACTGTCGCGACCGGTGAGACGCGGATCGGTGCCGACGGCGAGATGGCGGGTGTCGTTCGGCTGTGGACCGCGTTCTAAGGCCCTCCCCGCGGATCTTGCTGAGGCTGCTCGACCGCCGATCCGCGTGCACATCCGATGATCACTGGCCCGCGGGAGACCTGGCGACTTCCTCGATCGTCAGATGTGTACGCCGTCCGGCGATTCCTGTCCGCTTTGCCCCCGAATCTCGCCTGATCCACGGGAAGCGTCGTGGGCCGCCGCGGCTTTCGGGATGCCCTTCCGGGTGGTGGCTCGGGTGTCAGGGGCCGGACGGGTCGTCAGGGGTCGAGGCAGGGCTTGAGGTGTCGTGGCGGACGGCTGGGGCTGCCCAGGCGACGGCGGCGGTGGCGAGGGCCGCGGCGAGGCCGCCGGCGGCCGGGGAGATCTGGCGGCGGGCGGCGGCGGTGGCCAGGGCGGTGGCGTCGACGGCGTCGGCGAGCAGGCCGGCCCAGACCCAGCCGCTGGTGGGGTGGCGGCGGGCGAGGGCGTGCAGGAGCCCGGCGCCGAGGGCGAGGTCGCGGCCGCCGAGGAGGCGGGCGGCCCAGGCGGTGCGTTCGGCGGTGACGCGGTCGAGGCCGGTGGCGCGCAGGGCGGTGACGGGGCGAGTGAGAGCGGCCACACCGAGGCCGGCGCGGGCCGCGGCGAGCAGGCCGAGGTGCGTTCGGCCGCCGGCTTGTGGTGCAATGGACGCGATCGGGTGAACACGTAGTGTGGCCACGATCTCGTTACCGACCCTTCCGTTGTGGGAACGTCTTGGTGGGCTCAGTCGTTCGAACTGCTGAGACACCGATAATCAACGCTCGGAGGGGTTCTATGGGCGAGCGCGTTCTGCGGGGCAGCCGTCTCGGCGCGGTGTCCTATGAGACCGACCGCAGCACGGAGCTTGCTCCGCGTCAGACGGCGTCGTACGACTGTCCCAACGGTCACCAGTTCACTATGCCGTTCGCGGCCGAAGCCGAGGTCCCGGCGGTGTGGGAGTGCCGGGTGTGCGGCGAGGCGTCGGTGATCGTGGACGGGGAGCGGCCGGAGCCGAAGAAGGCGAAGCCGCCGCGTACGCACTGGGACATGCTGATGGAGCGTCGGACGACCGCGGACCTGGAAGAGGTTCTGGCGGAGCGGCTGGCGGTCCTGCGCGGCGAGGACAAGCGTTCGGCGTAGCGAGTCGGCGGGGCGGGCCAGTCTGTTCGCCGGCCTACGGCCGGCTTCCCGGCGGCCCGCGATGTCTGCCCGGGGGGTGACCCCCGGGCCCCCGAGGCCGGGCTTCGCTCGGCGAAGGGGGGCGTGAAGCGAGCACCGCGACAGCGGGACACTGGTGAAAGGGACGTGGCCAGGCGGCCACGTCCCTTTCGTCGTGGTCATCTCTGCTCTGGCTGGCCGTGGGTCAGCTGTCGCCGGTGGCGCGCTGCTGCTGGATGGGGGTGTCGAGGGTCGCGGTGGAGCCGGGGGCGGTGCTGGCCACCGACGGCGAGCTGGTGGTGGGCTGGGCCTGTGGGGTGGCCGGGCCGGTGGCGGCGACGAGGGCGGGTTCGGGGGCCGGGGCCGGAACGGTGATGGGCGTCGCGGCGGGCCGGGGGGCGGGGCCGGAACGGCCGGAGGTCAGCGCCCACAGGGCCGTACGCCAGAACGCCTCGATGATGATCGAGCGGCTCATCTTGGAGCTGCCGCGTTCTCGTTCGACGAAGGTGATCGGCACTTCGGCGACGGAGAAGCCGTGTCGCCAGGCGGTCCAGGCGAGGTCGACCTGGAAGCAGTACCCCTGGGACTGGATCTTGTCGAGGTCGCGGGCGCGCAGCACCTCGGCCCGGTAGGCGCGGTAGCCGGCGGTGGCGTCGCGCAGCGGGATGCGCAGGGCGGCGCGGACGTAGGCGTTGGCGCCGCGGGACAGGACGAGCCGGCGCCGTGGCCAGTTGTGGACCTGCCCGCCGGGGACCCAGCGGGAGCCGATGACGAGGTCGGCGCCGGCGTCGAGCCGGGTGAGCAGGCGGGGCAGCTGCTCGGGCTGGTGGGAGCCGTCGGCGTCCATCTCGACGATGACGTCGTAGCCGTGGCGCAGCGCCCAGGAGAAGCCCGCGATGTAGGCGGAGCCGAGGCCGGACTTGCCGGCGCGGTGCAGGACGTGGATGCGTGGGTCCTCGCGGGCGAGCTCGTCGGCGATCTCGCCGGTGCCGTCGGGGCTGTTGTCGTCGATGACGAGCAGGTCGACGGTCGGGTTGGCCTCGCGGAGCCGGTGGGCGGTCCGGGTGAGGTTCTCCCGTTCGTTGTACGTCGGCACGCAGACGACTACCCGGTGGTCCACGCCGTTCCTTTCCGATCTGCGGCCGTCGGGCCGGGGGCTGGTGGGCGGGGTGCGCTCCCACCGGCCGTGGTGGTCGGGACCGGGGCCGGTGGCTCCGGTCTCGGTCGTCTCGGCGCCGGCGCGGCGTCGGCGGCCGAGGATGGTTCCGCCCATCATCGCGGCTAGGCCGAGGGCGACCGCGACCGCCTCCGGTATGACACCGACCCGGTCGGCGAGGGTGCGGGCGGTACGTAGCGGGAGGTCGGCGGACAGTATCCCGGGCTCGTACAGACCGGTCTGGGCGAGGACGGTGCCGTCGGGGGTGATGATGGCGCTTTGTCCGCTGGTGGAGACCTGGATGGTGGCGCGGCCGTGTTCGACGGCGCGGATCCGGGTCATGGCGAGCTGCTGTTGGCTTTCGCCGTTGCGGCCGAAGGAGGCGTTGTTCGTCTGGACGACGAGCAGGCGGGCGCCGTCGTCGACGGAGGCGCGGACGTTGCCGTCGTAGGCGACCTCGAAGCAGATCACGTCGCCGATCATGGTGCCGGCGGCGGGCAGGGCGGCGGGGCCGGTGCCGTGGACGAAGTCGTTCGGCATCTCGGTCGCGAACCGGGTGATGATCTTTTCGAGGACGTCGCGGCCGGGGAGGTACTCGGCGAACGGGACGGGCCGGTGCTTGACGTACATGTCGCCGGTGAAGCCGTCGGTCGTCCAGATGAGGCCGGCGTTGCTGACGTGGCCTTCGCCGGGGCCGTCGAGGACGGCGCCGACGAGGATCGGGACGCCCACCGCGGCCGCGGCCTCGTCCAGCAGCGCGGCCGCGCGGGGGTCGCGCAGCGGGTCGACGTCGGAGGAGTTCTCGGGCCAGACGACGAGGTCGGGGGCCGGGACGCGGCCGGCGGCGACGTCGGCGGCGAGTTTCAGGGTCTGGTCGACGTGGTTGCGGGTGACCTGGAACTTCTCGCCGAGGGCGTCGTAGCCGCCCGGTTCGGGGACGTTGCCCTGGATCGCGGCGACGCGCAGGCTGCCTTCCTGGGCGTCGGTGGGCAGCGGGACGGCGAGGCCGGCTAGCGCGAGCGCGGTGATGCCCGCGGCGGGCAGCCCGGCGCCCAGCGCGAACGCCCGGCCGGGCCGCGGGGTGGCCACCGCCTGGCCGGCGGGGGCCGGGGGGTTGGTGACGCCGAGGCGGGCCGCGGCGGCGGCGCGGCCCGCGGTCCAGGCCGCGTGGGCGGCGAACGCGAGCAGGGCGGCGGTGGCGGCGACGGCGAACGTCATCCCGGGGGCGCCAGCGACGGCGGCGAGCGGGGTGTAGGGGCTGTCGGGCTGGGAGAACGCGAGCCGGCCCCAGGGGAAGCCGCCGAACGGGGCCCGGCCGCGCAGCGCCTCCTGGGCGACCCAGACTCCGGCGACCCCGGCCCAGGCGTAGCGGGCGGGCAGCCGCAGCGCGAGGGTGGTCGCGGGGCCGACGACGGCGAGGATCGCGCCTTCGGCGGCGGCGAGGACGACGAGGCCGTCGGGGCCGACGAAGGAGACGAACCGCAGCAGGGGAAGCAGGAAACCGAGCGAGAACAGCCAGGCGAGCCCGTAGGCGGCGCGTAGCCGCCGGCCGCGCAGCAGCAGGGTGAGAACGGCCACCGCGACGGGGGCGAGCGGCCAGGCGCCGATCGGCGGGAAGGAGACGTAGAGCAGGACGCCGGCCGCGGCGGCGGTGAGCCCGCGGGCCAGGGAGGCGGGGCGGGGTGGCCGCGGGCGGCGTTTTCTACGGGTGGGTGTCTCCCCCGTCGCCGGGTCGGCGCCGTCCCTCGGGCTCGGTCGCGGCCCGGTGGTGTCCGGCGCGGTCGCGGCGGGTGTGGGGCCGGGGCCGGCGGCGGGCGGTGTCACGGTCCCAGTGTGCTTGACGGGGCGGGCCCGGTGTGCCGGAGTGTCCGTGCGGGCGGTCTCGCCGGCGGTGGTATGGGTTCGCCGGGACGCTCCCGTGCCGCCCGGAACCGCCGGTGGCCGTGGCGGGGTCGGGATGGTTCCCGCTGGGCCCTGCCGGGGGCCGTGGTGTTCGTTACTGTCCGTTTCCCGTGGTGGCGTCGTACAGGGTCCTGCCACGGGCGACGGTCCGCAGACAGACCGGGTCGGGGCCGGTCAGGTCGGGTAGTGGCGGGTGACCGGGCAGGTGGGCGAGGCCGGCGGGCAGGTCCCAGACCGCGAAGGTGGCGGGATGGCCGGGCGCCAGCGTGCCGTGGCCGTCGGTGTCGGCGCGGGCCGCGTGCCAGCCGCCGCGGGTGGCGGCGGTGAACGCGGCGGGCAGGGTGAGGCGCGCGGCCGGGGTGTGGTGGCCGACGGCGGCGCGGATCGACGCCCACGGGTCGAGGGGGGTGACGGGGGCGTCGGAGGACAGCGCGAGGCCGACGCCGGCGGCGGCAAGCGCGGCGAACGGGTTGATCGCGGCGGCGCGGTCCGCGCCGAGCCGGGTGGCGTACAGGCCGGCCGGACCGCCCCAGTGGGTGTCGAACGCCGGCTGGACGACGGCGACGGCTCCGTGGGCGGCGAGCCGGGTGATCTGGTCCGGGTGGGCGAGTACGCAGTGCTCCACCCGGGGCCGGGTGGCGGCGACCCGCGCGGCCCCGGCGGTGGCCGCCGCGTCGAGCCCGGCGAGGACGACGTCGATCGCGGCGTCGCCGATGGCGTGGAAGCCGGGCTGGCGGCCGGTGGCGAGCGCGGTGAGAACCGTGGTGGCGACGGCGTGGGCGTCGAGCAGCGGCGGCGGCCGGTGGCCGGGGCGGTCGGCGTAGGGGGCACGCAGCGCTGCGGTGTGGGAGCCGATCGACCCGTCGACGAACACGTCCCCGCCGAGGCCGACGGCGAGCCGGCCGCCCGGGTCGAGGTCGTCGAGGACCGCCGCGTCGCCGGCCCAGTAGCCGGCGATCAGGGGGCCGGGTTCGGTGGCGGCGTGCGCGAGCAGGGCGGCGAGGTCGTCGGCGGAGGACACCTCGGGGCCGGCCATCTCGTGCAGCGCGGCGATCCCGAGCGCGGCGGCGGTGGCGCGCAGCCGCCGCCACGCGTCGGTGCGCTGCCCGGGGGTGATGGTGTCGTAGGCGGTTGACCTGGCGGCGTGGTGGGCGTCGCCGCGGCACAGGCCGTCGCCGAGCCAGCCGGCCAGCAGCGAGGCGCCGGACGCGGCGGCGAGTTTCCCCGAGACGACGGCGCTGTGGCCGTCGACGCGGGCGAGGTAGACGAACCGGTCCCCCGCGGCCATCTCGAGTTCGGCGGCGGTCGGTGGGCGCTGTTCGGGCCAGCGGGTCTCGTCCCATCCGGTGCCCAGCAGGGTCGCCGCGCCGGCCGAGGCCGCGGCGGCGACCGCGTCGAGGGCGGCGCGCAGGGTGGGGGCGGCGGCGAGGTCGAGGCCGCCGAGCGCCAGCCCGGTGGCGGTGGCGTGCAGGTGGGCGTCGACGAACGCGGGGGCGAGCAGCGCCCCGGCCAGGTCGGCGACCGCGTCGACGCGGTCGCCGGGCGCGGCGGCGATCTCGTCGGCGTCGTCGGCCGTGCCGATCCAGGCGATGGTGCCGTCGCGGGCGGTCAGCAGCGCGGTGGCGCGCGGATGCGCCGCGCTGTGGATGTGGCCGCCCCGGTAGAGCACGGCCCTGGCGGGCTCGCTGTCCGTCACGTGTTGCCACGCCGCGCTGGTCATGGTCCGAGTCTGCCGGCCGGGCCGGCCGGGCCGGCGGCGCGACACGACTACGGGGCCCGCCTGGCCGGGGGCCTTCGGGTGTTTCGGCGTCCGGCCGGCCGGGCCGCGTCCCACGGCCGGCCGGCGGGATGGGCGGTACCTGTGGGGCTGTGGTGTTTCTTGACTGGGGATGGTGTGGGCGTGTTGTCGAGAGGGCTGTCTGTCAGCCTGGCGGCCGGTGGCGTCTTAGGGAGGACAGGACGGCGAGAGGAGTACCACCCATGCCGGACGCTGGCGCGGCACCGCGCCGCGACAACCGGTCGTTCGAGGAGTTCGTCGCCGACCGCGGGACCGCGCTGCTGCGCACCGCGGTGATCCTCACCGGCGACCGCCAGGCCGGAGAGGACCTGCTGCAGGACGTCCTGCTGCGGGCCCACCGGCGTTGGCGGCACGTCGACGACCCGTACAGCTACCTGCGCCGTTCGCTGGTGAACGCCTCGGTCAGCCGGGCCAGGCGGCGGCTGCGGGCACGGGAGGACCTTGTCGGCTGGGACGAGGACCCGGCCGCCGACGTGCTCGCCTGGCCCGCCAGGGACGAGATCGGCCGGGTGCCCGACCGGCACGACCTGCTGGCGCTGCTGCGCCGGCTGCCGCCCCGGCAGCGGGCGGTGATCGCGCTGCGCTACTACGACGACCTGTCCGTGAGCCAGATCGCCGCCGAGCTGGGCTGCGGCGAGGGCTCGGTACGCACCCACGCCTCCCGGGGCCTGGCCCGGCTGCGGGAGCTGATGGACCCGGAAGAGCCGGCCGCCGCGCGGGAGGCGGCCCGGCCGGAGAAGTCGTCCGCGCGGCCCGCGCCGCTGACGGGCCGGAAGGGAGCGCGGGCATGAGCGGGTTCGACGAGCAGGCGGTCAGCGAGCTGACGGCGGGCGACGAGGCGTTCGAGCGGCGGCTGCGGGCCGCGCTCGCCGCCACCGTCGCCGACGTCGAGTTGGCGCCCTTGGCCGGGGCCGCGGTCCTCGCGGATCGCCGCGCCCAGCGGCGCCGCTGGGTCGCTTCCGGGATCGCCGCCGCGGCGGCCGTCGCGATGGTCGTCGGCGGGGTGACCGCCACCACCCGCGACGTCGGGGGTTCCGACCGGCCCGCGCCGGCCACCGCGGGTGGGCCACGGGAGACGCTGTTCGGGGTGTCGGTGGGCTGGCTGCCCGACGGCCTGGCACGGTACGGGCAGACGGTGATCACGGCCAAGCAGCAGGCAAAGCCCTGGTACCTGCAGACGGTCAACTTCGCCATCGACGGCGACGTCGACCGGGCCCGTGCCACCGGTTCGTACTACTCGATGATGGTTCTGCGCCCGAGCACCGCCAGCCCGGTGCCCGACGTCGACGCGTGGCGTGAGCGGGAGACACAGTCGGACCGCAATCTCGAAGGCCTGTCCGAGACCTTCGAACGCGTGACGGTGAACGGCCGGGACGCGCTGCTGATCCGCGCCGAGATCGGATCCGAGGTGCGGTCCGCCGGGATGCCCGCCGGAAGCGGGCAGATTCAGACGCCGCGGGTGGCGTACAGCCTGTACTGGCGGGTCGACCTGGCGGGCGGCGGGTCCGTCGGGGTCGGTGTCGGCGGGCCGGACCGCGCCGCCGTCCAGCGGATCGCCGAGAGCGTGGACGCCGACGGACCGCTGCCCGGGCCGGCCGACCGCGCCACCGCGGCGGCCCAGATCCGCGCGGCGGCGCAGACCGCCTTCGACGGCACGCGGGAGCTCGACATGCTGACCGCGTTGGAAGACCCACAGCGGCTGCGGCCACCGCTGGAGTCGGCGCTCGCCACCGACCGCGACAGCGTCCGGAAGACGAAGTTCCTCGGTTTCGAGGATTGGGCCGACCGCGACACCGAGGTGATGTTCCTCAGCGCGACCGAGGCGGTCGTCGGGGTACGGGTCGCCGCGGTCGCCCCACCGGGCACCGTGTCGTCCGTCCCCACCGGCGACGAGTCCACCGCGATCGAGACCGATCTGCGGTTCGTCGTCGTCGACGGCGAGTGGAAGCTCACCGTGATGAGCTGGTGCTCGATCACCCAGTTCGCGGTGCCGGGCTGCCCGATGCAGTGACAGTCCGCGCTCCAGGCGCCGTCGTCGCCCCGTGGCCCGGGCCGACGACGGCGCTCGCGCGCCGGCACCCCATCCGTCCGGGTCCGGCGCCGCGCCACGATGTCGCGTCCTCGGCCGCCCGGCGGTCGACTGACCCCGTTCCCGCCGGCTGTCCACCGGGAGGCGCCCGACGGCGTCCTAGGGAGGGACAGAACGGCGAAAGGGGACACAGATGCCGGACAGTGGCGCGCGGGCGCGCCGCGACGACCGGTCGTTCGAGGGGTTCGTCGCCGACCGCGGCAGCGCGCTGCTGCGCACCGCGGTGTTCCTGACCGGGGACCGCCAGGGCGGGGAGGACCTGCTGCAGGACGTCCTGCTGCGGGCCTACCGCCGGTGGGCGGACGTCGACGACCCGGAGAGCTACCTGCGCCGCGCGCTGGTGAACGCGTCGGTGAGCCGGGCGCGGCGCTGGCCGCGCGGCCGGGAGCAGCTGGTCGCCTGGGACGAGCCCGGGCCGGACCTGGCGGTCTCGCCCGGGGGGCTGGTGGACGTGGCCGGCCGGGTAGGTGACCGCCACGACCTGCTCGGCGCGCTGCGCCAACTGCCGCCCCGGCAGCGGGCGGTGATCGTGCTGCGCTACTTCGACGACCTGTCCGAAGCCGAGATCGCCACCGAGCTGGGCTGCGGCGCGGGCACGGTCAAGACCCACGCCGCCCGGGGGCTTTCCCGGCTGCGGGAGCTGATGGGCCCGCTTGCCGGCTCGCCCGCGGCGCTGTCCGCGACGTCCCCGACGAGGAAAGGAATGCCGACGTGACCAGGTTCGACGAGCCGACGGCGCCGGGGACGGCGAGCACCGGGCTGGCCGACTTCGAGGACGGCCTGCGGGCCGCGTTCACCGACACGGCCCGGGAGATCCACCTGCCACCGGCGGCGGGCACCGCGGTCGTTACGCGCGCCAGGCGCGGCACCGGTGTCCACGGGCGTGGCCGCTGGGTGGCGGCGGGGCTGGCCACCGCCGCGGCGGTAGGGCTGGTCGCCGCCGGGGCGGCGGTGGTGCCCCGGGTGACGGACGGCACCCGGGAGGCCGCCACGGTCATGTCCGGGGGCACCGCGCCAGCCGCGGCCCGGGCGGTGGTCTACGGGGTGAGCGTCGGCTGGCTGCCCGCCGACATGGTCGTCCTGCGCGACTCGGCCGGCGCCGGCCGACAGGACGGGGCCTTCTGGCAGACGGTGCTGTTCGGCACGCCCGAGACCGCCGCCCGGGCGCGGGTGGCCGACCCGGCCGACGGGCCGGTGTTCGACGTCTCCGTGACCGTGGAACGCGGCGGCGCGCCGTTCGACCCCGAACAGTTCGTCCAGGAGCTGTACGGCTCCGCGAACTCGGGGGATCTGTACGCCTTCACCTGGGAGCTCGCCACGGTCGGTGGCCACCCGGCGGGGGTGTACAGCCTGGACTGGGCCCGGCCGCCGACGGGGACGATCTGGCGGGTCAGCTGGGCCGACGGGCACGGGGTGCTGGTGTCCGTCGAGGCGGCGGACCGGGCCACGGCGCAGCGGATCGCCGAGAGCGTCGTCATCGGCGCCGCGCCCGCCGGCCCACCCAGCGCCGGGCCGCGCTGACCGCACCCTCCACTCGAACCGCTCGTCCTCCGGCCCGCTCGTCGTCCGGACGATCCCGGCCCGGCCCACGCTCATCGTGGACCGGGCCGGGCGCGTCTGGAGAGCGGCACAGCCGACGAGCGCGAGGAGGCGAGGGTGCGTGCGGACGACGAACGGGCTTTCGAGGAGTTCATGGCCAGGACGGCCAGCCGGCAGCTGCTGAGCGCGGTCCTGCTGACCGGCGGCGACTGGGCCGCCGCCGAGGACCTCGTCCAGGGGGCGTTCGAACGCACCTACCTGCACTGGGGGAAGATCGACGCCGGCCGTGAGGACGCCTACCTGCGCCGCACGGTGATCAACGCCGCGACCAGCCGCTGGCGGCGGCTGCGCGCCCGGGTCCGCGAGGTCCCGCTGCTCGTCGACGGGGAGTGGACCGTCGACGTCCCCGAGGCGGACGCCGACCACGCCGCCCGGATGACCCAGCGCGACGGCCTGATCCGGGCGCTGCGCACCCTGCCGCCGCGCCAGCGCGCCATCGTCGTCCTGCGCTACGTCGACGACCTGCCCGAGTCCGACGTCGCCGCGGCGCTGGGCTGCTCGGTCGGCTCGGTGCGCAGCCAGGCCTCCCGGGGCCTGGCGAAGCTGCGGCACAGCGAGCACCTGCGCGTCCTGGGCCCGGCCGCCGCGGCCGGGCCGCACCCGGGCACCACGGGGCGCCGCCGCGGCGCGAAACCGGGCCCGGCGGTGGACATCCTGACCAACGAACCCGGCTCCCAGGCCGTCGCGCGGGCCGTGACCGCCCCCCGGACGCGAGAGGACACGCCGTGAGCATCACCGACAGCGACCTGCGGGCGCGTCTGCGCGCCCTTCCCGCGGACCTGCCCCAGCGGGCCTTTCGCCCGGCGCTTCCCGACGTCCGCGCCGGCGCGCGGCGCCGCCGCGCCCGGGCACGCGTCGCCGCGGCCGCGGCGCTCGTCGTCCTCGTCACCGCCGGCGTCGGGATCCCCGCCGGCGTGCTCACCGGCTCCAGGGACAGCGTCGTTCCCGCCACGTCCCGCCCCGCCTCGTCCTTCGGTGGCTTCTCGGTGACCTGGCTGCCCGACGGGCTCACCCACAAGGCCAACTCCGCCGCCTTCGAGCAGGAGCCCTACCCGTTCGCGTGGGGTCCCGTCGACGCCTCGGGCCGGCCCCTGCCGATGGAGCAGGTCATGAGGTTGCCGGGGCGCCCGCTGAGCCTGCACGCGCGGGCCGAACCCACCACGTTCGCTTCCCTGTTCACCGCCGAGGAGGCGACCAACCCGTCGTCGGTCTGGGTGAGCGTGACCTGGCAGCCGCGGGCCGTCATGACGGTCGACCTGATGGCCGCCGAGATCCGGAACGGCGTGAACGGCGAAGCCGGGCAGATCGACGTCACGCGGGACGCCGTCGCCGGCCGGCCGGCCCTGGTCCTGCGCCTCGACACCGCCACCGCGACGGCCACCGAGCCCGGCTGGCCGGCGCCGGACCCGGCGACCCGCCACCACCTGGCGCTGCTGTGGGTCGACGCGGCGGGCAGGGTGTTCGCGGTGGAGCTGACTGGGCCCAGCTCCCCCGACCTGGCGGTGGCGCACCGCGTCGCCGACGGCATCGTCCTCGGCAAGATGCCGATCGTCGCGGGCCACACCCCGCCGATCGCGGCGCCGGAGCCGGTCGACGCGCGGACCGCCGCCGATGTCCGCGCCGTGATCGAGACGGTCTTCACGGCCGGCGCGCCGGACGACCGCTGGGCCGTCGCGGTGCAGGACGGCTCGGAGCTGCTCGCGATCCGCGCCAAGATCGCCGAGTTCCACCCCGGGCTCGCCGGCTCGCTGAAGGGCACGGTCGACACCCTGAGTCGCCTCGACGCCGGCACGGTCAGGGCCCGGGTGCTGCTGACGTTCGACGACCCGGCCCTGAAGACGGTGGTCGCCATCGACACCGTGCCCATCGACGTGACGGTCGTCCGCGCCGGCGACGGCTGGAAGGTCACCCGGGTCAGCTACTGCGACAGCGTCGCCCTGCTGGGGATCTCGGCCCTGTCCCTGGCCTGCTGAGGGCACCCGCCCACCGCGCCGGCGCCGCCGCCGGCCGGCCGCGACAGCCCGCGTTCGCGCGGCGTGAACCGGAATGTCAGCGCGACAGGGCCCGGCGGCGTCTAGACCCGTCTTCCGCACATGGGATTTCGATGCGCCGGCTGACCCGGTTATCGATCAAGGTGGTCGGGTCGGG
>NZ_JADWYU010000372.1 GCF_016786325.1 Frankia nepalensis | reverse complement strand
GGGGCCCCCCCCCCCCCCCCCGCCCCGACACCCCCCCACCCAGCCCCCGCGCTTTGACGGACAGGTGCAGGGGCGGTGGCCTCCGGGGGCGGTGGCGTCCGGGCTGAGGCCTGGCCGGGACGGTGGCCTGTCCGCTGTTTCGCGTGTCATGAACCGCGCTGTCGCTGGCACTTCGCCAGTGCCGGCCGACGGTGCGGGTACGAGACTGGGTCGGGCCTTGGCCGACGCGGCGCTAGCCGCCGAGATGGACCAGGCTGGCGAGGAGGTCGTCGTAGGCGACGAGCGGGGGGACCGCGGCCTTCGGATCCTTGCCGGCGTCGTCCCAGCGACGGACGGCGGCGGCGTCCTCGGCGTGGCCGCCAGCCTGGAACGCGGCCAGCTCGGCGCCCTCGAGCGGTCCGCCCTGCATCGCCAGCGTCCCGCGGGAGATCGGGGAAAGGATCTCGTAGTAGCCGGGGTCGACGGCGCACAGATAGCGCTTCGCGTCGACGTGCAGCCGGACGGGCTCGGTCACGTCCGGCCCGAACCAGCGGGACAGCCACGCGGCGCCGGTTTCCTCGTGCCGGATGTCCTCGGAGCGCGCGAGCGCCGCGGCCGAGTCGTCGTCCAGCATGTGCCCGACGTCGTGGAGCAGGGCGGCCGCGACGAGCGCCGGCCCGGCGCCGGCCGCGCGGGCGCGCTCCGCGGTCCGCAGCGAGTGCCCGGCCACCGAGACCATCTCGCTCAGGTACTCCGACGAGGCCGCCCCGTCGAACAGCGCGTGGATGGCGCGGAGCGCCTCGGCCACCCGCTCGGCCGAGGCCGCGCGGCTGGCGCTCGCGGGATCGCCGCTCATCGGGCCACCGCCGGCGCGGCCGCCCGCGCCGTCCGCGCCACCGGCACGCCCGAGGGCGGCGGCGCGGTGGGGACCAGGCGGGCGCCGCCGCCGTCGCGGCGCAGCAGGTCGAGCGTGCCGCGCAGGCCGTCCATGTCCACGTAGCCGCCCTGCAGGTGACGGCCGCCGCCCGCCGGGTCCGGCTGGAAGGCGGTCCGGCCGTGCAGCACCCGGGTGTTGTCGAAGATCAGGCAGTCGCCCGGCGCCAGCCGGGGCGAGACCGCCAGGTCGGGCGCCTCGAGCACGGCGGCGAACGCCGCGAGCGCCCGGTAGACCTCGGCCATCCGGTCGGGCCCGACGTCGGGCGGCTGGAGGGCCCGGTCGTTCCAGCGCACCTGCGTCACGGCGCCCTCGTCGTCGAGGGTGATGAGCGGCGCGCGGGCGGTGAGGATGGTCATCGGCCCGTCGTAGCGGAACGGCAGCCAGACCCGGGTGAGCGTCTCGAACGCGGCCGGGTCGACGTCGCGCAGCCGGCTCGCGGCGGCGAAGCCGTCGACGAGCACGCTGTCCCCGCCCTCGCCGGCGGTCCGCAGGCAGTGCAGCAGTTGCACGGTCGGCACCGGGTCGCGGTAGGGATTGTCGGTGTGCGGCGCGAGCTCGGCACCCGTGTAGGCGAGGTGCGTCGGGTTCGGCTCGATCCGGACGTCGAAGAGGGCGCCGTAGTTCGTCTCCCGGACGAACCCGAAGGTACGGGCGACGGTCAGCACCATGCCGGGCCGCGCGGGCACCTCGGTGAGGATCGCGACGCCCAGCGCCGAGACCGCGCCGAGCGCGGTCGCCATGGCGACCGGCGAACGCAGGTAGGCGTCCCAGGCCACCCGCGGCGGACCGGCCGGCAGGTCGGTGGACGTCCACAGCACGCGGCCGCGCTCGGACTGGTCCGCGGTCCGCGCCGCCCGGCCCGGCGCGTTGCGGGCCAGCCAGTCCAGGTCGAACGTCGACCGGTGGCCGTCGGGCGCGAACACGACCGTGAGCCGGCCGTCCGCGACCTCGTGGCGGGTGACGGCGGTGTCCGGGAACAGCCGCGCCACCCGCGCCGACCCGACCAGCCGCTGCCCGGTCCCCGGATGCCGGCACTGGTCACAGCCGCAGGCGTCCCGCAGCCACAGCGCGGGCAGGGTGAGATCACCAAGCTCGAGAACGGTCACCGACCCGGCGGAGTTCACCCGCTCAGCATCCGCCCGCGCCACGGCGAGCCCATGACGTGAATCTGAACCGCCGCCAAACAGCTACCCGCCGGGAGCCCAGCCGCCGCCGCGCGCCGTGCCACGGGCACCGCCCAGGACGAGTCAGGGCGCCATGAGGTCGATCCTGGGGAAGGGCGAGCCTCGACCCGGCCGCGGATACAGCGGATACGACGGACACGGAGAATACTAAGGTCCAGGGAAAACGGACGACGGTTACCGACCCGGAAAGCAATTCGTGCGCACCGGGACGAACGATTTCTGGATAACCGAAAAACATATGACAGGGTTATCCGGGTCGGGCAGAATGCCCCGCATGCTGCTGACCCTCACCACGACCGCGCGCCCCGCGACCGACCTCGGGTTCCTGCTGCACAAGCATCCCGACCGGGCGCAGCGGTTCGACACGGCCGCGGGCGGCGCGCACGTCTTCTACCCGGAGGCGACCGAGGAGCGCTGCACGGCGGCGCTGCTGCTCGACATCGACCCCGTCGGCCTGGTCCGCGGCAAGGGCCCAAGGGCGCGCGGCGGCGAGGCCCACTATGTCGACGACCGGCCGTACGCGGCGTCCAGCCTGCTCGCGGTCGCGATGGCGGCCGTCTTCGCGACGGCGATGACCGGGACCTGCAAGGCCCGCCCGGAGCTGGCGACCACGCCGATCCCGCTGGAGATCCGCGTCCCGGCGCTGCCCTGCCGGCGCGGCGGAGCGGCCCTCGTCGAGCGCCTGTTCGCGCCGCTCGGCTGGCGGGTCGCCGCCCTCCCCGCCCCGCTCGACCCCCTGTTCCCGGAATGGGGCCCCGCCGCGCACCACGACGTGACGCTCCGTGGGACGGCCCGGCTCGCCGACGCGCTCACCCAGCTCTACGTCCTGCTGCCGGTCCTCGACGACACGAAGCACTACTACGTCGGCCGCGACGAGATCGACAAGCTGGTGCGCGAGGGCGCGAACTGGCTGCCGGGCCATCCCGAACGCGGCCTCATCGCCCGCCGCTACCTCGCTCACCGGACCGGCCTCGCCTCCGCCGCGCTGTCCCGCCTCGGCGGCGTCGAGGACATCCCCGACGAGGGCGTCTCCACCGGCTTCGAACCCGGCCTGCTCGCCACCGAGGGGGAGGCCGGCTCCGACCTCGAGACTGGCTTTGAACTCGAGGGCGGCTCCGGACTCGAGGCCGAACGGCCGGAGGCCGGCGGCGAGACCGAACGGCCGGAGGCCGGCGGCGGTGCTCCGCCCGGCGGTGGCCGGGCCGGTGACACCCAGACCGGCGACGCCCAGGCCGCCGGGGCCCAGACCGCCGGAGCCCAGACCGCCGGAGCCCAGACCGCCGGGGCCCAGACCGCCGGAGCCGAGGACGCCGGGGCGGGCGAGGAGGAGCCACCCGGCGGCACCGACCAGGAGGCACCCGCGGCCCGCCAGCCGTCGCTGGCCGTGCTGCGGCGGCGCGCGGTCCTCGACGTGCTGCGGTCGGCCGGCGCGCGTCGCGTCGCGGATCTCGGCTGCGGCGACGGCAGGCTGGTGGGGGACCTGCTCGCCGACCCGCGTTTCACCGAGATCGTGGCGGTCGACGTCTCGCACCGCGCGCTCGAGCTGGCCGCCCGCCGGCTACGGGTCGACCGACTGCCCGACCGGGTGCGCGCCCGGCTGCGGCTCGTCGCGTCGTCACTGACCTACCGGGATGCCCGGATCGCCGGTCTCGACGCGGCCGTGCTCAGCGAGGTCGTCGAGCACGTCGACCCGCCGCGGCTTGGAGCGCTCGCCGCCGCGCTGCTCGGCGAGGCCCGCCCCCGCCTCGTCGTGATCACGACCCCGAACGTCGAGTACAACGTCCGCTACGAGGGGCTCGCGCCGGGAGCGCTCCGTCACCGGGACCACCGCTTCGAGTGGACGAGGGACGAGTTCGCCGGCTGGGTCGAGGACCTCGTCGCCCGCTACCCCTACACCGCCCGTCTCGGCGGCGTCGGCGCCGCCGACCCCGAGCTCGGCGCCCCCACCCAGCTGGCCGTCCTCGAACGCATCGGCTGACCCGCGATGACCCACTCACACGACGAGGCCGAGCCCATGACCAGTCCTTTCAGCGAGCCCACCCCGACTGGCACCCCGGCGAGCGCCGCCGGAGCCGGCGGCGACCCGACGGCGCGGAGCGCCGGCGCCGGCGCGGCGACCGAGACGAAGAACGAGACGAAGAACGAGACGAACACCGAAACGAACACCGAAACGAACACCGAAGCGAAGACCGAGACCGAGGCGAAGACCAGGGCCGGGACCGGGACCGAGGCTGACGGGTCGAACGTGATCACGATTCCCGAGGTCTGTCTCGTCGTCCTCGTCGGCGTGTCCGGCTCCGGCAAGTCGACGTTCGCCCGCGCTCGTTTCCGCGCGACCCAGGTGCTCTCGTCGGACTTCTGCCGCGGGCTCGTCGCGGACGACGAGAACGACCAGTCGGCCTCCGGCGACGCCTTCGACGTGCTGCACTACGTCGCCGGGAAGCGGCTCGCCGCGGGGCGGCTCACCGTCGTCGACGCGACGAACGTCCAGCAGCGCGCGCGCCAGCCCCTGGTGGAGCTGGCGCGCGAGCACAACGTGCTGCCGGTGGCGATCGTGCTCGACCTGCCCGAACGGGTCTGCCTGGAGCGCAACGCGGTTCGCCCCGACCGTGACTTCGGCCCCGCGGTGATCCGCCGCCAGCGCGCCGACCTGCGCCGGTCGATCCGCGGTCTCGCCCGTGAGGGCTTCCGGTACGTCCATGTGCTGCGCTCCGAGGCGGAGGTCGCGGCGGCGACGATCACCCATACGAAGCTGTTCAGCGACCTGCGGCACGAGACCGGCCCGTTCGACGTGATCGGCGACGTCCACGGCTGCCTGGCCGAGCTCGAGGCGCTGCTCGCCGAGCTCGGGTACGAGCCGCGCCGCGACCAGGAGGGCCGCCTGGTCGGGGCCCGCCATCCGGCCGGGCGGCGCGCGGTGTTCGTCGGCGACCTGGTCGACCGCGGGCCGGACACGCCCGGCGTGCTGCGCCTCGCGATGGGCATGGTCGCCGAGGGCACCGCCTTCGTGGTGCGCGGCAACCACGAGAACAAGCTGGCCCGCGCGCTGCACGGGAAGAAGGTGACGATCTCGCACGGGCTCGCCGAGTCGCTCGCGCAGCTCGAGGGCGAGGGCGCCGAGTTCCGCGCCCAGGCCGCCCGGTTCTGCGACGGGCTCGTCGCGCACTACGTCCTGGACGGCGGACGGCTGGTCGTCGCGCACGCCGGGCTGAAGGAGGCCTACCACGGGCGCGCCTCGGCCCGGGTGCGGTCATTCGCGCTCTACGGCGACACCACCGGCGAGACCGACGTGTACGGCCTGCCGGTGCGCTATCCGTGGGCGAATGAGTATCGCGGCGCGGCAACCGTCCTCTATGGCCACACGCCCGTGCCCGAGCCGGAATGGGTGAACAACACGCTCTGTCTGGACACCGGCTGCGTCTTCGGCGGCCGTCTGACCGCGCTGCGCTACCCGGAGCGCGAGCTGGTCTCGGTCCCGGCCGGCCGCGTCTACTTCGAGCCGGCCCGCCCGCTCGCCGAGCCGACGCCGGACCCGGTGACCGGCCAGCCGGCCCGGGTGCCCCGCCCGTCCGGGGCGGGCACGCCGCCGGCCCGGACGGGCACGCCCGGCGCGGCCGGGCCGGACGCCGCGCGCCCGGCCGTCGAGGACGTCGCCTCCGCCGAGGCGCTGCTGGCCTCCCTGGCTCCCGTCGCCGTGCTCCCACCCACGGACGACGGGCCGGCCGCGGCGCGGCCCGGCTACCGGGACGGCGAGCTGCTCGACATCACCGACGTGCTCGGCCGCCGGGTCGTCGAGACCCGGCACGGCGGGCGGGTGCAGATCCAGGCCGAGAACGCGCTGGCCGCGCTGGAGGTGATGAGCCGGTTCGCGGTCGACCCGCGCTGGCTGGTCTACCTGCCGCCGACGATGAGCCCACCGCCCACGTCGACGCTGCCCGGCTACCTGGAGCACCCCGTCGAGGCGTTCGAGACCTACCTGGCCGACGGCGTCGAGGACCTGCTGTGCGAGGAGAAGCACATGGGGTCGCGGGCGGTGGCGGTCGTCTGCCGGGACGCCGGCGTCGCCGCGGCCCGGTTCGGCGCCGGCGGCGCGACCGGCGGTGGGTACACATCCGCCGCCGAAGCCGGCGGCAGGCACTCAGCCGGGTACCCGGCCACCGGCGCGGTCGTCACGCGTACCGGCCGGCCGTTCTTCTCCCCCGAGCTGACCGAGGAACTGCTCTCCCGGCTGAGGGCCACGATCGAGGCCGCCGGGCTGTGGGCGGAGCTGGGCGCCGACTGGCTGGTGCTCGACGCGGAGATCATGCCGTGGAGCGCCAAGGCCACCGAACTGCTTTCCCGGCAGTACGCGGCGGCCGGCGCGGCCGCCCGAGGCGCCCTGCCGGCCGCCGTCTCGGCTCTCACGGCGGCCGCCGGGCGCGGGATCGACGTGTCCGACCTGCTGGCCAAGACCCAGGACCGGTTCGACAACGCGCTGGCGTACACGCGCGCCTACCGGCGCTACTGCTGGCCGGTCGACGGCCTCGAAGGCGTGCGGATCGCGCCGTTCATGGTGCTCGGCGGTGGTCCGGCCGCCCGGTCGATGGCCGGGACGACCTATGCCGACCGGCCGCACGCCTGGCACCTGGCCGTCGCCGACCGTCTGGCGGCGGCCGACGACCGCGGCCTCGTCGTGACCACCCGCCGGATCCCCGCGCGGGCGGGCGACCCGGCGTCGGTCGCCGAAGCGGTCTCCTGGTGGGAGGAGCTCACGGCCGAGGGGGCCGGCGGCGAGGGCATGGTCGTGAAGCCGGCGGCGGGGCTCGCGCGCGGCCGGCGCGGTCTCGCCCAGCCGGGCATCAAGGTCCGCGGCCGGGAGTACCTGCGGATCATCTACGGCCCGGACTACCTGCGCCCGGAGCACCTGGACCGGCTGCGTTCCCGCGCCCTCGGCCGCAAGCGCTCGCTGGCCTTCCGCGAGTACGCCCTGGGCCTGGAGGCCCTCGAGCGCGCCGTCGCCGGCGAACCCGGCTGGCGCGTCCACGAATGTGTCTTCGCCGTGCTCGCCCTCGAGTCCGAACCGGTGGACCCCCGGCTCTGAGGCCCTCCCCGTGGATCACGCTGGGGCCGCTCGACCGCCGATCCGCGCACACATCCGATGATCACCAGCCCGCCGGAAGCCCGGCGACTTCCTTGATCGTCGGATGTGCGCGGCGTCCGGCGATTCCCGTCCGTTTCGTCCCCGAACTTCGCGCGGATCCGGCGATCTACCGAGCAGACCGGGCCGGGGCGGGGCGATGATCGCTGGTTGCGTGCGGGGATCGGCGGTCGGGACCACGGAACATGATCCGCGGGCAGCGCCCCGGGCCCGCCGGCCACGCGCCGCCTGGCGGCTCGGCCTCCGGGTAGCGCGGCCTTCTCCGGGTAGCGCGGCCTTCTCCGGGTAGCGTGCCCTCGGGGGGCTTCTGGTGCTGGTTGGACGGCTGGGCCGCCTGGAGCGGGCACCCAGCCCGTCGCCGCGACGGCCCGCCGGTCACGCAAGGCTCGTCCCGGCCCTGGCGGGTCACCGGCCAGCTGGTTCACCCTCCGTCACGAAAGACGTCGGCGCTGCCTTCACCAACGGCTTCGGGAAAACCCGAAGAAATAGTGAAGCCGGCCGCCGGGTGCCGTCCGAATCCCAGCCGCGCGCGCCGGGCGGGCCGCCGACCGGCCGGAACAAATAGTCGACCTCGCGCCAGTCCGGCAGGTCAGCGGCGTCGCCGCCCGACAAAACAGCATTCCAGGATGTCTCCTCGGCGTCATTCCATGAAATGGCGCGCGAGGCCCGCGTACCAATGACGGCGAGGGTTCAAAGACGAGCCGAACACCAGAGGAAGTGGAATGTCCAGCAGCGTTTCCATCTCCGACGTCGAGCTGTTGTCCGATCTCGTCCTGGGCACCGGGCCCGACGTGGCGGCGCCGCGCGCGGCCATCCGCGGCGCCCTGCTCGAGCCCGGTGACCCGGGCTGGGACGAGGCGCGCGGCACCTACAACCTGGTGGTCGACCAGCAGCCAGCGCTCATCGTGGTCCCGGCCGACGCCGCCGAGGTCGCGGCCGTCCTGCGGTTCGCCGGCCGGCACGGGATGCGGGTCGCCCCGCAGCGCACCGGCCACAACGCCGAGCCGCTCGGGTCGCTGGCGGGCACGGTCCTGCTGCGCACCGACGCGCTGCGCCACGTCCAGATCGACGCCGAGCGCCGCCGCGCGCTGGTCGGCGCGGGCGCCAAGTGGGAGGACGTCGTTCCGGCGGCCTCCGCGCTCGGCCTGGCCGCGCTGCACGGTTCCACGCCGGACGTCAGCATCGCCGGCTACACGCTCGGCGGCGGCCTCGGCTGGTACGGCCGCGCGTTGGGCCTGGCCTGCAACAGCGTCACCGGGATCCAGGTCGTCACCCCGGGAGCCGAGCCGCGCTGGGTCGACGCCGACGTCGAGCCGGAGCTGTTCTGGGCGCTGCGCGGGGGCGGCGGCAACTTCGGCGTCGTCACCGCGCTCGAGTTCAGGCTCTTCCCGATCTCCGAGGTCTACGCCGGCATCCTGTTCTTCCCGTGGGAGCGGTCGGCCGAGGTCCTGCACGCCTGGGAGGACTGGACCAGAACCGTTCCCGACGAGATGACCTCCGTCGGCCGGATCAGGCAGTTCCAGCCCATCCCGGCGGTGCCCGAGCCGCTGCGCGGGAAGGCCTTCGTGCTCGTCGAGGGCATCTTCCTCGGCACCGAGGAGGCCGGCGCCCGGCTGATGGAACCGCTACGCGCGCTCGGCCCGGTGGCCGACACGTTCGCGATGGTGCCGCCGGTCGGGATCGCCGAGCTGCACATGGACTCGCCGCTGCCGATGCCCTACCAGGGCGACGGCATGGTGCTGGCGGATCTGACGGGCGAGGCGATCGACGACCTCGTCGCCGCCGTCGGCCCCGGGTCGGGCTCGCCGCTGGTCAGCGTCACGATCCGGCACCTCGGCGGCGAGCTTGACCGGGTTCGGCGGGGCAACGGCGCCCTGGCGCGGATGCCCGGCTCCTACATCATGTTCGGCATCGGCATGACCCCGGACCCCGCGAGCATCGAGTTGACCCGGGGCTGGCTGGAGACCATGAAGCGGCCGATGCGAGCGCTGGCCAGCGGGCACTACCTGAACTTCACCGAGAAGCGGACCGACCCGGCGGAGATGTTCCCGGCCGACGCCTACGCGCGGCTGCGAGCCGTCCGGGCCAGCGTCGACCCGCGCGGCATCCTCCGCGCCAACCACGAGATCCCCGTCGACTAGTGCCGCATCAGCGAAGGTTTGCCCGCGCCGTGGGCCGGTGCCGGTAGCCGGTGCCGGTGCCGGTAGCCGGTGCCGGTGAAGTGTCCGCGGTAGCGCGGTCCCTGGCTCGCGTTCTGGCGGACAGGTCCGGAGCCCGGTTTGCTGGGGGCGGGGGGCCGGTTGCTTTGGTCGTTTGTGTCGCGTGCCCGGACCTGTCCGTCAGAACGCGGTCCCTGGCTCGCGTTCTGGCGGACACTTCGGGGCCGCCACCGCGTCACCGTGTCACCGCGCGGTCGTTACAGCCACCCGCGACGTTTGAAGGCGACATAGAGGAAGCCGGCGCAGCCGGCGAGGACCGCCAGGCTCACGAGAAAGCCCCACTCCTGCCCGAAGCCGGGATAGGGAACATTCTGGCCGTAGAAGCCGGTGATCGCCGTAGGCACAGCAATGATCGCTGCCCATGCCGTGAGCCTTCGCATGATCAGATTCAGATGGTTGCCCTGGATCGTCAGGTTCGTCTCCAGGATCGTGGTGACGAGATCCCGCAGGCTCTCGGTCCACTCCATCGCCCGCAGGACATGGTCGTAGACGTCCTGGTAATAGGGCATCATCTCGGCGTCGACCAGGTGGACGTCGCGCCGCATGATCGAGTTTACGACCTCCCGCATCGGCAGCACGATCCGGCGCAGCAGCACCAGGCTCTTGCGCAGCTCGTAGCTGCGGCGCTGCACCTGCACGTCCTGCGCGTCCTCCTCGTCGAACAGCATGTCCTCGAGCTGCTCGATCTCGCCGTCGAGTGCCTGCACGGCGGCGAAGTGCTGGTCGACGACGAAGTCGAGCAGACCGTGCACGAGGTAGCTGACGCCGAACTGGGCGAGATCCTCGTCGATCTCGCCCCAGTGCGCGATCAGGCCGTCGACGTCGAACCCCTCGTCTCCACGGACGGTGACCAGCGCACGGTCGGTGATGAACGCTCCGACCTCGTGGGTGGTCAGTTGGCCGGTCTCCGTGTCGAAGACGACGGCATACGCGTTCAGGAACAGATGGCTCGGATAGCGATCCAGTTTCGGGCGTTCACGAGGGCTCACCGCGTCCTCGACGGCCAACGAGGAAAGACCTAGTTCCTCGCTGATGACAGACAACTCGTCGGGCCGCGGGGCGCACAGGTCGAGCCACACGACCGTGTCGGGTTCCTCCAGGTACTCGCTGACCTGGGCGACCGGGAAGCCCTCGGCCTCCAGCTTGCCGGCCCGATAGACCCGGGTACGGGGCAGCGCCCGGCCTATTCGGTTCGTGGGGTCGGCATTCGGGTCGACACAGCACGCGGGCACCCTGCCACCGGCATCACCCGCCGCGCCACCGGCACGCCCGGTGACATCGGCTTCTGGGTCACCCATCGGTCCCACCCTCTCAACCTCGGTTGCTCGGCCTGCTGACGCGCGCTATCCGAGCATGTCGGCACATATCTCCAGTTCCCCGAGTGGCTGCCGAGCCAACATCAATCATGACGACCTCGCGGATGAGACGACCTTTCCCCGCCACCCGACGACCATCGCCGGGTACCCACGACCCGCGCGTCTGGCCAGCGAAGGCGGCAGAGTGAGCTGTGGCTGGGCTATGCCCAGACCGGACCGCCGGGAGGGACATTGAAGATCGGTTTCATCGGGCCGGGGCGGATGGGCCGGCCGATGGTCGACCGGCTGATCGCCGCCGGGCACGAAGTCACCGTGCTGGTACGCCGTCCAGAGGCCCGCGCCGCCGCCGAGGCCGATGGGCTGACCTGCGTCGACACGGTTCCCGCGGCGGTGCGGGACGCGGACGCGGTGTTCGTCGTCGTCCTCACCGACGAGCAGGTGCGCTCGGTGTGCCTCGGCCCGGAAGGCGCCCTCACCGCGATGAAGCCTGGCGCGGTCCTCATCCAGCACACGACCTCCGATCCGACCACCGCACAGCTCCTTGTGGAGGCAGGCGCCGTGCGCGGCATCGGAGTCCTCGACGCCGCGCTGTCCGGCGGTCCGCACGACATCGCCGCGGGAAGGCTCACGCTCTGGGTGGGCGGTGCCGAGATGCTCCTCAACGAGGCGCGCCCGCTGCTGGAAAGCTACGCGTCGCCGATCCTGTTCGTCGGCCCCGCCGGCAACGGCCAGCGCGTCAAGCTCGTGAACAACGCGCTGTTCGTCGCCCAGGTGGGCCTCGCGATCGACGCCGTCCGGCTCGCCGGCTCGATCGGCATCGACGAGAGCGCGATCCTGGCCGCCCTGCCGCACGGCAGCGGGGCGAGCCGCGCCCTCGGTGTCGTCGCCCACGCCGGCTCCGTCGACGCGGTCGCGCCGCGCCTCGCCGCCCTCATGAGCAAGGACGTCGCCGTCGTCCGCGAGGTGGCCGCGGGCGCCGGCGCCGACCTTGGCCTCCTCGGCGCCGTCCTGTCCTCCGACGCCGTCACGAAGAAGGTCCTCACCGACCCCACCTCGCCCACCCGTGACCGGCCTCGGCCGACGCCGGCCGACGACCCACGTTGACGCGGCTGGCCGGCCGCGGCCGGCTCGAACGCGAGCTCGGTCGATACCAGAGCACCGAGCCGACCTACCCGGATCTCGGCGCGACGCGCGCGGAACTGCCCGCGGGCTACCGGCACCTGCGGTGGGCCGCGCCGTTGGGGCACGGTCGGGCTGTCTTCGAGGCAGCCGCGGCGGCGGTTCTCGAATGGCGGATGCACCGCGACGCGGGCCTCGAAGTGGCGGCGACCTCCACGCGCGCGGAGGTTGGCGGCACGGTGGTGCTGTGGCTCGGCCGGGGACCGCTCGGCCTGCTGGCCGCCTGCCGGGTCGTGTGGGTACTCGACGAGACCGACCGAAGCGGCTTCGCCTACGGCACCCTGCCAGGCCACCCCGAACGCGGTGAGGAGGCGTTCGTCGTCGAGCGCGCCGCCGACGACGCGGTTCGCTTCACCGTCACCGCCTTCAGCCGTCCGGGCGGCCTGTGGCCCACCCTGGCCGGCTCCCTCATCTGGAGGGTGCAGCACCTGATCACGACCCGGTATCTCCGCGCCGTCCAAATGGCGGCGGTCTCCACACCGCGTCGCTGACGGCTCTCGCCGTCACCGAAGGCACCCGTCGGCTCAGGCGTGCCGCTCAGCCTTTAGGACGCCGACGGTGTGCGCGGGTCGGCGCTCCGAGATCCGCGCACACAAGATCCACAAGAAGCGCTGGAGCGTCGCGGCGGTTATCTTGACCGGGCACGGTCGGCTTGCTGGATCTTCCCGCGACGGCTCGGAGAACAGATGGCTCAGCATGGGGCGAGCAGGGACCCGGAGATCCTGGTCAACACCAGTGATCTGGCCGCCAAGGTCGGCGAGCCGGGTGTCGCCGGGGCGGTCTGGAAGCTGACGATGCCCGAGCGCGACCTGGACTCCAACATCATCGCGCTGCCTCCAGGCGGCGCGATCGACGCCCACGCCGGTCCCGACCTCGACGTCCTCGTCCACGTCCTGGCCGGCTCGGGCACCCTGACCACCACCAGCGGCGCCCTGCGCCTCGAACCCGGCGCCGTGGTCTGGCTCCCCCGCCGTTCCAGTCGCCAGTTCACCGCGGGTCCGGAAGGTGTGCGCTACCTCACCGTCCACCGCCGCCGCGCGGCCCTCGTCCTGAACAACACTCCACCCCCGTCCGCCTGACGGCCGGGGGGAACTACAGACCGTTGGCCATCTTGCGGAGCACGCCGATTGTCTCGTCCGGGCTGCAGCTGTCGAGGCCCAGCCGGTTCATGGCGATCGTGTACCGGTCGACGTACTCGCGCTTGTCCAGGTAGACGGCGCCGCCCAACTGCTCCAGATAGACCACGTCGGTCATGTCGGCGTCCGGGAAGCGCAGGATGCTGAACGCGCCGCCCTCGGCCGCGTGGCCGCCGAAGGCGAACGGCATGACTTGCAGGGTCAGCCGCGGCTGGTCCGTCAGGTCGAGAAGATGCTCGATCTGCGCCCGCATGATCTTCAGCCCGCCGATCGGCCGCCGCAGCGCTCCCTCGTCGATCACCACCCAGAGGCGAGGCCCACTGCCCTCGGTCAGCACCTTCTGCCGGTTCATCCGGACGTCGACCCGCGCGTCGACGACCTCCCGTGGCAGCCTTCGCCTGCCCTGGGAGATGACCGCGCGGGCGTAGTCCTCGGTCTGTAGCAGCCCGGGGACGAACTGCAGCTCGTAGGTACGGATCAGCGAGGCCGACTCCTCCAGGCCGAGGTACGGCTGGAACCAGTTGGGCAGGGCGTCGGAATAGGACTGCCACCAGCCCTGCTGGTTGGCCTCGCGGACCAGCGCGAGCACCGGCGCCCGCTCGGCCTCGTCGGTCACGCCATACAGGGTGAGCAGGTCCGCGACATCGCGTTCCTTGAAACTGACCCGGCCCAGCTCCAGCCGGCTGATCTTCGACTCGGAGGCCCGGATGTGATAACCGGCCTCCTCGCGGCTGATGTGCTTCTCCTCCCGGAGCCGCCGCAACTGGGAGCCGAGGAGGATACGACGCACGGTCGGGCCGCCACCCGCCGCAGCAGTCAAGCCCGCCTCCTCGATTCCGCTCCCCCATGGACGGGTCAAGTTTATCGGGGCCACGGCCCTCCCCTGACCGCCACGGGCATCAAGGGAGGCACCAAAGACGGCCTAAAGATCAGAGCACACCTCGGCCGGGGCCATCAAGAGTTACATCCGGCTTGTCACCGCGGGGCGTAAGAACTGAAGGGAGATCGGCGTGACGACACCGACATCCCGACTACAGTCCGTACTGCGACGATCGGCGGAACGTCAGTGCGACAACGGGTGCGCCGGGCCGGCGCCAGAGAGGCCGCCCCGAGGCCGTGCCGAGCACGCGGGGTCGGCCGGACGGATGCCGTCGGGCATGGACCAGGTGCTCTCCGCGTAGGTACAGTCGCCATCCGGGCACGCATGGGTCACACGGACGTATCCGACCGACCGGTTCGCCCCCGACCACCAGGAGTCATCCATGAGCAGTGAGGACCAGACGGCCGAGGCCGAGCTTCGCTACAACCCGGATATTCCGCATGGTGCCAGGATCTGGAACTACTGGGTGGGCGGAAAGGACAACTTCCCGGCGGACCGCGAGGTCGCCGAGGCCGCCATCCGCGCGTATCCGGGAATCGTGGCGATCGCCCGGGAGTCCCGGAAGGCGCTGGTCCGGGTCGTGCGTTTTCTCACCGAGGAGGCGGGCATTCGCCAGTTCCTCGACATCGGCACCGGGCTGCCGACGGAGAACAACACCCACGAGGTCGCCCAGGGAATCGCTCCGGAGAGCCGGATCGTCTACGTCGACAACGACCCCCTGGTCCTGCTGCACGCCCGCGCGCTGTTGACCAGCACGCCGCGGGGCGCCACCGCCTACCTCGAGGCCGACGTCCGGGAACCGGAGGAGATCCTCGAGCAGGCCGCCGCCACCCTTGACTTCGACAAGCCGATCGGCCTGATCCTGTTCGGAGTCCTCGGAGCGGCCGTCAAGGAGACCGACGAGGCCCGCGGCATCGTTCAGGCGCTCCTCGCGAGGATGGCCCCGGGGAGCTACATCGCCATCAACGACAGCGTGCACGGGGAAGCGGACAAGGCGGCGGACGCCGTCGCCGAGGGCGGATACGAGTACACGGTCCGCTACTACGAGGAGATAGCCGGGTTCTTCGACGGCACCGAACTCATCGAGCCGGGCCTCGTCCCGAACGCCCTGTGGCGGCCGGACGGCCCGGACGGAGAGCTGCTGCCGTCTCACTGCGGCGTGGGACGGAAGCCCTGACCGTCCTCCCGGGACACCCCGCGGCGCCCTTCGCCCGCTGACCGGCCGAGGTCCGCCCCGCCGTCGAGGACCCGAACGGCCACGCCGCCCACGGCCCGATCCGCGGGACATTCATCCGTGATCGTCGAGGGCGGCTGGCTGGCTCGTCCGGCCGGCCGCCCTCGACGGCGCGCGGATGCCGGTTCGAGTCACCCGGAGATTCGAGGTCCTCGGACGGCGGAACCGGTGGCGCTCAAGCCTCGCCGGCGAAGTCGACGTTCTTGGTTTCGACCGTGCCCGCCGTTCGGCCGGGGGCCGTCTGGTATTTCCAGTACAGATTCGTGTGCGCGATGACCAGCTCCGGCGGCGGCGCTCCCCACTTTGTGAGGTCCTCGGTCGTGTGGGCGTCGCTGACCAGGATCGCGTCATATCCGCGTACGAGCGCGCCATGCAGCGTCGAGCGGATGCAGGCGTCGGTCTGCGCGCCGACGACGAGCAGCCGCCCGACTCCGCGGTCCGACAGCACGCCTTCGAGCTCGGTGTCCTCGAAGGAGTCGCCGTAGGCCTTCGCGACGAGCGGCTCGGTGTCGTCTGGTTCCAGCTCGGGGACGATCCGCCAGCCCTCGCTCCCCTTCACGAGCTCCTCGTCGGACTGCTGGATCCAGATGACCGGAATCCGCTCGCGGCGCGCCTTCGCCACCAGGCCGCCGATGTTCGCGACGACCGCGTCCCGCTCATGCGCTCTCTCGACGACGGCGTTCTGCACGTCCACGATGAGCAACGCGGTGTTCGGCCTGTCCAGAAGTGTGGTCATCGTCCCGTCCTTCGCCGAGTCTCCGATGTCCGCACAGTAGGCCGGATCTCCGACATTCTCGGCGTCGCCGACGTCCGGCCGGCTGGGGTCACACGCTGAGGCCGGGCCGCGGCGGTGGACGACAGACGTGCAGGTCTCCGCGAGGTGGTGCTCCAAAGAGAGCGGGACCGGGCGTTCCGAGCGAACGCGCGGCGGGGGGGGGGGGGGGGCCCGGCCCCCCCCCCCCCCCCCCCCCCCGCCGCCGGCGTTGTTGACGAGCACGTCGAGGCGCCCGTGCCGGCCGACCGCCTCGTCGACCACCGCCCGCGCCTGC